>NZ_CP061320.1:34585-723398 GCF_018688495.1 Polynucleobacter sp. Adler-ghost
GCTGTTCGCCATTTAAAGAGGTACGTGAGCTGGGTTTAAAACGTCGTGAGACAGTTTGGTCCCTATCTGCCATGGGCGTTGGAGATTTGACGGGGGCTGCTCCTAGTACGAGAGGACCGGAGTGGACGTACCGCTGGTGTACCTGTTGTTTCGCCAGAAGCATCGCAGGGTAGCTATGTACGGAAGAGATAACCGCTGAAAGCATCTAAGCGGGAAACTTGCCTGAAGATGAGATCTCCCGTAGGTTTAACCTACATAAAGGGTCGTTGAAGACCACAACGTTGATAGGTCAGGTGTGGAAGCGCAGTAATGCGTTAAGCTAACTGATACTAATTGCCCGTTAGGCTTGATCCTATAACCAGCACTATTGTGTTGGATGTTTGCCAGATTTAATCTGCATCCTTAATTACATGCTTACTCAAATAGAGTTGTTGATGATTTATCAGCAACTCGACCCTCTACGCCCGGTGACCATAGCAAGTTGGAACCACTCCTTCCCATCCCGAACAGGACAGTGAAACGACTTTACGCCGATGATAGTGCGGATTACCCGTGTGAAAGTAGGTAACTGCCGGGCACCAATGCGACGCCCAGACCCTCTTAGGTCTGGGCGTTTTTACTTGTGCAAAGCGTTTTGAGGTTTAAGAGATTGACAATAACTCCATTTGGAGTCAAAATATTGGGTTCGCGGAGGGGTGTCCGAGCGGCTAAAGGAGGCAGACTGTAAATCTGTTGGCTATGCCTACGTAGGTTCGAATCCTACCCCCTCCACCAGAGATGTGCGGGATTAGTTTAATGGTAAAACAGCAGATTTCCAATCTTCGGTCAAGAGTTCGATTCTCTTATCCCGCTCCAGTTTTAGCAGTATTTGTATTTGCCCATGTGGCTCAGTGGTAGAGCACTCCCTTGGTAAGGGAGAGGTCGGCAGTTCGATCCTGCCCATGGGCACCATGGCTTTAGCAGTAAATATTTTAATTTCGTGTGTTGGTTTAAGAGTTAACTAAAGGCAGACAAAAAAATGGCAAAAGAAAAGTTTGAGCGGACAAAACCGCACGTAAACGTTGGCACCATTGGTCACGTTGACCACGGTAAAACCACATTGACAGCAGCGATCGCAACTGTGCTTTCTAAGGCATTCGGTGGCGAAGCAAAAGCATACGATCAGATCGATGCTGCTCCAGAAGAAAAAGCACGCGGTATTACGATTAATACAGCACACGTTGAGTACGAGACTGCTAATCGTCACTACGCACACGTGGATTGCCCAGGACATGCTGACTACGTTAAGAACATGATTACTGGTGCTGCTCAGATGGACGGCGCTATTTTGGTTTGCTCTGCAGCTGACGGCCCAATGCCACAAACTCGTGAGCACATCCTCTTGGCACGCCAAGTGGGTGTTCCCTACATCATCGTATTTTTGAACAAGTGCGATATGGTGGATGACGCTGAATTGTTAGAGTTAGTTGAAATGGAAGTTCGTGAGCTTTTATCTAAGTACGACTTCCCAGGTGATGACACACCAATCGTTCAAGGTTCTGCTAAGTTAGCACTTGAAGGCGACGAAGGCCCATTGGGTAAAGAAGCCATCATGAAATTGGCTGAAGCATTAGATACCTACATCCCAACTCCAGAGCGTGCTGTTGACGGTGCGTTCTTGATGCCAGTAGAGGACGTGTTCTCTATCTCCGGTCGCGGTACTGTTGTTACAGGTCGTATCGAGCGCGGTATCGTGAAGGTTGGTGAAGAGATTGAAATTATCGGCATCAAGCCAACACTCAAGACAACTTGTACTGGTGTTGAAATGTTCCGCAAATTGCTCGACCAAGGTCAAGCAGGCGATAACGTGGGTATCTTGTTACGCGGTACAAAACGTGAAGAAGTTGAGCGCGGCCAAGTATTGGCTAAGCCAGGTTCAATCACCCCACATACTCACTTTACAGCCGAGGTTTATATCTTGGGTAAAGACGAAGGTGGCCGTCATACACCATTCTTTAACAACTATCGTCCCCAGTTTTACTTCCGTACTACGGACGTAACGGGTTCAATCGAGTTGCCAAAAGACAAAGAAATGGTGATGCCTGGTGATAACGTCACGATTACCGTCAAACTCATCGCACCAATCGCGATGGAAGAAGGTTTACGTTTTGCGATCCGTGAAGGTGGCCGTACTGTTGGCGCCGGCGTGGTTGCGAAGATTTTGGCTTAATAGATTTAATAAAGGGGTGTAGCTCAATTGGCAGAGCGTTGGTCTCCAAAACCAAAGGTTGGGGGTTCGATGCCCTCCGCCCCTGCCACGATTTGAACTGAAAGTTATATGTCTCAACAAACAGCAAGTCACTCTGAAGAAAAGAGCAGCTGGGTCTCCGGACTCGCTGCTTTAATCGTCGTTGCAGCGTTAGTTCTTTACTACACGTTGGCAGACCAATCTTTACTGATTCGTTTGGCTGTTTTGTTTGGCGGTATAGCAACTGCAGTTTTGATTGTGGCCCTGTCAGCAGATGGCCGTCGTTTTATCGCCTATGCTAAAGATTCTTGGTATGAAGTAAAAAAGGTTGTTTGGCCGACCCGCAAAGAGACGACCCAAATGACTCTAGTCGTATTTGGCTTTGTCGTGATCATGTCCTTATTTTTGTGGCTTGCAGACAAATTAATTGAATGGCTAGTTTTTTCAGTCTTTTTGGGCTGGAAGTGAGTAAAAAATGATTGATGCTGAATTGGTCTCAAATCCACAAGCTACTGGCAATATGCGCTGGTATGTAATTCATGCTTATTCAGGTATGGAAAAAAGCGTTAAAAGAGGCTTAGAAGAGCGTATTGCTCGTTCTGGTATGCCAGAAAAATTTGGCCGTATCTTGGTTCCATCCGAAGAGGTTGTAGAAATCAAGTCAGGCGCAAAATCTGTATCTGAGCGACGTTTCTTTCCAGGATATGTCTTGATTGAGATGGAAATGACGGACGAAAGCTGGCATTTGGTGAAAAACACGCCAAAAGTAACTGGTTTCGTTGGCGGTGTTCGTAATCGCCCAAGCCCGATTTCAACGGCAGAAGTATCCAAAATCATGGACCAAATGCAGGCTGGGGTAGATAAGCCTAAGCCCAAGACCTTATTTGAGGTCGGCGAGATCGTGCGAGTTAAAGAGGGTCCATTCGTTGACTTCAACGGCAATATTGAAGAAGTGAACTATGAGAAGTCAAGATTGCGCGTTTCTGTTACAATTTTTGGCCGCGGTACCCCAGTTGAGCTGGAGTTCGGACAAGTAGAAAAGATGTAAAAAATACCCAATTTAGGGGTGTTTTGTATCAAAAAGTAGTGGCATTAAGTGGTTAGTAATAACCGAGGAGCGGATCTAGAAAGCCAAAAACTAGTGAAGCGTTTACTCAACAGCGGTCTTACCTAATGAGGTTAGGCGCGCTTTTAGGAGCAATCAATGGCAAAAAAGATCATTGGCTTTATCAAGCTGCAGATCCCTGCAGGTAAAGCAAATCCATCACCTCCCGTAGGTCCAGCATTGGGTCAACGCGGCCTCAATATTATGGAGTTTTGTAAGGCGTTTAATGCTCAAACTCAGAGCATGGAACCTGGCCTGCCAATTCCAGTCGTGATTACAGCGTTTGCTGACAAGAGCTTCACTTTCATCATGAAGACTCCTCCAGCAACCATCATGATTAAGAAGGCTGCAAAGATCGAAAAAGGATCACCACGTCCGCATACCGATAAGGTAGGAAAAATTACACGTGCTCAAGCAGAAGAAATTGCTAAAGCAAAAATGCCAGATTTGACAGCTGCCGATATGGACGCTGCTGTAAGAACAATCGCTGGTAGCGCCCGCTCAATGGGCATCACAGTGGAAGGTCTCTAATCATGACTAAGTTATCTAAGCGTTTAAAAGCGATCGAATCTAAAGTAGACCGCAACAAGTTTTATGCATTAGAAGATGCATTGAATCTCGTTAAAGAGTGTGCAACTGCTAAGTTCGATGAGTCTATCGACGTTGCAGTTCAGTTGGGTATTGATGCCAAGAAATCTGACCAAGTTGTGCGAGGCGCAGTTGTACTCCCAGCCGGTACAGGTAAGCATGTTCGTGTAGCGGTATTTGCACAAGGCGAAAAAGCTGAACAAGCTAAAGCTGCTGGTGCTGAGATCGTTGGCATGGAAGACCTCGCTGATCAAATCAAAGGCGGAAAAATTGACTTTGATATTTTGATTGCATCCCCAGACACAATGAAGATTGTTGGTACTTTAGGTCAAGTATTGGGCCCACGTGGTTTGATGCCGAATCCAAAAGTCGGAACTGTTACTCCTGACGTTGCTACTGCAGTTAAGAATGCAAAAGCAGGCCAAGTGCAATTCCGTGTGGACAAAGCCGGTATCGTGCACGCAAGCATTGGCCGCCGTTCATTCGAGCCAGCTGCATTGAAATCAAACTTGCTCGCATTGCTTGAGGCTTTGAACAAGGCTAAGCCACCTGCATCTAAGGGTATTTATTTAAAGAAGGTTGCCGTAAGCAGCACCATGGGTGCAGGCGTACGTGTAGACCAAGCATCGATACAGGCGGCGCAGTAATCCGTTTGTAGCAAAAAGAACTTTGGGTCGACTCCTGCTCTTTGAGTGAGAGTCGAACATCAAAGACCGTTGGTGAATTATTTGCTTACTCAGAAGTAATTCTTAATCGTTACGAAAGTAATAGCCAGCGCAGATGGCGACCCTGAAAAGATTTCACAAGATTCACTTGTGATAAATGATCAGACGCTGGTGTGTAACCCCAACTGGAAACAGTTGGTTTTTTAGGAGTTAAACCGTGCCTTTGAATGTACAAGACAAAAAAGCGATTGTTGCTGATGTCGGCGCTCAATTGGCTGGAGCTCAAACAGTCGTGCTCGCTGAATACCGTGGTATTCCAGTAGAGCAGTTGACAAAGCTACGTGCTAGCGCACGTGACCAGGGTGTATATCTTCGCGTTTTGAAGAACACATTGGCACGCCGTGCTGCACAAGGCACACAGTTTGAGCCTCTTGCTGATTCGATGGTTGGCCCCTTGATCTATGGCATTTCTGCTGATCCGATTGCTTCGGCAAAAGTATTGCAGAACTTTGCTAAGACTCAAGACAAGCTAGTCATTACTGCTGGCTTATATAACGGCAAGTTGTTGGACGTAGCGGGCGTTAAATCCCTCGCGTCTATTCCAAGCCGCGACGAGTTGTTATCTCAGTTGTTGGGCGTGATGTTGGCCCCAGTATCTGCAATGGCTCGCGTATTGGGCGCAGTAGCAGCGCAAAAATCAGCCGGAGCACCTGCTCCAGTTGCAGCACCTGCAGTTGAAGCAGCAGCCCCAGCAGAAGTAGTTGCTGAAGCCGCCGCTCCAGAGGCAGCTGCTGAGCCTGCAGCCGCAGCCCCAGAAGCTGGAACAGAAACACCGCAAACCCCTGCCGCTGAATAAGCGCAGATTAACTATTAAGTATTAGGAGCTAAAAATGGCGATTACCAAAGAAGAAATCATTGATGCAGTAGGTAGCATGTCCGTAATGGATTTGAACGACTTGGTTAAGGCGTTCGAAGAGAAGTTTGGCGTTTCAGCTGCAGCGATGGCTGTTGCTGGTCCTGCTGGTGCTGCTGGTGGCGCTGCTGCTGAAGAGCAAACAGAATTTACTGTTAACTTGCTCGAAGCTGGCGCAAACAAAGTTTCAGTAATTAAGGCTGTTCGCGAAATCACTGGCCTTGGCTTGAAAGAAGCTAAAGACTTAGTTGATGGTGCTCCAAAGCCAATCAAAGAAGCTGTTGATAAGAAGACAGCTGAAGAAGCTAAGAAGAAGCTTGAAGAAGCTGGCGCTAAAGCAGAACTCAAGTAATACAAACTCAGTTAGTGCCCCTCAAAAAGGGGTGCTAGCCCTGTTGGGTTTGACCATTAGTGGTCAAACCCGATTTCATTTCTGATTGAAATCGGGTTTGCCTTCTGATACGACTGCAGAATGCAAGTTTGGTCGGACACTGGATCTAAGCGATTTAGTGTTGTCCGCCAGTGATTGGTAGTGGCCAATCGCCAAATCTTTGTACAGTCGCTGAATTCGGAGATGAAATGAACTACAGCTTCACCGAACGCAAGCGAGTCCGTAAAAGCTTTGCTAAGCGAGTAAATAATCATCAGGTTCCATACCTGATCGCAACGCAGCTGGAATCCTACGCTAAATTTTTACAGGCTGAAAAGCCAGCAATGTCTCGTCTTACAGAGGGACTTCAGGCTGCCTTTACATCAGCATTCCCAATTGTGTCTAACAATGGCTATGCACGTATGGAATACGTGTCATACCAGTTGTCACAGCCACCGTTTGACGTTAAAGAATGTCAACAACGTGGTTACACGTACCATTCAGCCTTACGTGCAAAAGTTCGCTTGATTATTTATGATCGCGAAGCGCCTACTAAGGTTAAAGAGGTAAAAGAGAGCGAAGTCTACATGGGTGAAATTCCACTCATGACAGATAACGGCTCTTTTGTGATCAACGGCACTGAGCGCGTCATCGTTTCTCAGTTGCACCGTTCCCCAGGCGTGTTCTTCGAACACGATAAGGGCAAGACACATAGCTCAGGAAAGTTGCTATTCTCCGCGCGTATTATTCCTTACCGTGGTTCATGGCTCGATTTTGAGTTTGATCCAAAAGATATTTTGTATTTCCGCGTTGACCGTCGCCGTAAGATGCCTGTCACCATTTTGCTTAAAGCAATTGGTTTAAACAACGAACAGATTCTTGCAAACTTCTTTAACTTTGATCATTTTGCATTGAGCGCAAACGGCGCATCAATGGAATTTGTACCAGAGCGTTTGCGTGGCCAAATGGCTAACTTTGATGTGCTCGATAAGAATGGCGTAGTTGTCATTCAAAAAGACAAGCGTATCAATGCAAAGCATATTCGTGAGCTCGAAGCCGCTAAGACTAAAAACATCGTAGTTCCAGATGACTACTTAGTTGGTCGCGTAGTTGCACGTAACATCATTGATCCAGACTCCGGTGAAATCTTGGCTTATGCTAATGATGAAATTACTGAGGAGTTGTTGGCTACATTGCGCGATGCAGGCATTAAGCAGTTGGAAACCATCTACACCAATGATTTGGATTCTGGTGCGTATATTTCACAGACATTGCGTACTGACGAAACTGCAGATCAAATGGCTGCTCGTATTGCCATCTATCGTATGATGCGTCCTGGTGAGCCTCCAACAGAAGATGCTGTTGAGGCCTTATTCCAGCGCTTGTTCTACAACGAAGACAGTTACGATTTATCACGCGTTGGTCGTATGAAAGTAAACAGCCGTCTCGGTCGTTCTGAGATGGAAGGCAAAATGGTTTTGTCGGATGAAGATATCCTCGACACCATTAAGTCTTTAGTTGACTTGCGTAACGGCAAAGGCGAAGTCGATGACATCGATCACTTAGGTAATCGTCGCGTACGTTGCGTAGGTGAGTTGGCTGAGAATCAATTCCGCGCTGGTTTGTCACGCGTTGAGCGTGCGGTTAAAGAACGTCTCGGTCAAGCCGAAACAGAAAACCTCATGCCGCATGACTTGATTAACAGCAAGCCAATCTCTTCAGCGATTCGTGAGTTCTTCGGTTCTTCCCAGTTGTCCCAGTTTATGGACCAAACAAACCCATTGTCAGAGATCACGCACAAGCGTCGTATTTCTGCATTGGGACCTGGTGGTTTGACACGCGAGCGCGCAGGTTTCGAAGTGCGCGACGTGCATCCTACCCACTATGGACGTGTTTGCCCAATTGAAACTCCAGAAGGACCAAACATTGGTCTGATCAACTCACTTGCGTTGTTTGCGCGTTTGAATGAGCATGGTTTCTTGGAAACACCATATCGTAAAGTTGCTAATAGCAAGGTAAGCGATGAAGTAATGTATCTCTCCGCTATTGAAGAGGCGAAATACGTTATTGCTCAGGCAAATGCAACGATCGACAAAAACGGTAAGTTAGCCGATGAATTGGTTTCAGCGCGTCAAGCTGGTGAAACTATGATGGTTAGCCCAGAGCGCATTGATTTCATTGACGTTGCTCCTAGCCAGATCGTTTCTGCCGCTGCTTCACTGGTTCCATTCTTGGAGCACGATGATGCGAATCGTGCGTTGATGGGTGCGAATATGCAACGTCAAGCGGTTCCTTGCTTGCGCCCAGATAAGCCATTGGTTGGTACCGGCTTAGAGCGCATTGTTGCGGTTGACTCAGGCACTGTTATTTTGGCTTCCCGCGGCGGTATCGTTGACTATGTTGACGCAAACCGTGTCGTGATTCGTGTAAACGATGACGAGACAGCAGCGGGTGAAGTTGGTGTGGATATTTATAACCTTATCAAGTACACCCGTTCAAACCAAAATACCAACATCAACCAACGTCCAATCGTTCAGGCTGGTGATCGTGTTGCCCGTGGCGACGTAGTTGCTGATGGTGCATCTACCGACTTAGGCGAATTGGCTTTGGGTCAAAACATGACTGTGGCATTTATGCCATGGAACGGTTACAACTTCGAAGACTCAATCTTGATTTCTGAAAAAGTTGTAGCTGACGATCGTTACACTTCGATTCACATTGAAGAGTTGTCGGTTGTTGCTCGCGACACAAAGCTTGGTTCAGAAGAAATTACACGCGATATCTCCAACTTGGCTGAGTCACAACTCTCCCGTTTGGACGAGAGCGGTATTGTTTACATCGGTGCTGAAGTTGAAGCTGGTGACGTATTGGTTGGTAAGGTTACTCCAAAGGGTGAGACAACTCTCACTCCGGAAGAGAAGTTACTGCGTGCGATCTTCGGTGAAAAAGCATCTGACGTTAAAGATACTTCTTTGCGCGTTCCATCTGGAATGATCGGTACTGTTATTGATGTTCAAGTCTTCACCCGTGAAGGTATTGAGCGCGATGCACGTGCACAGTCAATCATTCAAGAAGAATTACAACGCTATCGTTTGGACTTAAACGACCAGTTGCGTATTGTTGAAGGTGATGCCTTCATGCGTTTAGAGAAGTTGTTGATTGGCAAAGTTGCCAACGGCGGCCCTAAGAAATTAGCTAAAGGCACCAAGATCGACAAGGAATACCTTGCCGATTTAGACAAGTACCATTGGTTTGATGTTCGTCCAGCGGATGATGAAGTTGCTTCACAAGTTGAAGCAATCAAATCTTCTATTGAAGCTAAGCGTAAGCAGTTTGATGAGGCTTTCGAAGAGAAGCGCACCAAGCTTACCCAGGGCGATGATTTGCAGCCTGGCGTAACCAAGATGGTTAAGGTGTACCTGGCAGTGAAGCGTCGCTTACAGCCTGGTGACAAGATGGCCGGTCGTCACGGTAACAAAGGTGTAGTTTCTAAAATTGCCCCAGCAGAAGACATGCCATTTATGGCTGACGGACGCCCTGTTGACATCGTCTTGAACCCATTAGGAGTTCCTTCCCGTATGAACGTAGGTCAGATCTTGGAAACCCACTTAGGTTGGGCAGCCCAAGGTATTGGTAAGCGTATTGATGAGATGGTTCGTCAACAGGCTAAACAAGCTGAACTCCGTAAGTTCATGAAGCAGCTTTACAACGAAACCGGTCGTATCGAAGATATCGATAACTTCACTGATGAGCAGATTAACGTTTTGGCTGAGAATTTACGCCAAGGCTTGCCATTCGCAACCCCAGTGTTTGACGGTGCAACTGAAGCTGAAATCGGACGCATGCTCGAGTTGGCCTATCCAGAAGAAGTAGCTACTTCTTTGAAGATGACGCCTTCACGTCAGCAGATGATTTTGTGCGACGGCCGTACTGGCGATCAGTTTGAGCGTCCAGTTACTGTTGGTGTAATGCATGTCTTGAAGCTCCACCATTTGGTCGACGACAAGATGCACGCACGTTCAACCGGACCTTACTCCTTAGTGACGCAACAGCCACTGGGCGGTAAAGCTCAGTTTGGTGGTCAGCGCTTTGGTGAGATGGAAGTTTGGGCCCTCGAAGCATACGGTGCTTCATATGTCTTGCAGGAAATGCTGACAGTGAAGTCCGATGACGTCGCAGGCCGTACCAAGGTTTACGAAAACATCGTCAAGGGCGAGCACACAATTGATGCTGGCATGCCCGAATCCTTCAACGTGTTGGTAAAAGAAATCCGCTCGTTGGGTATTGACATTGACATGGAGCGCAACTGATATGAAAGCATTGCTCGATTTATTTAAGCAAACGCAGGGTGATGAGCAGTTTGATGTCATCAAGATTGGTCTTGCATCCCCTGAGAAAATTCGCTCATGGTCTTTTGGTGAAGTACGCAAACCAGAAACCATCAACTACCGGACTTTTAAGCCCGAGCGTGATGGTTTGTTTTGCGCCAAGATTTTTGGACCAACTAAAGACTACGAGTGCTTATGTGGTAAGTACAAGCGTTTAAAGTTCCGTGGCGTTATCTGCGAGAAGTGTGGCGTTGAAGTTACGCTCGCTAAGGTACGTCGTGAGCGCATGGGCCACATTGAGTTAGCGGCTCCTGTAGCGCACATTTGGTTCTTGAAGTCATTGCCGTCCCGTTTAGGCATGGTTCTCGATATGACATTGCGTGATATCGAGCGCGTTCTTTACTTTGAAGCATATGTAATCGTTGATCCTGGCATGACTCCTGAAGGCGCAATGAAGCGCGGTCAGATCATGTCTGAGGACGAGTACATTGCCAAGACTGAAGAGTATGGTGACGGTGCGTTTACCGCCATCATGGGCGCAGAAGGTATTCGTGATCTCTTGCGTTCGATTGATATCGATCGTGAAGTTGAGACCATTCGTGCTGATTTAAAAGCCACTGGTAGCGATGCCAAGATCAAGAAATACGCTAAGCGCTTAAAAGTGCTCGAGGCGTTCCAGACTTCAGGTATTAAGCCTGACTGGATGATCATGGAAGTATTGCCAGTATTGCCACCAGAATTGCGCCCATTGGTGCCATTGGATGGCGGCCGCTTTGCTACCTCTGATTTGAACGACCTTTATCGTCGTGTGATTAACCGTAACAACCGTTTAAAGCGTTTGTTAGAGTTGCGCGCACCAGAGATCATTGTTCGTAACGAAAAACGTATGTTGCAAGAAGCGGTTGACTCATTGCTCGACAACGGTCGTCGCGGTAAGGCTATGACTGGCGCTAACAAGCGTCCTCTCAAGTCTTTGGCTGAGATGATTAAAGGTAAGAGCGGTCGTTTCCGTCAAAACTTGTTGGGTAAACGTGTTGACTACTCAGGTCGTTCAGTCATCGTGGTTGGCCCAACATTGAAGTTGCATCAGTGCGGTTTACCAAAATTAATGGCCTTGGAATTGTTCAAGCCATTTATTTTCAACAAGCTCGAGACTTTGGGAATTGCAACCACGATTAAGGCTGCGAAGAAGGAAGTTGAAAGCCAGACTCCAATTGTTTGGGACATTCTCGAAGAAGTGATTCGTGAACATCCAATCATGTTGAACCGTGCGCCTACATTGCACCGTCTTGGTATTCAGGCTTTCGAGCCAATGCTAATTGAAGGTAAGGCAATCCAATTGCACCCATTAGTCTGCGCGGCATTTAACGCTGACTTTGACGGTGACCAAATGGCGGTTCACGTTCCTTTGTCGCTCGAAGCACAAATGGAAGCACGTACATTGATGTTGGCTTCGAACAACGTATTGTTCCCAGCTAACGGCGAACCATCCATCGTTCCGTCTCAGGACGTGGTCTTGGGTCTGTACTACGCTACCCGTGACAAGATCAATGGTAAAGGCGAGGGCATGGTCTTCGCTAACATCACTGAAGTCATTCGTGCATACGAAGCTGGCCAGGTTGAATTGGCCTCACGCGTTGCGGTGCGTATTACTGAGCATGAGATCGTGGATAAGAAGGCAGAGGGCGATGCCCGTTTTGCTGAAAAGACCAAGATCTATCAAACTTCAGTTGGCCGTGCCATCTTGTCAGAAATTTTGCCTAAAGGTATGTCTTTTGAGGAAATCAATAAGCCTCTGAAGAAAAAAGAAATATCACGTTTGATCAACACTTCATTCCGTAAGTGCGGTCTTCGTGAAACAGTTATTTTTGCTGACCGCCTCTTGCAGTCTGGTTTCCGCTTGGCGACTAACGCCGGTATCTCGGTTGCGATCGACGATATGCTGATTCCAAGCTCTAAAGAACGCATCATCACAGAAGCTTCTACCAAGGTTAAGGAATATGACAAGCAGTTCATGTCGGGTCTCGTAACCAATCAAGAACGTTATAACAACGTCGTTGATATTTGGGGTGCTGCTGGTGACCAAGTTGGTAAGGCGATGATGGATGAGTTGTCACACGTTGACGTACTCGACCGTAACGGCAAAACGGTGCGTCAAGAATCTTTCAACTCTATCTACATGATGGCGGATTCTGGTGCGCGTGGATCTGCAGCGCAGATTCGTCAGTTGGCTGGTATGCGTGGTTTGATGGCGAAGCCAGACGGCTCCATTATTGAAACCCCAATTACTGCGAACTTCCGTGAAGGTTTGAACGTGTTGCAGTACTTCATTTCAACCCACGGCGCACGTAAAGGTTTGGCTGATACTGCCTTAAAGACAGCGAACTCAGGTTACTTGACACGTCGTTTGTGCGACGTAACTCAAGACCTCGTTGTTATTGAAGATGATTGCGGAGCAACTTCTGGTGTAACAATGAAGGCGCTTGTTGAGGGCGGCGAAATTATCGAGGCATTACGTGACCGTATTTTGGGTCGTGTATGTATCGATGACGTCGTTCATCCTGATACACAAGAAGTCATCGTTCCACATGACACCTTACTCGACGAAGATCACGTTGATCAAATTGTTGCTTTGGGTATTGACGAAGTTAAAGTTCGGACAGTGTTGTCATGCTTAACTCGCTTTGGCTTGTGCGCGAAGTGCTACGGACGTGATTTAGGTCGTGGTGGTTTGGTAAACGTTGGTGAGGCGGTTGGTGTTATCGCTGCTCAGTCTATCGGTGAGCCAGGCACTCAGTTGACTATGCGTACCTTCCACATTGGTGGCGCAGCTTCACGTGCATTGGTTGCAAGCAATATTGAAGCGAAGTCTAACGGAGCCTTGAAGTTCTCTGGCACGATGCGTGTTGTGAAGAACGCCAAGGGCGAGCAGATCGTGATTTCACGTTCTGGCGAAGCAGTCATCATTGACGATAACGGTCGTGAGCGTGAGCGTCATAAAGTGCCTTACGGCGCAACGCTCTTGTTTAAAGAAGATGCAGCAGTGAAGGCTGGCGCAAGCTTGGCAACATGGGATCCGTTAACACGTCCGATTATTTCTGAGTACGCTGGTATTGCTCGCTTTGACAACGTTGAAGAGGGTGTTACTGTAGCTAAGCAGGTTGACGAAGTAACCGGCCTCTCCACTTTGGTGGTGATTGACGGTAAGCGTCGTAGTGCTGCTAGCAAAGGCGTTCGTCCAATGATCAACTTAGTTGATGCTAAAGGCGGCGAAGTGATGATTGCGGGTACAGATCACCCAGTAAACATCGGTTTGCAAGTTGGCGCTTTGATCACTGTTAAAGATGGTCAAAAAGTTGAAGTTGGTGAAGTATTGGCACGTATTCCAATCGAATCACAGAAGACTCGCGACATTACCGGTGGTTTGCCACGCGTTGCTGAATTATTCGAAGCGCGCTCACCAAAAGATGCCGCTGTATTGGCTAAAGTCACTGGAACTGTTTCCTTCGGTAAAGAAACCAAAGGTAAGCAACGTTTAGTGATTACCGATATGGATGGCGAGGCTAATGAATTCTTGATTCCTAAAGAGAAGCAAGTTCTCGTTCATGACGGTCAAGTTGTGAACAAGGGCGAGATGATTGTGGAGGGCCCTGCCGATCCACACGATATCTTGACGCTCAGAGGTATTGAAGAGTTGGCAATCTACATCGTTGATGAAGTGCAAGACGTTTACCGTTTGCAAGGCGTGAAGATTAATGACAAGCACATTGAAGTGATCGTGCGTCAAATGTTGCGTCGTGTGCAAATCACTGATGGTGGCGATACTGCCTACATCACTGGTGAGCAAGTTGAGCGCTCTAAGCTGTATGACGCAAACGATGCTGTGATTGCGCAAGGTAAGCGTCCAGCTCAGTTCGAGAATGTGTTGCTCGGTATTACTAAAGCATCCTTGTCGACAGACAGCTTCATTTCAGCGGCTTCTTTCCAAGAAACCACCCGTGTATTGACCGAAGCCGCGATTATGGGCAAGACCGATACACTCCGTGGCCTCAAGGAAAACGTCATTATTGGTCGCCTGATCCCTGCTGGTACCGGCTTGTCTTACCGCCGTGCACGCAAGGTCAGAGAGCAATTCGAGCGTGATCGCGCTCAAATGATTGCCGCTGAAGAGGAAGCAATGGCTGATATGCCTGTAGAAATAGAGGCTGAAGTGATTGCTCCTGCTGGGGAGGCTGATCCGAGCTAATTTGGTAATTCTGGCCAGAAATGGCCAGTTTTTTCCCCATTTGGTTGACGGAAAAGGCTGGCCAAGCTAGAATGCTGAGTTCTACTGATTCAGAAGAGGGTCTTTTTGGCCTAGAATTTATCTAAGTCATTGATTTTCTTGAAGAAAGCAACAAAGAAGTACTAACCGAGCTATTTTATGCCAACAATTAATCAATTATTACGTAAGCCAAGAACGCGGCTGACCGTTAAAAGCAAGAGCCCTGCGCTGCAAAACAGCCCGCAGCGCCGTGGTGTATGTACACGTGTGTACACAACCACTCCTAAGAAGCCTAACTCTGCGCTACGTAAGGTAGCTAAAGTTCGCCTAACCAATGGTTTTGAAGTCATTTCATACATTGGTGGTGAAGGTCATAACCTCCAGGAACACTCAGTCGTGTTGATCCGCGGTGGTCGTGTTAAGGATTTGCCAGGTGTTCGTTACCACATCGTTCGTGGCTCACTTGACTTGCAAGGTGTAAAAGACCGTAAGCAATCACGTTCCAAGTACGGTGCTAAGCGCGCTAAGAAAGCTGCTTAATAGCAAAAAAGTATTTGTAGTAAGTCTTCGTTTGTCAGACTTTAAAGACAAGTAAGTGGCCGTTCCGTCTAGAGACTAATTTATTTCAGTTGCTAGATAGTAGGACGGCCGGAGTGGGTGATCCATATGGGCCACCCCTAACTGAACTGAAGGAGTAGTTATGCCACGTCGTCGTGAAGTTCCCAAACGGGAAATCTTGCCTGATCCAAAATTCGGCAATGTAGAAGTAGCAAAATTCATGAACGTCCTGATGTTGGACGGCAAGAAATCGGTTGCAGAGCGTATCGTTTACGGTGCCTTTGATCACATCGAGAAAAAAGCAAACAAAGAACCACTCGAAGTTTTCTCAACAGCTATGGGCAACGTTAAGCCAATGGTTGAGGTGAAAAGTCGTCGTGTTGGTGGCGCTAACTACCAGGTTCCTGTTGAAGTTCGCCCATCACGCCGTTCAGCTTTGGCAATGCGCTGGGTGCGCGAAGCCGCTAAAAAGCGCGGTGAAAAATCCATGGCTCAACGTTTGGCCAACGAATTATTAGAAGCTGCAGAAGGTCGCGGCGGAGCAATGAAGAAGCGTGAAGAAGTTCACCGTATGGCAGAAGCTAACAAAGCTTTCTCACATTTCCGCTTCTAATCGCACAGCAAAGAAAAGGTACCAACAGTGGCACGTAAAACCCCTATCGACAGATACCGCAATATCGGTATCTCTGCGCATATTGACGCAGGTAAGACAACAACAACAGAACGCGTTTTGTTCTACACCGGTGTTAATCACAAGATCGGTGAAGTACATGATGGCGCTGCAACTATGGACTGGATGGAGCAAGAGCAAGAGCGTGGTATCACGATTACTTCTGCTGCTACTACAACGTTCTGGAAGGGCATGGCTGGTAATTTTCCAGAGCACCGCATCAATATTATTGATACCCCAGGACACGTAGACTTCACGATTGAAGTTGAGCGTTCAATGCGCGTTTTGGATGGCGCGTGCATGGTTTACTGTGCGGTAGGTGGTGTACAGCCACAATCTGAAACTGTTTGGCGTCAAGCTAATAAGTATCAAGTTCCACGTTTGGCATTCGTTAACAAGATGGACCGCACGGGCGCGAATTTCTTCAAGGTCTATGACCAGATGAAATTGCGTCTTAAAGCAAATCCTATCTTGATCCAAATTCCTATCGGCGCTGAAGAAAACTTCAAAGGTGTTGTGGACTTGGTAAAGATGAAGGCTATCTATTGGGATGAGGAATCACAAGGTACTAAATTTACCTACGAAGAAATTCCTGCTGAGTTACAAGCCTCCGCTGAAGAGTGGCGCGAGAAGTTGCTTGAAGCTGCTGCTGAAAGCTCAGAAGAGCTGATGGAAAAATACCTTGGTGGCGAAGCGTTGACCGAGGAAGAAATTAAAACAGCATTGCGTCAACGCACTATTGCTAATGAAATCATTCCGATGATGTGTGGAACAGCTTTCAAAAATAAAGGTGTTCAGGCGATGTTGGACGCAGTGGTTGAATTGCTGCCGTCACCATTAGATGTTCCTCCAGTTCCTTGTGAATTGGAAGACGGTACACCTACAACACGCAGAGCTGCTGATGATGAGAAATTCTCGGCATTGGCATTTAAGATCATGACTGACCCATTTGTTGGCCAGCTGATCTTCTTCCGCGTTTACTCAGGTGTAATGAAATCTGGCGACACAATCTACAACCCTATCAAGGGTAAGAAAGAACGTGTTGGTCGTTTGTTGCAGATGCATGCAAACGAGCGTGAAGAAATTAAAGAAGTATTTGCTGGCGATATCGCAGCTGCAGTTGGTTTAAAAGACGCAACAACAGGCGAAACATTGTGTGATCCAGATAGTATCGTTATTTTGGAGCGCATGGTATTCCCAGAGCCAGTGATCTCTCAGGCAGTTGAGCCAAAGACAAAGGCTGACCAAGAAAAAATGGGTCTAGCCTTAAATCGTTTGGCACAAGAAGATCCTTCTTTCCGTGTCAAGACCGACGAAGAGTCAGGCCAAACTATTATTTCCGGCATGGGCGAGCTCCACTTGGAAATTTTGGTTGACCGTATGAAGCGTGAGTTCGGTGTTGAGGCAACTGTTGGCAAGCCACAAGTTGCGTACCGCGAAACAATTCGTAAGGTTTGCGAAGAAATCGAAGGTAAATTCGTTAAGCAGTCTGGTGGTCGCGGTCAATACGGTCACGTGGTATTGAAGTTAGAGCCACAAGCCCCGGGTAAAGGTTTTGAATTCGTTGATGCTATTAAGGGCGGTGTAGTTCCACGTGAATACATTCCTGCAGTTGAAAAAGGCATCATCGAAACATTGAACTCCGGTATTTTGGCTGGTTACCCAGTTGTAGATATCAAAGCAACATTGTTCTTCGGTTCATACCATGACGTTGACTCCAACGAAAACGCATTTAAGATGGCGGGCTCAATGGCATTCAAAGACGGTATGCGCAAAGCATCACCAGTATTGCTTGAACCAATGATGGCTGTTGAAGTTGAAACACCAGAAGATTTCATGGGTAACGTAATGGGTGACCTCTCATCACGTCGCGGTATTTTGCAAGGTATGGATGACATTCCAGGGGGCGGAAAGATCGTTCGCGCTGAAGTGCCATTGGCAGAGATGTTTGGTTACTCAACTGGCTTGCGCTCGTTGACCCAAGGTCGCGCTACCTACACCATGGAATTTAAGCATTATTCCGAAGCACCTAAGAACGTTGCTGAAGCAGTGATGGCTGCTAAAGCGAAGTAATTTATCCACATTATTTTGAATATTGACTAGCTAAGAAAGCAGACAAAAAAATGGCAAAAGAAAAGTTTGAGCGGACAAAACCGCACGTAAACGTTGGCACCATTGGTCACGTTGACCACGGTAAAACCACATTGACAGCAGCGATCGCAACTGTGCTTTCTAAGGCATTCGGTGGCGAAGCAAAAGCATACGATCAGATCGATGCTGCTCCAGAAGAAAAAGCACGCGGTATTACGATTAATACAGCACACGTTGAGTACGAGACTGCTAATCGTCACTACGCACACGTGGATTGCCCAGGACATGCTGACTACGTTAAGAACATGATTACTGGTGCTGCTCAGATGGACGGCGCTATTTTGGTTTGCTCTGCAGCTGACGGCCCAATGCCACAAACTCGTGAGCACATCCTCTTGGCACGCCAAGTGGGTGTTCCCTACATCATCGTATTTTTGAACAAGTGCGATATGGTGGATGACGCTGAATTGTTAGAGTTAGTTGAAATGGAAGTTCGTGAGCTTTTATCTAAGTACGACTTCCCAGGTGATGACACACCAATCGTTCAAGGTTCTGCTAAGTTAGCACTTGAAGGCGACGAAGGCCCATTGGGTAAAGAAGCCATCATGAAATTGGCTGAAGCATTAGATACCTACATCCCAACTCCAGAGCGTGCTGTTGACGGTGCGTTCTTGATGCCAGTAGAGGACGTGTTCTCTATCTCCGGTCGCGGTACTGTTGTTACAGGTCGTATCGAGCGCGGTATCGTGAAGGTTGGTGAAGAGATTGAAATTATCGGCATCAAGCCAACACTCAAGACAACTTGTACTGGTGTTGAAATGTTCCGCAAATTGCTCGACCAAGGTCAAGCAGGCGATAACGTGGGTATCTTGTTACGCGGTACAAAACGTGAAGAAGTTGAGCGCGGCCAAGTATTGGCTAAGCCAGGTTCAATCACCCCACATACTCACTTTACAGCCGAGGTTTATATCTTGGGTAAAGACGAAGGTGGCCGTCATACACCATTCTTTAACAACTATCGTCCCCAGTTTTACTTCCGTACTACGGACGTAACGGGTTCAATCGAGTTGCCAAAAGACAAAGAAATGGTGATGCCTGGTGATAACGTCACGATTACCGTCAAACTCATCGCACCAATCGCGATGGAAGAAGGTTTACGTTTTGCGATCCGTGAAGGTGGCCGTACTGTTGGCGCCGGCGTGGTTGCGAAGATTTTGGCTTAATAGATTTAGGTATTAATAAGTAATCAATATTTAGCGGTTTGCTAACCGGTGACATCAGTGCTGCTGATGTCACCGAGCTCTTTAGAAATATAACGTGGCAGCACCACAACGCTCTTTGGAATTAATATGCAAAACCAAAAAATTCGTATTCGTCTTAAAGCATTTGATTACCGTTTGATCGACCAGTCCGCAGCTGAAATCGTTGATACAGCTAAGCGCACTGGGGCAGTTGTTAAGGGTCCAGTACCTTTGCCAACACGTATCGAGCGCTTTGATATTCTGCGTTCACCACACGTAAACAAGACATCACGTGACCAGTTAGAGATTCGTACCCATCTGCGTTTGATGGATATTGTTGATCCTACAGAGAAAACAGTGGATGCTTTGATGAAATTAGACCTCCCTGCAGGTGTGGACGTCGAAATTAAGTTGCAGTAATTCAGTATTTCCAGTCTTAGCGCTTGCCAAGACTGACCTTTCGGGATAGAATCTAAGGCTTCGCTCAATTATTTGGGCGAATTCTGAAGTTCTATCAGCATTAAAAACGTTGTAACTTATTGATTTAGAAGTACTTTTACTTGTAAATCACTTAAATTAATTTTGCCGACCAATCGAAGTCGGCGTGGAGCATGAATATGAGCTTAGGCTTAATCGGTCGCAAGATCGGCATGACCCGTCTATTTACGGACGAAGGGGAAGCAATTCCTGTCACCGTAATTGACGTGAGCGACAACAGAATCGCTCAAATCAAGACCCAGGCAACTGATGGCTATGATGCTATCCAGTTGGCACATGGCACACGTAGAGCTACTCGCGTTACCAAAGCAATGGCTGGTCACTTCGCTAAAGCGGGTGTGATGGCTGGTAACGGTCTCAACGAATTCCAATTAGATACAGCAAAAATCGCAGAAATGACTCCAGGCCAAGTAATTCCTGCTGACACTGCATTTGCTGCTGGCCAAAAAGTGGACGTACAAGGTGTAACGATTGGTAAAGGCTACGCCGGTACTATCAAACGCCATCACTTCGCTTCAGGTCGCGCGTCACACGGTAACTCACGTTCACATAACGTGCCAGGTTCCATCGGTATGGCGCAAGATCCAGGTCGTGTTTTCCCAGGTAAGCGCATGACTGGCCACCTTGGTGATGAAACACGCACTGTACAAAATTTAGTCATCGCACGCATTGATGCAGAACGTAATCTCATCATGGTTAAAGGCGCTATTCCAGGCGCCCCAGGCGGTAAAGTAATTGTTACTCCAGCGGTGAAAACACCGTTGAAGAAGAAATAAGGAGAGCGAATATGGAACTTAAGCTTCTCCAAGATAACGGAACTTTGGGCGCAGGCGTTCAAGCCTCACCAGAAGTATTCGAGCGCGAATATAACGAAGCATTGGTACACCAAGTAGTTGTGGCTTACCAAGCAAATGCACGTAGCGGTAACCGTGCACAAAAAGACCGTGAGCAAGTTAAGCACACAACCAAAAAACCTTGGCGTCAAAAAGGTACTGGTCGTGCACGTGCTGGTATGAGCTCTTCCCCGCTGTGGCGTGGAGGTGGTCGTATATTCCCGAATTCACCTGAAGAAAATTTCAGCCAAAAAGTAAACAAGAAAATGTACCGCGCAGGTATGAGATCAATTTTGTCTCAGTTGGCTCGCGAAGGTCGTTTGAATGTTGTTGACCAATTTAATCTTGATGCTCCAAAGACTAAAGTTTTAGCTGACAAAGTTAAAGCAATGGGCTTGGATTCAGTCTTGATCATCGTTGATCAGGTTAGCGAGAATTTGTACTTGGCATCACGCAACTTGCATAAGGTTGCTGTATGTGAGCCGCAGCATGCTGATCCATTAGCTTTAGTTCAATACAAAAAAGTATTGGTAAGCAAAGCAGCGATCGCAAAAATTGAGGAGTTGCTGAAATGAGCCAAGTCCGTAAAAACGATCACAGCTTGATGAAGGTTCTACTTGGACCAGTTATCTCTGAAAAAGCCACTATGGTTGCAGAGAAAAACGAACAAGTAGTATTTCAAGTTACACGCGACGCTAATAAGAGCGATGTGAAACAGGCCGTTGAATTGCTCTTCAAAGTGCAAGTTGACTCTGTTCAAATCGTGAATCAAAAAGGTAAGCCAAAGCGCTATGGCCGTTTTGAAGGTCGTCGTGACCACACTAAGAAGGCCTACGTAAGCTTGAAGCCAGGTCAAGAAATTAACTTTGAAGCGGAGGCGAATTAATCATGCCTTTGATGAAGACAAAACCGACCTCACCAGGTCGTCGCTCAATGGTCAAGGTGGTAAATCCTGACCTGCATAAAGGTAAACCTTTTGCAGCGTTGGTAGAGCCACAGTTCCAAAAAGCAGGTCGTAATAATAATGGTCACATCACTACCCGTCATAAAGGTGGTGGTCATAAGCATCACTATCGTGTTGTTGATTTCAAACGCAACGACAAAGATGGTATTCCAGCAAAAGTTGAACGCTTAGAATACGATCCAAACCGCAGTGCAAATATTGCATTAATCGTGTTTGCTGATGGTGAGCGTCGCTATATTCTTGCTGCAAAAGGCATGACTGTTGGTCAGGCATTGATGAGTGGCTCAGAAGCCCCGATCAAGTCTGGTAACAACTTGCCAATTCGCAACATTCCAGTTGGTAGCACGATTCACTGTGTAGAGATGTTGCCAGGCAAGGGCGCTCAAATCGCCCGTTCCGCTGGTGGTTCTGCAGTGTTATTGGCTCGTGAAGGTGTATACGCTCAGGTGCGCTTGCGCTCTGGTGAAGTACGTCGTATTTTGATCGATTGCCGTGCCACTATTGGTGAAGTTGGTAATGAAGAGCACAGCTTGCGCGTTATCGGTAAAGCTGGTGCAAATCGCTGGCGTGGTATTCGCCCAACCGTTCGCGGTGTGGCAATGAACCCAGTAGATCACCCACACGGTGGTGGTGAAGGTAGAACTGGCGAAGGCCGTGTACCTGTATCCCCATGGGGCACACCAACCAAAGGTTATCGTACACGTCGCAATAAGCGTACAACTTCGATGATCGTTCAACGTCGTCAAAAACGTTAAGCGATAAGGATAAATAGATATGACACGTTCAGCTAAAAAAGGCCCATTTTGCGAAGCCAGCTTAGTAAATAAAGTTGAAGTCGCACAAGCCAACAAAGACAAAAAGCCGATCAAAACTTGGTCACGCCGTTCAACAATCCTCCCAGACTTTATTGGTCTGACGATTGCTGTACACAACGGTCGTCAACACGTTCCGGTATATGTATCAGAAAACATGGTGGGTCATAAGTTAGGCGAATTTGCCTTGACCCGTACTTTCAAAGGTCACGCTGCTGACAAGAAAGTAACGAAGAAGTAAGGGGATGATGATGGAAGTTAAAGCTATTCACAAAGGCGCCCGCATTTCTGCGCAAAAGACACGTTTGGTTGCTGACCAAATCCGTGGTTTGCCAATTGCACGCGCATTGAACATTTTGAATTTCAGCCCCAAGAAAGCTGCCTT
The DNA here is from genome assembly GCF_018688495.1 of Polynucleobacter sp. Adler-ghost. Classification (NCBI taxonomy): domain Bacteria; kingdom Pseudomonadati; phylum Pseudomonadota; class Betaproteobacteria; order Burkholderiales; family Burkholderiaceae; genus Polynucleobacter; species Polynucleobacter sp. Adler-ghost. Next base: position 57,098 of record NZ_CP061320.1, read on the forward strand.
CATTGTGAAGAAAGTTGTTGAGTCCGCAATGGCCAACGCTGAACACAATAAGGGTGCTGATATTGATGAGCTCAAGGTTTCAACAATTATTGTTGATAAAGGTACTTCCTTGAAGCGCTTCACAGCACGCGCTAAGGGTCGTGGCAATCAAATCGAAAAACAAACATGTCACATCACCGTGACCTTGAGTAACTAAGGGAAGATATGGGACAAAAGATAAACCCAACCGGATTCCGACTCTCGGTAACGAAGAACTGGACATCAAAGTGGTATGCAAACAATACTGATTTCGCAAAGATGCTCAAAGAGGACGTTGATGTCCGCATCTATCTCAAGAAGAAGTTAAAGAATGCATCCGTAAGTAAAGTCATTATCGAGCGTCCTGCAAAGAACGCACGCATCACAATTTACAGCTCACGCCCAGGTGTTGTGATCGGTAAAAAAGGTGAAGATATTGAAGTTCTCCGTCGTGAACTCCAGAAGCGTATGGGCGTTCCAGTCCATGTGAACATCGAAGAAATTCGTAAGCCTGAAGTGGATGCTCAATTGATCGCTGACTCTATTACTCAACAGTTAGAAAAGCGCATCATGTTCCGTCGTGCAATGAAGCGTGCAATGCAAAATGCAATGCGCCTTGGTGCACAAGGAATCAAGATCATGTCTTCTGGTCGTTTGAACGGTGCCGAAATCGCACGTCGCGAATGGTACCGTGAAGGCCGTGTTCCACTTCATACATTGAAGGCTGATATTGATTACGCTACATCAGAAGCGGAAACAACATACGGCATCATCGGTGTAAAAGTTTGGGTATACAAAGGCGATACATTAGGTCGCGGTGCTGATGCTCCAGCTGTAACAGCAGAGCCAGTAGCTGATGAGAAGAAGCCACGTCGCGCACCAGCCAAAACAACCGCACGCAAACCAGCAGCTGACAGCAAGCCTTTGGTTGCTGCTAAGCCAACAGTGAAGCGTGTACCGAAAGCCGTTGAAGCCGCAAGTGCTGAAGCGCAGAAGTCAGGAGAGTAAGCATGCTACAACCAAAGCGTCGTAAGTATCGCAAGGAGCAAAAGGGACGTAACACTGGCGTGGCAACACGCGGTAGTTCAGTAGCCTTTGGTGACTTTGGATTGAAAGCTATTGGCCGTGGTCGTTTGACTGCACGTCAGATTGAATCTGCACGTCGCGCAATGACCCGTCATATTAAGCGTGGTGGTCGTATCTGGATTCGTATTTTCCCAGATAAGCCAATTTCACAAAAGCCAGCTGAAGTCCGTATGGGTAACGGTAAAGGTAATCCAGAGTACTACGTAGCAGAAATTCAACCAGGCAAGATTTTGTACGAGATGGATGGAGTGGATGAAACATTGGCGCGCGAAGCTTTCAAGCTTGCAGCTGCTAAGTTGCCATTACAAACCACTTTCGTGATTCGCCACTTAGGTTGATCGGGATAGAAATTATGAAAAAGACAGAATTAGCATCCAAAGACCTGGTTGCCTTGAACGCAGAATTAACAGAGCTCTTGAAGACAAGTTTCAAACTCCGTATGCAAAAAGGTACTCAGCAACTCACAAATACCAGCCAATTGGGTAAGACTAAACGTGAAATTGCTCGCGTTAAGACTTTTATTACCCAAAAAACTGCACAGAAATAAGGAAAAAGGGATATGACAGAATTATCTAAACCCTTGCGCCGCACCCTAGTGGGCCGTGTCGTTAGCGACAAAATGCAAAAAACTGTGACTGTGCTAGTTGAGCGCCAAGTAAAACATGCGCTTTATGGCAAATATGTTGGACAGTCCAAAAAATACCATGCGCATGACGAATCCGGTCAATACAAGATGGGTGATACCGTTGAAATTGCTGAATCTAAGCCAATTTCACGTACAAAATCTTGGGTTGTAACCCGCTTGGTTCAGGAATCAAAGGGCATTTAAAGAAATATTGGGGATTTTGGCGAAATATATTGCCAAATCCCTGTTTTACGTAGTATGATAGTCGGCTTCTCTGGTTTTATTGAGAGAAGCAGTGTTTTTTCATTAATTCCGGGTTTTAGCTTTCGTTAAAGCCCATAGACGGAACCAAGACTGTTTGCCTTTGGCTAACAAGTTGGGGATTAAAAAATGATTCAGACCGAAAGTAGATTACAGGTCGCCGATAACACAGGCGCCAGTGAAGTTTTGTGCATCAAGGTATTGGGCGGCTCTAAGCGTCGTTATGCCAGTATCGGTGATGTCATTAAAGTGACTGTAAAGTCCGCTGCTCCACGTGGCCGTGTAAAAAAAGGTGATATTTACAACGCCGTAGTAGTGAGAACTGCTAAGGGTGTTCGCCGTCCAGATGGATCATTGATTAAGTTCGATGGCAACGCTGCGGTATTGCTCAACGCTAAGTTAGAGCCAATTGGCACACGTATCTTTGGACCAGTAACGCGTGAGTTGCGTACTGAGAAGTTCATGAAGATCGTTTCTCTCGCCCCCGAAGTTATTTAAGAGGCTGATATGAAAAAGATTCGTAAAGGTGATTCAGTAGTTCTGTTGACTGGCCGCGATAAGGGCAAGCAAGGAACTGTTACTGCCGTTCTCGAGAACAAATTAGTGATCGAAGGCGTAAATATTTACAAAAAGAGCGTTAAGCCAAATCCAGCAGCCGGTGTTACTGGCGGCATGATTGACAAAACGATGCCTGTTCACATTTCTAATGTGGCTGTGGTTGACGGTAACGGCAAACCATCACGTGTTGGTATCAAACTCGTTGATGGTAAAAAGCAGCGTTTCCTCAAAACCACTGGCGCAACTTTAAGCGCATAAGGGGCACGGAGAAATTATGAGCACACGTTTTCAAGAACACTATCAAGCTAAAGTTGTTGCTGATTTGATCGCCAAGTTTGGCTATAAGTCGGTAATGGAAGTTCCACGTATCACTAAGGTAACCCTGAACATGGGTCTTGGCGATGCAGTGAATGACAAGAAAATTATCGAAAATGCAGTTGGTGATTTGACTAAAGTTGCAGGTCAAAAACCAGTTGTGACAAAAGCGAAAAAAGCGATTGCTGGTTTCAAAATTCGTCAAGGCTACCCAATCGGTGCCATGGTGACATTGCGTGGCGCACGCATGTACGAATTTTTAGATCGTTTCGTGACTGTTGCTTTGCCACGCGTACGTGACTTCCGCGGAATTTCCGGTAAAGCATTTGACGGCCGTGGTAACTACAACATCGGCGTTAAAGAGCAAATCATTTTCCCAGAAATCGAATACGACAAAATTGATGCTCTCCGTGGCCTCAATATCAGTATTACGACGACCGCTAAGACTGACGAAGAAGCAAAAGCTTTGTTAGCAGCGTTCAAATTCCCTTTCCGCAATTAAGAGGCTAACGTGGCAAAACTATCCCTAATTGAGCGCGAGAATAAGCGCGCAAAAACTGTAGAGAAGTACGCTGTAAAGCGTGCTGAACTCAAGGCAATCATTGCTGATCAATCACGCAGCGATGAAGAGCGCTATGAGGCTCGTTTGAAGCTACAGGCACTTCCACGTAACGCAAGCCCGATTCGTCAAAGAAATCGTTGTTCATTAACCGGTCGTCCGCGCGGTGTATTTAGCAAGTTTGGTTTAGCGCGCAGCAAAATTCGTGAAATCGCCTTCCGTGGCGAAATCCCCGGTTTAACCAAGGCCAGCTGGTAAGCGGCGAAAGAATTAGGAGAACTCATGAGTATCAGCGATCCAATCGCCGACATGTTGACAAGGATCCGCAATGCGCAAGCAGTGCAGAAACCCGTAGTCTTGATGCCGTCGTCAAAAGTTAAAGTAGCTATTGCAAAAGTCTTGCAGGATGAAGGTTATATCGATAGTTTTGAAATCAAAGGTGAAGCAGCTAAGCCAGTGCTACACATTGAACTCAAATACTACGCAGGCCGCCCTGTTATTGAGCGTATCGACCGTGTTTCGACACCAAGTCTGCGCATCTACAAAGGCCGCCACGACATTCCTGAAGTAATGAATGGCTTAGGTATTGCAATTATTTCAACCCCACAAGGCGTAATGACAGACCGCAAAGCACGTGCAAACGGCGTTGGCGGTGAAGTTATTTGCTACGTCGCGTAAGGAGAGAAATATGTCCCGCGTTGGTAAATCACCTATTCCAGTCCCAAAGGGCGCTGAAATCAGCATCAATGGTGCAAATATTACTGTTAAAGGCCCATTAGGCACTTTGACGCACAACTTGCATCCTTCTGTTGGTCTGAAACAAGAAGATGGCGTATTGACAGTTGTTTTAAATAACAACACACCAGAAGCTGGTGCACAGTCAGGTACGGCTCGCGCATTAGTAAACAACATGGTTGTTGGCGTAACTACTGGCTTTGAGCGCAAGCTCAGCTTGGTGGGCGTTGGTTACCGTGCTGCAGCTCAGGGCGAATCATTGAAGTTGCAGTTAGGTTTCTCACACGACATTATTTACAACCTTCCAAAGGGTGTAAAAGCTGAGACTCCAACTCAAACTGAAATCATTATCAAAGGCTCCAACAAGCAGCAAGTTGGCCAGGTTGCTGCTGAAGTTCGCGCATACCGTTCACCAGAGCCATACAAAGGCAAAGGTGTTCGCTACGTGGATGAGGTTGTGCACCTGAAAGAAACTAAGAAGAAGTAAGCGAGATTAGAAAATGAATAAAGACGAATCCAGACAAAGACGTGCTAGGCAGACTCGTATTCGCATTGCCGAAGCATTGGCAAATCGCTTAACAGTTATCCGTAGCAACACACATATTTCTGCGCAGGTTTATAGCCCATGTGGAACCAAGGTTGTAGCAGCTGCTTCAACAATGGAAAAAGATTTGCGCCAAGCGATCAAAAACGGCGGCAACGCTGAAGCGGCTAAACAAATCGGCAAGTTAGTTGCTGAGCGTGCTGTTAAGGCAGGCATTGTTGATGTTGCTTTTGATCGTTCCGGTCATCGTTACCACGGCCGTATTAAGGCCTTAGCTGAAGCTGCGCGTGAAGCCGGCCTGAAGTTCTAAAAAGGTTTAGGAAAAAGACATGGCAAAAATGCAAACCAAGATGCAAAACGAAGAGCGTGATGATGGTCTTCGCGAGAAGATGATTGCTGTTAATCGTGTAACTAAAGTGGTTAAGGGTGGTCGTATTCTCGGCTTCGCTGCACTCACTGTAGTTGGCGATGGCGATGGTCGTATCGGCATGGGCAAAGGTAAATCAAAAGAAGTGCCAGTTGCTGTTCAAAAGGCAATGGACGAAGCACGTCGCAAGATGATCAAGGTTTCCTTGCGTAAAGGTACTTTGCAGCACACTGTAATTGGTAAACATGGCGCATCACGCGTGATGATTTCTCCAGCTAAAGACGGTACTGGTGTTATTGCCGGTGGCCCAATGCGCGCCATTTTCGATGTAATGGGTGTAACTAACGTTGTTGCTAAGTCACTTGGATCAACAAACCCTTACAACATGGTTCGTGCAACGATTGATGGCTTGAGCAAGATGAGTACTCCTTCTGAAATTGCTGCTAAGCGCGGTAAGTCAGTTGAAGAGATTCTCGGCTAAGACCAAATATTAGGAATCTATAAATGACAACAACTAACTCCAAAGTCAAACTGCAATTAGTACGCAGCTTGATCGGCACACGCGAAAGCCACCGTGCAACCGTTCGCGGCTTAGGCCTGCGTCGTATCAATTCTGTTTCAGAATTGGAAGACACACCAGCTGTTCGCGGAATGATTAATAAAGTTTCTTATCTAGTTAAAGTCGTTGGCTAATAACTAGCAAGTAAATAGGCGAAGAATATGCAACTCAATACACTCAAACCCGCACCGGGCTCCAATAAAAATCGTCGTCGCGTAGGTCGCGGTATCGGTTCTGGTCTTGGAAAAACAGCTGGTCGTGGTCACAAAGGTCAGAAGTCACGTTCCGGCGGATTCCACAAAGTTGGATTCGAGGGCGGCCAGATGCCAATGTATCGTCGTTTACCTAAACGTGGTTTCGTGTCCTTGACACGTCGTCACGTTGGTCAAATTACTTTGAATGACTTAGCAAAAATCAACTTGCCAGAAGTGGATTTATTAGTTTTGAGAGCCCACGGTTTTGCTGGTGAGCAGATTAATTCAGTTAAAGTTATTAAGACAGGTGAACTGTCTATTGCTGTAACCCTCAAAGGTATTACTGCAACTGCAGGTGCAAAAGCAGCTATCGAAGCAGCTGGCGGCAAATTGGTTGACTTAGTTTAATTAGCTTTAAGTAAACGATGGCACTCGCACCTACCAACGCAGCAAATATTGCTCAATCAGGAAGCAAGTTTGGCGAATTACGCCAACGCTTGGTATTCCTGGTTTTAGCATTGCTCGTGTTCCGTTTGGGTGCGCATATCCCTGTGCCTGGTATTGATCCAGACCAATTAGCACAATTGTTCTCCGGTCAAAAAGATGGCATCTTAGGAATGTTCAACCTGTTCTCGGGTGGTGCCTTATCTCGCTTCACAGTATTTGCCTTAGGAATCATGCCGTACATTTCTGCATCGATCATTATGCAGTTGATGACTATTGTCATCCCTTCACTAGAATCTCTGAAAAAAGAAGGTCAAGCAGGACAGCGCAAGATTACTCAGTACACCCGTTACGGCACTGTGCTCCTAGCGACATTCCAGGCTTTAGGCATCTCCGTTGCTTTGCAAGCCCAACCAGGTTTGGTTATTAACCCTGGCCTGATGTTTGAACTCAACACAGTGGTGACTTTGGTTACTGGCACTATGTTCCTCATGTGGCTTGGCGAGCAAATTACTGAGCGTGGTCTTGGTAATGGTATCTCCATCATTATTTTTGGCGGCATTGTTTCTGGCTTGCCAACTGCAATCGGTAGCTTGCTTGAATTAGTTCGCACCGGTTCCATGAATATCCTCTCTGCATTGCTTATCGTAGTGATCTGTATTGCAGTAACTTATTTTGTAGTGTTTGTAGAGCGTGGTCAGCGCCGTATCTTGGTGAACTACGCTAAGCGTCAAGTTGGCAATAAGGTGTACGGCGGTCAGTCTTCCTACTTCCCATTGAAGTTGAACATGGCTGGTGTTATCCCTCCAATTTTTGCTTCATCTATTATTCTGTTCCCTGCAACGATTGCTGGCTGGTTTACATCAGGTGAGCCAAGCAATATGTTTAGCAAGGTGATCAAAGACTTGGCAGCAACATTAGCCCCAGGTCAGCCTGTCTACACAATCTTGTATGCGGCAGCGATTATTTTCTTCTGCTTTTTCTACACAGCTTTGGTTTTCAATAGCCGTGATACAGCGGAGAATCTAAAGAAGAGCGGTGCCTTTGTTCCAGGTATTCGTCCTGGCGATCAAACGGGTCGTTATATCGACAAGATCTTAGTACGTTTGACATTGGCCGGTGCAATTTATATGGTTTTGGTTTGTTTGTTGCCAGAATTCTTAGTGTTGAAGTACAACGTGCCATTCTATTTTGGCGGTACTTCATTGTTGATTATTGTCGTTGTTGCAATGGACTTCATGGCTCAAGTTCAGTCATTCGTAATGCAACAACAATATGGTTCTTTGATGAAAAAAGCTAACTTTAAGATGGGCGCTTAACTGAATGTCTAAAGACGATGTAATTCAGATGGCGGGAGAAATTATTGAGAATTTGCCGAACGCAATGTTTCGCGTGAAGCTAGAGAACGGACATGTGGTTCTAGGGCACATTTCTGGAAAGATGAGGATGCATTACATCCGCATATTGCCAGGAGATAAGGTGACGGTGGAGATGACTCCTTACGACCTGACGCGCGCCAGAATCATTTTCCGAGCAAAGTAAAGATTAAGAAGTACATATTTTTTTAGAGGTGAGTTATGAAAGTTTTAGCATCCGTTAAGTGTATTTGCAGAAATTGCAAGATCATTAAGCGCAAACGCGTTGTTCGCGTGATCTGTTCTTCAGACGCACGTCATAAGCAGCGTCAAGGCTGATCTGGTTAATTAAGAGGAAATCTCATGGCACGTATCGCTGGGGTAAATATCCCAAATCATCAACATACTGTTATTGGTTTAACAGCAATTTTTGGCATTGGCACAACACGTGCTCGCAAAATTTGTGAAACCACAGGTGTTGCTATCGACAAAAAAGTTAAAGATCTTACTGACGCTGACTTGGAAAAGTTACGTGATGAAGTAGGTAAGTTCATCACTGAAGGTGACCTTCGTCGTGAAGTAACGATGAGCATCAAACGTTTGATGGACTTAGGCTGCTATCGTGGCGTTCGTCATCGTAAGGGCTTGCCTGTTCGTGGTCAACGTACTAAGACTAATGCGCGTACCCGCAAGGGCCCACGTAAGTCTGGCGTGCAACTCAAGAAATAATCAAGAAAGTTTATTGACATGGCAAAACAACAATCCGCTTCTGCAGCTTCACAGCGCGCACGCAAGAAGGTTAAAAAGAACGTTGCTGATGGTATTGCACACGTTCACGCTTCTTTTAACAACACCATTATTACGATCACTGATCGCCAAGGAAATGCGCTTTCATGGGCAACATCTGGTGGACAGGGCTTTAAGGGCTCACGTAAATCAACTCCTTTTGCAGCTCAGGTAGCAGCAGAGGTAGCAGGTAAAGCTGCTGTTGAGTGCGGAATCAAGAATTTAGAAGTTCAGATCAAGGGCCCAGGTCCAGGTCGTGAATCAGCAGTTCGTGCATTGAACTCTTTGGGTATCAAGATCACTGAGATTCAAGACGTAACTCCAGTTCCACACAATGGTTGCCGCCCTCCAAAGCGTCGTCGTATCTAAGCTTGGATGTTGGCAGTACAACAGTTTTAGTAGTTTTTATTAAAGCCCACTGTTCATCTGAATTAAAGGGTGAACTCACCGTGAGTCGTAAGACTGCGGCAAAGAAAGGAAAGCATCGTGGCACGTTACTTAGGGCCTAAGGCCAAATTAGCACGTCGGGAAGGTACCGACTTATTTTTAAAGAGCGCACGTCGCGCCCTGTCAGACAAGTGCAAGTTAGATACTAAGCCTGGTCAACATGGCCGTACATCTGGCTCAAGAACATCCGATTACGGTAATCAATTGCGTGAAAAGCAAAAGGTAAAGCGTATGTACGGAATTCTAGAGCGTCAGTTCCGTCGTTATTTCGCTGAAGCTGAGCGTCGTAAGGGCAATACTGGCTCAACATTACTTCAGTTGTTGGAATCACGTCTTGATAACGTTGTTTATCGTATGGGCTTTGGTTCTACTCGTGCTGAAGCGCGTCAATTGGTTTCCCACTGCGCAATTTTGCTCAATGGTAGCCCAGTAAATATTCCATCTATTCAGGTCAAGCCTGGTGATGTAGTTGCTATTCGTGAAAAAGCGAAGAAGCAAGCTCGTATTACAGAATCACTCAATTTGGTTCAGCAGATGGCAGCAGTTGGCTGGGTATCAGTCGATGCGGCCAAGCTGGAGGGAACATTTAAGCAAGTGCCTGACCGTGAAGACATTAGCGGCGAAATTAATGAAAGTTTGATCGTCGAATTGTACTCACGCTAATTAGGCACTCTCAAGGAAAAAATATGCAAACAAATTTGCTCAAGCCAAAAATTATTTCTGTTGAAGCGCTTACCGCCAACCAAGCTAAGGTTGTTATGGAGCCGTTCGAGCGTGGTTATGGCCACACACTCGGCAATGCATTACGTCGTGTTTTGTTGTCCTCGATGGTTGGTTATGCGCCAACTGAAGTAGCAATTGCAGGTGTTGTTCATGAATACTCCACATTAGATGGCGTTCAAGAGGATGTAGTTAACCTTTTGTTGAACCTCAAAGGTATCGTATTTAAGTTGCAGTCACGTGATGAAGTTACTATCAATTTGCGTAAAGAAGGTCCAGGCGTAGTTACTGCAAAAGATATCGACTTGCCACATGATGTAGAAATCATTAATCCTGATCACGTTATCGCTCACTTGTCAGCTGGTGGCAAGTTGGATATGCAGATCAAGGTTGAAAAAGGTCGTGGCTACGTGCCAGGCAATATGCGTCAATACCATGACGAAGCTACCAAGATCATTGGTCGTATCGTGCTGGATGCCTCATTTAGCCCAGTAAGCCGTGTTAGCTATGCTGTTGAATCTGCTCGTGTTGAGCAACGTACCGACCTAGATCGTCTAGTTATGACAATCGAAACAAATGGTGTGTTGTCTCCTGAAGAAGCAATTCGTCAAGCCGCTACTATTTTGGTTGATCAATTGGTTGTATTCGCAGCCCTTGAAAGTAGCGAAGTTTCTGGTGATCTCGCGCCAAGCCGCTCTTCAATGGTTGATCCAATGTTGATGCGTCCGGTTGATGATCTCGAACTCACAGTGCGCTCTGCGAACTGCTTGAAGGCTGAGAACATTTACTACATCGGTGACTTAATTCAACGTACTGAGAATGAATTGTTGAAGACGCCTAATTTAGGTCGTAAGTCTTTGAATGAAATCAAAGATGTATTGGCGGCTCGTGGCTTAAGTCTTGGCATGAAACTCGAAAGCTGGCCTCCAGCTAACCTCGAGAAATAATTAGAAAGGAAGCATCATGCGTCACGGAAACGGCTTACGCAAACTAAATAGAACATCATCACATCGCTTAGCGATGCTGCGCAACATGTCCAATTCTCTTTTGGAGCACGAAGTGATTAAAACCACTTTGCCAAAAGCAAAAGAATTGCGCATGGTTGTTGAGCCTTTGATTACCTTGGGTAAAAAAGATAACTTAGCAAACCGTCGCTTAGCATTCAATCGCACACGTGATCGCGATATCGTTACCAAACTCTTCACAGAGTTAGGCCCACGTTATGCAACTCGTCCAGGTGGCTATCTTCGTATTTTGAAGTTCGGCTTCCGTCATGGTGACAATGCACCTATGGCTTTGGTTGAGTTGGTAGATCGCCCAGAAGTTGAAGAAACAGCAGTAGCTGAAGCAGCTTAAGCGCTTTAGTAAGATTAAAAGCCAGGCTTCGGTCTGGCTTTTTTCATTGATACGGTTATAAATACGAAATGACCCCTGATAAATCTACTGAGTTACTGATTGTTGTCACCACTTTTGCATCGCTAGAGGACGCAAAGAAAATGGCGCATCAACTGATTGAGGGCCAATTAGCGGCCTGCGTACAAATTCAAGAGGGTGTTCATTCCATCTATCGGTGGGATGGCAAGATTTGCGAAGAAAAGGAAGTTTTATTATCAGCAAAAACAATTGCAGATAAATGGATTGATATTTCTAGCTTCATCAAAATTCATCATCCCTATGATCTACCAGAATTGATTGCCCATGCCCCAGAAAAATACGAGGCGCATTATGGCAAATGGGTAGAGTCCGAGGTAAAGTAGTTCAATGAAATTCCTTAGTAAATTTATTCCCCTAGCATATGCATTGTTTGTAGTAATTAGCAATGCATATGCGGCGCCGGAATTCCTCCCTCCTGAGAAAGCATTTCAGGCTGAAGCAACATGGGTGACCAATACAAATGATGTCGAGATAGAAATTTTTCCGGCTAAGGCTTACTACATCTATCAGGAATCTCTCCATCTAAAGATAGGCTTTCAGCCGAATAAATTAGAGCTTGTGAAGACATCGTTCCCAGCTGGCATCGAAAAGTTTGATGAGACTTTTCAAAAGAAAATGCAGGTTTATAAACAGGCATTTCTTATTACACTAGATAAAAAAGCTGAAATAGGAAAGCCACTCTACGTGGAATTGGAATTGCAGGGTTGTGCCGAAGCAGGAATTTGTTATCCACCAATGACCCTGAAATTTTTACTTTCGGGTCCCGGAGTGAAGGCGCGGCCGATACCAGAAGTGTTGGATGGAGTTGATTCAAACAAGTATTCAAAAAAAGTATTTAGCTTGCTGGATGTCTGGCGTGAGCGCGATGATGTGAATGCCATAAGTCGCTTTTTAGAGAGCACGCCCACAGCATATTTATTCTTGGCCTTCTTCATTCTGGGTTTGGCTTTAGCTTTTACGCCTTGCGTACTTCCCATGCTGCCTATTTTATCGAGCATCGTGTTTGGAACGCAGGGCAAGCAATCCATTGCTAAGGGACGTGCTAGCCTCTTGGCGGCGGCCTATGTGCTTGGGATGGCCTGCGTCTACGCCTTGGCAGGGGTCCTGATGGCTGCGCTAGGGAGTAGCGTTCAAAGAGCCCTACAAAGCCCTGCAGCGCTGATTGGGTTTGCATTGCTTCTATTGGCCCTATCGGGGAGTTTATTTGGTCTATACGAGCTCAGAATGCCACACTCATGGCAGCAAAAGGTGGACCAACTGGCGGGGCGTCACAAGGGCGGTAGCTTTGCAGGCGCCTTTGCTTTAGGTGGAATTTCAACATTAGTTGCCAGTCCTTGTATTACCGCTCCCTTAGCTGGAGTGCTCGCTTTTATTGCTCAAACAGGTTCAATGAGTTTGGGGGCAGGGCTCCTTTTTGTAATGGCTTTAGGCATGGGATTGCCGCTTTTCTTTATTGCCATTGAGGCTCGCATCTTAATTCCATCCACTGGCATTTGGATGGTTTGGTTACAAAGAACATTGGGTGTTTTATTGGTTGCTACTGCGGCATGGATTGCTTCACCGCTAATACAAAGTAGCAGCGGAGAAGCGGGAAGCAAGAAGGTAGTCAATGGTCAGCGACAACATCAGATTGGAGCAGCTAGTTTTGTCGTGATTGACTCTAGTGCGCAATTAGACCAATTTTTATCCAAAGCAAAAGAGCAAAAGAAGTTAGTGCTCTTAGATTTTTATGCAGACTGGTGCATCTCTTGCAAGGAGATGGAGGTCAACACGTTTGCCAATCCCGCAGTGAATGACGAGCTACAGAAATTTGTTTTACTGCAGGCGGATGTAACAAAGAATAGTGTCGAGAATCAGGCTTTATTGAAACGCTTTGGATTATTTGGCCCGCCTGGAATTCTGATTTTTGATCTCAACTTAGAAGAATTAAAAGATCAACGGGTAATTGGCTATATGCCACCACAACGTTTTGTTGAGCGCTTGAAAAAGGTGCTGGGAAATTAATGGATCTTAAATATGAATGGGCATAGAACCCATTCATACCTAAATAATTATTTATTTGCTTTGATTAGGCGCGCTGCTTCGAGTGCGAAGTAGGTCAAAATGCCATGAGCACCAGCACGCTTAAAGGCGAGCAAGGATTCCATCATCACAGCATCATGATCAAGCCAGCCATTTTGTGCAGCAGCTTTGAGCATGGCGTATTCACCGCTCACTTGATAGGCATAAGTGGGGTAGTTAAATTCATCGCGTACTCTGCGAACGATGTCTAGGTAAGGCATGCCAGGTTTAACCATTACCATGTCAGCACCTTCACTAATATCTAGGGCAACCTCCCGCAAAGCCTCATCAGTATTAGCGCAATCCATCTGGTAGGTTTTCTTATCAGCTTTGCCTAAATTTTTTGCTGAACCAACTGCATCACGAAATGGGCCATAAAAAGCAGACGCATATTTGGCGGAATAAGCCATGATGCGGGTATGTATCAGATTCTTTTGCTCTAAGGCTGCGCGAATTTTTCCGATACGACCATCCATCATGTCCGATGGTGCAACGATATCAACGCCAGCTTGTGCTTGAGCAACAGCTTGTTGAACCAAGATTGCCGTAGTCTCATCATTCAGGATGCGACCTTGATCATCTAGTACGCCATCTTGACCATGGCTTGTGTAAGGGTCAAGCGCTACATCGGTCATGATGCCTAAATTAGGAAAGCGTTTCTTGAGTTCATGCACTGCATTTGGAACTAAGCCATTCGGATTGAAGGCTTCATTGCCGTCAGGTGTTTTTAGAGAGGCATCAATCACTGGAAAGAGTGCTAGTACGGGGATGCCTAAAGAGACGCATTCTTCGGCAACGCTAAAAAGTAAATCGAGTGATACGCGATTAACCCCAGGCATGGAGGCAACACCTTGAGATTGATTTGTACCCTCGAGTAAAAATACTGGATAGATTAGGTCACTTGTACTGAGATGATTTTCTTGCATCAGGCGACGTGACCAATCATCGCGTCGCATACGACGAGGGCGATGAGCCGGAAAGCTCAATACAGAGTTAGCTTGTGATTTCATCTTCTTGAGTCTCCGCTGCAAATAACCATTTAATAACAATATTGTCGGCCTCTTCAAGACCAATACGCTTGGTGCTTGAGAATAATTGTGCCGTAAGTTTCTTGGAATCACCATTGCCATCAGGCAAGGCTGGATCATATTGTTGTAATTGTTTGCGCACCGCCTCTAAGGCGTGCTTACATTCACTTTTATTGAGCTTGTCGCACTTACTGAGCAAAATATGGATGGGTTTGCCGGTTGGGACAAACCACTCAATCATTTGCTCGTCCAGCTCGGTAATACCGCGCCTGGAGTCCACAATCAGTACCATGCCTACCAGTTGCTCCCGCTCTTGCAGATAATCGCTGAGAAGGGCATCCCAATGGTATTTGGTCTCATGATTGACAGCGGCATAGCCATATCCAGGCAAATCCACCAGATAGGCCAAAAGATCATCTTTTGCAAAAAGGCCAAAATAGTTAATGTGCTGGGTGCGCCCAGGTGTTTTACTGGCAAAAGCAAGGCGTTTTTGGTTACAAAGCACATTAATTGCGCTGGATTTACCCGCATTTGAGCGCCCAGCAAAGGCTACCTCTCGGAGTGGAGTGGCAGGTAGACAATGGGTGTCATTGACTGTGGTTGCAAATCGGGCTTGAAAGAGTTTAGACATGTCCAGAAGCTATTGTAAAATCACGCAAAATCATGAAATATCTCATGGTGTTGGGTAAAAGGTTGTAAAAGTAGGGCCCAAACACTTTTAGGAATTTTTGCCAAGGTAAACATAATGCGTCAAACCCCTCAAATCTCCAAATTAACTAGCTTACGTGCTGGCTTTGCAGTTCTGTCTATTTTCGCTCTAAGCGGTCTTGCGCCACAAGCTTTTGCTGCCGATCCGGCACCCATGGCTCCCGCCGCAGAGACAAAGGCCGCGGTTCTAGCTAAGCCAAAGGTTGATGCGGCTGCTGGTGAATCACTCTATAACTCTGGAGATGCAAGTCGCGGAGTTGTAGCCTGTATTACATGCCATGGCCCTAAGGGTCAGAGCGCTGTAGCTACTTGGCCCAAGTTGTCTGCTCAGCATGCTGCATACACAGCGAAACAGTTAAAGAATTTTAAAGAAGGCACTAGAGTGAATGCCATCATGATGGGCATGTCTATGCCCTTAAATGAGCAAGATATGATCAATATTGGCACTTTCCTTTCTCAGCAGGCTCCATCCCAAGGTGTTGCCCAAAGTAAAGATGCTCTTGCATTGGGTAAGAGTATTTATGGTGGCGGTATTGCATCAAAGGGTGTTCCAGCCTGCGCTGGCTGCCATAGTCCTAACGGTGCAGGTATTCCTGCGCAATATCCACGCCAAGGCGGACAGTGGGCTGAATATTCCTACAATCAGCTAGTCAATTTCCGTGAAGGTACTCGTAAAAATAGTACTCAGATGACAACGATTGCCACGAAACTTTCTGATCAAGAGATGAAAGCGGTTTCTGATTACATGGCAGGCTTGCATTAATCATTACTTCAGTAAAAAACAAAAACCCCGCTGATGTAGCGGGGTTTTTTATTGCTTGGAATTTACCAAGAGAAATGAATTAAATTTATTCTGGCAAGGTGGCTTCACTAGAAAAGAGATCGGCAATGTTTTCACGTGCACGAATAACATAGGCATTCTTACCGTCAACCATGATCTCTGCGGGTTTTGGTCTTGTGTTGTAATTGGAAGCCATCACAAAGCCATAGGCGCCAGCAGATAAAATAGCGAGCAGATCACCTTCTTCAACCGCAAGCTGACGATCTCTTCCAAGCCAGTCACCAGATTCACATACGGGTCCAACGACGTCATAAGTAGAGCTTGTAACTTGCTTAGTTTGCACTGGAACGATTCCGTGATATGCCTCGTAGAGCGCTGGGCGCATCAACTCTGTCATTGCTGCATCCACAATACAAAAGTTTTTCTCAGCACCAGGCTTGAGATATTCGACTTGCGTCAAGAGTAGGCCAGCATTACCCACTAAAGATCTACCAGGCTCTAAGACTATATCAAGATGCCCAAAGCCACGTTCAGCAACGCGATTGAGTAAGGTGTTAGTGAACTCAGTAATGTCTGGCGGGTTATCGTCGCCATAAGAAATACCAAGACCTCCACCTAAATCAAGATGGTGTATCTCAATACCCTCTTTTTTCAATTGAGTCACTAGCTCAAGCACTTTATCAAGCGCGTCAAGATAGGGTGAAGTATTTGTGATTTGCGAACCAATATGACAGTCAATGCCAACCACATCAATTTGTGACAGTAGGGCTGCTTCACGATATGTTTTTAAAACCTCGTGATAAGCGATACCAAATTTATTGCCTTTTAATCCGGTAGAAATGTAAGGATGCGTTTGTGCATCTACATCAGGATTCACTCGTAAGGAGATTGGGGCACGGCGGTTTAGCTTAGTGGCAACCCGATTAATTTGGTGTAGCTCTGCAATTGACTCTACATTGATACATTTAACGCCTGCTTGCAAGGCTTGCGCAATTTCATGAGCAGATTTGCCAACACCTGCAAACACTAAACTTTTTGGATCTGCTCCAACAGCTAGGGCGCGCGCTAATTCACCGCCGCTGACTAAGTCAAAGCCGGAGCCTAATTTTTTAAAGCAATCAATCACCGCTAAATTGCTATTTGCCTTCATCGCATAGTGAACGCGAGCTCGTCTTTTGCCAGAGGAATCTACACAAGCTTTGTCGTAGGCCTGATAAGCCTCAGTTAATGCTTTTTTGCTATAGACATACAGGGGCGTGCCAAATTCTTTTGCCAAATCAGATAACGGAATTTCCTCTGCATACCAAGTGCCATTTCGTTCTGTAAATCCAGCTAAGTCGGGGAGTGGAATCGCTTTACTTGTCATTGCTTGGTCGATGTGGAGTTATTAGCAGTAGGGCTTTGGGGTGGATAAAGCTTGCCTTTGGGCTCTGGCTCAGCAGGAGGACTAGGTGCTGGCGGCACATTTGGCAAATACAGGGGACCTCTAACCCCACATCCAACTAGGGATATTAGCAGGCCAATGCCGAGAGTTCTTTTAAGAATCGCTATCATGAATGTCTCTAAAACGAATGATTGAATATAGCATGCAGGACTCTAATATGAAGCCAGGCAATTTAACTGTAGAAACCATTGACGATAAGCAATTTCATCAGTTGGGTAGTAATTTATTGGAGTCCATCGAAGTGGCCCTAGAAGCTGCAGACGATGCGCTAGACCTTGATTTGGATGTGGAGCGCCAGGGTGGAAACGTGATTAATATTCGGTTCAGAGATCGCAGCGTGATAGTGGTCAATACCCAGCCCCCTTTGCACGAGATTTGGGTGGCGGCTAAATCTGGCGGTTATCACTACCGTTGGGCGGGCACTTTAGGCTCCCCGCTGTGGTTAGATACTAAAACTGGGCGCGAACTACTGGGCGACTTATCCGAATTTGCCAGTGCTCAATCTGGTCAGGTGATCACTATTAGCCTGCTTCAGAAATAAGTAGGCCAGGAAATCAAACTGCCCCAGTCGCTGTTAGAGTTTCAATAACCCGATCATCGGGAACACTTTTAATTTGAGCTTTGCCAATCTTCTCTAAAACGACGTAGCGAATTTGTCCGCCCTCAGTCTTTTTATCCACTTGCATTAATTCCATATAACGCTGTGCGCCAAACTTGGGTGGTGTTATCGGCAAATTCATGGATTGAATGATTTGAGTTAGGCGGTTGGCCTCATCTTGAGTAATGAAGTTCAGGCGTCTTGAGAGGTCCGCACCCATGACCATACCGCAGCCAACAGCTTCGCCATGTAACCACTCGCCATAGCCCATGCCTGCTTCGATTGCATGGCCAAAGGTATGCCCGAAATTCAATGTGGCACGAATACCACCTTCTCTTTCATCGGCTGACACTACGGCCGATTTGATTTGGCAAGAGCGTAAGACTGCATGTGCCATTGCAGTGGTGTCGCAGGCCAGCAAAGCTTTTGCATTTACTTCAATCCAATTTAAGAACTCAGCATCTGCAATCGCACCATGCTTGATTACTTCAGCTAGGCCTGCAGACAGTTCGCGTGCAGGCAATGTCTTCAAGGTATTGAGATCAGCAATCACTGCTACTGGCTGATGAAAAGCCCCGATCATATTTTTCCCAAGTGGATGGTTAATACCCGTCTTGCCACCAACTGAGGAGTCCACCTGAGCCAGTAAGGTTGTTGGGACTTGAATGAAGCGAATGCCGCGCATAAAGCTTGCAGCGGCAAAGCCGGTCATGTCTCCAATAACGCCACCACCTAAAGCCACCAACATAGTTTGACGATCAGCGCCAAACTTGAGGAGGTCATCAAAAATCAACTGAAGATTTTTCCAGTCCTTATAAGACTCTCCGTCAGGCAAGACAATTGTTCTGACGGTCTTACCTAGTTTCTCTAAGGTCTTGGTAAGGCGTTCTGCATACAAAGGGGCAACAGTCGTATTAGTGACAATATAAATCAATGTTGCTTTTTCACAGACGCTAAATAATTCTGCTTGATCTATTAAATCTGTACCAATATGAATGGGGTAGCTGCGATTGCCTAGATCAACTTCTAGTGTTTTCATGGATAAATTTATGCGGAGAGTTCGAGTTGCATGATTAAAGTGTTGACTAGCTGATTGACACTGGGTTTTCCAGTCTCAATAATATAGTCAGCGATTTCGCGATACAAAGGATCACGAATAGCGTAGAGGTTTTCTAGAATCTTTTTTGCATCACCATTCTTAAGTAGTGGCCTACCTTCACCGCCTTTAGTGCGATGCCACAGCTCCATGGGATTAGCGTGGAGATAAATTACTGTCCCTCTCTCGCCGAGGAGCTGACGATTCTCAGGCAGGAGTACAGCGCCGCCGCCGGTTGCCAAAATGAGATCATGTTCGGCTGTGATGTCACTGATGGCCTGAGCCTCACGTTTACGAAATCCATCTTCACCTTCCATTTCGAAGATGACGGGAATCTTGACTCCACAACGATCTTCAATCACATGGTCGGCATCTAAAAAGCGGCGCCCTAATTTCTTGGCAAGCAACTTACCGACGGTCGACTTTCCAGCGCCCATCAGGCCAATGAGAAAGATATTGTTGGATGAAGATTTCACCCTTTGATTTTATTAGTGTTTGTCCAGTACGGTGGGGGTTAAGAAGACTAATAGTTCAGTTTTATCTGCTAATTTAGATTTATGGCGAAATAAATGCCCTATCAATGGAATATCGCCTAGGAGCGGAACTTTGATTTCGTCATCGCGTTCTGTGGTTTGAAAGATGCCCCCAATAATGGCCGTACCCCCATTTTCAACTGTGACCTCAGAGCTGAGATTTTTGGTGTCAATTGCATAGCCCTGTTCAGTTTTCATGCCAATGGTGTCTTTATTGATCCCCACTAACATGGAGATCTTTCCATCTGGATGAATCTTGGGCAACACCTCTAGGCGTAAATTGGCTTTGCGAAACTGCAATTTACTCCCGCTTTGAGAGCTGACTTGGTAGGGTAGTTCGGTTCCCTGCTCAATCGTGGCTTTAACCTGATCGCCAGTCATGATGCGGGGGTTCGAGAGAATCTTGCCCTGGCCATCGGACTCGAGTGCTGAGAGCTCCATTTGCAAGAGTCGGGCCGCATTCTTAGAAACCAGAGTGGCAGCTAAGGTGGCTGGGTTAAATCCAGCCAAGCCAGCACCTGAGAGATCAAGGTTTGCGCTTGCGTTTTGGTCTGGGCGATTGCCAATGCCATTGGCTTGGTACCCCAACTTGATACCCAGTTCTCGGGCAAAGCGCTGATCAGCTTCGACAATGCGAGCCTCTATGAGGATCTGGCGTGGGCTATTAATATGATCGCCCCCAAAAGGTAGGGCGGCATCCTCCCGACGAAATTTTTGAAAGCTTTGAATTTCTGCATGAGGGCCTATCCAGTAAATATCGTCATTGCGGACAAGGCGCAATCCTCTGCTGGCAAGTATGGAATGGAGAGCAGTTTGCCAAGGTGTGTCCTTGAGGTCGACCGAGATTTTGCCCTGAATAGATTCGCTTAGGAGAAAGTTGGTATTACCCATTTTGGCTAAAACCTGCAAAAGTTCAGTTACTTCAATTTGGCTAAATTGAAGACTAATGCGACCCTCTTTAAGAGTGTTTGGAGTGCTCGCTTCAGGGAAGTGTCCTTGAGCCGAATTGAGTAAAAAAACTAGTGTCAGGGGGAGTAAAGTGCCGCGGGGTTTCTGTAAGATCTTCAATGGAGTCACTCTGATTTGGTGGATTTAAAGGTGATGGATTTGCCTTTGAGATGAGTCAAGATAGCCAGCTCTTTTTCGGCTTGAGTTAGGCGCCATTCCCCTAATGCCAGGTCCCCCTTGCCCACCATCTTCGTAGACTTGCCGGTGTGAAAAAAAGCCTGCTCTGCAGTCCCCATACGAGTGATACCTAAATACCTCCAGCGACCAAGCTCTGCTTCATACGGAAAAGTGGCAGGCTTGCTTTGAGCGACTTGTATTGGCGGTTTTATATCAATTGAGTGAATACTCACTTCTATTTCATCTATTACTTCATATAGATCGTCTCGCTCAGCACGCCATTCGTTTTGAGAGGATTCCAATTCTTCTTTAAGAGCTAAAAATTGACTTTGAAGGGCGTGTATTTGCTGTTCAGCCCCAGACTGATTGGATTCAAAGAAAAAAAAGAGGCTAATTCCACAGACTAATAAGGCTCCACCAAAGATCCAAATAGGACTGAAATTAAGCCCCTTTACTTGGAGTGGCTTGGTAGAAAAAGAGGGCTTTGTAGTCTTAGTTTGGGGCGATGCATCCATCCCGAGTGGAGGGGCGGTTTTACGAATTCCATGGGGATCTGGAATGGCGGGGTCATCTCCCAGTTCACTCAGAATGTCATCAAAAGACTGGGGAGAAATATGGCGTGGTGGCATGCCATATTGTTCTTTCTGGGGGCGTGAAAAACGATCAGGCAAGGCAGAATTGACTGTAAGAAAAGTGCTAAGCGGGTATTTCAAGGGGAAGTTTTGGCCTTAGAAAGGGAATTACGTAAGCACCCTATAATTTGAGGCTATGGCTCTACCCCCAAAAGACAAGCCGCCCTTAAACGGGAGGTTTAACCGACAGCCTGATAGACGTCCCGGTCAGCAAAGAGCGGAGCGTTTCTCGTCCAAAAAATCGGGAAGCAATCCCCTGATTAAGGCGATGTTGGTTATCGGCGTGTTCTTTGCAGTGATATTCACATTGTTGCTGGGCTATGCTTTTTTAATAGCCAAGCCGAATTTGCCCAAGATCTCGGCACTGGTTGATTACAACCCTAAAACACCATTGCGTATCTATACAGCTGACAAAGTTCTAATTGGGGAGTTTGGGGAGGAGCGCCGTAAGGTAATTCCTTTAAACGAAATCCCAATGAGTATGCGCAATGCAGTTTTAGCCATTGAAGATGATCGCTTTTACTCTCATGGTGGAGTGGATTACGTCGGCATCCTGAGAGCTACGCTCACCAATTTACGCGGCAATCTTTCCCAAGGTGCCTCAACCATCACAATGCAGGTGGCACGGAACTTCTTCCTCAGTAATGAGAAAACTTTCAGTCGTAAGATTTACGAGGTTCTCTTAGCCTGGGAAATTGAGTCCCAATTAAGTAAAGATAAGATTCTTGAGATTTATATGAATCAGATCTTTTTGGGGCAAAGAGCTTATGGATTTTCTAGTGCAGCCCAAATCTACTTTGGTAAAGAGTTAAAAGACATTACGATCGCTGAATCAGCGATGTTGGCCGGCTTGCCAAAAGCACCATCGGCATATAACCCTGTGAGCAATTTCCGGCGTGCCAAAATTCGACAGGAATATATTTTGCAGCGCATGCGTGATTTATCGTACATCACGCCTGAGCAATATCAAATCGCCATGGCTGAAGAATTACATATCCGCGGCCTTGGCAATGAATTTAGTACTCGCGCAGATTTTCCTGCTGAGATGGTTCGTCAGCTTCTGATTGCGCAGTATGGCGAGGCAATCTATTCGCAGGGAATAGATGTTTACACCACAATCTTGAAGGCGGACCAAGATGCCGCATACAAAGCGGTACGACGCGGTATTTTTGAATACGACTTACGTCACGCATATCGTGGTCCTGAGGGATTCATTGATTTGCCAGAAGATACAGTGAAACGTCAACGTGCAATTGATGAAGCTTTGTTGGCTTACCCGCAATTGGATGATTTGCAGTCCGGCGTTGTGCTCGATATCAAGCCAAAAGAAATGCAGGTAATGATTTCTACTGGGGATACGATCACCATAAAGGGTGAGAGTATGAAGCTTGCCGCCGCCGCTTTAACTGATAGCACTCAACCAAAAAAACGTTTGCGTCCTGGTACAATCGTTAGACTGCTTTCCGACGGTGGGGTCTGGAAGTTGGCACAGTTACCTCAAGTTGAAGCTGCCTTTGTTTCAATGAATGCCGAGACGGGTGCGATCCTCTCTTTAGTAGGTGGCTTTGATTTCCGTCGAAATAAATTTAATCACGTCACTCAGGCCCAGCGCCAGCCGGGCTCCTCTTTCAAACCATTTATTTATGCCGCAGCGATCGAGAAAGGCTTTTCTCCAAGTACGATGGTGAATGATGCCCCGCTATCTATTGGCGGGCTGGAAACAGGGAGTCAAGCTTGGGAGCCAAAGAACTACGATGGTAAGTATGAGGGTTTAATGCGTTTACGCACTGCATTAGCAAAATCAAAAAACTTGGTTTCAGTGCGACTAATTCGTACTATCGGGCCATCTTATGCTCAAGACTATATTCAACGTTTTGGGTTTGAAGCAGAGAAGCATCCACCTTATTTGACAATGGCTTTAGGTGCAGGCTCCGTCACACCTTTGCAAATGGCATCTGCTTACAGTGTTTTTGCTAATGGGGGTTATCGTGTAGATCCTTACTTAATTAATAAGATGACAGACTCAAAAGGCGCGGTACTGTTTGAGGCTAAGCCTACTCATGCGCGTGAAGATGCTCCCCGCGTGTTAGATGCAAGAACTTCTTTTGTGATGGACAGTATGCTGCAAGAAGTTACGAAAACCGGTACTGCAGCCAGTGCGAGAGCAAAATTAGGTCGGAATGATATCGCTGGTAAAACAGGTACTACCAATGAGTCGCACGATGCTTGGTTCGCGGGATATAACCCGAAGGTAGTTGCAATTGCTTGGATTGGCTTTGATAAGCCTGCAAGTTTGGGTGATCGTGAAACTGGTGGGGGCCTCGCTTTACCAATGTGGATCTCCTATATGAGTACTGCCTTGAGGGATGAGCCACAACAAGCACGCGAAGTGCCTGCGGGCGTTACCCAAGTGGATGGTGATTGGTTTATCCCTGAATTTTCAAATAATGGCGGTGTGCGCGAACTGCAGTAGTTCGTTTTTGTAATGGCAAGGCAAGCGCGCACCATCATTCCCGGTCAAGCGATGCATGTCATGGTCCGCGGCAATAATCGAGAAATACTTTTTTTTGGTGATGCTGACCGCCGCATCTATTTAGATTGGTTAAGAGAGGCTGCCAAACATTTTGCTTGTTCGGTACATGCATTTGCCTTGATGCCAAATCATGTACATCTCTTAATGACCCCCCAGAATGCAGACTCGCTTGCAAAAACAATGCAATCCCTAGGCAGGCGTTATGCCCAGTATTTCAATCAACAGCAGCATCGGTCGGGAACAATTTGGGAGGGACGCTATCGCTCTTCCTTAATAGATCCAGAGTATTTTTTACGCTGCCAACGCTTCATTGAACTCAATCCTGTGAGATCTGGTTTTGAATCAAGCTCACAGGCTTCGACATGGACTAGTTTTGCTTCCCACATTGGCGACAATGCAGAGCCTTGGCTGGTTGACCATCAGCACTTTTGGAGCTTGGGTAATACTCCTTTTGAGAGGCAAATGACTTGGGCTGCATTTGTGAAAGAGGGTGCGCCTCACTGGGAAGATCGCCAAATTACCGAGGCTTTGGTGAGATCTAAGCCGTGGATCAGCGATGCTTATGCAAAAAAGCTATTTAAAGACAATCCTGAGCAGGTATTAATACGGCGTCGTGGGCGACCTAAAAAATTAATTCCAACTAATTCAATAAGTTAGAGCTTATATAAGATGCTTTGCCTCTAGCCTAATCGCCAGCATATTATGACTATGTCCCTTTTATAGGGATTCCATTCGGATCCTCCCTAATTTAAATGGGACAGAGTTATTTTATTTCTATTGCTTCAATATGGGTATTCCCCTATATTAGATCCTCCAAAAGTAATCAGGCCCTTAGGGCAAGCGGAAATACTATGACTACACACATGAATACAGACCTTCGTCCAATCGCGCAGGGTCTTTACGATCCACAAAATGAGCATGATGCTTGCGGCGTAGGATTCGTTGCCCACATCAAGGGCAAGAAGTCACATGAGATTGTTGCTCAAGGATTGCAAATTCTGGAGAACTTAGATCACCGGGGTGCTGTGGGTGCTGATCCGCTGATGGGCGACGGCGCTGGAATTTTGATCCAAGTGCCGGATACCTTATATCGCGAAGAGATGGCAAAGCAAGGTATCGAGTTACCGCCATTTGGTGAATACGGCGTTGGAATGATTTTCCTGCCAAAAGAACAGGCATCGCGTCTAGCTTGTGAACAAGAGCTAGAGCGTACAGTTCGCTTGGAGGGTCAAGTTGTTTTAGGTTGGAGGGATGTTCCGGTTGATGTAAAGCTGCCAATGTCTCCAACAGTGCAAATGACCGAGCCATTCATTCGTCAGATATTTATTGGTCGCGGCCGCGACATCATGACTACCGACGCACTTGAGCGTAAGTTGTATGTGATTCGTAAAACTGCAAGCCATGCAATTCAAGATTTGCATCTGAAGCACGGTAAAGAATATTTTGTTGCATCGATGTCAGCTCGTACCATTGTTTATAAGGGTTTGCTATTGGCTAACCAGGTAGGAGCGTATTACAAAGACTTACAAGACTCTCGCACTGTATCCGCATTAGCTTTAGTGCATCAGCGTTTCTCCACCAATACTTTCCCTGCTTGGGAGTTAGCTCACCCATATCGCATGATTGCGCACAACGGTGAGATCAATACTGTTAAAGGCAACGTCAACTGGGTCAATGCACGAGAGGGCGCAATCAGCTCACCAGTACTTGGTGATGACCTTAAAAAATTATGGCCACTCATCTATCCAGGTCAATCTGATACAGCCTGTTTTGATAACTGTTTAGAGTTATTAGTCATGTCAGGTTATCCATTGGCACAAGCAATGATGATGATGATTCCAGAGGCGTGGGAACAGCACACATTGATGGATGAAAATCGTCGTGCATTCTATGAGTACCATGCTGCAATGATGGAGCCATGGGATGGCCCAGCAGCGATGGCCTTTACGGATGGTCGCCAGATTGGTGCTACCTTAGATCGCAATGGTTTACGTCCAGCGCGTTATTACGTCACAGATGATGACTTAGTCATCATGGGCTCCGAGGCTGGTGTTCTGCCAATTCCAGAGAGCAAGATCGTTCAAAAATGGCGCTTGCAACCGGGCAAGATGTTCATGATTGATATGGAGCAAGGCCGCATTATTGATGACGTCGAATTGAAGGATGCCGTCTCTAAAGCCAAGCCATATAAGAGCTGGATCGATGCAGTACGTGTGAAGCTCGATGAAGTCGATGCCAGCAAGGCAGATTTAGTGGATGAGAAAAATACTATTCGACCTGCGGCAAAATTATTAGATCGTCAACAAGCTTTTGGTTATACCCAAGAGGACATCAAGTACCTCATGGCACCAATGGCTATGAATGGTGAAGAGGCAATTGGCTCGATGGGTAACGATAGCCCACTAGCCGTACTCTCTAATAAGAACAAGCCACTGTATAACTACTTTAAGCAATTATTTGCACAGGTTACCAATCCGCCGATTGACTCTATCCGTGAAAACATGGTGATGTCTTTGGTGTCCTTCATTGGACCTAAGCCGAATTTGTTGGATACCAACAATATCAATCCGCCAATGCGCTTGGAAGTGAATCAGCCGATTTTAGATTTCGACGATATGACCAAGATTCGTCATATCGGTCACTACACCAACGGTAAATTCCGCTCATATGAGTTGGATATTTGCTACCCAGCATCCTGGGGCAAGGCTGGTATTGAAGCTCGCCTAGCATCCTTGTGTGCTGAGGCTGCTGATGCTGTTCGCTCTGGTTACAACATCTTGATCGTGAGCGATCGTCAGGTTGATGAGCAGCATGTGGCTATTCCGGCATTATTGGCAACTTCAGCCATTCATCAGCACTTGGTTGAAAAAGGTTTGCGTACCAGTGTTGGACTCGTAGTTGAAACTGGTAGCGCGCGTGAGACACATCATTTCGCACTCTTGGCTGGTTATGGTGCTGAAGCGGTTCATCCATACTTAGCAATGGAAACCTTGGCTGAGATGGCTAAAGGTTTGTCTGGTGACCTGTCGGCAGAAAAAGCGGTCAAGAATTTTGTGAAAGCGGTTGGTAAGGGATTGCAAAAAGTAATGTCCAAAATGGGCATCTCTACTTACATGTCCTATACCGGCTCACAGATTTTTGAAGCGATTGGTTTAAATAAGGATGTGATTGATCATTACTTCAAAGGCACTCCATCTAACGTAGGTGGTATCGGTGTATTTGAGGTGGCTGAGGAAGCCTTACGCATGCATCAGTCTGCATTTGGTAATGATCCTGTTTTGACTAACATGCTAGAGGCTGGTGGTGAATATGCCTTCCGTATCCGTGGTGAGGACCACATGTGGACTCCGGATACGATTGCGAAGTTGCAGCACTCTACCCGTGCTGGTATTGATAAGGGCTATCAAACTTATAAAGAGTATGCCAATCTGATTAATGACCAAACTAAGCGACAGATGACCTTGCGCGGTTTGTTTGAATTCAAGATTGATCCAGTGAAAGCGATTCCATTGGACGAGGTAGAGCCTGCTAAAGAAATCGTTAAACGTTTTGCAACCGGTGCGATGTCTTTAGGTTCTATCTCTACTGAAGCGCATGCTACTTTGGCAATTGCGATGAACCGGATTGGTGGCAAGTCTAATACCGGTGAAGGCGGCGAAGATCCAAACCGTTATGTGAATGAACTCAAAGGCATCCCAATCAAGAAAGGCGAAACCTTAGCGAGCATTTTGGGTGACGATGTTGTTGAAGCAAACATCCCTTTGTTAGACGGTGATTCATTGCGCTCCAGAATTAAGCAGGTTGCCTCCGGTCGTTTTGGAGTGACTACTGAATATCTGCGCTCTGCTGATCAAATTCAGATCAAGATGGCCCAAGGCGCGAAGCCTGGTGAAGGCGGACAATTGCCTGGTGGTAAGGTTTCTGATTACATCGGTAAGTTGCGCTTCTCAGTGCCAGGTGTTGGTTTGATTTCTCCTCCACCGCACCACGATATTTACTCTATTGAAGATATCGCCCAGTTGATTCACGATCTAAAGAACGTCAACCCAGCGGCTGACGTGTCTGTTAAATTGGTTTCTGAAGTCGGTGTCGGTACGGTTGCCGCCGGTGTTGCTAAAGCGAAAGCTGATCACGTAGTGATCGCTGGACATGATGGCGGTACAGGTGCATCACCACTCTCTTCTATTAAGCACGCTGGTTCCCCATGGGAATTAGGCTTGGCTGAAACTCAACAAACATTGGTACTCAATGGTTTGCGGAGTCGTATTCGTGTGCAAGCCGATGGCCAAATGAAAACCGGTCGCGATGTAGTGATCGGCGCTTTATTGGGCGCAGATGAGTTTGGTTTTGCAACGGCGCCATTAGTTGTTGAAGGTTGCATCATGATGCGTAAGTGTCATTTGAATACCTGCCCAGTAGGTGTTGCTACACAAGATCCTGAATTGCGCAAAAAGTTCTCTGGTAAGCCAGAACACGTTGTGAACTTCTTCTTCTTTATTGCTGAAGAAGTACGCGAGATCATGGCTCAACTCGGCATTCGTAAGTTTGATGACTTAATTGGGCGCGTTGATCTCTTGGATACACGCAAAGGTATCGAGAACTGGAAAGTTCATGGCTTAGATTTCAGTAAGATTTTTGCTGAGCCTAATGTGCCTAAAGATACTCCCCGCTACCAGATTTTGACTCAAGAGCATGGCTTAGGTAGTGCGTTGGATAATATCTTGATTGAGAAGAGTGAGCCTGCATTACAAAGTGGCGAGAAAGTTTCCTTCATAGTTCCTGTGAAGAACGTGAACCGTACTGTTGGTGCAATGCTCTCCGGAGAAATCGCTCAGCGTTATGGTCATGCCGGTTTGCCGGATGACACTATTCATATTCAATTGAATGGTACTGCTGGTCAAAGTTTCGCTGCCTTCTTGGCACGCGGTATCACCTTGGATTTAGTTGGTGATGGTAATGACTATGTTGGTAAAGGCTTATCTGGTGGGCGTGTGATCGTGCGTGCGCCACATGAATTCCGTGGCGATACATCCAAGAACATCATTGTTGGTAATACCGTTCTCTACGGAGCAATCGGTGGTGAAGCATTCTTTAACGGCGTTGCTGGCGAGCGTTTTGCAGTTCGTAACTCTGGCGCTACAACTGTTGTTGAGGGTACGGGTGATCATGGTTGCGAGTACATGACTGGTGGCACTGTAGTGGTGTTGGGTGCAACTGGTCGTAACTTTGCGGCAGGCATGAGCGGTGGTATTGCTTATGTTTATGACGAAGATGGTCTCTTTGAGAAGCGTTGTAATACCAGCATGGCAACTTTGGAAAAAGTATTGCCTTCCGCTGAGCAGATTGCCAAGATGCCTCAATCACAGTGGCATGCCCCTGTTGATGTGAAGGATGGTGGCGAGCGTATGACTGATGATCAAATTCTGAAGGGCTTGATCGAGCGTCATTTCCGCCACACTGGTTCAGAGCGTGCAAAAGCACTCTTAGCCGATTGGGAAAATGCTCGCGGTCGCTTTGTGAAGGTGCTGCCTACTGAGTACAAGCGTGCTCTAGGTGAGTTGTGGGAAAAAGCACAAAACAAAACTATTGCAGCTTAATCAATATAGATATTAAGAAAAGATACTAAGGATTCGATATGGGTAAGGTCACTGGATTTATGGAGTTTGAGCGCGTAGATGAAACCTACGAAGCTCCCGTTAAGCGCCTCCATCATTACAAAGAGTTTGTTGCGGCACTGACAGATGACGAAGCTAAGGTGCAAGGTGCACGTTGCATGGATTGCGGCATTCCGTTTTGCAATAACGGATGTCCTGTAAACAACATTATTCCTGACTTCAATGATTTGGTATTTCATGATGACTGGAAGAATGCATTAGATGTTTTGCAATCCACCAATAACTTTCCTGAGTTCACTGGCCGTATCTGTCCTGCGCCTTGTGAGGCTGCCTGTACTCTGGGAATCAATAGTGATGCAGTTGGTATTAAGTCTATTGAGCACGCCATTATTGATAAGGGCTGGGAAAATGGTTGGGTTAAGCCGCAGCTACCTAAAACTAAAACGGGTAAAAAAGTTGCTGTCGTTGGTGGTGGACCTGCTGGAATGGCGACTGCGCAGCAATTGGCGCGCGTTGGTCATGATGTGACCGTATTCGAAAAGAATGATCGTGTCGGTGGATTATTGCGCTACGGCATTCCTGATTTCAAAATGGAAAAATGGCTGATTGACCGTCGTGTAGAGCAAATGCAAGCCGAGGGTGTGAAGTTTGAGACGGGTGTATTTGTTGGTAAAGAGGCGATTGGTGCTGAAGTAAAAAATTACTCCACAAAAACAGTTTCACCTGATCAGTTGATGAAAGATTTTGATGCCGTTGTCATTAGTGGTGGATCAGAGCAGCCCCGTGATTTACCAGTGCCTGGTCGTGAGTTGAAGGGTGTTCACTATGCTTTGGATTTCTTGATTCCACAGAATAAAGAAAATGCAGGTGATTTGAAAAATGAAATTTCTGCAGCTGGTAAGCATGTGGTCGTGATCGGTGGCGGTGATACTGGATCTGATTGCGTAGGAACATCTAATCGTCATGGCGCTGCCAAGATTACCCAGTTTGAATTGCTACCGCAGCCACCGGAGACTGAAAATAAGCCTTTGGTATGGCCATATTGGCCAACTAAATTGCGTACATCCTCTTCGCACGAAGAAGGTTGTGAGCGCGATTGGTCTGTTGCGACTAAGCGTTTTGAAGGTAAAGACGGCAAACTTGAGAAGTTGATCTGTGTGCGCTTGGAGTGGAAAGACGGCAAGATGACAGAAATGCCAAACTCTGAATTCGAAATTAAGGCCGATCTAGTGTTCTTAGCCATGGGCTTTGTATCCCCGGCAGCCCAAGTTCTCAATGCCTTCGGTGTTGAAAAAGATGCTCGTGGCAATGCAAAAGCTACTGTTGATGGCCAAAATGCTTACCAAACCAATGTTCCCAAGGTATTTGCTGCTGGCGATATGCGTCGTGGGCAGTCTTTAGTGGTTTGGGCGATTCGTGAAGGCCGTCAAGCTGCCCATGCAGTAGACGAGTATTTAATGGGGTCATCCGTTCTGCCACGATAATATCGAGGATATGAACAGCGGCCACGCCAACTCGGTGGAAGTAAAGCAAAAAACCTCTAGCGGTGGCCATGGCGAAGTTGTCGTTTCAATTAAGGACGTCAACTTCTCTTATGCCCCTGGCGAGCGGCAAATTCTATCCGGACTCAATATGGAGTTCCGTCGCGGCCAAGTAGTTGCAGTGATGGGTGGCTCTGGTTGCGGCAAGACGACTATTCTCAGACTCATTGGCGGTCAGTTCACTGCACAGTCTGGGCAAGTATTATTTGAAAACCATGACATTGGCAAAATGAATGGTGCGCAATTAATGGCTGCTCGTCGTCGTATGGGCATGCTTTTTCAGTTTGGCGCACTCTTTACTGACCTCAGTGTTTTTGAAAATGTCGCCTTTCCCTTACGTGAGCACACGAATTTAAGTGAAGCGCTTTTACGCTCTTTAGTACTCATGAAACTCAATGCAGTGGGTCTGCGTGGCGCGCGCGATTTAATGCCGGCTCAAATTTCCGGTGGCATGGCACGCCGAGTTGCATTAGCAAGAGCAATTGCACTTGACCCTCCATTGATCATGTATGACGAACCCTTTGCTGGCTTGGATCCGATTTCATTGGGAATTACGGCGCGTTTGATTCGGGATTTGAATCAAGCTCTGGGCGCAACCAGTCTTTTGGTTACGCATGATGTGGAGGAAACTTTTGAGATTGCCGATTACGTCTATTTCATTGCCAATGGTCGCATTGGTGCACAAGGCACTCCAGCAGAATTAAGCCGATCTACTGATCCCTTTGTTCGTCAGTTTTTAGATGCCTCGCCAGATGGCCCAGTGCCGTTTCACTATCCAGGACAAAGCCTTGAAGAAGATTTTGGGGTGAGCCTCAAATGAGCATACTGCGTAAAACTATGGATCTCTTTGGTGATCTTGGATTCTTTATTCGTGCAAACTTAACCAGTCTTGGGCTTGCTGCACGCATGTTTGCTGCAGTGATTTGGCGTTCTGGCTTTTTATTAAAGAGACCTCGTTTAGTTTCTGACCAAATTTTATTTTTGGGTAATTACTCGTTTGTGATCATTGCGGTCTCCGGTTTGTTTGTTGGTTTTGTTTTGGGTTTACAGGGCTATTACACCTTGAATCGTTATGGTTCGGAGCAGGCTTTAGGTTTATTGGTGGCTTTATCGCTCACCCGAGAATTGGGTCCAGTGATCACTGCTCTCTTATTTGCTGGTCGGGCCGGTACATCGCTTACCGCTGAGATTGGCTTAATGAAAGCTGGTGAACAACTCAGTGCCATGGAAATGATGGCGGTAGATCCGCTAAGTCGTGTCATTGCCCCGCGATTGTGGGCAGGCATTATTGCGATGCCGATTTTGGCGACAATTTTTACGGCGGTTGGTGTGATGGGTGGCTACTTTGTTGGCGTTCCCCTTATTGGGGTCGACTCTGGCGCCTTCTGGTCGCAGATGCAGGGAGGAGTGGATCTCTTCTCTGATATTGGCAATGGCTTAATTAAAAGCTTGGTGTTTGGTGTAGCAGTAACTTTTATAGCCCTATATCAGGGTTATGAGGCTAAGCCTACGCCAGAGGGTGTATCGCAGGCAACTACCAGAACTGTAGTGATCTCCTCATTATCGGTTTTAGCATTAGATTTTTTGCTCACCGCGATGATGTTCTCGAATTAGAAAGAATAAACTGGGACTCTTATGAGAAAAAGTGCAATTGATGTTTGGGTCGGAATCTTTGTAGCCATTGGTTTGTTGGCTGCATTGTTTTTGGCATTGAAGGTTGGCAATATGAATGCGGTTTCGTTTGCGCCTACTTACAAAATTTCTGCGCGTTTTGACAATATCGGTGGATTAAAGCCTCGTGCGCCAGTAAAAAGTGCTGGTGTAGTTGTGGGCCGTATTGCGAATATCTCATTTGATGACAAAACGTACCAAGCAACTGTCACCATGACTATTGAGGATGCATATCAGTTTCCTAAAGATTCTTCTGCAAAGATTTTGACTTCAGGTTTATTGGGCGAGCAATACATTGGGCTTGAGGCCGGCGGCTCCGATGATATGTTAGTTGCTGGAGATAAGATTACCCAGACTCAGTCTGCAGTAGTTCTTGAGAACCTCATTAGCCAGTTCTTGTATAACAAGGCTGCCGATAGTGGTAAAGACAAAGGCGCTGAAAAATAATGCAGTGGCTTGTCAAACTGAAACGTCTCGTGTTACTTAGTTTGGTAGCGGGCATGGTGGGTTGTGCCTCCATCCCTGCCGGCGTGGAGCCTTCCCCGCATGATCCTTGGGAGCCATTTAATCGCTCCGTCTTTGAGTTCAATGAAGGCTTAGATACCTATCTACTCAAGCCAGTAGTGGCTGGCTACCGTTTTGTCTTGCCAGAGTTTGTGCGTGACGGTATTTACAACTTTTTTAGTAATTACAGCGATATCTACACTGCATTGCAGAATCTTTTGCAGGGCAAGCCCGACTATGCCTTTAGCGATCTGATGAGGGTGGTGGTCAATACCACCTTTGGTTTAGGTGGCTTAATTGATATGGCAACTCCAGGGGGTCTACCAAAGCATAAGGAAGATTGGGGTCAAACCTTTGGTGTTTGGGGTATTCCTTCTGGCCCTTACGTAGTTCTACCGTTCTTTGGGCCAAGCAATGTGCGAGATACCTTTGGTACTGCCGCTGACCTAGAGTCTGACTACCTATTTAGATTGCTGCCAGATGTTGCTTTGCGAAACAGCTTGACTGGCTTGCGTGTGGTTAACGCGCGTAATACCTATTACGAAGCGGGCGACTTATTAGATGGGGCTGCAATCGATAAATATAGCTTTGTGCGGGATGCCTACATTCAGAGACGTGCTTATCAGATCAATGAGGGGCGCGACGATGAAGAGCCTCTGATGCCAGTTTATGAGAACCCTTACCAATAAAACGTCTGAGCCTCACGGGATTTGCTGAAGGAGCTAAAATGAGCTTCAATGATTAGTGTTAATCGAGGACTCATGAAAAGCCATAAAACCATTCAAAAATATTTTTCTGCATTGCTATCAAGCTTGATTTTGTTGGCTGGCAGCGCCTCTGCTCAGGCAGTAGATCAGTCCACGCCAGATGGTTTGATTAAGACGGTGGTTTCTGATGTGATGGCTTCTGTAAAGTCTGATCCAGAAATTCAAAAGGGGAATATTCCGCGGATTGTAGATTTGGTAGAAAAGAAAATTGTTCCCTATACCGATATGCGTCGCACTACTGAAATGGCCATGGGCCCTAATTGGAAAAAAGCGACTGCAGAACAGCAGGCTCAGTTAGTTTCTGAGTTCAAAAATTTACTGATTCGTACATACTCTGGCGCTCTAAGCCAACTGCGTGATCAAACAATCCAATTTAAGCCTTTGCGTGCAGCTCCCGACGACAAGGAAGTGGTTGTAAAAACTGTAGTCATTGGTCGTGGCGATCCGGTACCGCTTGATTACCGCCTTGAAAAAACAGCCAATGGCTGGAGGGTCTACGACATGAACATTATGGGTGTCTGGTTGGTTGAGGCTTATCGCAATCAGTTTGCCAATCAAATTAGCCAGAATGGCGTTGAGGGTTTGGTCAAGTTCTTGCAGGATCGCAACAAGCAGCTTGCTGCTGCAAAACCAGCAAACTAAAGACCGAACAAGATCAATCAAAGATAAATATTAGATGCCATTTTTATTACCCACTTCAGTGACGCAAGACAATGTTTTGCAGTTAGAGAAAGATGGCCTCTTAAATCTTGCGACATTAAGAGCAATAGATTGCCGCAATCTCCAGGATTTTGACTCTACCGTGTTAACGGTCTTGTTGGCATGGCAGAAGAAATTACAAGCCGATGGTCAGCAGATTGCCGTGCAAAATGCACCTGAAAAATTAATCGTATTAGCCGGCGTATATGGTGTAGCTCCGTTGCTAGGTTTGTCATAGCATGCACGCCGCAATATCAATTAAAAACGTATCTAAAAATTATGGCGCACTTCAAGCGCTAGATGATATTTCTTTATCTATTGAGCCAGGTGAGTTCTTTGGCCTGCTGGGTCCCAATGGTGCCGGCAAGACAACACTCATATCTATATTGGCAGGTTTAGTTACTGCAGATGGCGGTCACGCTGCAATCATGGGTGCGGATGTTCAAAGTCAATTCCGTGATGCTCGCCGGATGCTGGGCGTCGTGCCGCAAGAGTTGGTGTTTGATCCATTCTTTACGGTTAGAGAAACGCTGCAATTTCAGTCAGGTTATTTTGGGATTCGTCATAACGATGCTTGGATTGACGAGATCATGGCCAATTTGGATCTCACCAATAAAGCTGACAGTAATATGCGTTCCTTATCTGGTGGCATGAAGCGCCGAGTATTGGTGGCGCAGGCCTTGGTTCATCGGCCGCCAGTCATTATTTTGGATGAGCCTACTGCTGGAGTTGACGTAGAGTTGCGGCAATCGCTTTGGCAATTTATTAGTCGTCTCAACCAAGATGGTCATACCATCGTTTTAACAACCCATTACCTTGAAGAGGCTGAGGCATTGTGTCAACGCATTGCCATGCTCAAGCAAGGAAAGATTGTGGCTCTAGATACCACTGCTAATTTACTGAGTCAGCATGGCTCGGTTAAAAAAGATGGTGAAGGTAAGACGGATCTCGAAGATGTGTTTGTCAACATCATGTCGGGAGGTGCTCGATGAAACCTATTTTAAATAAACTACCAATCGCTTATGGGAGTGGTTTTCCAACGCTCTTGCGAAAAGAAATCAAACGTTTTTATAAGGTAGCTTTCCAGACGGTTGCCGCGCCAGTGCTTACTGCTGTTCTGTATTTAATGATCTTCGGACATGTGCTCGAGGGAAAAGAGGTGTATGGCCGCTTAAATTACACGGCCTTTCTGATTCCTGGCTTAGTGATGATGAGCGTGTTACAAAACGCATTTGCTAATACTTCTTCATCCCTCATTCAGTCTAAGGTAACCGGCAACCTAGTCTTTGTCTTGCTAGCCCCTTTTAGTCACTTAGAG
This sequence comes from Polynucleobacter sp. Adler-ghost, assembly GCF_018688495.1. Taxonomy (NCBI): domain Bacteria; kingdom Pseudomonadati; phylum Pseudomonadota; class Betaproteobacteria; order Burkholderiales; family Burkholderiaceae; genus Polynucleobacter; species Polynucleobacter sp. Adler-ghost. The sequence continues at coordinate 92,759 of NZ_CP061320.1, forward strand.
TTTTATGCTGCCTATGTCTTGGCTGCAGTGTTTCGTGGAATTGTTGTGGGCGCTGGCGTATTACTAATTACCGCATGGTTTGCCATGCCATCTTTTGAATATCCTCTGTGGATCATGGCATTCGCTTTGTTGGGCGCCGCAATTTTAGGAAGTATGGGTTTAATTGCGGGCATCTGGGCAGACAAATACGATCAATTGGCAGCCTTCCAAAATTTCATCATCATGCCGGCAACAATGCTATCAGGTGTGTTTTACTCCATTCATTCTTTGCCGGCTGCGTGGCAAGTGGTATCGCATTTCAATCCATTCTTTTATATGATCGATGGCTTCCGTTATGGTTTCTTCGGAGTGTCAGATATCTCTCCTTGGAATAGCTTGGTGATTGTTGCCTGCTTTTTTGTCGCAGTCTCAGTTATTGCTTTGCGTTTACTGCAAAAAGGCTACAAGCTTAGGAATTAAGTACGTAAAGCTTGCTTCAAAATTAGCATTTAAGAATATTGAAAAATTAGAAATTAGGAGATTGTGATGTTGCCAACCCCAGAGCAAATTGAAGGCTATATTCAGCAAGGCCTCTCATGTACCCACGTTAATGTTGAGGGTGATGGCCAGCATTTTTTTGCGACGATTGTGAGTCCAGAGTTTGAGGGTAAGCGTTTGATTCAGCGTCATCAATTGGTATATGGCGCTATGGGTGATCGTATGAAGGCGGAGGTGCACGCTTTATCAATTAAGGCATTCACTCCTGAAGAGTTCGCACAAAACACCCCAACTTAAAAATACGACATTAGCTTGTTACTGGAATAGATTCATGGATAAATTACGGATGGTTGGCGGCACCCCCTTGATGGGTGAGGTACTGATTGCTGGCGCTAAGAATGCAGCCCTACCAATCTTATGCGCTTGCTTGCTAACGGATCAACCGATTACTTTGCGTAATGTTCCAGATTTGCAAGATGTGAGAACCATGCTCAAGCTCCTCCAAGAAATTGGAGTAACTGTCACTTTCCCAGACCCCAGCAATCGAAATCATGTAGTGCTTAACGCGGCCAATATTAAGAGCTCTGAAGCAACTTATGAGATGGTCAAAACCATGCGTGCCTCTATTTTGGTTTTAGGCCCATTGCTCGCCAGAATGCATAACGCTAAGGTTTCACTGCCGGGTGGCTGTGCTATTGGCGCGCGTCCAGTGGATCAGCATATCAAGGGCTTAAAAGCTATGGGTGCCACGATCAAGATTAAGAGTGGTTACATCCAGGCAGAAACCAAATCTGCCACAGGTCGCTTGCAGGGTGCTTCCATCTTGACTGACATGATCACCGTAACCGGTACAGAGAATTTATTGATGGCCGCTACTTTGGCTTCAGGCACAACCATATTGGAGAATGCGGCCCGCGAGCCTGAAGTAGGGGACTTAGCTGAGTTGCTCGTCAAAATGGGTGCGAAGATTACCGGTATCGGTAGCGATCGCTTGGTGATTGAGGGGGTTGAAAAGCTCCACAGTGCAGAACATGCTGTGATTGCTGACCGGATTGAAGCTGGCACATTCTTATGCGCAGTTGCTGCTGCTGGTGGTGAGGTGCTGGTTAAGCACTGCCGCCCAGATACCCTAGATGCGGTGATCGTCAAACTCAAAGAAGCTGGCTTAGAAATGGAAGTTGGTCCTGACTGGATCAAGGCTTCCATGAGGGGTCGTCCCAAGGCGGTCAGTTTCCGCACCTCTGAATATCCAGCCTTCCCGACCGATATGCAGGCGCAACTTATGGCAGTGAATGCGATTGCAGAGGGTAACGCCACTATTACTGAGACCATCTTTGAAAATCGTTTTATGCATGTTCAAGAGATGAACCGTCTTGGTGCGGATATTGCAATTGAGGGGAATACGGCAATTGCTCAGGGTGTGGAGAAGCTATCTGGCGCTATTGTGATGGCTACTGATTTGCGTGCTTCTGCCAGCCTAGTGATTGCCGGCTTGGCCGCCCAAGGAGAAACCCAGGTAGACCGGATTTATCACTTAGACCGGGGATATGACCGCATGGAGCAAAAGTTGACCCTCTTAGGGGCTAACATTCAGCGGATCAAGTAAGCCTGATGGATAATTAGTCCATGAAGTTAACTCTAGCCCTGTCGAAGGGGCGCATCTTCGAAGAAACCGCTGAGATCTTATCTAAGATCGGTATTCGTCCACTTGAGGACCCAGAAAAGTCACGCAAACTTATTATTGAGACCTCCAATCCTGAGGTCCGCCTGATCATTGTGCGCGCTTCAGATGTGCCGACCTACGTTCAGTTCGGCGGTGCAGACTTTGGTGTTGCGGGTCTCGATGTCTTAATGGAAAACGGCGCTGATGGTCTCTATGTTCCATTCGATTTGAACATTGCAAAATGCCGTATGTCAGTTGCCGTTAAAGAAGGCTTTGATTACGCAGCAGCTGTAAAACAAGGCTCTCGTCTGAAAGTTGCAACAAAGTACGTGAACTGCGCTCGCGAACACTTTGCTAATAAAGGTGTTCACATTGATACGATTCATTTGTATGGTTCGATGGAGCTAGCCCCCTTGGTTGGATTGGCAGATGCGATTGTAGATTTGGTGTCTACCGGCAATACCTTGCGTGCTAATGGCTTAGTTGAGGTTGAGCCCATTGCTGATATCAGCGCACGCTTAGTGGTTAATCAAGCTTCTTATAAGCGTAAACGTACACAGCTCCAGCCGTTCTTTGAGTTGCTGAAGTAAAGAAAAAATTCATATGTCAGCAGACGTCAAAGTAAAACGCCTTAATAGCAAAGATGCTGGGTTCAAAGAAACGCTACTGTCTAGCCTTTCTTTGCCGATGGCGGATGATGAGGCGATTGATGCTGCGGTAGTCAAAATCTTGGCACAAGTAAAAGCGAATGGTGATGCTGCGGTACTAGATTTCACAAAGCAGTTTGATCGCTTACATGTAGCCAGCGTTAATGAGTTAGAGATTTCTCAAGCAGAATTAAAAAAAGCCTATGACGGTTTATCGGCTGAGCAAAAAAATGCGCTTGATATTGCCGCGCAGAGAGTGCGGGCTTATCACGAGAAACAAAGAATTGAAGCAGGTTGTCACTCTTGGGAGTATGAAGAGGCTGATGGCACACGCTTAGGTCAAAAAGTTACCGCCTTAGATCGTGTTGGCATTTACGTGCCAGGTGGTAAAGCGGCTTACCCCTCTTCTGTTCTGATGAATGCGATTCCCGCAAAAGTTGCTGGTGTTAAAGAAGTCATCATGGTGGTGCCTACTCCAGATGGCGCTCGCAATGCTTTGGTCTTGGCTGCTGCCTACTTATCCGGTGTTGATCGCGTCTTTACGATTGGTGGTGCGCAAGCAGTTGGTGCTTTAGCTTATGGCACGCAGACTATTCCTGCGGTCGACAAAATTGTTGGCCCTGGTAATGCCTATGTAGCAGCCGCTAAGCGCAGAGTATTTGGTACCGTTGGTATCGACATGATTGCCGGCCCATCAGAAATTTTGGTTCTCTGTGATGGCTCCAGTAATCCCGACTGGATTGCAATGGATTTGTTTTCTCAAGCGGAGCACGATGAATTAGCGCAATCTATTTTGCTTTGCCCGGAAAAGCAATTTATTGAACAAGTGCAAAATAGTATTAACAAGCTATTGCCTGAGATGCCGAGAAAGAAAGTGATTGAAACATCACTTACCAATCGCGCTTTATTGATTCAGGTAAAAGATATGGGTGAGGCCTGTGAGATTGCCAATGCTATTGCTGCTGAGCATTTGGAGATTTGTGCTGCTGAGCCGCGCAAGTGGGCTGAGTTAATCCGTCATGCTGGCGCCATCTTTATGGGCAACTACACTAGCGAATCTTTGGGTGATTATTGCGCAGGCCCAAATCATGTCTTACCAACAGCACGCACAGCGCGTTTCTCATCCCCATTAGGCGTGTATGACTTCATTAAGCGCTCGAGCATGATTGAAGTAAGTGAAGCAGGCGCTCAAACCTTAGGTGCTGTTGCTAGCACTCTCGCACACGGTGAGGGCTTAACAGCTCATGCCCGCGCTGCTGAGATGCGCCTAAAGAAATAATTTAAGCGCTAGCTAAAATTTCTTTCAGGGCGGCAATCAATTCATTCGTTTGATCATCGGTGCCGATAGTGATGCGTAGAAATTCTTCAATGCGTGGCGACTTGAAGTGGCGCACAATCATTCCACGATCGCGTAAAGATTGATAGAGCTTTGCTCCAGTATGTTTCGGATGACGCGTAAAAATAAAGTTCGCTGTTGATGGCAAGGTATCAAAGCCCAATGAAGCCAATTCAGAAACTAAGCGCTCGCGAGTTTGAATCACTTTTTTACTCGTCGATTCTAAATGGGCTTGATCTTGTATTGCAGCAATTGCCCCTGCTTGAGCTAAGCGACCTAGCGGGTAAGAGTTAAAACTATTTTTTACACGCTCTAGACCTTCAATGAGGGCTGGATGCCCCACTGCAAATCCAACGCGAAGTCCTGCTAGGGCGCGAGACTTAGATAAAGTATGTACGACTAAGAGGTTTTCTGGGCAAGCACTACCGCGTAGAAGTGGAATACAAGACTCAGTGCCGTAATCCACGTAGGCCTCATCGATCACCACTACGGAATCTGTATTTCTGCTAACTAGGACTTCGATATCTGAACGGGGGATAGCTCGACCGGTTGGGGCATTGGGATTGGGGAAAATAATTCCGCCATTAGGAGTTTTGAGGCCCTGGGTTTGGATCTCAAAATTAGAACCTAGGGCCACTGTTTGGTAGTCAATGCCAAATAACTTGCAATAGACCGGGTAGAAGCTATAGGTGATATCTGGAAATTGGACTGGTTTAGCTTGTTTTAGCAGGCCTAAAAATACGTGGGCCAGAACCTCATCGGAGCCATTGCCTAAAAACACCTGCTTTGGGTCCAGCCCATGTAAATCGGCAATGGCTTGTTTAAGAGCAGCTCCTTCAGGGTCTGGATAAAGTCTTAAATCATCGGTATTTTGCTGATTTATGGCTGCTAGGGCCTTAGGGGATGGGCCATAAGGGCTCTCATTCGTATTGAGCTTTACCAGCCGCGCCATCTGCGGTTGCTCCCCAGGAACATAAGGGGTCAGGGTCTGAACAACGGGGCTCCAAAAGCGGCTCATGAGGGACTCTAGTCAAAAATCAGCAAAAGTGAATAAACGCTAGTAATCAAAATCAGCATTTATATCTGTATTAGGAATGATATTATGAGGCTTCAATCAACACTTCGCCTCGCGGCGTACTGAAGCATGCGGCAAGCCGACGTTACCCGAAATACTTCGGAAACCAAAATTCAAATTGCTATCAATTTAGATGGCACAGGTAAAGCTGAGCTGGCCTCAGGCGTACCTTTCTTGGACCATATGCTGGATCAAATTGCCCGTCACGGCATGATTGACCTCAAAGTAATCGCAAAAGGCGATACCCATATTGATGACCACCATACCGTTGAGGATGTAGGAATTACTCTGGGACAAGCGTTTGCTAAGGCAGTTGGCGATAAAGCGGGTATTACCCGCTACGGCCACTCCTACGTCCCTTTAGATGAAACCCTGTCTCGCGTAGTGATCGACTTTTCTGGTCGTCCAGGGCTGGAGTTCAACGTGCCATTTACCCGTGCACGCGTGGGCGACTTTGATGTGGATCTGAGCATCGAGTTCTTCCGTGGTTTTGTAAACCATGCTGGAGTCACTTTGCATATTGATAACTTACGTGGCATTAATGCTCACCACCAGATTGAAACCGTGTTCAAGGCCTTTGGCCGCGCATTACGTATGGCTTTAGAGATTGATCCACGCGCATCCGGTGTTGTTCCTTCCACTAAGGGCAGCCTCTAATCTAGAAAATTTCTAGCATTGAGTAGAAGACTGTCAAAAAACTACAGAACATAGGCAAACCATTGGCGCAAACCATTGCGATCGTTGATTACGGAATGGGTAACCTACGTTCCGTATATCAGGCCTTTCATCATGTGGCACCCGATGCCAATGTTCTGATCGCGCACACTCCTGAAGAAATCCTCAGCGCAGAGCGAGTAGTCCTTCCAGGTCAGGGTGCTATGCCTGATTGCATGAAACATCTAGAAGAGTCGGGCTTATTGGAAGCCTTGCTTGATGCCGCAAAAAATAAGCCTTTATTAGGTGTTTGCGTAGGTGAGCAGATGCTGTTTGATCAAAGTGCTGAAGTACGGGTAAATTCCAGTAGGGCCTGGACCCCTTGCTTGGGGTTGATTCCGGGTGAAGTGCGGCGTTTTGAGTTGGCCGGCAAACTGCAGTCAGATGGTTCCGCCTATAAGGTTCCCCATATGGGCTGGAATCAGGTTCGTCAGGATCGCCAGCATCCGCTTTGGAGTGGTATTCCGGATTTGACCAGTTTTTATTTTGTGCATAGTTATTTTGTTGTGCCGCAGCGTAAGGAAGATGTTGCCGGCTCAACAGAATATGGCGATTGGTTTACTTCTGCTGTTGCAAGAGATAATATTTTTGCAACACAATTTCATCCAGAAAAAAGTGCAGAATACGGATTAAAGCTCTACAAAAATTTTGTTTCTTGGCAACCTTAATACTTCTCTAATCTACCGCTATGCTGCTCATTCCCGCGATTGACTTAAAAGATGGCCACTGTGTTCGACTCGAACAAGGTGACATGGATAAAGCCACTGTGTTTTCTGAAGATCCAGGCGCAATGGCTGCGCATTGGATTAGTAAGGGAGCGCGTCGTTTACATCTGGTGGATTTGAATGGCGCATTTGCCGGAAAGCTCAAAAATGAATCTGCTATTAAATCTATTTTGAAAGCAGTGGGTGATGAGATTCCAGTTCAGCTAGGTGGCGGTATTCGTGATCTTGAAACTATTGAACGTTTATTAGATGACGGCATTAGCACGGTAATTATTGGCACTGCTGCAGTGAAGAGTCCTGGCTTTGTACAAGATGCTTGCACTGCTTTCCCAGGCCAGATCATGGTTGGCTTAGATGCGCGGGATGGCAAAGTGGCAACCGATGGCTGGAGCAAGATTACGGGTCATGAAGTCATCGACCTTGCAAAGAAATTTGAAGATTACGGTGTCGAAGCCATCATCTATACCGACATTGGTCGCGATGGCATGATGAAGGGTATCAATATGGATGCCACGATTAAATTGGCCCAAGCTATTCGGATTCCGGTAATTGCTAGCGGTGGCTTATCTAATAACCAAGATATTGAAGCTCTGTGTGAAGCTGAAGCTGAAGGCGTTATGGGTGTCATTGCTGGGCGCTCAATTTACGCTGGTGATTTAGATTTAACTGCAGCGCAAAAATATGCTGATGAGTTAACTCTCAAGTTTGCCAAGAAAATTATCTAAAGTGCTGACCAGTGCTAACTAAAAGAATTATTCCTTGCCTTGATGTCACGGCAGGGCGCGTTGTTAAAGGCGTGAACTTTGTTGGTCTGCGTGATGCAGGTGATCCAGTAGAGATTGCTCAGCGCTACAACACTCAAGGTGCTGATGAGCTTACCTTTTTAGACATTACTGCTACCTCTGATGGCCGTGATCTGATACTGCATATTATTGAAGATGTTGCCTCCCAAGTATTTATTCCTTTGACTGTTGGCGGCGGTGTGCGTGCAGTAGCGGATGTGCGTCGTTTACTCAATGCGGGTGCTGATAAGGTCAGCATGAACTCTTCTGCAGTGGCCAATCCAGATTTAGTTTCTGATGCGGCTGCGTATTACGGTTCACAGTGCATCGTAGTAGCCATTGATGCTAAAAAGACTGAAGCGGGTAATTGGGAGGTCTTTACCCATGGCGGTAGAACTGCTACCGGCATGGATGTAGTTGCATGGGCATCTGAAGTTGCCAAACGTGGCGCTGGAGAAATTCTGCTCACCAGCATGAATCGCGATGGTAGTAAAGATGGTTTTGATCTAGAGCTAACTGCAGCTGTGAGTGATGCGGTAAGTGTTCCGGTTATTGCTTCTGGTGGCGTTGGTAATTTACAGCACCTGGTCGATGGTATTACCAAAGGCCATGCCGATGCAGTTTTGGCAGCAAGCATTTTTCATTATGGTGAATACACTGTAGGCCAGGCAAAAGAATATATGGCGAGCCAAGGCATCCCTGTTCGTATTTGAGTCCAGATAGATCTACTAAGAAAATAATCCTAAGATGACCATCAAAAATACCTTTACTCCAATTGAGTCTCTAGAGGCGGGAGCATGGCTTGATACCGTTACTTGGAATGAGCAAGGTCTAGTTCCAGTAATTGCTCAGGAAGTTGGTAGTAAAGACATCTTGATGATGGCCTGGATGAATCGGGATGCGCTATTGGCAACACTGCGCTTGGGCGAGGCAGTGTATTGGACCCGCTCAAGGCAAAAGCTATGGCATAAGGGTGAAGAATCTGGCCACACCCAAAAGGTAAAAGAAATCCGTCTCGATTGTGATGGCGACACCATTTTGCTCATGGTTGAGCAAAAAGACGGTATTGCTTGCCATACTGGCGAGCACAGCTGTTTTTTTCTGCGGTGGGATTCTGGTAAGTCTGCCTGGGTAGATGAGTCTAAGGGTCACAATTAAGACCCTAAGAGTCTCTACGGCAATAAAAGACATAAAATCACTTTATGACTAGTCCAGCACAAAACCCTACTAATTTAGATTCCGCTTTGGCTCATTTGGCCGATGTGGTGGATCAGCGACGTGATGCGTTCAAGGCTGGGGAGGTAGATCCCAAGACTTCATATACTGCTTTGCTCTTTTCGAAGGGTGATGATGGGATTTTGAAGAAAATTGGTGAAGAGGCTACTGAAGCGGTGATGGCGGCTAAGGATGCGCGTAACTCCAATCTAGATCCTGAACAGCAAAAGCTCTTGGTAGGTGAGATGGCTGACCTTTGGTTCCACTGCTTAATTGCGCTCTCCCAGTTTGGCTTGCGTCCAGAGGATGTTGTAGCTGAGCTCAATCGTCGTTTGGGCACTTCAGGAATTGAAGAAAAAGCCGCCAGAAAAGCGGCCAATAAGGAGTAATTGATGGCGCATGACCCTAATTGCCTGTTTTGTAAGATTTCCCAAGGATTAATCCCATCTCAGAAGGTCTATGAAGATGAAGAAATCTATGCTTTTAAAGATATCAACCCAGCCGCACCCGTACATTTTTTGATGATTCCTAAAAAACATATCCCCATGCTGGAGTCTGCAGAAGTGGCAGATGCTCCATTGCTAGGTAGAATGATGGAATTAGCACCGCGTCTAGCCAAAGAGCAGGGTTGCCGTCCCGGAAAAGATGGTGGCTTTAGATTGGTGGTGAACAATGGTGCAGATGGTGGGCAAGAGGTTTATCACTTGCATTTGCATGTGATGGGCGGTCCGCGCCCCTGGAAAAAATAGTCCGAGGAGATTAAAAATGGGTTCATTTAGCATTTGGCATTGGTTGATTGTTTTGGTAATCGTGATGTTGGTATTTGGTACCAAAAAATTGCGCAATATCGGTACAGACTTAGGTGGGGCTGTAAAAGGTTTCAAAGACGGTATGAAAACGCCTGAGGGCACTGAAGAGTCGCAAGATAAAGCCAAGGAACAAATTCAGAGCGCTACTGCATCAACAGAGAAAACTGTGGATGTTCAGGCAAAAGACATCAATAAATAATTGTTGATAGAAATAATGCGCAGCTGCAATGATTGATCTCGGAGTTTCAAAGCTTGCACTTATTGCAGTAGTTGCATTGGTGGTGGTTGGTCCCGAACGTCTTCCAAAAATTGCCCGTATGGCGGGTAATTTATTCGGACGTGCTCAACGCTATATGGCGGATGTCAAATCTGAAGTTAGCCGACAGATGGATGTTGAGGAGTTCAAGAAACTCCGTGAAGAAAGTGTCTCCGCCCTTAAAGATGTTGAGAGCTCACTTCAGTCTACCGTTCAAGAGGCGGGCGCCAATCTAAGTGATCAAGCCGACATCTTTGAAAATAATTTCACCAGAGCACCTCTTGACGAAAAAGAGGTGCTTCGTAAATCGATACGCCAAGGCCGTAAGAGTTGGGGTGTCAGGCGTGCAGCCAGGCCAGTTTGGTTTAAGCATTCCACTGGGATGCGTACAAGAGTGCAATCTGGTGCAGCTCGCATGAAGCGCTTTCACCATAGCGCTAATAAGTAAGCAATAAAAGCATAAAAACTACAAGAATACAAACATCCACGCATGACTGAAAAGAACTCAACAGAAGATTCCGGCCTACAAGAATCTTTCTTGTCTCATTTATTTGAGTTACGTGATCGCATTATTAAGTCTGTACTAGCAATCATTGTGGTGTTTGTCTGCCTTGTTTATTGGGCGCCAGATATCTTTCATTTGTTTTCGCAACCACTGTTAAATGCCTTGCCCTCTGGTGGCAAGATGATTGTGACCGATGTGACGGGTTCATTCTTTGTGCCGATGAAGGTCACCATGTTGGTAGCTTTTTTAATTGCACTGCCCGTTGTGATGTATCAATTGTGGGCTTTCATTGCGCCGGGGCTGTATCAGCATGAGCGCAAACTGATTGTGCCTTTGGTGGTGAGTAGCTATAGCCTCTTTATATTTGGCATGGCATTTGCCTACTTCTTAGTATTTCCGACGGTGTTTGAGTTTATGGCTAGCTATAACGCTCCTTTGGGCGCGGAGATGTCAACGGATATTGATAAGTACCTTGGCTTTGCCATGAATACCTTCCTAGCTTTTGGACTTACTTTTGAAGTGCCCGTTGTAGTTGTGGTTTTAGTACGTATGGGTATGGTTCCATTGGCAAAGCTTAGAGAGATTCGCCCCTATGTCATTGTGGGGGCATTTGTGGTCTCTGCCATCGTTACGCCACCCGATGTTCTCTCACAATTGCTACTAGCAATTCCGATGACTCTGCTTTATGAATTAGGACTTTTGATTGCGCGCTTTTATGTGCCAAAACCGTCAGATGATGACTCTGATACAACTACAAAGCCAGATACTCAAGCTACGACTTGATTTTGTCCGAAGGTGCTAGCAAGCCACTCCGTTACTCGATCAAATCGATAACGCCTTTGTCTTAGATTTCCCTCCAAGTCTGCATCGCTACTCGCAAACACTTTTCCCGCTGCAAGCAATGAGCGACGCTGCTGAGTGGTATCAATCTGAATTAATCTAGGCAGAATCTTTGGCAGCTCATGGCGAATATCGACAACGACACAATGTTCATGTTGTAGTTGACCGACTTCACACAGTAACAACTCTGCTTTGCTCAAGTTAAATTGGTTGGCAACAATGAGTCGGTGGCATAGCAAGATCCACTCCTCATCTAATTGATGCTCTGCATGATGATTTAACGCTTTTTCAGCATAAGTGGCCAATTCAAACCAATCATTATTCTTGGGGCTGGCAACATTCTCTAGAACTTTACTGAGTAATTCTTTTGCTTCGGGCACACCTTGTTGGTGAGCTTGCCAAATCCAATAGGAAGCTTGAAGTCCGCGTACCTTCTCTTCTACTTTTTCACGTTTGCGCCAGAGGTTCGCACCTCTTCTAAATTGAGCCACAGGATGACCCAAATCAGCTGCGCGATCAAAGCACCGATCACTTTCACTGGCGTTATATCCAGAGAATTGTGGGCGACGATAAATCTCACCAAGTGCAAACCAGGCATCTCGATCACCATCTTTTGCTGCAAGCCCTAACCAGTAAGCCGCTTTCTTAAGAGATGCATTCGATTTGACGCCGCTAGCCCCAATCGAATCTTTCGTATCAGAACCCACTTCATTCAATTGAGCAAGACGTAAACCCAAGGTGAGTTTTGCAATCGTCAGTCCGAGTTCTGCTGCCTGTACTAGCGCACCTTCGTTCTTTTCTGAGAGCCAAGCGCTCCACAGGGAGGAGAGTGCTTCATCTTTAGGTTGGAGCTTAATCAAAAGCTCTTTAGCTAAATTGGTGAAGGGTGTTTCTGATTCCGCTAGCTGAAGTAGAAATTCTTTTGCAGTTTTTTGTAGGGCGGATAAATCGAGATCACTCTCCTGCTTTAAGAGCCACTCAGCAAGCTCTCCTTGAAGCACTTTTTTACTGGGATCAAGCAGTAGTTCAGCAAGTTGCCATTTCGCAGCATTGCTGACATTGATATCTGCTTTAGCTAGCCTCCAGAAAGATTCCCAGCCAAAAGAAAAGGCTGGTGAATTAAAGGTGAGCCCCAGTGGAACTAAGGAAATTTGCTTCAAAATTCCCAGCATTTTTGGGGGGAATGCATCTATCTCCGGAACTTCACTAGCACCTTCGCTGGAATCGTTAACCACTTGATTTGTAATGGATAAATAGGATTTCTCTAGCCAAATCAATGCATTAGCTGGCTGAATTGGAGTCTTCAATGCCCCTGTTAAATAAGCAGAGGCTAAATTTTGTTGTGCGGATACATCACCTAATCGAGCAGATTGAAGGATTTTTAAGAACTCACGGCTTGCCATATGACAATTTTGGCATCTAAGCCCCTAAAAAGACAGAAATCAAAGTCCTTGTTGCCCTGATACAACGAAGAAAGCCAAAAAACTGCCTTTCCACAAGCAAAAACAGCCTCTAAATGCCCTGACCCCCAACCTAATAGGGTAAAACAAGCAAAATTCACAAGTCCCGAATTTATTTGGGCATTACTTTCAATTTATGGAGATTTAAAGAATGAAAAAATCGCTACTAGCAGTTGCAGCAATCGGCGCGTTTGCGTCAGCAGCTCAAGCTCAGTCATCAGTGACTGTTTACGGTATCATTGACGCAGGCTTTGTATCTAGCAGCTCAACAGCTGCAGGTCCTGGTGCTGCAATTAACAACAGCGCCACAGCAGCTACTGCTGCTGGCAGCCAAGGCAATATTGTTTCCAAGACTCAAACTAGTGGTTTTGCTGGCGGCGGCGAAAGCACCGGTCGTCTCGGGTTCAAGGGTAATGAAGATTTAGGTGGTGGTAACACTGCATTCTTTACAGTTGAAATGGCACTATCCCCAGACTCATCCACTAGTATTTCCTCGACCAATGCAACCTCAAATCGTCAATCATTTGTTGGTCTAGGTAAAAAAGGACTTGGTCAAGCATCTATTGGTATGCAATACACCCCTATTCATGAAGCTGTTTCAGCTACCGATGCTGGTGGTACCAATAACGTAAATGGTAACGTGATTTATGATCGTACAGGCGGTTATGGCTCACAACAAATCGTGGCGGGTGGCGGTGTTTCAGGTCAGGCTGGATCTGGTATGTCTACGAATACTTCCTATACCGTTCGTAGCTCAAACGCCTTAGTTGTAAAATCAGAAAATTTTGCAGGCTTTAATTTAAAAGGCTTGTTGGTAGCTTCTGGAAAAGACTCAAGTCAGGCTACAGTTACTACATCAACCAAAGCTTACGGTGTAGGTGCTGACTATAACTGGAATAAATTGTTAGTTACAGCAAACTATCAAACATTCCTAAGTGAAGGCGTACCAAGTGGATACGATGTTCCAGCTACATTTTCAGCTGGTTACAACGGCGGTGTTTCTACTCCAGGCACCAATGCACGTGACACACAACAGTACTATGCAGCAACTTATGACTTTGGTATTTTAAAGGCATATGCTCAGTACGTTGCTCGTAAGGTTGTTTACACAAACAATAACAATATTTTTACAGAGAGAACTGCTCAGCAGATCGGTGTACGCTCTAGCTTGACGCCTACTATTACTGCTTGGGCTTCTGCTGGTACTGGTAGCATGAACAACACTGGTGCTAATGGTCCAAAGGCTGCATTTAATGGTTGGCAACTTGGTTCAGATTATGCCTTAAGCAAGCGTACTAATTTGTATGCTATTTATGGACAAACTGCCACAAGAAATGCCGCAACTGGCCTCTACTCAGCTAGCGCTGCTGCAGCTGCGTCAAATGCTCTTTACTCTGCACAGACTAGCTACAACGCTTCAAGCTATGCAATTGGTGTTCGCCACACTTTCTAATTTGACGCTAGCGTAAGCTAGAAAAAATTAGTTTGGCATTAAATAAACCCACTGGGGAAACCCAGTGGGTTTATTCTTTTGTGTAAACGCATTAGAAGACTATTACACTATTGATTGAGTTTCGCGTGTTCCTAAAATAAGTTTAGTTTTTACACGCTGTGGTGTTAGCCAAACCTATGCTTGCATGCCTATGATGCTTGTTTTGCGGCGGCCGTTTAATGACTTCTGTGATGCGCATGTAACACCTCTACAAGAAGGCTGACGACATTGCCAGCGCCAAAAAGAGTATGCAGTATTTTGGTTGCTATAACAGCGTGCTCTGTACCAACCAAACTTAAGGGTACCAGACCACTTGACCTAATGATATCTTATTAAGCTATCACGAATTTCTCTCAATAAAAGCACATCTTCTGGTGTGGGTGCTGCCGCTGGGGCATCAATGGTTCTTACTCTATTGACGACTTTCACCATTTGGAAGATTACAAACGCCAACAGGATGAAGTTAATAGAGATGGTGATGAAGTTGCCGTAGGCAAAGATGGGTACTCCAGCTTTCTTGAGGGCATCAAAGGTTCTAGGAACCCCTGCAGGGATATTGCCTAAGACTAAAAATAGGTTTGTGAAGTCAATATGACCTCCCAAAAGGGTGGAAATCACAGGCATCACGATATCATTTACGAGGGAATCCACAATTTTCCCAAAAGCTCCGCCAATAATCACGCCAACCGCCAAATCAATGACATTTCCCTTAACCGCAAAGACCCGGAATTCCTTTAAAACAGTCATAAATACCTTTCATTTTGCTTGGATCGGGATTAACTCAAAATTAACCCCATAACTTTGATGAATACTCCATTTTTACTTTAAAATCTCTCCTTTAAGTATTTTTACCTATAAATGCTCTTTTCGAGGAATTTTGTAAATGAGTGACAAGCCCAGTATGGATAAGGATCGCCGTAATTGGTTGATCGCCACTTCAGCGGTCGGCGGTGTTGGTGCGGCCGCAGCCCTTTACCCTTTTGTGGACAGTTTTCAGCCTTCTGAGCGCGCCAAGGCCGCTGGAGCCGCTGTTGAGATCGATATCTCTGGTATGCAGCCAGACGAAATGCGCATGGTTGAGTGGCGCGGTAAGCCAGTTTGGGTAGTTCGCCGTACTCCTGAACAAGTTGCCGAGCTTTCCAAGATTGATGCAGAGCTTGCAGACCCTGATTCTTTAAGGGATCCAGCTCAATTTACCCCGCCTTATGCCCAGAATCAATGGCGCTCAATTAAGCCTGAATATATGGTTGTAGTTGGTATTTGCACCCATTTGGGATGCTCCCCTACGCCTAAGTTTGAGGCAGGTCCCCAACCTTCTTTGCCAAACACATGGCAGGGTGGTTTCCTCTGCCCATGTCATGGTTCAACCTTTGATATGGCCGGCCGCGTATTTAAGAACAAACCAGCCCCAGACAATATGGAAGTACCGCCACATATGTATTTGAGCGACACCAAAATTCTGGTTGGCGAAGATAAGAAGGCCTAAGGAGAAATAAATGGCATTTCAAGAAAAAGAAGTCCCAGCAAACGCTTCCGTCGCAGTGAAGTTAATGGCTTGGGTGGATTCGCGTTTACCGGTGACAGATGCATTTAAGCGTCACATGAGTGAGTATTACGCTCCTAAAAACCTGAATTTTTTCTATATTTTTGGCGCACTAGCGATTGTAGTTTTGGCAATCCAGATCATTACCGGCATTTTCTTGGTAATGAACTACAAGCCAGATGCAGCGAAGGCTTTCGAATCTGTTGAATACATCATGCGCGAAGTACCATGGGGTTGGTTGATCCGCTACATGCACTCCACTGGCGCCTCAATGTTCTTTGTAGTGGTTTACATGCATATGTTCCGTGGCTTGATCTACGGTTCATATCGCAAGCCACGTGAGCTCATTTGGATCTTTGGTTGCGCAATCTTCTTGTGCTTGATGGGTGAGGCGTTCTTCGGCTACCTACTCCCATGGGGTCAAATGTCCTATTGGGGCGCTCAGGTGATCGTAAACTTATTCTCTGCAATTCCATTGATTGGTCCAGACCTTTCCTTATGGTTGCGTGGTGACTACGTAGTAGGCGATGCAACACTCAATCGCTTCTTCGCATTCCACGTGATTGCTATTCCATTGGTATTAATTGGATTAGTTGCAGCTCACATTCTTGCATTGCATGAAGTGGGTTCTAACAATCCAGACGGCGTAGAAATCAAAAATACATTAGATGCAAATGGTCATCCGGTGGATGGCATTCCATTCCACCCTTACTACAGCGTTCATGATGTGATGTACCTTGGTGGCTTCTTGATCATTTTTGCCTCGATTGTTTTCTTTGCCCCAGAAATGGGTGGATATTTCTTGGAAGCGAATAACTTCATTCCAGCAAATCCATTTGTTACTCCGACGCACATTGCACCGGTTTGGTATTTCACGCCGTTCTATTCAATGCTACGCGCAACAACGTCTAACTTCTTACTGCCGTTATGGATTTTCTTGGCAGTGATTTTGTCGATGTTCGCCCTGAAGTCTAATGATCTCAGAGTCAAAGGCGCATGTGTAGCAATCGCCTTGGTATTGGCTGCCGGTTTCTATGCCTTTGATGCGAAGTTCTGGGGTGTTGTGATTATGGGTGGCTCCGTTGTGATCCTCTTCTTCCTGCCATGGTTGGATCATTCTCCGGTGAAATCAATTCGTTACCGCCCACAGTTCCATAAATATATTTATGGCATCTTTGTCTTGACCTTTGTGATCTTAGGTTATTTGGGTATCGAGCCGCCATCACCAGTATTTGAAAAGATTTCTCAGATTTGCACTATTTATTATCTGGGCTTCTTCTTGGCGATGCCTTTCTGGAGCAAGCTTGGTACGTTCAAGCCAGTTCCAACTCGCGTTACTTTTAAGTCCCATTAATTCAGATATCCGAGAAATTAGGAACTAGTATGAAACGAATTCTGCACACTGTCATGGGCGTCTGCCAGGCGACAGCCTTGATTGCCACCCTTGGTTTTGGTTTAAATGCAAATGCAAGCGAGGGTGGTTTCCCATTGGAGACTGCACCAAATCGCGTTAGTAATAATGCTTCTTTGCAAAACGGCGCCAAGATATTTGTGAATTATTGCCTGAACTGCCATTCAGCTACTAGCATGCGTTATAGCCGCTTACGTGACATTGGTTTGACAGATCAGCAAATCAAAGATAACTTGATCTTGTCGGATGCTAAAGTTGGTGACTTGATGACTATCTCCATGTCACCTAAAGACGGCAAGGCTTTCTTTGGTAAAACTCCACCAGACTTGTCAGTAGAAGCGCGTGCGCGTGGTACGGATTGGCTCTATACCTACTTCCGTACTTTCTACAAAGACGACACCACTCAAACCGGGTGGAATAACTTAGTGTATCCAAACGTTGGTATGCCTCATGTTCTCTGGCAGTTGCAGGGTGAGCGTGCTGCAAAGTTTGAAGAGCGTCCAGACCCACATGATGCAAGCCGTGTAGAGAAAAAGTTTGTTGGATTTGAGCAGTTGACTCCAGGAACAATGAAGTCGCAAGAGTACGACGATAACATTGCTGACCTAGTTGCCTTCATGTCATGGATGGCTGAGCCAGTACAACTTGAGCGTAAGCGTTTGGGTGTGATCGTGTTAATTTTCTTGGCAATTTTCACGTTGGTAGCTTCGCGTTTGAATAAGGCTTACTGGAAAGACATTCACTAAGCCAAGGTTTTTAAGAGTTAAAGTCGCAGTTGTTTGTGCGTTTGTTGTATTGAAGTAGATATTTAAGGAAATAAATTTATGATGGTGTTGTACTCGGGCACAAACTGCCCATTCTCGCAACGCTGCCGTCTGGTGCTTTTTGAAAAAGGCATGGACTTTGAAATTCGTGATGTGGACTTGTTTAACAAGCCAGAAGACATCTCGGTCATGAACCCTTACGGCCAAGTTCCAATCTTGGTCGAACGTGATTTGATTTTGTATGAGTCAAACATCATTAATGAATATATTGATGAGCGATTTCCTCATCCGCAATTGATGCCGCCTGATCCTGTTGCTCGCGCACGCGCACGTCTATTCCTCTTCAATTTTGAAAAAGAGTTGTTTGTGCATGTAGCTGCATTAGAGAATGAAAAAGGTAAAGCAGCTGAGAAGGCTCATGAAAAAGCACGTTTAGCTATTCGTGATCGCTTAACTCAGCTTGCACCCATTTTTGTGAAGAACAAATATATGCTGGGTGAAGAGTTTTCTATGCTGGATGTAGCAATTGCTCCTTTATTGTGGCGTTTGGAGCATTACGGTATTGATCTCTCGCGTAATGCAGCTCCTCTCTTGAAATACGCTGAGCGTATTTTCAGCAGACCTGCCTACATTGAAGCATTGACTCCATCAGAAAAGGTAATGCGTCGCTAAGCGGCTCATTACTCAGGCTAGCAGAATAAGCATGTCTGATATCCCAAGCAACAAACCGTACCTAATCCGTGCCCTACATCAGTGGTGCACGGATTTTGGTTTTACGCCCTTCATGGCGGTCTTTGTGGACTCTAGCGTTGAAGTGCCTATGGAGTTTGTAAAGAAGGATGAAATCGTTTTAAATCTCTCTCTTGAGGCCTGCCATCAACTGAATTTGGATAATGATTGGATCAGCTTTCAGGCAAGATTTGGCGGAGTCCCAAGAAAAATTATGGTTCCCGTAAGCCATGTTTTAGCAATCTATGCACGAGAAAATGGTCAGGGCATGTCCTTTCCCTTTGATGCTAGTCAGGCCGGCAAACTTAAAGAAGGCGCTCCCGAGAATGCTGAAAAGCCTAAAGCCAGCCGACCTGCCTTGACGATTGTGAAATAGGTTAAAATATTTACCGTTGCCCCTTTAGCTCATCTGGTAGAGCAACTGATTTGTAATCAGTAGGTGGTCTGTTCGAGTCGGACAAGGGGCACCAAAATTCCAAACCTAAGTTCTCACGAGCTTAGGTTTTTTCAATTCCGGGACCTGTATTCAAGTACTTTGCAGGTCACCTAATTGAGTAGGTTCGCTCTTCTAGTTTCGGGTAAGTAAATTATTGCTACGACTGCCCCGCCAGCCAAGAAAACAGTTGGATACCAAAGCCCCGCAAGATTGCTTTCCCAGTGCTGATTCAGCCAGGTCACAACAAATGGTAAAAGCCCACCTATCCACCCGGCAGCTAGATTGTGCGGAAGTGTGGCTGCGCTATTTCTAGTTTTAGCTGGGAATAGCTCTGCAAGTAGGGCTGTTTGTGGGCCCACTACCAGTGCAAGGATTGCTGATAAGCCAATCAAGACTCCAGCTATCAATAAGATAGATTTGCTATTACTTTGTAGTAAATAAAACGCCGGCAGTATTAGTGTGGCGCCTAAGATAAGGCCACTAACAACCACAGGTTTTCTGCCAATCTTGTCTGAGAGCCATCCCGCAAATACTGTCAAAGGCAATAACGCAACTGTTGCATAGACACTGAGCTGATCTACTAACTGAGGGGCAAGCCTTACGGTAGTCTTTAGGAAGACCGAGGTATAAACCTGTACACAGAAAAACAGTACTGCACCACCAGCAGAGATGCAGAAGAAAAGTAAAAACATTCTCTTTCTGGTTTCTGGATCTTTCAGGTTGTCGCGCAAAGGACTTTTAGACTTGGCCTCTGTTTTACTGAGTTGCAAATAGATCGGCGTCTCTTCTAGAGCCATGCGGGCTTTAAATGAGATCAGCAGGAGAATAAGTGAAACCCAAAATGGCACACGCCAGCCCCAGGATAGAAATTCTTCTTGGGTAAGATAGGTTTGTAGCAAGGCAATTTGGAGTGTGGATACCAAGATGCCAAGTGGCCCCATGAGTTGTAAGAAGCTGGTCTTAAAGCCTCGATTGGTATCTCCAGCATGTTCCGTTAGATAGACCGCACTGCCCCCAATTTCTCCTCCTGCCGAGAGGCCTTGAAGTAGTCTGAGGCTCACGAGCAAAATCGGTGCCCAGATTCCAACCTGAGCATAGGTCGGCAAAAAGCCAACGCACACCGTAGCAATTCCCATCAGGGTAATCGTGATCATAAAGACGGGGCGCCGCCCAATAAGATCGCCAATACTGCCAAATATCGCTGCTCCAATGGGCCTGACCACCATGCCAACACCAAAGGTTGCTAGGCTGGCTAACAAGGCCGTACTAGGATCGCTTGAGGGAAAAAAGAGGGGGCCAAAAACGACTGCAAGAGTAGCAAAGGTCAGAAAGTCATACCACTCAAGAAAGGTTCCAAAGCAAGCTGCAATAGCTACTTTTCTATAGGAGGGTGATGAGGTCTGTGTTTCTGATGCGTGCGTAGCTGTCAATTTTTATTCAGAGTCGGTTGACGATTCAATGAGGGGCGCAGATAAGTTTTTACTAGGCTTAACACCGAGCTCACGCACTTTTTCTGCAGAACGAATCAGGTTGCCTTTACCAGATTTCAGCTTATTAAAGGCATCGTGGTAACTTGTTTGTGCTTGATCTAGACGTTGACCTAGTTTTTCAAGGTCATCAACAAAGCCAACAAATTTGTCATAGAGCGTTCCACATTGTTTGGCAATTTCTAGAGCATTGCGATTTTGGTGATCCTGGCGCCAGAGATGCGCAACAGTTCTAAGGGTGGCCATCAAAGTACTTGGGCATACGAGCACAATATTCTTGGCTAGTGCCTCTTGGTACAAATTCGGTGCTGTCTTCAAGGCTAGCAGGAATGCAGGCTCAATGGGCACAAACATCAATACAAAGTCTACCGAGCCAATGCCATACAAAGAGCTGTAGTTCTTACTTGAGAGTCCTTGAATGTGTTGGCGAAGGGACTGAATATGAGCGGCTAATTCTTGCTCTGAGACTGTCGGATCAGTTGCTTCTGCATGACGTGAATACGCAGTGATGGAAACCTTGCTATCAACTACCAAGCTTCTACCCTCTGGTAGTTTAACTACTACGTCAGGTTGAAGACGTGAGCCATCAGTTTGCGTATGGCTATCCTGAACTAGATACTCTTCGCCCTTTCTTAAACCTGAAGACTCTAGGATAGACTCTAAAACCAGTTCACCCCAATTACCTTGCACCTTAGAATCGCCCTTCAGTGCTTGGGTCAGCGAACGTGTCTCATCTGACATGCGTAAATTCAGATTGGCTAGACGCTCGATCTCGCTCTTGAGGGCAAAACGCTCACGTGCCTCGTTACCGTAGGAAGTATTTACCTGCTCTTTAAATTCCGAAAGCTTAGTTTGTAGCGGCTTTAGAAGAGCATCTAAACTAGCAACGTTTTGTTCGGTAAAGCGCTTAGACTTATCTTCCAAAATTTCATTGGCAAGATTTTTGAATTGACTAGTCAGCGCCTCTTTAGCCTCATTGAGGGATTCAATTCTTCCTAAGCCCTGTTTACGCTCGGAGTCTAGTGCTGCCTCAAGTCTAATAGCATTCTGTAATGCCTGGTCTTTCTCTAATCGTAAGCTGGTAGTGAGCGCAGCATCATGTTGAATTTGTTGTTCAGCTCTAGTGAGGGCTGAGCGTAAATTGAGCGCATAGACTAAAAGGCCTGCACATAAACCCAATGGCAGGCCAAATAGTAAAAGAGAGCTTAAGTCAAAAGTCACAAATATGAGCTATGCAGATTTTGTGAAATTAGCCTTGTACAAGTTTTTTCAACTCACCGCTTTGGAACATCTCAGTCATGATGTCTGAGCCACCAATGAATTCACCATTGATGTAGAGCTGAGGAATAGTTGGCCAGTTAGCAAATTCCTTAATGCCCTGACGAATTGCCTCATCTTCCAAAACGTTAACAGTATGAAGATTCTCCACGCCACTAGCGCGCAAAATATTGATCGCGTTACCGGAAAAGCCGCATTGCGGAAATTGGGCATTGCCCTTCATAAACAATACAACAGGATGGCTAGTAACGATTTCTTGAATTTTTGCTTGAGTATCCATATTTTTCCCTGAATTTATGCCATATAAAGATAATGATTTACTGCTAATAGTGAGCTAATTTTAAGGCTATCTTAAGAAAAGGGTTAATCCCCTTTGATGGTTTTAGAGTCTTTTTCGTCCAGAAGCTACTCGGCAGTGGCCTGCCAAATCGAGATGCTCCTGCACGTCTATTAAACCTGCAACTTTCATAAGCCCCATCACGGCCTCAGATTGATCAAAGCCATGCTCGACGGCAATGAAGCCGCCCGGTTTTAGGTATTGATCTGCACCTGCAATAATGCTTTCTAAGCAGCTCAACCCGCTAGCGTAATCAGTCAGGGCGGATACAGGCTCAAAACGGAGATCCCCTTGAGTGAGGTGGGGGTCTTGATGGGCGATGTAGGGCGGATTACTCACAATCACATCAAATTGACTTGGTTCGGTCAGGGCTGCATACCAACTACCTAGTAAAAACTGGACTTGATCTAAGAGGCTCAAAGAATGCGCATTTTGCTTTGCAATAGCCAGAGCTTCGGTCGATTGATCTGTTGCAATCACTGATGCGAGGGGCGCAGCGCTTGCGATAGAAAGTGCAATAGCACCAGAGCCGGTGCCCAAATCCAATACTCTTGGGTGTTTTTTAAGTTTGGCAATTTCAGTAAGGGCAATCTCTACGAGGAGCTCAGTTTCTGGGCGGGGAATAAGTACCCCAGGACCAACCTGTAACTCGATATTGTGAAAGTCCTTCTTGCCTAAGATATACGCAATAGGTTCTCCTAGAGCTCTTCTGGAAACTAGTCTTTCCCATTCCAGAAAAGCTTGCTCATTCAAACTCATATCATCACGAGACAGTAGGGCAGAGCGGGGGAGTTGGTAGTGCTTCTCTAGGATGTGGGCTAGCAATATCCGCGCTTCATTCGCTGGCAATGCGCAGTTGCTTATTAATTCGCGTAAGGGCGGACTGGCGCTCATCCTAGGATGGAATTAATTATCGCCAAGTGCTGCAAGAAGCTCCGCCCGATGTTCAGACGCAAGTGCATTGCATAGCTCGTCTATATCACCATCCATCATGGCATCAATTTTGTAGAGTGTGAGATTGATGCGGTGATCGGTAATACGGCCCTGTGGAAAGTTATAAGTCCGAATACGATCACTACGATCACCAGTGCCAACTAAAGACTTTCTGGTCTGTGCTTCTAGCTGATGTTTTTCACGTTCACGGGCATCCATGATGCGAGAAACAAGAACCTTCATTGCTTGTTCACGATTGCGGTGCTGACTGCGATCATCTTGGCACTCAACCACAGTGCCAGTTGGTAAATGGGTAATACGAACAGCAGAGTCCGTTTTATTAATATGCTGACCACCAGCCCCTGAAGCTCTAAAAGTATCAATGCGTAATTCAGCAGGGTTAATTTTGACCGCTTCTAATTCATCAGCCTCGGGCATTACAGCTACTGTACAAGCTGAAGTATGAATACGTCCCTGAGTTTCTGTTTGGGGAACGCGTTGAACGCGATGACCACCAGACTCAAATTTGAGGCGTGAATAGACAGACTGACCTACTAAGCGCAGAACAACTTCTTTATAGCCACCAAGATCAGATTCGGCAGCATTCACCACTTCTACTTTCCAGCCCTGACGTTCTGCAAAGCGCGTATACATTCGGAGTAGGTCGCTAGCAAAAAGTGCACTCTCATCACCGCCTGTACCCGCCCGAATTTCTAAGAAGACATTGCGTTCGTCGTTGACATCTTTGGGTAGAAGTAGTTTTTGAAGTACACCCTCAAGCTCTTCCATAGTGGCTTGAGCTTGTTTCTGCTCTTCATCAGCAAAGTCCTTCATATCAGGATCCTTGCGCATCTCTTCTGCAGCTTGAGCATCAGCCTCAGCTTGTTTATATAAGCCAAATTGCTCCACTACCGTCGCAATATCAGAATGCTCACGTGTGAGCTTCCGATAGTTGTCCATATCCTTGGTGGACTCTTCGGTAGTTAATAAAGAATTGAGTTCGGCTAAGCGCGTGTCTAGGTGGTCTAGCTTAGCCCGCATGCTGGGCTTCATCTAATGGTCTTCTGGCTTGGAGTGCGAGGCGAATAATTTGGGAAGCAACTTAATCAGGGCGTCACGCTCAGCGCCATTAGAATGTTGTAAAGCATGCAATGATCCATGCAAGAACTTATTCGTTAAGCCTTGCGCCATTGCATTGAGAACCTCTTGGGGATCATCACCACGCATCAATCGCTTCATGGCACGATCCAGTTCAAGCTGCCTGAGATGCTCACCTTGTTGCTGAATATCCTGAATGAGTGGCACAGTCTTGCGACCTTGCATCCAGTGCATGAAATTACCAACACGATCTTCAATGATCGCTTCAGCCTGACTCACTGCTGCTTGACGTAAGGAAGCACCCGTCTGAATCATCACGCCTAAATCATCGACTGTATATAAGTAGATGTCATTTAAGCGGCTAATCTCTGGCTCAAAGTCACGGGGAACTGCTAAATCAATCATGACCATGGGTTTACGGCGACGTTGCTTCAGAGCGCTCTCTACCATTCCTAATCCGATAATCGGCAGTGATGATGCTGTACTTGAAATGATGATGTCAAATTCATGTAATCGACTTGGCAGATCTGAGAGCTTGAATGATTCTGACTCAACATCTTGAATAGAAATCGAATCTGCTAATTCTTGCCCGCGCTCAATCGTGCGATTAGCAATTGCTACTGCCTTAGGTTTACGTGCCACGAAATGGGTGGCGCATAAAGTGATCATGTCGCCAGCGCCAATAAATAGAACGCGTTGATCAGCAATACTTTCAAAAATGCGTTCAGCCAATCGAACTGATGCGGCTGCCATCGAGATTGAGTGAGCACCAATTTCTGTAGAGCCGCGAACTTCTTTTGCGACTGCAAAGGTTTTCTGAAAGAGTTGATTGAGATAAGTGCCAAGGACGCCCGCATCATTTGCAGTACGCACAGCATCTTTCATCTGACCCAAGATTTGGGTTTCGCCAATCACCATGGAGTCCAACCCACAAGCAACTCTAAAGGCATGACGGACTGCATCAGATTGCGGTAGCGAATAAATATGGGGCTCCAAACTGCTTGGAGCAAGTTGTTGGGTTTTAGCTAACCAGTCAAACGTCGCTTCATGTAACAGGCCGGCTGCATCTGCATCGTTAGCAGCGCAGTAGAGTTCAGTTCGATTGCAAGTGGACAGGATTGTGGCCTCCGGCAGGCCGGCCTGATTCGCACCAACGAGATGTTGGCGAAGATCGTGCAACGCTTCTTGAAGAAATTCAGGGTCAAAGGCGACCTTTTCCCGAATGGCGACCGGCGCTGTGTGATGATTGATGCCGAGTGTCAACAACTTCATAATGGTGATTATAGATTTGATGTCAGCAACAAGGGGGTGGCAATGGGGTTTTTAGCTTTTCTGGTGATCGGTGGCTTAACTGGCGTATTTGCCTTAGTTTTTTACCCAGGAAAACGTCAATCTAAGCCCGGGGCTAATAAATTCCTCATGGCAGTCTTACTTGGCAGTATTGCTGCCCTAGCTAGCTCCTATATAGGGCAATTTGCAGGTTTATTTCAGTCCGGTCAGATGCTGGAGTGGCTTTGTGCCATAGGTGCTTCTTGTCTGGCTGGTGTCTCATACGCGAGCATAGATAAATAAGTCCAAACACGCTGCAATTAGCTCTAGTGCACCAGAATTTACCCCTTTTTTAATGTGTAATATATTACACATTTATTATGTGCTTATGGCATAATATTTACTATGAACTTACGTGAAATTGGACTGCAGGTGGCCTATCGCAGAGTTGCTCTTGGTTTAACTCAAGATCGCTTAGCTAAGTTATCCAATTTGTCCAGATCAACCATTCTTCATTTAGAAAACGGCACCCTCAAGGATTTGGGAGCTGCTAAATTATTTGCTCTGCTCGGGTTGCTCGGGATCAATGTTTCAATGCAAGGGCGGCAGAAAAAGCAATATGCTCTAGAGGCTGCGAGCCAAACTGCGAGCGTGAGTTACAAAAATAAATTAACTGGCCCACAGCTAGCAAAGTCATTGGTATCGGGAAAAATTCCAGAACCCATCTTTCCTTATATAGCTTCTTTGCTCGATGAGACTCCATTACCTCTGATTGTTTTGGCGGTTGAGGAGGCAGCTAAAGCAAGCAATACTCCCCCCAAAAGCATTTGGAAAAATATTGATCGTTGGGCTCATGAAATGCACTCGCCAAGACTGGCTTGGCAATAATGGCGGATGAATAAACCAATTCACGAGCGTAAGCTGCCCGATGGCGTTTGGAAGGAGTTATTTCCCCATGCGCTTCGAATCATTACTGAAATTAAAAAACATGGAATGGCTAACCCCTTTTGGACATTTGGGGGTGGCACTGTTCTGATGTTGCGCTATCAGCATCGGCTTAGCAAGGATATCGATATTTTTGTTCCAGACCCCCAGTATCTGGGTTTCGTAACTCCAAGGTTGAGTGATGTTGCCGCCAATATTTCTTCACAATATGTCGAAGACCAAAACTCCTATGTCAAGTTAATTCGTCCAGAGGGAGAAATTGATTTCGTGGCATCTCCTAATCTCACCAAGCCTGGATATGAATTATGGAATATTTTTGGCGACACTATTCGTGTTGAGACTGCTGTAGAAATTGTGGCAAAAAAACTATGGCACAGAGGAGATAGGGCGGCGGCCCGTGATTTATTTGATCTATCGTTAGTGATCGAGCGTGAGCCCAAAGAATTGCAAATCGCAAAACTGTTTTTGTTGAGGCATGCCGATCAATTTATTGAACAAATCCAAAGTAGAGCTCATGTACTAAAACCCCAATTTAATGAAATTGATGTTTTGAGCTATAGCCCCAGTTATGACGAAGCGGTAGAGCGAGTTACAGGTTTTTTAGGGGCTCTAAAGTAATGCCGACTATGGTCGTAATTCATGCTTCAGGCTGATGCATCTTTATTCAGCGTCTAAAAGGATTTGATCTAGAAAATCCATTAAATCAATGTCGGCGCGATCTGCGGATGACGCTAGCGCAGATTGGCGTCGATATTCCTCAGTCAGCTCTACTGAGGTTGCGGTGTCATTATTGATGGTTTTTGGGCTGTTTGATAGCATTTTTGATCATATTTAGCCGAGAATTTTAATATCTTAAGTTAACTACTTAGCGAAAATAAGTCTTTATCCGTATGACTTGCATGGCTATCAACCCACTGAATCGGTGACTGCTGTTTTGCAATTAGCCACTCATTGGCTTTAGTGAAGTGCCCACAGCTTGCCTTTGCACTAGGCTCTAGAAAAGGCTTCTCTGTTTTAAAGACCCCCAGCCCAGAAGGGTGGGAGGATTGCAGAATCAATTGATCTTGGGTAGCCTCAATCAGAGGTAACTTAGATTGGGCATGACCGCCCCACAGCATCCAAACCAGATAGGGTTTTTGCTGTGCTAAAGCGCTTATCAGTCTATCAATGAGGGATTTCCAGCCTAGGTTGGCGTGACTACCTGCTTCACCCAATTTGACGCTGAGAACGGTGTTGAGAAGCAGGACACCTTGCTCAGCCCAAGGGTGAAGATCTCCATTGGGAAGTGCGCCAAAATTTTCCAGTGCTAGTGCTTTACTGATATTGCGTAAGGAACTCGGAAATTGGCGAGAGTTTGTAGGAATATTGCTCGGTATCGAAAAGGCCAAGCCCTGAGCTAGTCCAGGGGAGTGATACGGATCTTGCCCCAAGATAACGACCTTGACCTTGGTAAGTGGGGTTAATGTGAGTGCCTTGAAGAAATTTTGTGGCTCCGGACGAATCTGCTCACCCTCTTTATTGAGCTCAGTTCTCAGATTAGTCTGCAGTATTTGCCACTCAGGAGATTGAAAGTAATCTCCGAGCAGGGCGCGCCAATCTTCCGGAATGTCAGCCGCGGAAAATGAATGCATTACTCAGCTGGTGTGATTATGTACTGGGCTGGAATTTGATCATCCTCAAGAACAGTCATGCACCCATGCTCTAAGTCATCTCGGTAAAAGCAAATCTGAATGATTTGCCCTGTGATCAAGCTAGACAACACCTTATCCCAGCGCGCAGCGGTAATGCGCTCACCATTCATACTCGCCAATAGATCTCCGGCCGCTAGACCTGCGAATTGAGCAGCTCCACCATCAAGCACATGCGTTACCTTTAACCAGCCATTGCTATCACTATGGCGCATTCCGAATTGCAGTTTTATTTGCTCTAGTTTGGAATGTTTTTTTTGTTTAACCGTAATGAATTTGGAATCAATCCATTTCTGAATTGGAATATCTTCAGTCCCAAAAATATAACGAGACTTAAATTCATTCCAAGTGGCATTAAATCGCGCACCTAGAAGTGTTCGCATTAAGTCATCTAGACCATCTTCAGCAATCCCATCAAGCGTGACTCCATGTATTTTCCAGATGAGGCGCATTAAGTCATCCAGGGATTTTTGATTGTTTGTGAATGCGCGAATCTTGAGATCTAAACCTAAAGCAAGCAAGGCTCCCTTACCGTAATAACTCACGACTGCATTCGGCGTATTCTCATCGGCTTGGTAGTACTTGGTCCAAGCGTCAAAAGAGCTATCTGCAAGACTTTGCTTCAATCTTCCTGGGCCACGCAAAATACCATTCCAATTATTAGCAACTAACTGAAGGTAGGTTTTTAGATCAATACGTTTAC
This sequence comes from Polynucleobacter sp. Adler-ghost, assembly GCF_018688495.1. NCBI lineage: Bacteria > Pseudomonadati > Pseudomonadota > Betaproteobacteria > Burkholderiales > Burkholderiaceae > Polynucleobacter > Polynucleobacter sp. Adler-ghost. Next base: position 121,376 of record NZ_CP061320.1, read on the forward strand.
TGCGAAATAATTGCAAGTCATCGTAGTAACTCGTAAAGCCTTCAAATAACCACAGTAAACGAGTATGGTTTCTGCGATCAAGTTGATAGGGTTGAAAGGCTTTTGGCTGAATGCGTTTAACTAACCATGCATGGAAGTATTCATGGCTACAAAGGCCTAGAAACTCACGATAGGATGCCTCATCAAGCGGGGAATGTATTTGGGGAATTTGATCGCGACGGCACAGAAGAGCGGTGCTGTTGCGATGCTCTAGTCCACCATATCCAGAGAGGACCGCATTGACCAAAAATAAATAATTCTGGAAAGGTGCTTGCTTAGTTTTTGGTTCAAAGAGATTAATAGTGCAGGTACAGATCGCCTGAAGATCTGTTGCTAGGCGTTCAAGATCGACTTCATGGATGCAGCCTTGAATGGCCATGGCATGTGAGACACTATTTGATTGCCAATGAGCAATCTGAAATTCACCCATCGCAATGGGATGATCTAAGAGATCATCATAATTTTTGGCGAGATAAAAGCCGTAACCTTGATCATCTACTTTGGCTGGCTGTAAGCCCGTCTGCACAGTCCAGGAGTTTGCGCAAGTATCTTTAGGAGGAATCAACACTACAGCACACGGTAAAGACTCCTGTCCCATGACCGCTAAACACAAACTACTTGGGTTGATAAATGCACGCTCAGTATCAAGATAGGCAGCCCGCACAGAAGAATCAAATGCATACACCGTTGTGAGAATTTCTACCGGACCAGTTACTTTGGGTAGGCGCCATTGATCGTTATCAATCCGCTCTAAGACTAGGGCTTCATTCGGCTTACTGAGTGCAAACCCTTCAATCGTTTCGATTTGTTTGCTGAAGTCGCGTATTAAATAACTTCCTGGAATCCAGGCGGGCATTTGCAGAATTTGCCCACTCGGCAATGGATTTTCAATGCGCAACTTCACATGAAAGCGGTGACCATACAAATCTGCCGACCAAATGGTGTACTGGATTGCAGGTAGTTCAGAAGTATTTATTTTATTCATCAGTTTAGGCTGCTACTTCAGACTGCTAAATTTCTTTTCAATATCGGTGATTTGAACTGCGCCAGGAAAGCGGCTGCCATCAGTAAAGAAAATAGTTGGAGTCCCTGTAATTCCGTAGGTTTTGGCAAAGGCCATATTTTTATCTAAAGGTGTGCTGCAGTCACTCTTACCACTAGGTGCAATACCATTAATCATCCAATCAACATAGGCTTTCTGGGGATCTGCGGCACACCAAATTTGTTTCGATTTTTGCGCGGAGTCGGCTGACAGAATTGGGATAAGGTAGGTATAGACCGTCACGTTATCTAGTTGCTGCAAGGATTTTTCTAAACGCTTGCAGTAGCCGCAATTCGGGTCAGAGAAAATAGCTAACTGTCGACTGCCATTGCCGCGTACGGCTTTTAAAGCATTTGATAGATTAAGTTCAGTCCATTTGATGCGATTGAGATCTGCCTGTTTTTGTTCGGTAATATTTTTCCCGGTAGCGATCTCAATAATTTCGCCTTGGATTAAATATTTACTATTGGCATCTGTATAAAAAACCTCATTTCCAACCAATACTTCGTATAGGCCGGAGATAGGCGATTGAGAAACACTTTTGATTTTCGTGTTTGGGCCAATTTTCTTTTGGAGCTCAGAGCGGACTTGCTGCTCCGATTGTGCGTTGACCACTCCCGCTAAAAATATGAGAGAGCAAGCTAGGACGAGAGTAGAAAGTAATTTATTCAAAATCAGCATCTCCGAGAGCGCGTTCAATGAGGCGCCGTTTAATGAAGTGACTGCGATTGACCATACCCAGCCCCCAATTACGTAATTGCCTTTCAGTGCTACTGCTGCCTGAGAAAAGCTTTTTGAGTTTATCTGTTACCCAGAGTAATGCGCTAGTGTCGCCTTGACGTTGGCGCTCGTAGCGACGTAGCAGCACGATGTCATTCGGTGGTCGAAAAGATTCTCGTTTACTCAGTACATGAAGCAGTGATGCAACATCTCTGAGGCCTAAATTCAATCCTTGCCCTGCTAGTGGATGCATGACATGAGCCGCGTCTCCAATGAGAACAACTTTGGGATTTTCTGCTGGGCCAATAAAGCGACTCGCCTGAATTTTTCTGAGAGGAAAAGTGGCTGGTGTTGAATTGAGCGTGAGCGTTCCAAGTTGAGCAGCAATTGCTCCACTAGCAATCGAGGAAAACTTTTCAGCCCATCCTGACAAATCCAGCTTTAAAAGATCTGCCGCATTTTCTGGTGAGCTTGACCACACCATCGACACTTGTTTATTTGGAAGCGGCAACATTGCCACAATATCGCCACCTGGCAAAAACCACTGATAAGCAGTTTCTAAATGAGCGCTACTGCAAATCCAATTTGCTACTACGGCATTCTGTGAGTAACTTTCCTCTTTTGCAGGAATGCCTAACTCTGAACGGATGGGTGAATTAGCGCCATCAGCGGCAATCAGGAGTTGGGCTCTCAAGCTTGAACCATCTTGCAGATGGAGTAGGACCCCATCAGCAATCACTTGAATGTTTTCTACTGCGCCATTAATGCGCTCCAATTTACTTTGGAAGCGTGAGGCTTGATCAAGGGTATGCTCGATCACATTCGATTCACCAATCCAGGCTAGCTGGGGCGTACCTGCTTCAAATGCAGATAGATGTAGCTGATCCTGGTTTTCACCTCGATCACCAAAAATCCGCATATCCCGAACAGCTTGTAAGCGGCTGTGATCAACAGCGTCCCAAACCTGTAGATGGGCCAATAATTTTTGGGTGCCAGGAGAAAAAGCATAAATACGTTGACCCCATTGACTGCCCTCGGGAGCCAAAACTACTTGCCCTAAGTCGGGAGCAATCTGAACTGTTTGTAGCCCAAGTTGCGCTACACCTAAAGCGCAAGCCTTGCCCACTATGCCTCCGCCGACTACGGCAATATCTACATTCCGTATCTGAGAGGTATTTTTGGGTAATTTGACCAAGGAATTTGGGTGAACTTCTGACATATCTCGATGATATCGAAACTAGCCCTTTACAATACAGCCATGTCTTTGAAATGTGGCATCGTCGGCCTGCCTAACGTCGGCAAATCTACCCTCTTTAACGCGCTTACCAAGGCTGGAATCGCGGCAGAAAACTATCCTTTTTGCACAATCGAGCCTAATGTAGGTGTGGTCGAGGTTCCTGACCCCCGTCTTGCCGCCTTGGCTGAGATTGTGAAGCCTGAGCGCATCCTGCCTGCAGCTGTCGAATTTGTCGATATTGCGGGACTGGTAGCTGGTGCCTCCAAAGGTGAGGGGCTAGGGAATCAATTTTTAGCCAATATTCGTGAAACTGACGCCATTACCCATGTGGTGCGCTGTTTCGAGGATGCTAATGTGATCCACGTGGCCGGAAAGATTGATCCAATCTCCGATATCGCCGTGATCGACACCGAATTGGCTTTATCAGATTTAACTACGGTTGAAAAAACGCTGCAGCGCTCAAGCAAGGCGGCTAAGTCAGGTAACGACAAAGAGGCCGCAGCCTTAGTAGCTGTGCTGACCAAAGTACAGGCTCACTTAGATCAAGCCCAGCCAGTACGCAGCATGAAGCTGACTGAAGAAGAAAACTTGCTCTTAAAGCCACTCTGCTTAATCACAGCAAAGCCGGCAATGTACATCGCTAACGTCAAAGAAGACGGTTTTGAAAATAATCCCCATTTAGAGGCAGTGATTCAGCATGCGGCCAAAGAGGGCGCACCAGTAGTAGCGGTATGCGCCGCAATCGAGGCTGAGATTGCTGATCTAGATGATGCCGATAAAGTGGAATTTCTTGCTGATCTAGGTATGGAAGAGTCTGGATTAGATCGCGTGATTCGTGCAGGTTATAAGTTATTGGGGCTACAGACCTACTTTACTGCTGGCGTTAAAGAGGTTCGCGCTTGGACTATTCATCAAGGTGACACAGCTCCTCAAGCTGCAGGGGTTATTCATACGGACTTTGAGCGTGGCTTTATTCGTGCGCAAACTATTGCATTTGAAGACTTTGTTCAATTCAAGGGTGAGTCTGGTGCTAAAGAGGCTGGCAAGATGCGTGCCGAAGGTAAGGAGTATGTTGTTAAGGACGGAGATGTCTTAAATTTCCTCTTTAACGTCTAGAGCATTAGCCCCAAAGAAAAAGCCCTTACTACTAAGGGCTTTTTTGTTTTCTTGGAGGAATAAATCAACCCGCTTTGACAGCCTTTTCTAGGCACTTGGAAATTTCTTCATAGCGCTTGATGGCGACCTTAGTTGGTACTACTTCTTTTTTGCGCCCATCTTCATTGGCAGCCATCTTGATATAGCCCATGGCGCTCAGATTTTTCAGTCGCCCGTGCAACGTGGCTTGAGAGCCAAGCTCAGACAGAGAAATTAAATCACCGACCAACAAGGATTGCTTGGCATGAAAGCTCAGAATAATTTTATCCAGCAGACTTTCTTCAATGGAGTCGAGTTTTTTCCCAGGATTGATGCGATCTAGTACATCAATCAAATTCAGAAAACGAATATAGCAAGATGATTTAATTGTAGACATGGATTTGTGCATTAAGTATGAGTAGTTAGCCCTAGGGTTAGTACCATTGTAGACCCATTAATCTTGTTCGCAACTTGTATGTATTCATAGAATCAACCATACTCGCAACAATGGATAAAACAAGTCGCGAATGGATAGTTGGATGTATCGTGAGCGTGCTTGCTTACTCAAGCCTTTTTTATATCAACGCTTGGCTTACAACGCATCTGAGCTATGGCCTTGGCGTGAATTGGATTTATCTCCCAGCCGGCTTACGTTTATTTTTGACGCTCATCTTTGGCTTATCTGGCGCCCTTGGTATTGCTATCGCTTCATTCGTAATTTGTTTTTTTGGACAATTTCCACCTGAGCTGATTACTTGCATAGGTATCGGCTTAATATCTGGCTTTGCGCCCTATCTAGCAAGACTCTTTGTGATGAGTAATATCAGTATCTCATCTGATTTAAGTAACTTGAGCTTACAGAAGCTAGCAATTTGTATTTTAATTTACGCTGCCCTAAGTTCAGGCTTACACCAATGGTGGTTCGCAGTTCGAGAGCTTGATGAGGCTGGAACTCTCAATCATTTCTTGGTCATGTTGACTGGCGATGTACTCGGAACAGTAGCTATGATCGGGCTTGTTAAATACGGCTTAGATCTAATGAGACCTTCTAAATCTAATTAACCAAATAGCTTGCCCAAAGCTAGCCCTGGATCATCCGCTCTCATAAAGGCTTCGCCTACTAAGAATGCATTGATTTGATGATCGCGCATCAATTGCACATCTGTACGATTCATGATTCCAGATTCGGTCACCAGGGTTTTGCCAGCGGGAATCATTGATAGCAAGGACAGGGTTGTTTGAAGGGTAACTTCAAAAGTCTTCAGGTTGCGATTATTAATTCCAAGCAATGGTGTTTTTAATTCAAGAGCTTGCTCCAATTCAGGGGCATTATGAACCTCAACGAGGACATCAAGACCGAGTTCATGAGCACAAGCTTCTAGCTCCTTCATTTGATTGAGTTCTAAGCAGGCCACAATGAGCAAAATAGCATCGGCACCTATTGCCCTTGCCTCATAGACTTGATAGGGGTCGATCGTAAAGTCTTTACGTAAGACTGGAATGTTGCATGCAGCTCTTGCAGCCTGAAGGTAGACATTAGCACCCTGAAAATAATCTTTGTCTGTAAGGACAGACAAACAGGCCGCTCCGTTTTTTTCATAGGATTGAGCAATCTCAGCTGGCTGAAAATTCTCTCGCAAGATTCCCTTGCTAGGACTGGATTTCTTAATCTCGGTAATGACGCCGGCTTTACCTGCTGCAATCTTTCCTTCGATAGATCGAATAAAGCCTCGCGGTTTTAATATCGCATCACGATTATTTTCTTCAGCTTGATCGCGTTGATTGGCTAAAGAGATTTTTTTAGAATCAGCGGCAACCTCAATTTTCTTGGTGGCAATAATTTTGTCGAGGATATCGCTCATGGAGATCTTAATTAGATTTGGGTTGCGGCTACAAATTGGTCTAGCTTTTGACGAGCAGCGCCAGATGCGATGGCTGCTTGCGCCATCTGAATACCACCAGCAATACTTGGTGCTACATCGGCTACATAAAGCACTGCTCCGGCGTTGAGGCAAACAATGTCACTTGCTGGACCAGATTTTTTATTGAGCACATCTAGAACAATCGCTTTCGATTCTTCGGCATCAGCCACCTTAAAGCTGCTGGTAGGGGCTGTATTTAAGCCAAAGTCTTTTGGATGAATCTCATATTCACGAACTTGGCCATCTTTTAATTCACCTACTAAGGTTGGGCCCTCGAGAGAGATCTCATCTAAGCCATCGCGGCCATACACTACCATCGCATGATCCATCCCCATGGCTTGCAATACACGCGCCTGAATACCAACTAAGTCTGCATGGAACACGCCCATCAGGATGCGCTTGGCATCTGCTGGATTTGTAAGAGGTCCTAGGATATTGAAAATCGTGCGCACACCCAAATCTTTGCGAATCGGCACAACATTCTTCATTGCAGGGTGATGGTTTGGTGCAAACATAAAGCCTGCCCCTACATTAGAAATGCATGTTGCAACCTGCTCGGGTGAGAGTGAAAGCTTAACGCCTAAAGATTCTAGAATATCTGCACTGCCTGATTTGCTACTCACGCTGCGATTGCCATGCTTGGCAATTTTTGCACCAGCTGCTGCTGCGACAAACATGGCAGCTGTAGAAATGTTGAAAGTGTGAGCGCCGTCTCCACCTGTACCCACTACGTCAACTAAATTTTTTCTATCCTCAACATGTACTGGCGTCGCAAATTCACGCATGACTTGGGCAGCTGCCGCAATTTCACCAACAGTCTCCTTTTTGGTGCGCAGGGCAACGAGTAGACCGGCAACCAAAGTTGGCGGCATCTCACCACTCATAATCAGGCGCATTATGGCAGTCATCTCGTCATGAAAGAGTTCGCGATGTTCAATACAACGCTGTAATGCTTGCTGTGGAGTAATAGACATAGGGGTCGACTTCGTACCTGTGATTTATTTGGCTTGCAAGAAGTTCTTCAGTAATGCATGACCATGTTCCGAAAGAATCGATTCTGGATGAAATTGCACGCCTTCTACTGCGAGTTCTTTATGGCGTACTCCCATAATTTCACCATCAGGAGAAGTGGCGGTTACCTCAAGAACTGCCGGCAATGAACTCTTTTCAATGGCAAGCGAGTGATAACGCGTTACTTTGAATGGGTTGGGCAAATCTTTGAAAACACCAACGCCAGTATGGTGAATATCATCAGTCTTGCCATGCATGACTTTCTGGGCGCGAATAACTTTTCCGCCAAATGCTTCACCAATGGCTTGGTGTCCAAGGCAGACACCTAGGATTGGAATCTGTCCGGCATAGCGTTGAATCGTAGCCACTGAAATCCCTGCTTCAGCTGGACTGCAGGGCCCTGGTGAAATGCAAATACGTGCAGGATTAATCTTGGCGATCTCTTCAACGGAAATTTCATCATTACGGAGGACCTTTACCTCTTCGCCAAGTTCTGCAAAATACTGAACGAGGTTGTAGGTAAATGAATCGTAGTTATCAATCATGAGGAGCATCGAGTCCCCCTTGCACTAAATCGGCCGCCATTAAAACTGCTCGAGCTTTCACTTCGGTTTCTTTCCATTCGGCAGTGGGGTCAGAGTCTGCTACTACACCAGCACCTGCTTGAGAATGCAATACGCCATCACGAATTACGCCTGTACGAATGGCGATCGCTACATCCATATCTCCAGAGAAGGAGAGGTAGCCTACTGCACCACCATAAACCCCGCGTTTCACAATCTCCATCTCATCAATAATTTCCATCGCCCGAATTTTTGGGGCGCCTGATAAAGTGCCGGCAGGAAAGGTTGCGCGCAGAACATCCATATTGCTCATATTGTCTACTAGCTCGCCTTCAACAGAGCTAACGATATGCTGTACGTGAGAATACTTTTCAATCGACATCGAATCTGTCACTTTGACGGTGCCTGTCTTGGCAATACGACCTACATCGTTACGCGCCAAGTCAATCAACATCACATGTTCTGCAATTTCTTTTGGATCGGCAAGCAATTCTGTCGCAAGGCGCTCATCTTCCTCAGGTGTTGCGCCGCGAGGACGTGTGCCAGCTAATGGACGAATCGTCACAATCTTTTGACTCTCACGTTGTTCTTGGCGCACTAAGATTTCTGGTGATGAGCCCACTACCTGCAGATCACCAAAGTCATAGAAGTACATATAAGGTGATGGATTCAAAGAGCGTAATGCACGATAGAGAGCAAGCGGTGAATCTGTAAATGGTTTACTAATGCGCTGGCCAATCACCACCTGCATGCAATCGCCAGCCAATATATATTCTTTGGTTTTGAGAACGGCATTTTCAAAGTCTGCTGCCTTGAACTTGCGGATCAATTCTGTTTTAGTGCTTGGTAATGAGGCTGGCATGCTCACAGGTTTGCTTAAGCAAGCAAGCAATTCTTTTAAACGCGCTTGGCCCTTATCAAAGCTATCTGTCACGCTGGGGTCTGCATAGACAATTAAATAAATGCGACCTGCAACGTTATCAACAACTGCTAACTCTTCGGTGAGCATCAATTGAATATCGGGCACACCCAATTCATCTGGCAGATGATGTTTTGCTAAACGTGATTCAATGTAACGAACCGTGTCATAGCCAAAGTAGCCAGCAAGACCACCACAGAAGCGTGGGAGACCGGCTTGTACTGCTACTTTAAAGCGCTTGAAATAAGCGTCTACAAAATCCAATGGGTTGTCATGATTACTTTCAACCACCTTGTCATTGAAGAGCACTTCAGTAAGTGGTGCATCAGGCGTACCCACTGTTCTCAAAACAGTTTTTGCAGGTAGCCCAATAAATGAGAAGCGCCCAAAGCGCTCACCACCTAAGACAGATTCAAGTAGATAGGTATTCTTTTGTCCAAAGGCCTGAGTGAGCTTGACGTATAGCGACAGCGGCGTCTCTAAGTCTGCTAAAACTTCTTTCACTAATGGAATACGATTGAAACCCTGTTTTGCGAGGGCAAGAAATTCATCGTGCTGCATTACGCTTTCCCTGACGTCGCTAGTTCTGCGCGCATCGCTTTAATGACGTCTGCATAATTTTCTTTGCCAAAGATTGCAGAGCCAGCAACAAAAGTATCTGCACCAGCTTTAGCGACTTCTGCAATGTTATCGACCTTAATTCCGCCATCTACTTCAAGACGAATATGGCGACCACTCTCTTGTTGATAACGATCTAGGCGCGCACGCACTTGAGTAATCTTATTTAGAGTGCTAGGGATAAATGATTGACCACCAAAGCCTGGGTTGACAGACATGAGTAACACAAGGTCGAGCAGCTCCAATGTGTGGTCGAGGTGATCAAGCGGTGTTGCTGGGTTTAAAACCAATCCAGTTTGACAGCCTTGATCGCGAATCAAATTAATTGTGCGGTTCACATGAGGACTTGCCTCTGGATGAAAGCTAATCAGGTTTGCACCTGCTTTTGCAAAATCTGGAATGAGGCGGTCTACGGGTTCCACCATAAGGTGCACATCAATCATCGCCGGCTTGCCATCTTTTGTTGCATGAGGGCGAATTGCCTCGCAAACCAAGGGTCCAATAGTCAGGTTCGGAACGTAGTGGTTGTCCATCACATCAAAGTGAATCCAGTCTGCACCCGCCATGAGAACATCTTGAACTTCCTTGCCCAGGCAGGCAAAGTCAGCCGACAAAATGGAGGGTGCAATGACAAACTGGCTATTTGAGGGTGATTTCAGGCTATCCATCCCTAGATTCTAGCTTGCAGTTGGGCTTAGGATGGCGCAGAATTCGAGCATGAATCCTCATGAAATCAGTATTACAGTCAAAACCCAGTATTTGGCCGATCAGTCTGACCCTGATAACCGCCAATTTGCGTTTGCTTATACCGTCACCATCAGAAATACTGGTGCGGCTAGTATTCAGGTCATTGCCCGTCATTGGTTCATCACGGACGGCGACAATGATGTCCAGGAAGTGCGTGGCTTGGGGGTGGTGGGCCAACAACCCCTTTTGCGGGCGGGGGAGCAATTTGAGTACACCAGCTGGGCCACTTTACCAACGCCGGCGGGAACAATGCGTGGAGAGTATTTCTGTGTCACGGAGGAAGCTCAGTTTTTCCAGGCCCCAATCCCTGAATTTGTCTTGGTGATGCCGAGAACCTTGCACTAGGTTCTCAAAAACACTATTTTTTGCCTTTACCAGTCCAAAAGACGATAAAAAGCAGCAGGGCTAAGGCTAGACCACCCTCCAAGGCAAACAAGATCATCGGGTATTCATCGAGTAAATTGGCAATCATGATTTCTATGTCCAAATTAATAAGTCGCGAGACTGCTTTGCGGATTCTTCTCTGCAGTGTATTCGTTATCAGCATTGTCAGCTTATTGGCTGCTTGCTCTACGCCTTCTACCCGTGGATCTGCTTATCGATCTAGTACCGCAGCCCCAACTAGCTATAGCTCCTCGATCGCCAGCTTCCGATCTGTTTCTTGGCAAGACTTACCTGGTTGGCAGGAGGATGACTTAACTCAGGCTTGGCCAGCTTGGCTCAAAAGTTGTGATGCCCTGCGTAAACGTAATAGTGAAATGAATTGGCGCCAGGCATGCACTCAAGCCGGCAACGTTTCAGGCCGCGATGAACGTGCAATTCGTCAATACTTTGAGGGAAATTTTCAGCCATACGAAGTACGTAATAGTGCTACAGGCAACGAATCTGGACTAATCACAGGTTATTACGAGCCTGTCATGAATGGCTCCCAGACCCGCACAGTCACTTACTCTATTGCCTTGTACGGCCTGCCAAATGCCTGGAAGGGCTCAAAGCCAAGCCCTGCGCCAACACGTGCAGAACTCATGAGTTCTGGAATACTGCGAGGTTCAGAAATCGCCTGGGTGCAAGATCCTGTAGCTGCTGCTTTTATACAAATTCAGGGCTCTGGAAAAATTCGTTTAGAAGATGGACGTGTATTGCGACTGGGTTATGCCGGCACTAATGATCAGCCGTTCAAGTCTTTTGCCCAGTGGTTGCTTGATCGCAAGGAGATCACGCGCGGTGAGGCAACAATGCAGGGTATTTCTGCATGGGCTAAGCGCAACCCAGGCCGAGTAGAGGAGATGCTCAATGCCAACCCTCGATTTGTATTCTTTAAAGAGTTGCCGAGTCATGTCAGCCCTGACCTTGGCCCTAATGGTGCTTTAGGAGTCCCTTTAACAGCCGAACGTAGTATTGCCATTGATCTGAAGGCGATGCCCTTAGGCGCCCCAGTCTTCTTGAGTACTACCAAACCCTTGAGTAGCCAAATCTTGCAAAAGTTAGTGATGGCCCAAGATACAGGTAAAGCCATTGTGGGCGGGGTACGAGCAGATTACTATTGGGGATCAGGAGATTCTGCAGGTGAGTTAGCGGGACGCATGAAGCAAGATGGCAAGATGTGGTTATTGCTACCACGCTGAACAAATTATTTTTTGAAAGAGATTGATGACCTACAACACTATATTGACTGAAGTGGATGGCAAAGTTGCCGTCATTACCCTCAATCGCCCTCAAGTATTAAATGCCCTAAATGATGAGTTGATGAATGAATTAGGTAAGGCTCTGCTGGGTTTTGATGCTGACGACAATATTGGTTGCATCATCGTCACCGGAAGTGAAAAAGCTTTTGCTGCCGGCGCAGATATTGCAACAATGGCAAAGTATGGATTTGCTGATGTTTATCGTAGCAGCTTTATCTCTCGTAACTGGGAAGAGATTAAAAAAGTACGCAAGCCAGTGATTGCGGCAGTGTCTGGATATGCGCTCGGCGGTGGGTGTGAGTTGGCCATGATGTGCGACACCATCATGGCAGCGGATAATGCGAAGTTTGCTCAACCAGAGGTGAAGCTGGGAATCATCCCTGGCGCCGGTGGTACACAACGTCTACCACGTGCAGTCTCAAAAGCAAAGGCAATGGATTTGGCGCTGACCGGCCGGATGATGGATGCGACTGAAGCCGAGCGCTCTGGTCTTGTTGCCCGTATTTTCCCGCAAGCAGATTTGCTAAAAGAAGTGAAAGCAATTGCTAAGACTATTGCGGATATGCCACTGCTGACTGTGATGATGGTGAAAGAAGCAATTAATGCCGCATATGAAACTACGCTATCAGAGGGTATGCACCTTGAGCGTCGATTATTCCACTCTTGCTTTGCAAGCAATGATCAAAAAGAAGGCATGGCAGCTTTTATGGAAAAGCGCCCAGCTCAATTTACGAACTCGTAAAAACTTCAGCGCTCAGAGTAAATTATTTTTGTAAGTAGCGTTGGGCTAGCTTGACCCAGTAGCTAACGCCTACTGGGATCAGTGCATCATTAAAGTCATAAGAAGGGTTATGAAGATGGCATGGACCCATGCCATGACCCACCGAGCGGTGATCGCCATCACCATTACCTAGAAACACATAGCAACCAGGTTTCTCTAGCAGCATGAATGCAAAATCTTCTGCGCCCATTGTTGGGTCGATAGCAGTATTGACGTTTTGTGCCCCAACCAGCTCGCTCATGACCTCGCTTGCAAAATTCACTTCCTTGTCATGATTGATGAGCGGAGGATAGTTGCGAGCAAAACTGACTTCTGCTTGACAGTCAAATGCGCTAGATACACTGTGTGAGATCTCTCTCAAGCGTTGTTCAATTAAGTCTAGGACTTCGATGGTAAATGTGCGAACGGTTCCGCCAATAAAAGCGCTATCCGGAATGACGTTACTCGTCTCGCCTGCATGGAACTGCGTTACCGATAACACAGCTGCGTCTACTGGGCGCTTATTGCGGGTAATGATGCTTTGTAGTGCTTGCACAACTTGAGTGCCGGCAAGTACAGGGTCAGCACTATTGTGTGGCAAGGCGGCATGTCCACCTTTACCTCGAATGGTGATTTCAAAAGTATTACTAGAAGCCATCATCGGGCCAGACGTCACGCCAAAATGCCCTTCGGCAAGTCCCGGCCAGTTATGTAGACCAAAGACAGCATCGCAAGGAAATTGCTTAAAGAGTCCATCATTAATCATTTCTTGCGCGCCAGCACCACCCTCTTCTGCTGGCTGAAATATGAAAATGACCGAACCGGTAAAGTCTCGATGATTAGATAAGTATTGAGCGGCACCCAAGAGCATGGCAGTGTGGCCATCATGACCACAGGCATGCATCTTGCCTGGATTCTTTGAGGCATGTTCAAAGTTATTGTGTTCTTGTAATGGCAGTGCATCCATGTCGGCACGTAATCCAACCATCTTGCCTGAACCTAATTCCCCATCTAACCTTCCAACCACTCCAGTTTTTCCGAGGCCGCGATAAACCGTAATTCCCCAGCTCGAGAGTGCTTCAGCTACCAGATCAGATGTACGATTTTCTTCAAAACGCAATTCTGGGTGCGCATGAATATTGCGGCGAATCTCTTGAATAGCTGATGCGGAGTCGATAATTTCTGGAAGTAATCGCATGGATCGATCTTATCTGAATTTACGTAGCTAGTTTTATATGTTCTGCAGCAAACCCTAAGGCCTCAATGGAATAGGGGGCATTCTCTGATTTCTGAAGCTGCTGAGGAAGGGTCGGAACAAGACCTAAAAAAGGTGCAAAAATGCGGTCTTTCAAGGTTTGAATATTTTCAGTTAATAGAGGCATTTCCTCTGCTAGCGTGTTGGCTACCCAGCCCGCAATCTTGAGCTGACGTGACGCAATGGCTTCGCAAGTGAGTAGGGCATGATTAATACAGCCCAAGCGCATGCCTACTACAAGAATGACTGGTAAGTCCATCGCCTGAGCTACATCCCCTAAATCCTCTTGCTCATTTAGCGGCACTAAAAACCCTCCCGCACCTTCCACTACGACCGAATCGAATACTGAGGTCAATGAATTGAACTCATCTAAGATCAGGGTAGCATCTAAATGCACCTTATTTTTCTGGGCAACCAGATGGGGTGCTGCCGCCACATCTAGAACAAATGGACAAAGACTTTGCTCGCCGGACTTTAATCCTGAAGCAATCCGTAATGTCTCTAAGTCTTCATTGAGTGTTTGGCCACTAGCGTCAATATAAGTGCCTGCAACCACAGGTTTGAAGGCTATTGTACGAATACCAGCTTTTCTCAGTTTAAAAATGAGTGCACCGCTGACTAAAGTTTTGCCAACTTCAGTATCGGTGCCTGTGACAAAAAAACCAGTAGATGTACTCAGTGTCATAAATTGCTTTTTACTTCTTGCTCAATCACTTGCAAGGTCTTTATCAGTTCGCGCAAGTCATCAACACTATGGTTTGCAGAAAAAGTAATACGTAGACGAGAGCTACCAACTGGAACGGTAGGCGGTCTAATTGCTGGGATCCAATAACCTGCTTCATCTAAGAGCTTAGCGGCTAGCAATGCGCTAGCATTGCTTCCTAAGATCACAGGCTGTATTGGAGTGGATGAAGGTGTTTTTTCCCAGCTTTGGAAAGTCATTTCATCACGCCAAATTTGAATCAGTTGATTTAATTGTTTGCGACGCGCAATACCTTCCTTGCCTTCGATTAGTTCCAAACTAGTAAGTAGGGTATGCGCAATCGCAGGCGACGTAGCGGTGCTGTAAATATAGGGGCGCCCTTTTTGGATGAGCCATTCAATAAAGGGCGAGGCTGCACAAATAAATGCACCACTAACGCCAGCTGCTTTACCAAGTGTGCCAACGTAAATAATTCTTTCTGAATAGACTCCCGATTGCTCCAAAATGCCATGGCCATGCTCGCCAAGCACGCCAAAACCATGCGCATCATCTACCATGAGTAGCGCATCATATTGTTCGGCAAGATTAAGTAGATCTTTAACGGGCGCGATATCCCCATCCATGCTGAAGACGCCATCGATCACAATCAATTTGAGTGGGTATGCATCTCGCTTTAATGCTTCTTTTAAAAAATCGAGATTTTGGTGATCAAACAAAGTCACTTTGGCTTTGGTTTGTGAGCTTGCTAGACGGACACCATCAATCAAAGAGGCATGATTAAGTTTGGCTGAATAAATGCTTACTTCACCTTGATTAGCAAGTCTACTGAGACCGGTAATTGCATTGATGTTAGCAAGATAGCCAGTACTAAAGAACAATGCTCTTGTATTGGGAATATATTTACTCTCACAGGCTGCTAATTTTTTTTCAAGCAAGTCATGCGCAACGCTATGGCCACTGATTAAGTGTGATGCTCCGCTACCAACCCCATATCGTTTTGCACCTTCCGCAAGCGCAAAAACTAATTCAGGGTGATTTGCTAGGCCTAAGTAGTCGTTACTACAAAACGCTTTGAGTTCTCGTTGGTCAACCCGAGCCTTGGTGTCGCAGGGTGACGTGGTGGTGCGCAATGTACGTCTGAGCAACTGCGTATCTAAATCAGCAATCTGATGAGCTGCCAGATCGCGAGCTTTAAAGTGGGCGCTCATAGAAGCACCTGATTTAGGGCGCGCCGGACAGAAGCACCCATTTGCATCGCTTCTTCGGCAGATAGAATGTACGGTGGCATGACGTAAATCGTATTGCCAATTGGCCTAATGAGAATGCCTTCTGCCATTCCTGCTGAAAACATCTCTCGTGAAAAAGTATTTTTACGCTGGAGTGATTCAGGTTTGACATCAAATGCCAGGATCATGCCCTGCTGACGCCAATGTTCGATGCGAGGATCTACTTTTGCCCAAGCAAAAGCACTAGCAAGATCTTTGCTACGTCCAATATTTTTTTCTAGAACAGATTCAGTTTTGAAGATTTCTAAGCAGGCGAGGGCAGCTGCGCATGCTAATGGGTTGCCCGTGTAGGAATGCGAGTGCAAGAAACCTTGTTGCAGTTGATCGCCATAGAAGGCCTGATAAATTTTGTCAGTTGTCATAGAGAGTGACAACGGCAGGTATCCACCACTGATGCCCTTAGAGAGCGTCAAGAAGTCCGGCCAAATCCCCGCGTGCTCACAAGCAAAAAACTTTCCTGATCGACCACAGCCCACTGCGATCTCATCGGCGATGAGGTGAATGTTGTAGCGATCACAGAGTGATCTTACAAGGCGCAAATATTCAGGAGAGTGCATTGCCATTTGCCCAGCGCACTGAACGAGCGGCTCAACAATGATCGCGGCAATATTCTGATGCTCTACCTTCAATAACTCTTCTAATTTTTCTGCTGCTTGCATGGCGACATCGTCAGCACTTTCACCAGGCTGTGCTTTCCGTGCATCAGGTGAAGGCACGGTAAAGACATCTTGTAATAGCGATCCATATGCTTCTCGAAAGATCGCAACATCAGTGACTGCTAATGCACCCAAAGTTTCACCGTGGTAACCATTTTCTAGACAGATAAATTTTTTCTTTTGGGGCTGATTATTCAGTTGCCAAAAGTGGTGGCTCATCTTCAAAGCAATCTCTACTGCAGATGCACCATCGGATGCAAAAAACACGTGACCTAAATAGCCTTGAGTTAAAGCAGATAGTTTTTCGGATAGCTCCACAACAGGAGGGTGGGTAAATCCTGCAAGCATGACATGCTCAATTTTTTCAAGCTGACTCGTAATGGCTTGGTTGATGCGTGGATTGGAGTGGCCAAATAGATTAGTCCACCAAGAGCTAATGCAATCTAGGAGGGCATTGCCCTGGTCATCAAAGAGCCAAGCGCCCTTACCTTTGGTAATGGCAATTAATGGCAATGACTCGTGATGCTTCATCTGAGTGCAGGGATGCCAAACGGCATCTAGGCTGCGATCAACCAGAGAGGTTTTATTTGGGTCAGAAATAAGCTTCATGTTTGGTATTTGACCACTAGTTTTTCCTAATTAAAGCCTGTATCTGTTATGTTTATGCCTTGAATTGATCTATTTTCTGGAATTCGACCATGCAGGCCACCCAAACTATTGAAAAACCTCTCACCCAAGTCAAGTCTCAAAAGGATTTGCATAAAGAGCTTGGCGCTTTGGGTGCTTGGTCGGTAGCCCAGGTTGAGGCTCTATTTGCCCTTCCATTTAGCGATTTGATGTTCAGGGCACAAGAGACTCATCGTGCCAACTTCCCTGATGGTGACGTGGAATTGGCTACGCTTCTGTCAATTAAGACTGGTGGCTGCCCGGAGGATTGTGGGTATTGTCCTCAGGCTGCCCGATATGACACTGACGTTAAGGCGAACAAGTTAATGGATTTAGACGAGGTACTTGAGGCTGCCAAAGCTGCCAAAGCTGCCGGATCTAACCGCTTTTGCATGGGTGCTGCTTGGCGGGAGCCTAAGGATCGCGATATTGAAAAAGTCGCCGCCATGATTAAGGGCGTAAAGGCCTTGGGCCTAGAAACCTGCGCTACGCTGGGTATGCTAGAAGCAAGTCAGGCACAAGCCCTCCAAGAGGCAGGTTTGGACTTCTACAACCACAACCTGGATACTAGCGAGGACTTTTATCGCTCAGTTATCTCGACTCGGGGCTATCAAGACCGCTTGGACACGATTTCTAATGTGCGTGCTGTCGGCATGTCAGTGTGTTGTGGCGGTATTGTAGGTATGGGTGAATCCCGCGAACAACGCGCAGCCTTCTTGACACGTTTGGCTAATTTAAGTCCGTATCCAGAGTCAGTTCCCATTAACCATTTGGTTCCTGTAGCAGGAACTCCTCTGGCAGATCAGAAGCCCTTGGATCCACTTGAATTTGTGAGAACTATTGCTGTAGCTCGCATTACTATGCCGCGTGCACGAGTGCGCCTCTCGGCTGGACGTCAGGAGCTGGGTAGGGCAGTTCAGGCCATGTGCTTCCAGGCTGGCGCCAATTCGATTTTCTATGGTGAGCAACTACTTACTACCGGCAATCCCGAGGCAGAACAAGACCGTGAGCTATTGGCTGAGTTAGGTTTGAAGACTAAGCAGAGCAGCAAAACAGAGGTTTTAGTCTAATTTCTAAAAGCCTATGGCCTTAATCGATCGCTTCATTATCGAGTTTGACTCAGCCCTACGTTCGGTTGTCGGGGGTGCTCATGCCCATCGTCCAATGCCGGGTTCCAATACCTCGTCAAGCGGATTATTGGATGCCAAAGAAAGGGAGCATGCGGCTGGATTAATGCGTGTAAACCACGTAGGCGAGGTCTGCGCCCAAGCGCTTTACCAAGCTCAAAAATTAGTAGCTCGCAACCCTGAAATTCGGCAGATGTTAGATGACTCTGGCCAAGAAGAAATGGATCATTTGGCTTGGTGTGAAACACGCCTCCAAGAGTTGGGCTCGCATACCAGTTATCTCAATCCAATTTGGTATGCAGGATCCTTTGCAATCGGCTTGGCTGCTGGCTTAGCGGGCGATAAGTGGAGTCTGGGATTTGTTGCTGAAACAGAAAAGCAGGTAGAAAATCACCTCGAAAGTCATCTCGAAAAATTACCTGCAGAAGATGAGCGTTCTCGCGCAATTGTTGACCAAATGCGCATCGATGAAATTGAGCATGGACAGGCGGCAATTTTGGCTGGTGGAGCGGTCTTGCCGAAGTCCATTCAGAGCCTCATGCAGGCAATGTCTAAAGTGATGACAAGCACTGCTTACAAAATCTAGTTCTAAATTAATTATTTCGGATATTTTCCTTTAGAGTACTGTTCATTAATACAGTATATTTACCTATTATTAGGCTAAATAGCTAAGACCTATTCTTAAGTATATTTTCCAAGCCATTGTTTCAAGTAGCATTTTTATAAGCACCATTTTATCAACATATCACGCTAAGTGTTTGTAATCACTAGGAAATTTCCTAAAAAATAAGCCAAAAACACTTGACCCCCTTATTACGATCCTCTAAAGTGGGAGGAAGTGTGAAAAAGTGGGGTAAATGGTGTTTCAAGGTGCGTCAGCTCTCAATTTAGATGCAAAAGGCCGCATGTCTGTGCCGGCAAAGCATCGTGACGCCTTGTTAGTTCAAGGTGAGGGCCGAATTACGCTCACAAAACACCCCGATGGATGCCTATTGCTATTCCCTCGACCTGAGTGGGAAACCTTTCGCTCACGTGTAGCGCAATTGCCGATGGATGCGCATTGGTGGCGCCGCATTTTTCTTGGCAATGCTGCGGAGATTGATTTGGACAGCGCCGGAAGAATATTGGTGAGCCCGGAGTTACGATCAGCCGCTGGTATTGAAAAAGAAGTGATGTTGCTCGGCATGGGTAGTCATCTAGAGTTGTGGGACGCCGCTACTTACGCTGCAAAAGAACAGGCTGCCATTGCACAAGGTATGCCTGAAGCCCTGAAGCAATTTAATTTTTGATGACAGGGTGCCATGAACATAACTCATCGCCCAGTATTGCTGGCCGAGGCGGTGACAGCGCTGGTCAATGGACCGCTCATCACCTCTTCTACAGCTTCAAAAAATCTACTCTTGATCGATGGAACCTTTGGGCGCGGTGGTCATACTCAAGCCCTGTTGGCACAACTACCTGCAAATGCGCGAATGATTTCTTTCGACAAGGATCTGGATGCGATCGCAGTAGCGGAAAAAATCAAGGACTCGCGTTTACGCATCGTGCACGACAGTTTTGCGCAGATGGATCAGTACGCGGACCCAGAATCAGTCGATGGAATTCTGTTGGATCTCGGTATCAGCTCTCCACAGGTGGACGAAGCACACCGTGGGTTCTCCTTTCGCAAGGATGGTCCACTCGATATGCGCATGAACACAGACCAAGGCTTAACGGCAGCGGAGTGGTTGGAGCACGCATCACAAGAGGACATCACCAGCGTGATTAAGACTTACGGTGAGGAACGTTTTGCATTTCAGATTGCTAAAGCCATTGTGGCAAAGCGAGAAGAAGGCTTATCTCCAAAAACAACCTTGCAATTAGCAACTCTAGTAGCCAGCGTAGTTCGCACAAGAGAGCTTGGTCAAGATCCTGCGACTCGTACTTTCCAAGCACTCCGTATTTTTATTAATCGTGAGTTAGAGGATTTGGAACTCGGATTAAAGGCAGCACTCAATTTATTAAAGCCCGGCGCACGCTTAGCAGTGATTAGCTTTCATTCTCTCGAAGATCGGATTGTGAAGCAGTTTTTGCAGTCACACGCCAAGGTCGAAGTACCTCGAGGTTTGCCCGTCCGCGATCGAGATTTACCGCAAAGCGACTTAGAGATTATTGGGCGCGTAAAGCCAAGCGACGAGGAAGTTCGAGAGAACCCTCGCGCTCGTTCCGCCATTATGCGTATTGCTGAAAAACGCGCAGGAGTGACAGCTTGAATCGCGCTACGCTTACCTTGCTGGTATTGCTATTGGTTTGCGCACTATCTTTAGTAGCGGCGCAGCAGCGTGCGCGTAAATTATTTATTTCGCTAGACCGCGCGCAAATCGAGGAGCGCAAACTCAATCAAGACTGGCTACGCTTAGAGTATGAGCAGCGCAATCTATCGAAGTCCGCACGAATTCGCGATGTTGCTCGTAATCAGTTGCACATGGCCCCTATATCTCCAGAGCGTACTTTGTATTTAAAGGAGGCTAGATGAGGACTGTAGGTTTCTCAACTACGCCTAATCTAGTATTGCGTCTGCCAATGTGGCGGTCACGCCTAATGCTGTTCATGTTGTTCTTCGTGTTCATGCTATTGCTAATCCGCGCTTTCTGGATTCAGGGTCCGGGAAATGCTTTTTATGAAGCAAAAGGTGTACGTGGTACACAGCGTGAATTGGAATTACCTGCTTCCCGTGGAAAGATATTGGATCGTAATGGCCAGGTGATTGCTACGAGCTTAGAGGCAAAGTCAGTGATTGCCTATAACGATACTGTGCCCGATGATTTAGCTACGGATAAGGTTCAGAAGTTAGCGAAACTATTGCAGTTAAGCGAATCTGAGCTGCGTAAAAAGTTAAAAGAGGATCGTAAGCAGATTTTTTTGAAGCGCCAAGTGGATCCAGTAGTTGCGCAACAGATTAAGGAATTAGAAATTCCGGGAATTGGTTTGAATAATGAATACCGTCGCTTTTACCCAGAAGGTGAAGCGATGGCGCACGTTGTTGGCTTTACAAACGTGGAAGATCGTGGCCAAGAGGGCATGGAACTTTCAAGAGAAAAAGAATTGGCTGGGCACCCAGGCGCTCGTCGCGTAGTAGTTGATCGCCTCGGTCGTGTTGTTGAAGATGTTGCAATTTTGCAGTTACCGCAAAATGGTAAAGATCTGCAACTTTCTATTGACAGTAAGATTCAGTTTCTGGCCTATAACGCTGTTAAAAATGCAGTTGAGCAGCACCGTGCGAGCGCTGGTGGTGCAGTCGTCTTGGACACTCAGACTGGCGAGATCTTGGCTTTAGCAAATTATCCAAGCTATAACCCAAATGATCGTAAGAAGCTAACGGGTGAGCAGTTACGTAATCGTGTTTTGACCGACACCTTTGAGCCTGGCTCAACAATCAAACCATTAACTGTGGCAATTGCTTTGGAGAAGGGTGTTATCACCCCCAATACCAATATGGTGATTGGGGCTAAATACCTGGTGGGTCCAAAACCGATCACGGATACCCACCCTTACAGCAACCTAACTATTTCTCAAATTATTCAAAAATCTAGCAACATTGGTACGGCCAAAATTGCGATGAATAATTTATCTGCCGAAGAAATGTGGAATTTCTATACATCCGTTGGTTTAGGTCAGGCGCCGAAGATTGGCTTCCCTGGTGCCGTAGCTGGTACGGTCCATCCTTATAAAAAATGGATGCCAACAGATCAGGCGCGAATCGCATTTGGTTATGGTATTTCAGGTTCACTCTTCCAAGTTGCTCGCGCATACACTATCTTTGCACGTGATGGCGAGTTAGTGCCCCTCACGATTGAGCGAAGTCCAGAATTTAAGCCTGGCACCCATATTATTTCTGCCAAGACAGCTATTGAGATGCGCAGCATGATGGAGTCGGTAACTGAGCCTGGGGGAACTGCCATTAAAGCGCAGGCCGAAGGTTATCGAGTTGGTGGAAAAACAGGAACAGCGCATAAATTAGTGGGTAAGGGTTATGGCAATAAATACCGTGCTTACTTTGCAGGTCTAGCGCCGATTAGTGCTCCTCGCATTGTGGTTGCTGTAATGATTGATGAGCCAACTGGTGGCAGTCATTATGGTGGTGATGTTGCTGCACCAGTCTTTTCCACTATTGTGAGTGAGACTCTGCGTACCTTGAATGTAGTACCAGATAGCAATATTAAGCAGATGACGCTGCAGGATAAAAATCCTACAGAAATTCAGATTGCTGCAGTCAAAACAAATGCAGCGGTTCTAAAAAGATGATGACTATGGTCTACATAGAACCCCATCTCTTAATCTCACATTTACGTGATCTCACTGCAGGTAATGCAAAAGTAACTGCAGATAGCCGTCAAATTCATTCTGGCGACATCTTTTTTGCATACGCTGTTGGTCATGGTAATGCCCTACGAGATGGTCGCGATTACATTGCGGCCGCCTTAGCAAATGGGGCTGCGGCAGTGGTATTCGATCCTGCTGATGGTATTGCGAATGAGTACTTAGACCACCCAGAATGTTTTGCTGTCGAGAATTTAGCGGTCTTGGCTGGAGAGCTCTGCTCGGAGTGGTACGGCTACCCAAGCAAAAATCTCAATGTCATCGGCGTCACAGGTACTAATGGAAAAACGAGTATTACTCAGTGGCTGGCGCAGGCAATGGATGAACCGAATCATCGCACTGCAGTATTAGGCACATTGGGGGCTGGGTTTCCGGGTGCACTCGTTCAAACTGGTTACACCACGCCAGATGCACCGCAATTGCAAACCCAATTAAAAGAATTATCTGATGCAGGCGCTCAAAATCTTGCTATAGAGATTTCTTCTCATGCATTAGATCAAGGCCGTGTTACTGGCTTACATATACGAAGTGCGGTATTTACCAATTTGACGCAAGATCACTTGGATTACCACGGCACGATGGGAGAGTACGCCGCAGTAAAAGCAAAATTATTTAAGTTTCCACAACTTGAAAATGCCATCATCAATTTTGATGATGCATTCGGGCGAGAATTGGCAATGAAGCTCCTCGCTAGCGATGATCCTCAAGTGTGGGGCTATGCATTGAGTAGCAAGGCGTTTGCTGGATTCGAAAAGTTTGACGATCGTTTGAAACGCGTTTACGCAGAAAACACCGTATTGACGACCTCGGGCTATGAGTCTCAATTCAGCTGTGATGCCTTAGGTTCTAGTGCTACTCAGATTGCAGTTTTAGGTGAATTTAATCTCAGCAATTGCCTTGCTGTTTGGACCGTCCTGCTAGCTCAAGGTATGAGTCCAAATCATGCCTCTAAAAATATGAATAAGCTAAGTGCTGTTCCAGGACGCATGGAACTGATTCACTTGAATAAAACACAAAGAACTGAGGGTCCATTGATTGTGGTGGATTACGCACACACACCTGATGCCCTCACTAAAGCGTTGAACGCATTACGCCCCATTGCAAATCAGCGTAATGGAAAAGTGTGGTGTGTCTTTGGTTGCGGTGGTGATCGAGACTTAGGTAAGCGCCCTCAAATGGGTCGTGCAGCACAAGTCTCGGCTGATCATATTGTGATTACAAGTGATAACCCTAGATCTGAAGATCCAGTCTCCATTATTGCCATGATTCAAGCTGGTATGTCAGGTGACCTTTCGAATGTACAAGCGCTGCCTGATAGGGCGGCCGCTATTATGGCTGCGGTACGACATGCCGATATCCGCGATATTGTCTTGGTTGCTGGTAAAGGGCATGAGTCTAGTCAAGAAATCAATGGCAAGAAATTTGATTTTTCTGATCAAGAACACATTCGTTTGGCAGCAGGGGGCAGCGTATGAGTACGCCTATGACTAATCTTACTCAAGTTCATGCGATGTTGCCGGGCAGTCAGTTGATTCACGCGGATAATGAATCTGCGCAAGCAATCACTATTTCTCGTATTGGTAGTGATAGTCGTCAGATTGAGTCTGGTGAATTATTCATCGCTTTGGCGGGCGAACGTTTTGATGCACATGATTTTTTGGATGATGTCATCAAGGCAGGCGCCAGTGCAGCACTCATTAGTCAAAAAGAAAAGTGCCCTGCAAACTTAGCTGCAGTATGTGTCCAAGATGTTAAGCAAGGCTTGGGTGAATTAGCAAAGGCATGGCGTGCACAGTTTTCTATTCCAGTGGCTTTAGTAACTGGATCTAATGGCAAGACCACAGTAAAGGAGATGATTGCTTCGATCTTTAAGGTGGCTGCAGGTGAAGAACGCACTCTGGTTACTAAGGGTAACCTCAATAACGATATTGGCTTACCTTTAACCTTGCTACGCATGCGATCAACTGATCGCCTAGCAGTGATTGAGTTGGGTATGAATCATCCTGGTGAAACGGCAGAGTTAGCAGTCATTACTCAGGCCACTATTGCTCTGATTAACAATGCACAGCGTGAGCATCAAGAATTCATGGCGACTGTGGAGACTGTTGCAAAAGAACATGCAACTGCCTTAAGTTCACTCCCTGCAGATGGTGTCGCAGTATTTCCAGCTGACTCTGAATTTTCTGATGTTTGGTATCAAGCTGCTGCAGGACGAAAGGTAATTGATTTTGCTTTATCTACTAACTCTGCCTTGGCTACGGCCTCTGTTACGGGCAAATTATTGACTAGCGGAAAAATTGAGATTGCAACTAAACTCGGCAAGATTGAGGTCCAGCTCAAGACCTTGGGAAATCACAATGTGCGTAATGCTTTAGCAGCTAGCGCCGTTGCTTTAGGCGCCGGCTTAAGTTTGGAGCAAATTCAAGCAGGTCTGGAATCTTTTGTCCCAGTAAATGGACGTATGCAATCAAAGCCTTTCAATGCAGGCCGAACTCTGATTGACGATAGCTACAACGCGAATCCTGATTCTGTAAGAGCTGCTATTGATGCACTTAAGCAGTCTGGAAATATTTCTTGGTTGGTATTGGGTGATATGGGTGAAGTGGGCGATCAAGGCCCTGACTTCCATGTGGAAGTTGGCGCCTATGCTGCCGAGCAGGGTGTTAGCAAGTTATTTGCATTCGGAGAGCAGTGTAAATACGCGGTGCAGGGTTTTAATGAATCAGAGAAGTTTTCGCTTACTAGTAGCGCTACTCATTTCGCCACATTGGATCAGTTGCTTGAAGAGCTTAATGTAGCGCTAGCAGATCATGAGTCAAGCCAGCAGCTGCATTTAGATATTTTGGTTAAGGGATCTCGTTTTATGCGTATGGAGCGTGTAGTGCATGCCCTATTAGAGGAGGCTAAAACATGCTCTTGATATTGGCGCAATGGTTGCAAGATGATTTTGGATTTTTCCGAGTCTTTAGCTACATCACATTTAGAGCAGTGATGGCAACACTGACTGCTTTGCTGATAGGTTTAGCAGCTGGTCCATGGGTTATTCGGAAGTTGACTGCATTAAAGATGGGTCAAGCGGTTCGTACTGATGGCCCACAAACTCATTTGGTGAAATCAGGTACCCCTACTATGGGTGGCGTACTAATTCTGTTGGGTATTTTTATCTCCTGCATGCTGTGGGCTGATCTGAGCAATCGTTTTATCTGGATTGTGATGATTGTGACTTTTGGATTTGGCTTGGTTGGTTGGGTTGATGATTACCGCAAAGTAGCACGGAAAGATCCTAAAGGCATGGCCTCAAGAGAAAAATTCTTTTGGCAAACTTTGATTGGCTTATTTGCTGCTATTTATTTGGCTTTTTCTGTATCTGAAG
This sequence comes from Polynucleobacter sp. Adler-ghost, assembly GCF_018688495.1. NCBI lineage: Bacteria > Pseudomonadati > Pseudomonadota > Betaproteobacteria > Burkholderiales > Burkholderiaceae > Polynucleobacter > Polynucleobacter sp. Adler-ghost. The sequence continues at coordinate 147,198 of NZ_CP061320.1, forward strand.
TGAATAACCTCAAAGTTTTACAGTTGTTCTTTGATTGGCTCAAGAGTGGCTTTGCTTTGAACTTGCCAGCTAAATCAAACTTACTCATTCCTTTCATGAAAGAGGTGAGTTACCCATTAGGTGTAATGGGCTTCATTATTTTGAGCTACTTGGTGATTGTTGGAAGTAGTAATGCCGTCAATCTGACGGATGGACTAGATGGTCTAGTAATCATGCCAGTCATATTAGTCGGTGCTGCTTTAGGCGCATTTGCTTATGTGATGGGAAATGCGATTTACGCAAAGTATTTATTGTTTCCTTATATTCCCGGTGCAGGTGAGCTCATGATTTTCTGTGGAGCTATGGGTGGTGCGGGATTAGCCTTTCTTTGGTACAACACGCATCCGGCCCAGGTATTTATGGGCGACGTTGGCGCACTCGCATTGGGTGGCGCACTCGGAACTATTGCCGTGATTGTTCGCCAAGAAATCGTACTCTTTGTCATGGGCGGGATCTTCGTCGCAGAAACACTGTCAGTGATGCTGCAAGTTTTCTGGTTCAAATTCACCAAGAAGCGTTTTGGTGAGGGCCGTCGTATTTTTAGGATGGCTCCACTGCATCACCATTTCGAATTGGGTGGCTGGCGCGAAACACAGGTTGTGGTTCGCTTCTGGATCATCACTATTTTATTAGTTCTCATTGGCCTCTCCAGCCTGAAATTAAGGTAAGCCAAAGAATATGCATAACTTAGACCAAGCCTTCGCTAACCCAGCTCTCATCGCAGATGGGAATTATCAAGCACCCCAACATTTCTTGATCTTAGGATTGGGTGAATCTGGCTATGCTATGGCTAAGTGGTGTTTAAGGAATGCTGCAAAGGTCAGACTGGCAGATACGCGTGATCGTGAAAAGTTGAATGAGCAACAAAAAGCTTGGTTAGCGGATCTTGAATTTGCAGGGCTTCAAGAGGCTTATTTCGGACCTTTGGATGGTCTTAATGTAAAGAGTGTTGAAGTCATTGGAATTAGTCCTGGTTTATCGCCACTTCAAGAGCCAGTAGCTACTTTCTTAGTTAAAGCGCAAGAATCTAATATTGATATTTGGGGAGAATTAGAATTCTTTGCCAGAGCCATTGCTGCAATGGATCGCATGGCCCAAGTTCAGCAGTCTCAATACAAGCCTGCTGTATTGGCCATTACTGGAACAAATGGAAAGACAACCACAACGGCCTTAACAGGTCAATTGTGTGAACGAGCTGGTAAGAAAGTTGCTGTAGCTGGCAATATCAGTCCAGCAGCTCTAGATAAGTTGATGTCTTGTTTAGATGGGTCTGACCAAGTTGCCGACATGCCTGAGATATGGGTACTCGAGTTATCTAGCTTCCAGCTGGTTTACACGAGTAACTTCAATGCAACAGCAGCGACCGTATTAAACATTACGCAAGATCACTTAGATTGGCATGGTGATATGCAGGCTTATGTTAATGCAAAAGCCAATATCTTTGGACGGGACAGTATCTGCATCTTGAATCGCGATGATGCGCTGGTCATGAATCTGCTTACTGACGAGCAGAAATCCAATAAATCAGTCATTACTTTTGGTGCCGGCCGCCCTGATGAGCAGGGTGATTTTGGAATTGAACATGATCTACGTGCTGGTGGAATTGATTGGTTGGTCTGGGCTGAAGTTGATGAAGATCTCGAGCCACAACCGAAGCGTCGCCGTAAAGCAGTTGTTGTAGAGGATGAACCATTAAGACTCAAGCGTTTAATTCCAGCTGATGCTTTACGGATTCGCGGACGCCACAATGCTTTGAATGCGCTAGCTGCTTTAGCCTTAGCACGATCAGCTGGTTTACCAATGAATGCGCTTTTACATGGTTTGCGTGATTACCATGGCGAGCCTCATCGTGTTCAAACTGTTTCAATTGTGTCGAATGTTGAATATGTGGACGATAGCAAGGGCACTAACGTAGGAGCAACAGTAGCTGCTTTAAATGGCTTAAGCGCTAATGAGTCTGGCAAGCGTATTTGGTTGATTGCTGGTGGTGAGGGTAAGGGCCAAGACTTTGGCCCCTTGCGTGATCCTGCATTACGTTTTGTAAAAGGTGTTTTCCTGATTGGCAAAGATGCCCCAATCATTGCTCAAGCTTTAGGTGATTCAGTGCCATCTGTCATGAGCGAGACTCTGCAAAACGCAGTAGCACAAGCCGCAAAAGTAGCTCAGTCAGGCGATATTGTTTTGTTATCACCGGCTTGCGCTAGCTTTGATCAGTTCAGTGATTACGTTGCACGTGCTGAGGCGTTTATTGCTGAAGTCCAAGAATTGGGAATGCAATTTGAAGGAGCTGATGCATGAGTTTGAAGGAAAAACTTTTTCCTGAGAATCGTTTAGGTCTTGACCGCTTCTGGAATTTTTCCAGAGGTGGGATAGATAATTTCCGCAGTGGCTTGAGAGATGCAGTTTCTGGCGTTGAGCAAACGCGCTCACGCATGATGGACTATGACCAGCTTCTAGTTTGGGCGGTACTTTCTTTAGCCCTAATTGGTTTAGTTATGGTGTATTCAGCGTCCATTACTTTGGCAGATGGCCCTAAGTACGCAAATTACAGCAGCAATTTTTTCTTAATTCGACATTGCATTTCATTGGCAATTGCGATTGGTGTTGCTATTTGGGTATTTAAGATCCCAACTCAAGTGTGGGATCGCTATTCCCCAATCATTTTTGGATTTACCGTCTTGTTATTAATTGCCGTACTTATTCCGGGCATTGGAAAAGGCGTAAATGGCGCCAAACGTTGGATTCCATTGGGTCTCATGAACTTCCAGCCGTCCGAATTAATGAAGTTTGCTGCGGTGATATTTGCTGCAAGCTATACAGTTCAACGCCAAGAATATCTCCACTCATTTGTTAAAGGCATGCTCCCAATGGGTATTGCTGTTGCCTTAGTTGGTGGCTTGCTGATGGCTGAACCAGATATGGGTGCGCTCGTCGTGATATCGCTCATTGCATTTGGAATTTTATTTTTAGGTGGGATCAACGCTAAATTATTTGGTGGATTGTTAGCAGTTGGAATATTAAGTGCAGTGACAATTATTGCCTTCTCGCCATTTCGTCAAAAGCGAATCATGGCTTTTATTGATCCTTGGCAAGTCGACAATGCAGCTAATAAAGGCTACCAGTTAACTCACTCTCTGATGGCATTTGGTCGAGGCGAATGGTTTGGTCTAGGCCTGGGCGGTAGTGTTGAAAAATTACATTACCTACCTGAGGCACATACCGATTTCATCATGGCAGTAATTGGTGAAGAGCTCGGATTTGTTGGTGTTGTAGTGATGATCTTCTTGTTCTACTGGATCGTGCGTCGTGCATTCTTGATTGGCCGTACTGCATTGCAATTGGATCGTAGTTTTGCAGGTCTTGCCGCTAAAGGTGTGGCGATATGGATTGGTTGGCAAGCATTTATCAATATGGGTGTGAATTTAGGTTTGCTTCCTACTAAAGGATTGACACTTCCACTCGTTAGTTATGGTGGCTCAGGAATCTTGATGAATGCCGTAGCTATCGCAATGCTACTTCGGATTGATTATGAAAACCGCATCTTAATGCGGGGTGGCAAGCTATGACCAAGCCATCCATCTTGATTATGGCCGGCGGTACTGGGGGACATATTTTCCCGGGGCTCGCTGTTGCCCAATACCTACGCATTTGTGGTTGGAATGTATCTTGGCTAGGTAATCAAGGCGGGATGGAGTTTCGCTTAGTAAAAGCTTGCGACTTCCCATTTGAGGCGGTTAACTTTGGTGGCTTGCGTGGCAAAGGCATCAAAGCGACATTGATGTTGCCATTTAATCTTGCAAGAGCCTTTATGCAGAGTTGGAAGATTATGCGTCGCATCAAGCCAAATGTAGTTTTAGGTATGGGTGGTTACATTACTTTCCCCGGTGGTCTAGTGACAAAGTTTTTGAAGACGCCACTCGTTCTGCATGAAGCCAACTCCGTTGCAGGAAGTGCCAATCGCGCTTTAGCCAAAATTGCTATGCGTACCTTGACTGGATTTCCAGATACGATGACTCACGCTGAGTGGGTAGGAAATCCAATCCGTGAAGAATTTGAAGCTGTAGGTGCGCCAGCAAAACGTTACGAAGAGCGCATCGGCCCACTGTCGATTTTGGTTGTGGGTGGCAGTCTAGGTGCCGCCGCCTTAAATGAAGTCATTCCAGCAGCCTTGGCATTGATGGATAAAGAGGCGCGACCCCATGTAATTCACCAGGCAGGTGATAAGCATCTTGTAGATCTACAACAGCGCTATACCAACTTAGGTGTTGCTGCTGATATTCGCCCTTTTATTGAAGATATGCCAAGCGCTTACGCCCAAGCAGATCTGGTGATCTGCCGCTCTGGTGCAATGACCGTATCTGAGATCGCAGCTTGTGGTGTTGCATCTTGTTTGATTCCATTTCCATATGCAATTGATGACCATCAGACTGCAAATGCACGATTTTTATCGGATGCAGATGCTGCTATTTTATTACCACAGCAAGATCTCAATCCGCAGGATCTGGCATCTATGATTCAAAATTTTAGCCGCCAAGATTTACAGGCGATGGCTAAGCGTGCTCATGCTTTAGCTAAGCCCCATGCAACTCAGCGTGTGGCTGAAGTATGTGCAGACTGTGCAGGAGTGGGTATATGAAACATATCGTTCAGCAAATCCATTTTGTTGGTATCGGCGGAGCAGGCATGAGTGGTATTGCCGAAGTTTTGCTGAATCTGGGATATCAGGTATCTGGATCCGACTTAGCTGAAGGTGCTGTAACGAAGCGCCTAAAAGATTTGGGTGCAGTGATTCATATTGGGCATGACCCTAAAAATATTGGTACTGCAGAAGCGGTAGTCATTTCGACTGCAGTTGCAGGCAATAACCCCGAAGTATTAGCTGCTCGCGCAGCCAAGGTGCCCGTTATTCAGCGGGCTGTCATGCTCGGCGAGCTTATGCGTTTAAAGCAGGGTATTGCGATTGCAGGTACTCATGGCAAAACAACGACCACTAGTTTAGTTGCCTCAGTCTTGGCTGAGGGTGGTTTAGATCCAACCTTCGTTATTGGAGGTAAGTTAAATTCTGCAGGTGCAAACGCACGCTTAGGTCAGGGCGACTTTATTGTGGTGGAAGCTGATGAGTCTGATGCCTCCTTCTTGCAATTATTTCCTGCGATGGAAGTCGTTACCAATATTGATGCTGATCATATGGATACCTATCAACATGATATGGCCAGATTGAAGCAGGCTTTTGTGCAGTTTATTCAACGTATGCCTTTTTACGGTGTTGCTGTTCTGTGCATTGATGATGCCAATGTTCGCGATATTGTTCCGTTTGTATCACAGCCAGTATTGCGCTATGGCTTGTCTGATGATGCAGATATTCGTGCAAGCAATGTACGGGCCGTAGGTACTGGTATGCACTTTACGGTTGATCGTAAAACTGTACGCCGTCATGGCAATAAGCCAGGTCGACTTGAGGTGCAATTAAATTTACCCGGTCTACACAATGTTCAAAATGCTTTAGCAGCAATTGGTATTGCAACGGAATTGGGTGTTAGCGATGAGGCTATTGTGAAGGCTTTATCTGAATTTAGTGGCGTTGGTCGTCGCTTCCAAAGGTATGGAGAAATTCCTTTGGCCTCTGGTGGAAGCTTCACATTAATAGATGATTACGGACACCATCCCGTTGAAATGGCCGCTACATTATCCGCAGCCCGTGGTGCTTATCCAGGCCGTCGTTTGGTATTGGCATTCCAGCCCCATCGCTTTACAAGAACTCGTGATTGCTTTGGTGAATTTGTGCAAGTACTCAAAAATTTTGATGCACTTGTGTTAACCGAAGTATATCCAGCTGGTGAGGCAAAGATTCCAGGTGCGGATGGTCAAAGTCTTATTAAGGCAGCACTCACAACCGATAAGGGTGTGAACAGTTCCTTGGATAGCGCAGCCGTTGCGTTTGCTTTAAACGTTGCGGAAATGCCAGAAAAACTCAGCGTCTTATTGCGTGATGGCGATGTCTTAATCACGATGGGTGCAGGCTCTATCTCCGGCTTACCTCATGTATTAGCGGAGGCGAAACATGTCTAAACAAAATACGCAAATGCATTCGTGGGGCGAGCGTGTAAAGAGTGATCTCGTTCACTTGGATGTCAAGTCATTAGGTCGAGTAGGCGTTTTATTGGGTGGTCGCTCCGGTGAGCGAGAGATTTCCCTAATGTCAGGTAAGGGCGTATTGGAAGCCTTGCTCTCTAAGGGGGTTGATGCGCACCCATTTGATCCGGGATTACGTTGTCCAACTGAGTTAGCCCAAGAAAAATTTGACCGTGTATTTATTTCCTTACATGGACGTTACGGTGAAGATGGCACTATTCAAGGATTGCTCGAACTATTAGGCTTACCTTATACCGGTAGTGGTGTACTAGCTTCTGCACTGGCAATCGACAAAATTGCGACCAAGCTGGTTTGGCTTAGTAGTGGTCTTTCAACTCCTGAATTTGAAGAGCTGAAAGCCGACAGCGACTGGAATGCTGTAGTGAAGCATTTGGGCTTGCCATTAATTGTGAAGCCCGCACATGAAGGCTCTTCACTGGGCTTAACTAAAGTGAAATCCGCTGAAGAATTGCCTGCTGCCTATAAGTTAGCCGCCGGAATGGATAAGAAGGTGATTGCTGAGACTTGTATTGTTGGCGATGAGTTGACTTGCCCGTTGGTTGGGTTTGGAGCAAATGCAGAAGCATTGCCTGTGATCAAAATCATTCCGCCGGAAGCTAACTATGATTTTCATAATAAGTATTTCTCTGATGAGACCAAATACCTATGCCCAACTGGACTTGCGCCAGAAGTAAATAAAGCAGTTCAAGAATTAGCGTTAGCTGCTTATCGTGCGCTTGGATGCAAAACGTGGGGTCGAGCTGATGTGATGCTCGATAAAAAAACTGGTAAACCCTATCTCTTGGAGATGAATACCTCTCCAGGTATGACCTCACATTCTTTGGTTCCTATGGCGGCAAAAGCGGCTGGTATTGAGTATGCCGAACTAGTTCTCTGGGTCATTAGCCAAACCTTAAATGTTAAAGGGATTGCGCAAGCATGAGTCGGATCGGCGCCTTCTTAAATGGTTGTGGTGAAGTATTTACTTCACTGGCCTCTCCGCTTTGGAATTATCCAGGGCGGATGCAAAAGCTGAGCCGTTTTTTGATGCGCTGTTTTGTAGTGATGGTTTTAGTTGGAATGTTGATGTGGTTGAGTCAGCGCCCAGTATTTGCATTGCGCCAAATAGTGATAGAGCCAGTGGCTGGCCAAACGCTCAAACATATTAATAAACCTGTTGTTAAACAGCAGGTTTTAGAGACGGTCCAAGGTAACTTCTTTAGTGTGAGATTAGAGGATGTCAAGCGTGGCTTTGAGTCGATGCCTTGGGTGCGTCATGCAAACGTTCGAAGAGTTTGGCCTAACGGATTAATAGTCAGTATTGAAGAACAAAAGCCCTTTGGTACATGGGGCGGTGCTGATAGTCATACCCTCATGAATACGCATGGCGAGCTTTTTGCTGGGCGCGTCTCTGATGTGGGAGATGGTATTTCTTTGGTTGATTTCTCAGGACCAGAAGATGCCAGCAAAGAAGTAATGCGCTTGTATGAAAGAGCGAACGCTTGGTTTAAGCCTTGGAGTACAGAAGTGAAAAGCTTAACTCTTTCTGATCGTTACGCTTGGCATGTCAAGCTGTCCAATGGCATGAAGGTGGAGTTTGGTCGGGATGAAGAGAATTCGGACAAAACATTAACTGAAGATCGTGTCGCACGTCTTTTTAAGTATTGGCCGCAGGTTCAAGAGAAGTGGGCTAACCGGGTAGATGCAATTGATCTGCGCTATGCAAATGGTTTTGCAGTGCATCTTGCTTCGGTCAGTTTGAAAAAAAATGAAGCAGATGGCAAAAAAGCGAGCAGAAGCAATGAGGAATGAGAATGAGTAAAGACAACCGCGATTTATTGGTCGGATTAGATATTGGAACATCCAAGGTGGTTGCTTTGGTTGCTGAGTTAGCCGCTGACGGCCAATTTAATGTCGTCGGCGTTGGTCAAACTGCATCTAAAGGTTTGAAGAAGGGTGTAGTTGTCAATATTGAAGCTACTGTTCAGTCTATTCAGAAAGCGCTTGAAGAAGCTGAAGTGATGGCCGATCGCCAGATTGTGCAAGTATTTACTGGTATTGCTGGAAACCATATTGTGAGTTTTAACTCCAGCGGTATGGTAGCGATACGCGATAAAGAAGTTAGTGCTGGCGATGTTGAGCGTGTTTTGGAAACTGCAAAAGCAATCAATATTCCAACGGATCAACAAATCCTTCATATCCTTGTTCAAGAATTCATTATTGATGGGCAGGAGGATGTGCGTGAGCCAATTGGTATGAGTGGTTTGCGCCTAGAGGTGAAGGTGCACATTGTTACTGGTGCCGTTAGTGCTGCGCAAAATATTGTGAAGTGTGTGCGTCGCTGTGGATTAGAAGTAAATGATCTCATTTTGCAGCCGCTTGCATCTAGCTTAGCCGTGTTAACGGAAGATGAAAAAGAGCTGGGCGTTGTCTTGGTGGATATTGGTGGCGGCACAACTGACATTGCTATCTATTGCCAAGGCTCCATTCGACATACTGCTGTGATTCCAATTGCGGGCGATCAAATTACTAATGACATTGCAATGGCATTGCGCACCCCGACTATTGATGCGGAAGATCTCAAGATTCAATATGGCATTGCTCGCCAGGATATGGCAGATCCAAGCACCATGATTGATGTCCCAGGCGTTGGTGATCGTGAGTCACGACCAATGTCAAAGCAAGCATTAGCCGCTGTGATCGAACCACGTGTTGAGGAGTTATTCACTTTAGTAAGGGGCGTAGTTCGTGATTCTGGTTATGAAGATATGGTGTCCTCAGGAATCGTGCTGACTGGTGGCACCTCTTTAATGCCGGGCATGGTTGAGCTTGCTGAGCAAGTGTTCTTGCGCCCAGCGCGTATCGGAACTCCTGAATACCGTGGCCACTTACATGAGGTTTTGCGTAGCCCCCGTTTTGCTACCAGCATTGGTTTATTGATGGAAGGCCAGGCGCAGTTGTTGCGTGGTCGTCGAGTATCGCAGTCAGGCGCCTTGCAAAGTGTGGTTACGCGCATGAAGGAATGGTTCGCAGGAAATTTTTAAGTTTTTCGTCGTCGTCAATGTAGTACTTATTACCTAGGAGGGTATATGGAATTTGAAATGTTAGATCAAGAAACAGCCGGTAAAACCATTATTAAAGTGGTTGGAGTTGGTGGGGCAGGTGGTAATGCAGTTCAGCACATGATTCGTCGCGGTGTTAATGGCGTAGAGTTTATTTGCATGAACACCGATGCTGGCGCTTTACAGCGTTCTGAGGCATCTGTGAATTTGCAACTAGGCTCTAGCGGACTCGGTGCTGGTGCAAAACCTGAAATCGGTGCAGCTTCCGCTGAAGAAGCGCGAGCCCGTATAGCAGATACATTGCAAGGTGCACACATGGTCTTCATCACTGCCGGTATGGGTGGTGGCACAGGTACTGGTGCAGCGCCAATCGTTGCTCAGGTTGCCAAAGAGATGGGTATTTTGACTGTCGGTGTGATTAGCAAGCCATTTGATTTTGAGGGCGTTAAGCGTCTTAAGGTTGCGGAGAATGGCGCTACCGAACTTGAAGCATATGTTGATTCATTGATTGTAGTTCTCAATGAAAAACTCTTTGAAGTCATGGGTGAAGATGCGGAGTTTGATAAGGCATTTGCATGTGCTGATGATGTATTGCACAACGCTGTTTCAGGTATTGCAGAAATTATTAACGTGCAAGGTTTGATCAACGTCGACTTTGAAGATGTCAAAACAGTAATGGGCGAACAGGGCAAGGCAATGATGGGAACTGCAACAGTTTCCGGTATGGACCGTGCACGCTTAGCCGCTGAAGCTGCAGTTGCTTCGCCACTACTCGAAGGGGTCGATTTATCTGGTGCGCGTGGTGTATTGGTCAATATTACTGCTAGCCGTTCATTGAAATTGTCTGAAACTCGCGAAGTAATGGCAGCAATTCGTGGTTATGCTGCAGATGATGCTACTGTGATTTTTGGTACTGTGTATGACGAGAGCTTAGGGGATGCATTGCGTGTCACAGTTGTTGCTACTGGCTTGAATAATCCACAAGCACGCCAACATCATCAACCAGAAGTGGTTTGGAGACAAGCTACTGGTACGCATGATGCGATGCCAACAATGGCTGACTTAAACAGCTTTGCTCCAGCAAGTGCTTCAGCAGCAATCAGTAGAGTGAATTTAGATTCAGCTCTGAGTACTAGTGCTGGTTTGGCAATGACAGGTGCAGGGAATGCGCCTTCGATAGCTGCTCAACCTACCTCTAGTGGTGTTGATTACAGTCAATATGATTTGCCACGTGTATTCCGTAGTTCTCGTGAAGCGACACCTGCTCCTGCATTGGGTGCTGATAGCTCTCCGCAGGCAAAAACCATGTTGGATAAAGGGGCTGATTACTACGAAATCCCAGCTTTTTTACGTAAGCAAGCAGACTAAACCACTGCTCAATACAATAGATCTTGCAGAATGCCAGCGCGGCGCCCCTCCGGACGACGAATCCCGCGCTAGCGTTGGCATACTCATGACAACTATTTCATTGGAGACTTTATGATCGCAGTCGGACAAAAATTACCAAACGCTACTCTTTATGAGTTTTTAGATGAAGCTAGCGAGGGTTGCGCTATTGGACCAAACGCATTTGAAGTTGAAAAACTCACTGCCGGCAAAAAGATAGTGATCTTTGCATTACCTGGTGCATTCACGCCAACTTGTTCAGCAAAGCACGTTCCTAGCTATGTTGAGCACTTTGATGCAATCAAAGCAAAAGGCGTTGATGAAATTTGGTGTGTTTCTGTAAACGACCCATTCGTTATGGGTGCTTGGGGCCGAGACCAAAAGGTTGGCAAAAAGATTCGCATGCTGGGTGATGGTAGTGCTGAATTTACTAAGAAACTTGGCCTAGAGCTGGATTTGGTTGCTCGTGGTTTGGGTGTTCGTTCAGATCGCTACGCCATGATTGTTGAGGATGGTGTTGTGACAACCTTGAATCGCGAAGCGCCTGGTAAATTTGAAGTAAGCGATGCCGCTTCTATCTTGAAAAAGCTTTAATAAATCATCCCTGAATTTAGACAAATCATGATGAAGCAACGCACAATCGCCACCCCGATTAAAACCGTGGGGATTGGCTTGCACTCTGGACGCAAGGTGACTTTGTCTATTAAGCCTGCACCGGTAAATTCAGGAATTGTATTTGTACGTGTAGATACCCCAGAGCAATCGCTTATACCGGCCACTGCTCTGGCGGTTTGCGATACTCGCCTGGCCTCAGTAATACAAAAGGATGGCGTGCGTGTCTCCACTGTGGAGCATTTACTTTCAGCTTGTGCAGGCCTAGGACTTGATAATTTATTAATTGAGCTTGATGGCGAAGAAGTGCCCATCATGGATGGCAGCGCAGCATCATTTTTGTTCCTAATGGAATCAGCTGGTATAGCTGAGCAAGAAGCTTCTAGACAGTTTGTGGTGATTAAAAAACCTGTAGAAGTAAAGGAGGGCGACAAGCTTGCACGCCTAGAACCTTTTTTTGGATTTAAGTTGGATTTCACCATTGACTTTAAGCATCCCGCAGTAGATAAAACTGGCCAACGTTTTGTGGTGGATTTTGCTGAGCATGCTTATCGTAGTGAGATTGGCCGTGCCAGAACCTTTGGTTTTGCTCACGAGGTTGAGGCCTTGCGAGAGATGGGTTTAGCGCGTGGTGGAAGCTTGGATAACGCGATTGTGCTCGATGAGCACCGTATTCTCAATAATGAAGAGTTACGTTATGAAGATGAGTTCGTGCGCCATAAAATCTTGGATGCCATTGGCGATCTGTATTTAGTTGGGCACCCGATTGTGGGTTCCTATGTTGCTGAAAAATCAGGACATGCCTTAAATAACGCGCTCTTGCGTAAACTTTTGGAAGATCCTAGCACTTATGAAATCAGCAGTTTCCCGGAAAACAAGGCTCCAGCAGCCTATTCCAAAGAGAGTCAACCCCTCTTTTTCTAGGTTTATTTAGGCTTGCTATGAAGTAGGCGTTCAACTGCCTTATGTAGATCCGAATCAGGCGCTAATTTATTCAACAATGATTCCCAAGAAGCCCTTGCAACAGCATTAAAGCCCCTTGGTTTTTGGCTAGCCTGGAGACCCTCGCGAGGCTTGATTTCCCAGGTGGATGGCGCTGGCTTTAGACGCACCTTAATACTAGTGCAGACTACCCCTTTTTTAGCTAACTCATTGATTAGGCTAGGTAAAACTTGTTGAAGGCGAGTAGCAACACTTGCCCCGTTCACTAACAAAAAGAGTTCATTCTGACCACCTGAACGCCACCCAGCCTCAATTTTGGGCGCTAAATTTTCTAAATCTAGCTCGAATAGAGCAGCTTTTAGAGCAATTTTGAGTTTGGCCAAATCTTCAGTTTTAGCCAGAATTCCGCCCAAGCCCTCAGACTCGCGCAAATACTCCAACCACTCATGGGCGGCTTTCGTACGAATAGGTTTAGGGGCAAAGTTCATATAAAAAGAGGGTGCGGGTGATAAACTCAAGGTCTTAATTTACTTCAATATCCCATGGTAATCGGTCTTCTTAAAACCCTGGTTGGCAGTCGTAACGACCGCCTCTTAAAACAGTATCGCAAAGTAGTTGCCAAAGTTAGTGCTTTCGAGCCTAGCCTGCAAGCTTTGGGTGATGCCGCACTGCAAGCAAAAACTGCTGAGTTCAAATCACGTTTGGCTGCGGGCGAGTCATTAGATGATATTGCTCCAGAAGCTTTTGCAGTAGTTCGTGAGGCAAGCACAAGGGTAATGAAGATGCGCCATTTTGATGCGCAGATGATGGGTGGCCTCGCACTTCATCAAGGCAAGATTGCTGAAATGGGAACTGGTGAAGGCAAGACCTTAACTGCTACGCTTCCCGTCTATTTAAATGCTCTCACAGGCAAGGGTGTTCACGTCATTACAGTAAACGATTACTTAGCTCAGCGCGATGCCGAGTGGATGTCAACGCTCTATAACTTTCTAGGAATGAAGGTTGGCGTGAATCTATCGCAAATGGATCACGCTACTAAGCAAGAGGCTTATGCAGCTGATATTACCTACGGGACCAATAACGAATTTGGTTTTGATTACCTTCGTGACAATATGGTCCAAGACTTGGGTCAGCGTGTTCAGCGTGGTCTAGCCTATGCAATTGTTGACGAAGTAGACTCTATTTTGATTGATGAGGCGCGCACCCCATTGATCATTTCGGGGCAGGCTGAAGATCATACTGATTTATATATCAAGATCAATGCATTACCTGCTCACTTAGAGCGCCAAATCGGTGAAGAGAAAGCAGATGGCACTGGTGTTGAAAAGCCGGGTGACTACTGGGTTGATGAAAAGTCCCATCAAGTTTATTTAACAGAGCGCGGCCATGATAAGGCTGAGACAGTCTTAGTTGAGATTGGCGCCTTGAATGATGGCGACTCCTTATACGCCCCACAAAATATTACCTTGATGCACCACGTTTACGCAGCTTTGCGTGCGCATACTCTTTACAACCGCGACCAGCAATATGTCGTTCAAAATAATGAAGTCATCATTGTTGATGAGTTCACTGGACGCTTAATGCAGGGTCGTCGCTGGTCTGATGGTTTGCATCAAGCTGTAGAGGCAAAAGAAGGCGTGCAGATTCAGAATGAGAATCAGACGCTAGCGACGATCACTTTCCAAAACTACTTCCGTATGTATGGCAAGTTGGCCGGTATGACTGGTACTGCCGATACTGAAGCTTATGAGTTCAAGGAAATCTACAGTCTTGAGACTGTAGTCATCCCTCCAAATCGTATTAGCCAAAGAAAAGATCGCCAAGATCAGATCTATAAGACATCGCGCGAGCGTTATGACGCAGTGATTAAGGATATTGAGGACTGTTACCAGCGTGGTCAGCCTGTCTTGGTGGGTACAACTTCGATTGAGAACTCAGAACTCATTGCAGGCTTGCTAGATCAGCGTCAACTACCCCATCAAGTCTTGAATGCGAAACAGCATGCTCGTGAAGCAGAGATCATTGCTCAAGCCGGTCGGCCTAAGATGATCACCATTGCTACCAATATGGCGGGCCGTGGAACAGATATCGTTTTGGGCGGCAATGTTGGTAAGCAATCATCCTTGATTGAGGCTGATGCCGCTCTTTCAGATGTAGAAAAATCAGCCAAGATTAAGACTTTGCAGGACGAATGGCAAAGCCTGCATGACAAAGTGTTAGTTGCTGGTGGTTTGCACATTATCGGTACGGAGCGCCATGAGAGTCGTCGTATCGATAATCAGCTTCGTGGTCGTGCTGGTCGTCAGGGTGACCCAGGCTCTTCCCGCTTCTATCTCTCTTTAGATGATTCGCTTTTACGTATTTTTGCTGGAGATCGTCTACGTGCAGTCATGGACCGTCTCAAGATGCCAGATGGCGAGCCGATTGAGGCGGGTATGGTGACTCGCTCCATCGAGTCCGCACAGCGCAAGGTTGAAGGTCGCAACTTTGATATTCGTAAGCAATTATTGGAATACGACGACGTTGCTAATGATCAACGTAAAGAAACTTACCGCCTCAGAAATGAAGTATTGGAAAGTAGCGATGTTGGAGATCTGATTGCGAACTTGCGCGAAGATGTATTGCGTGGCATTTGCGCCCTATACATTCCTTTGGAGTCTATGGAAGAGCAGTGGGACTTAGTTGGTCTAGAGAATGCATTGGCCGGCGATTGGGGTTTAACAGTCGATCTAAAAAATTGGGTTGAAAATGCTACTTCTATGGACGATGAGCAAATTGTTAATCGTGTACTAGCAGTTGCAAAAGAAACTTATGATGCAAAAGTAGAGCTTTCTGGACGCACATCTTTCGCTGGGTTTGAGCGCTCGGTTTTGCTATACAGTTTAGATACCCATTGGCGTGAACACTTAGCTGCCTTAGACCATTTACGTCAAGGCATTCATTTGCGTGGCTATGCTCAGAAAGATCCAAAGCAGGAGTACCGTCGCGAAGCATTTGAGCTTTACGGTGAGTTGCTCAATGTTATCAAGAATGACGTTGTGAAAAGCATCATGACGGTGCAGATTCGTAGTGCCAGTGAGTTAGATGAGGCCTCCGAGTCAATTAATGAAGATTTAGCCAAACTCTCAGATGTCCAATATCAGCATGCCGATGCAGATCTTGAGCTGGCAGGGTCGACAGGTGATCGTGGCGCAGCCATCGAAATTGCTCCAGCACCATTACGTGCTGGTCCTAAGGTGGGTCGTAATGATCCTTGCACCTGCGGAAGTGGTAAGAAGTACAAGAACTGCTGCGGCGCATTAAGCTAAATCGATTAGGATGAAAAAGAGCTGCTAGACTCCGCAGCTCGGCAATGCCTCATCTACAATTGTCAGATCATGACAGTTAACTTACCACTCCCCCAAAAAGACCAACTAAAACCTGTTAAAGGTTTTCAGATGGGCATCGCTGAAGCTGGAATCAAAAAAGCTAATCGTAAGGATCTATTGGTGATGACCTTAGTCCCTGGCTCACAAGTTGCTGGTGTTTTTACCTTAAACCGGTTCTGCGCTGCACCAGTTCAGGTTTGCCGAGAGCATTTGGCTTTGGATGGCGCTAACGGCGAGATTCGGGCGCTGGTGGTCAATACGGGTAATGCCAATGCAGGAACGGGTGAGCGGGGCATGAAAGATGCGCTGGGAACTTGTGCCGAGTTAGCAAAAGAGCTTAAGCTCAACCCAGAACAGATTCTGCCTTTTTCAACTGGCGTTATTCTAGAGCCACTGCCAATTGATAAATTGATTTCTGCTTTACCGAAAGCAGTAGCCAATCTAGACGAAGACCATTGGTTTGATGCGGCAGAAGCGATCATGACAACGGATACGCAGCCTAAGGCAACATCGATGATGGCGCAGACTCCAGCTGGTACTGTGACTATTACTGGTATCTGCAAGGGTGCGGGAATGATTCACCCGAATATGGCCACTATGTTGGGATTCATCGCAACTGATGTTGGTTTTGCACCGGGTCTACTTGCCGCCTTGACTCAAGAGGTTGCTGATCAATCATTTAACGCAATTACGATTGATGGCGATACCTCGACCAATGACTCATTCATCATCATGGCAACTAATCAATCGGCTGTACAGATTAAATCAAAGGATGATGTTGCTTATAGTGTAGTTCGGACTGCATTAATTGATCTTGCACGCAAGCTTGCTCAAATGATTGTGAGAGATGGTGAGGGCGCAACAAAATTTATTACGATTCATGTACAAGGTGGCAAGACTGAAGAGGAGTGTCGCTTAGTGGCGGAGGCAATCGCCCACTCACCTTTAGTAAAGACAGCCTTCTTTGCGAGTGATCCTAATTTAGGTCGTATCCTTGCTGCGATTGGCTATGCTGGCATAACTGATCTTGACGTGAACCAAGTGCAAATGTGGCTTGGAGATGTATGGGTTGCCAAGAATGGTGGCCGCAATCCTGATTATCAAGAGCTTGATGGTCAGAGGGTAATGCAGGCTCCAGAAATTACGGTCAAGATTGATCTAGGTCGCGGATCAGCGCAGCAGACAATGTGGACTTGTGATCTATCGCATGACTACGTTTCTATAAATGCTGATTACCGGTCATAGGAACTCGTTATATGAATGAAAAATTAGAGCAACTCTTAAGCCATCTTGAAACATTTTTGCCTAAGGCGCTGACCGAAGAGCAGTGGAAATCTTCAACTGCTTTTAGATGGCGTCGTCGCGATAGTATATTTGGCAGCATTGGATTTTTGCAGTCAGTAAAGCATGTCGCTGATATCTCCTTTGAAGATCTAAAAAATATCGATCGTCAACGTGATGCGATTCGTGACAATACGAAAAATTTTATTCAGAAGAAGCCTGCTAATAATATTTTGTTAACGGGCGCACGTGGTACAGGAAAGTCATCGCTTATTAAAGCTAGCTTACATGAGTTTGCTAGCCAGGGCTTGCGCTTAGTTGAGGTTGAAAAAGAGCATTTAGCAGACTTAGCTGATATCACGGATTTATTAGCCGATCGTCCAGAGCGCTTTATTGTTTTTTGTGATGATCTCTCATTTGAGGATGGCGAATCTGGTTATAAGGCGATGAAGTCTGCCCTGGATGGTTCTGTGTCAGCTCAAGTGGACAATATTTTAATTTATGCCACTTCTAACCGACGCCATCTTTTACCTGAATATATGAAGGACAACGAGGGTTATGTTCATGGCGATGATGGAGAAATTCATCCGGGTGAAGTCGTGGAAGAAAAAATTTCTCTATCAGAGCGTTTTGGCTTATGGCTCTCTTTCTATCCACCAAAACAAGACGAGTATTTAGAAATTGTCGCCCATTGGCTAGGCCATTTTGGTTTAAGTGATGCGCAAATTGAGGGCGCTAGAGCTGA
The DNA here is from genome assembly GCF_018688495.1 of Polynucleobacter sp. Adler-ghost. Lineage (NCBI taxonomy): Bacteria > Pseudomonadati > Pseudomonadota > Betaproteobacteria > Burkholderiales > Burkholderiaceae > Polynucleobacter > Polynucleobacter sp. Adler-ghost. The sequence continues at coordinate 164,765 of NZ_CP061320.1, forward strand.
GGCATTGGTTTGGGCCCTAGAGCGCGGTTCGCGTTCTGGTCGTGTAGCTTGGCAGTTTGCTAAGCACTGGGCTGGTTCACATACCGCTTAATCATTGATAATTCATGAGTGACGCTAATCGCCCTGTGACGGAAGTTGCCGCTGGAATTCTGTTGGATGCGGAAGGACGCTATCTTTTAGGTCAGCGCCCTGAGGGCAAGCCATATGCGGGTTACTGGGAAGTGCCAGGTGGAAAAATTGAAGCCGGTGAATCCGTTTTTACAGCCCTGAAACGTGAATTACAAGAAGAGCTTGGGATTGATATTGAGTCTAGCGAAGAGTTGCTTATCTTAGAGCATGACTATCCACATGCTTATGTACGTTTGCATGTCAACATCATTCGAAACTGGTCTGGTATACCCACAGGTTGTGAGGGTCAGGCGCTCTCTTGGCAGTTGCTTGGGGATGCGCATCCGACGGTAGAGCCTTTATTACCGGCTGCATGGCCCATGCTAGAAAAGCTCAAACAGCTCAAGATTTAGAGCTGGCAGAGGGTGATCCTAAAAGGTACATTCTCATTCATCGTCTGCGGCTTTTTATCTTGATCAATTTTCAGAAAACGAATTGAGAGCAGATATTTATTGGCGCTGATTTCTGAATAGAGAGAGTCATCTTCAACAGCAATGCGCATTAATTGATACACCTTGCCTGACGGCGCCTGTTGATAGGCGCCTTGATGTGCCACAACATCTTTCGCCTCGCCAGATTGGCGAAGTAGTCTTAAGAAAATTTGACAAGCTTCATGCCATGGCAAAAGTGGTGCAACATATTTTTCTAACAACTCTCTACGTTGAGTCGAAGAAGTATTTTTCCAAGCATGATAGCTAGGTAAATCAATCGGACTTGTTCCGCCTGGAATATTTAACCTAGTCCGAATAGCATTAAGCCACTCACTCTCGGTAATTGCAGCATTAGGCTTACCCACAGACTGATTAATATTTTGCGCAGCTTTGTCAATTTCAGACAGCGTTTGTGTGAGCGCTTCTTGATCTACCTTTTGGGAGGACTTCAAGCCATTTAAGGCATATCTTTGGCGCTCAAATTCTTTAAGCAATAGGGACTTAATATCGCCTCTAGAACCAATATCTCCCAGGTCAAACAACATTGCAATCGCATTGTGGTGCAGCTCGGGGTCATCTGATCGGAGAAAGTGATTAAAACGGGCGAACAAATACTCAAGTCGAAGCATGCTTCGAACTAATTCATTGAAAGGGTATTCGTAGACAATCACAAGCCTATATTCTATGACGAACTTAAAGGTTCTTCTAAAATTTTGAGCAATTGTTGGTGCAGTTTTAAAACCGCTGGCTTGAGCTCATCTAAGCTACCGTGATTTTCAATAACAGCATTGGCTGTTGTGAGACGAGTATTTCGGCTAGTTTGTGCTTTGAGAATATTTTCTACTTCTGAGCGTGCCATATTGTTGCGGTGCATCACCCGTTGAATTTGGCTCTCTTCTGTGCAATCCACCACTACAAGATAGTCAATGAGCTTGATCCAAAATCCAGACTCAATTAGTAGGGGAACTACAAAAACAAGGTAGGGCACTCCGGACTTGGCTAGCTCCAGGGCTTGCTTAGCAGTTTCTGCCTGAATCAATGGGTGGGTGATTTGCTCTAAAACCTGACGGGCACTAGGATCTTCGAAGACTACAGCCCGCATTTTGGGTCGATTAAGAGCGCCTTGGGGATCAATAAAGTCAGCCCCGAAGGCCTTGGTAATTAATGGAATAGCTTTTCCGCCAGGGGCGGTGATTTGATGTGAAATCTTGTCTGTATCAATAATGCCGGCGCCGTACCCACCTAGCAAGTCACTAACTACAGTTTTTCCAGACCCAATGCCACCAGTTAAGCCAACGAGAGGAATTTTCCCTTTTAAGGCTTTTAAATCAGCTTGGGCAGAATCAAAGTTTGAATGAGTTGAGGCCATAACAACTCAATGATGCCAGCAATAGCTAAAAAGGGGCCAAAAGGAAATGCTTCCTGTAAATGATGTCTACGTAATTTAAGCCAAATGATGCCACCCAGCATCCCTGTAAGGGAGGCCATCAGTAGGATGCTAGGCAGGGTACTCCAGCCTAAGCAAGCACCCAGCGCCGCTAGGAGCTTGGCATCGCCCATGCCAATACCATCTCGGTTTTTCAGGAGGCGATAGCCAGTATTTAATGCCCACAACAAACCATACCCTAGAAATGCGCCAACTAATGCCGAGCTTGGACTGGTAAAGCGCAAGTCTGAGAATGCGTTAAAGGCAATGCCCAGAATAATCAAGGGGAAGGTGATTGCATTCGGTAGACGGAAAGTGCGCCAATCGATATAAGCTAAATACAGTAAAACCAGTATCAGCAGAGATTGAATTATCCAGATGCTTACTTTGGGATCCACTAAACGATTTGTCCTAAATTAAAGATGGGTAGATATAAGATTATGACTAAGCCTCCAATGATGGCGCCAACAAACAGAATCAATGCAGGCTCCAAGCTTTGACTGAGTGCATTGAGTCGGCCACTCAGTTGGGAGCCTAGAGTTGTGGCGCGCTTATTTAACATTTCAGCCAATGCGCCACTTTCAGCGCCAATGTGAAGTAGTAGTAGCGTCTCTACATCAAGAATTCTTGACTTGGGATCGGCTCGCTTGAGCGATTCCCCCAAGGGCCAGCCACGAGTGAGGTGTTTAAATACCTCGGCACTGAAGTCATGGCTGACCCAGTGATTGGAGGACTGTGCGGTAACTCTGAGCGCATCTGGGAGTGGTAAGCCAGTTTCTAAAAGATGTCCTAAAGTTCGACACCAATGGCTTAGTGTCGCTAGCCTAAACAAGCCGCCAAAAAATGGAATGCGCAACAAGAGGGCATCACAATATTTTTGGAGTGAGCTTGATTTGAGCCAGACGTATACAAAGCCTGTGGCGATTAAGAAAATAGTTAGCAATATTTCTCTAAAGTAATTTTGAATACCTGTGGAAATGAAGATGAGGATTCTGGTTGGCGCTGGTAACTCAGCCTGAAAATGCCCAAAGACCTCTTTAAATACAGGTACAACCCAAATCATCATCACCAGGACAAGTAGAAAAGATGTTAGTAAAGTAATGATGGGATACGTTAGTGACTGCTGTACTTTTCTTCGCAACTCAATCTGAGCTTCCAGTTGTTGTGAAATTGTTCGTAGCGCTAGGCCCAGATCACCTGTTCTCTCGCTCACTCTGATGAGGTTAGAAAACTCTGGGGAAAATTTTCCATCTGGTGCACTCAGGCAAAAAGAAAAACTATTCCCCTTTTGAAGAAGGGTACGAACATCTTCTAGCCAAGCCTGCCAGGATTTTGGTGCAGACTGAATTAATAGCTCGATAGCATTGAGCAAGGGAAGTCCAGCCTGAAGAAGGGCGAGCATCTGCTCTGCAAAATGGAGTTGCTCAGACTTGCTGAGTTTTCTCTTGAAAAGCATTTCGACTAATGCCAAGTACCAAGCTCAGCATCTAGCGATAGCTGATCAATTAAGCCGGACTTTAGTAATTGCATTCCTGCTGAGTGAATATCTAGAGCTTTAGCTGACTCAAACAACTGTTTTTCTCCCAAGACCTCATGTATGCCAATGCGACCAAAGTAGCCAGATCCCTTACAAAGCTTACAAGGCACCTCATTTAGAATGAGATTGCAATGATTGCAGCGTTTACGAATTAATCTTTGAGAGCTGACGCAAAGAAGGCAAGATTCAATAGATTCTTGATCTATACCGAGGCTTTTAAGTCGGCTTAATGCACCAATGGCATTGCGTGTATGAAGGGTACTTAAAACCAAATGCCCTGTTTGTGCCGCTTGAATAGCAAGCTGTGCGCTGGCTGCATCCCGTATTTCACCAATCATGATGACATCCGGATCTTGGCGCAAGAGTGCGCGAATAATAGTTGGAAAATCAAGCCCTGCTTTTGGGTGATAGGCCACTTGATTTATTCCGGGTAGCCTGATTTCAATAGGATCTTCAACCGAGCAAATATTGCGTTGCACGTGATTCAATGAGCTCAAACAGCTGTACAAGGTTCGTGTCTTGCCGCTTCCAGTAGGTCCTGTTACCAGAATCAATCCATTAGTTTGGCTAATCGCCTCTTGGACTATTTCTAGCTGCTCCGGGAGTAAGCCAATTTGATCTAAGGCTAAATCTTCTAAGCAGCTAGGCAAAATACGTACTACTGCCTTTTCACCATGCAAGGTGGGAAGAATGGATACTCGGCAATCAATATTGGGTTTGCTAAAGTTATAGCCAATCACAAGACGCCCATCTTGAGGTAGACGTTTTTCTGCAATATCAAGACGCGCCAATATTTTGATGCGCGTAATTAGACGTTCATGAAAATCAATAGGGTATTGGTTTTGTAGGGTGAGAAGGCCATCTATTCTCATGCGTACTACAGTTTCTTGAGATCTCGCCTCAATATGAATATCCGTAGCACGATTATTTAATGCATTAACAGCGATGTCATGCCAGGTTCGAATGATGTGGGAGTCATGCAGTAGGTCACTCAATCTTGGTTCGGCTGAGCAAGGGGTTGGTATAGCTTCACTGTTTTCACGCCATGCTCATCAAACTGTACGATTTCCATCACCACGCCAGCAATTCGAATGCTGACATCGTAATCAGGAATGGCTTCGAGCTTTTCTAGGATAAGCCCATTTAAGGTGCGCGGCCCATCGAGCGGGAGATCCAATTTCAGAAGACGATTTAAGTCTCGTAATGAGGCAGTGCCGCTAGCAAGGTAAGTGCCATCGGTAAGCCAATGAGGATCATGAGAAAGATTAGAAAAAGAGGTGGTGAACTCACCAATAAGTTCTTCAACAATATCTTCAAAAGTGACTAGACCTAGGACTTCGCCATATTCATTTACTACTAAGCTTAAGCGTTGTTGGTTATCTTGAAAAAATTGCATCTGCTGTAGAACGGGCGTACCACTAGGAATGAAATAGGGCTCATTGAGTAGGGATCTGAAGTCTTCATGATGAAGTTCTGCATTACCTAGTAATGAGAGTGCTTTTTTCACAGATAGAATTCCAACGATGCGCTCAGAGTCGCCATCGCATACTGGAAGTTTGTTGTGATAGCAGGTTTCTAATTGCTCGATCACCTCCTCAATAGGGCGAGAAAGATCAAGTACTTCGATTTTGGAGCGCGGCGTCATCACATCATCAACCAAAATATTTTCAAGATTGAAAAGATTTAACAAAATATTGCGATGATGTGCAGAAACAAATCGATTGGATTCTAGAACTAAGCTACGTAATTCTTCTTTACTCATGACCCCGTTATCAGTCGATGCTTGTAATCCTGAAACCTTCATCAATCCCGATACAAAGCTATTAATGAACCAGAGTAGTGGCTTGAGTGCAAAAGTGAGGGGCAGAATGAACCAGCCAACATTACTTGCAATTTTTTCTGGAAAAGCAGCACCGATTACTTTCGGAGTGATTTCGCTAAAAATAATGATGAGTAGTGCAACAGCCAATGTAGCAATAGATAACACTAGGCCGCTATCACCAAAAATATGTAAAGCAATACCAGTGACTAAAATTGGTAGGATGGTATTGATGAGGTTATTGGATATCAGTAATACTGAAAGCAGTGAATCCATCCGCTTTAATAGTCGTTCGGCAAGCGCAGCTCCAGCATTACCACCCTGAGCCATAGCCCGCAGACGATGACGATTGGACGAAAGCATGCTGGTTTCGGCCATAGAAAAGAAACCAGATAGTGCGAGTAAGAATAGGACTAATGCGACTTGGCCAATAAAAGGCCAATCATCAAAAAAAGTGTCCATCAGTTATGCCTGCAAAGAATAAGGAACAACCAATATAGCAAAGTGCTATTTCACTAGCTATAGCTATATCGGAATCCCGTATGAATTTATCCCTCAATCTGTGTCAGAATCTTCTGCATGTCTACCCTTGGATCAGTCGAGTATTGCGTTATATCCGCCCCTTTTGGGCGTTTAGGCGTGCAAACAGAGTTAGTGGATGGGAGTTTGATGATCTCAAAAATCGATTACCTCCCTCCAGAAGCTGCCTTGATTCCGCCGGGAAATGCGTTGGCGAGAGCTTTCTCAAAGCAGTGCGCTCAGTACTTCAATAATGCTTTATCCATATTTGATGTTCCGCTCAAGCCTGCCGGAACTGCTCATCAGCAAAAAGTTTGGAATGCCACTCTAGGTATTGGGGTGGGAAAGACAATCACCTATGGTGAGATTGCAAAACAGATTAAAAGTGGGCCTCGTGCAGTTGGGACTGCTTGCGGCGCCAATCCTTACCCTTTAGTTACCCCATGCCATAGAGTAGTTTCTGCACAAGGTCTTGGGGGTTTTATGAAAGAAGATAGCCCAGGTTTTTATCGCCAGATCAAAATTTGGCTCTTAAAGCATGAGGGCGCGCTCTAACAACTCTTTGCCGAGAGTTTTCTGAGTTGCTGAGATGCTGCGTAAAAGAATGATTTCATCAGGAGTGCATTCCCGGCTGCAATCTTTGTGAAGGCATAGAAAATCCAAACGGAATTTCTAGAAAGTTTTACCTCAGACTGATTGCTAAATTCTTTTCCACGAGCAATTTTTTCTAGCGTCATGACCGCAAGCCCAAAGGCTAGGAAGCAGAAGCGTCTCATGCCAATTTCATTCTCTGGAAGCAAAATAATGTAGCTCATGGAGTTTTGAAGTTTTTCGTAGGCAAGCTTTAGGAGCTCTAATTGGCTCATCTGCGCTGGTTTCCAAGAGACGCCACGTGCATGATCTGCTGGTGAGTCTTTCAGAATATTGGTCATTTGCAAGGCTTGACCAAAAGCGATGGCTAACTGCTCATGACCTTGAATGCGTTTTGCAAACTCCGGGGAATAATGACTAAAGATGTCTGTCAGCAACTCTCCCACTACGCCAGCTACTACATAGCAATACTCTTCAAATTCTGCGAGGTCTTTTAGTCCTGCTTGCGTTTGTCGATTATGAAAATGGGACATACCATCAGACATAATCGAAACACAACGGTTAATGGCCGCCTGATCCTTATCTGGGAAAGTATGCAGAATGCGCAGAACAGTAGGGGTGTGCCTAATTAAATCTAGCTCATCAACATTGGAGTAGCCCTTTAGAGCATCCAGACAAGGACCTACAAATGACGCTACTGGAATAGTCCCTAGCGTTGCCTCCAAAAATAGCTTAGATAAGCGCTGCTTTTCTGCTGGAACGAGATCGGTGGCATCTTCGATCGTGTCGACAATGCGGCACAGTAAGTAGGTGTTACCAACTACTGCTTCAATCGCTGGCGGCAAGAGAGGAATTGTGAGCGCAAAAGTGCGTGATACAGAACCCAAAATCGCTTTTTGATAGGCTAAATCGCTATCGGGGTTCTCTTTAGGGTGCATGGCGGAATTCACCCCTGAATTATGTCAGACCAGCATGCCCAAATTTAGCCCCAGTTGGTTAAATGGCATAAGTAACAAAGCCATATAATTTGTGCAAATTCCAGGAGGAGAAATTAGGCGATGTTGATTTGGTTTGTCATCATCTATTGGGTGGTTTCTGTAGGTATTGGCCTATGGGCTGCGCTACGAGTCAAAAACACTGCTGACTTTGCTGCAGCGGGTCATAGCCTTCCTTTACCTATTGTTACCGCCACCGTATTTGCTACTTGGTTTGGCTCCGAGGCAGTTTTAGGTATTCCTGCAACCTTCTTAAAAGAGGGTTTGGGGGGAATCGTATCTGACCCCTTTGGCTCATCTTTATGCCTCATATTAGTGGGCCTGTTTTTTGCTCGTCACCTCTATAACCGTCGCATGCTCACTATTGGTGATTTCTTTGGAGAGAAATACGGTCGTACCGTTGAAGTACTGGTTACGCTTTGCATTGTAATTTCATATTTAGGGTGGGTTTCAGCTCAAATTAAAGCTCTCGGACTAGTTTTTAATGTAGTTTCCGACGGCAGTATTACGCAAACTGCTGGCATGTTAATTGGTGCTGGAAGTGTGCTGATTTATACATTGTTTGGTGGTATGTGGTCGGTAGCAATAACCGATTTCATTCAAATGATCATTATTGTGGTGGGCATGCTCTACATTGGTGGGGAGATGACAACCCAAGCGGGTGGGGTGGGTATAGTTTTTGATCATGCGCTTGCAGCGGGCCAATTTTCTAATTTTTGGCCTGATATGAACCTAGCCTCCATTCTGGGTTTTACTGCTGCTTTGTGCACCATGATGCTAGGTTCCATTCCGCAGCAAGATGTCTTTCAGCGGATTACCTCATCTAAGAACGTCAATATTGCCGTTCAGGCTGCCTTGTTAGGTGGGGTCTTGTATTTCGTATTTGCCTTTGTGCCGCTATACCTAGCTTATTCAGCAACCATTATTAGCCCTGATTTGGTAAAGCAGTACATAGATGCTGATCCACAAATGATTTTGCCTAAACTCATTCTGAATCATGCTCCACTGATTGCGCAGGTGATGTTTTTTGGCGCCTTGCTATCGGCAATTAAGAGTTGTGCCAGTGCGACTTTGTTGGCACCCTCTGTCACTTTCGCTGAAAATATCATGCGGGGTTTTTATAAGCACTTATCTGATCGAGACTTGCTGAAGATTATGCGAATCACCGTACTATGCTTCACAGTGGCGGTAACCTTTTTTGCAATTAATTCAGAGCTATCTATTTTTAAGATGGTTGAAAATGCCTACAAGATCACGCTAGTAGCGGCTTTTGTGCCCTTGGCATTTGGTGTGTATTGGTCAAGAGCAAATTCTTTGGGCGGATTGTTGGCTGTTTTAGGGGGTTTAGCGACTTGGATTAGCTGTGAAATCATGGCCCCGACAGCAATCCTGCCCCCTCAATTGGCTGGTCTTTTAGTCAGTATTGCCGGCATGCTATTGGGCGGATTGATAGCAAGGCCGGGGCCAATAGTAAGCTCAGGCGCATTGGATAAGTAGGACCTCAATATTTTATTGCACCCCTAAATGTTCTCCTCTAATATGAGATTAATTCAAAATTTCTTATCTTTATGGGGTTCCTATGAAAATCTGTGTGATCGGTGGAGGGGGTGCGATTGGCGGCTATCTTGCTGTCATGTTGGCGCGGGCCGGTAATGAAGTTACGGTAGTTGCGCGTGGCGCCACCTTGGCGGCAATCAAAGAGCGTGGGCTTGCATTAATTATGGATGACCAACCTGAGCCTTTAGTAGCGCAGGTAAAAGCAGTTGAAAAAATCCGGGATGTAGAAACACCTGACGTAGTGATCTTGGCGGTAAAAGCCCATCAGGTTGAGCCAGTCATTGAAGATCTTGCCGCAATCATGGGCCCGGAAACCATTTTAATTCCAATGCAAAACGGAATTCCTTGGTGGTACTTCCAGAAATTAGGCGGCGATTATCAGGATCATTCTGTTGAAACGGTTGATGCGGGCGGCCTTGCTAAAAATGCAATCAATCCCAATAATATTATTGGTTGCGTAGTGTATCCAGCAACCTTTACACAAGCTCCTGGCGTGATTCGTCACGTTGAAGGTAACCGTTTCCCATTGGGCGAGTTGGACGGTAAGCAAACTGAGCGTATTCAGAAGATATCTGAAATGATGACAACTGCTGGATTTAAGTCACCCATCTTAGAAGATATTCGCTCTGAGATTTGGTTGAAATTATGGGGCAATATGACTTTCAATCCGATTAGTTCTCTAACGCATGGAACATTGGAGGGCATTTGCCAATATCCGCTCACTAAAGAACTGGCTCGCAATATGATGGCTGAAGCACAAACCATTGCCGAGAAGTTGGGTGTCACTTTCCGCGTGGATATTGAACGTCGTATTGCTGGCGCAGAAAAAGTTGGCAAACACAAGACCTCGATGTTGCAGGATTTGGAAGCCGGCCGTAGCTTGGAAATTGATGCCTTATTAGGCTCTGTAATTGAGCTTGGCCAGATTACTAAAATACCAACACCATGCCTCAATACGGTCTTTGCTTTAACAAAGTACCTTGATGAAAATGTTCAAGCCTCTAAAGGTAGCTTGGCATTGCCATCTGTTTCTGGCTATTAAGAATCTGCTGCATAGGTAGATTCAATACCTAGAGTAATTGAGCATTAAAAACCCTCGCCGCTAAACACGGTGAGGGTTTTTGTTTTGAGGCTTTAGTTTTTAAATCAACAGCCTTGATGATTTACTCGAAGCGATTATCTAGGCGTCCAACACCCTCAATAATGATGCTGACATTGCTTCCGGGTTTCATCGAGCCAACACCAATAGAGGTACCACAGGCGATGATGTCGCCAGCCTGCAGTGGGACATCTTGAGAAATCAAGCTGACCAATTTTGCGGGTGCAAAAATCATGTCTGCAACGGGGTAGTTCTGGCGCTCTTGGTCATTCAAGATGGTTTTAATTGTTAACTTGCTTGGATCTATATCAGTAGTGATATATGGACCAAAGACACCAAAGGTATTGAAGCTCTTAGAGCGAGTCCACTGCGCGTAGCCGGGATCGCGATTCAAAATCTCGATTGCAGTGACATCATTAATGCAGGTGTAACCAAAAATAGCATTGGCTGCTTGGGCCTCATCTGCTTCATGACAGGCTTTGCCGATAACAATACCAAGTTCACCCTCATAAACTACTTTTCCAGAGTAGGACTTGGGAGTACGAATGAGTTGATTGGCTGCCAAGAAAGAATTATTGCCTTTCAGAAAATACAAAGGCTCTACTGGCACCGCATGCTCAAGCTTGGTAACTAGTGCATGAAAGTTGTCCACCATAGCAACCATCTTGGATGGGATACATGGGGTATCGATAGTGACATCAGATAGCTTTAATGTTTCGCCAGTAGCTTGCGGATGATTAAATAGATCACCGGTGTACACAGCGACCTGATCACCCTGTACTTGTCCTAAGCCAGTCTTGCCTTGATGTTGAAACCTGAGCCATTGAGCCATAATGAATCCTCCTGATGGTTAATATTTATAAGCAATATCTTACAGGGATGAATTGATGGTTAAGCATTCTGAATTACTATTTGCGCCTGAATTCGATCAGCCAGTTCGCTATATTGAGCGTACCCGTAATTACTATCTTGGCTTGGGGTATGAAACGCCGTATGTTTGGGCTCATTACACTAATGTGCCTTTTACTCCGTTGCAAAAACCTCTTAGTCAATCAACCCTCGGTTTAGTGACTACTGCCGTACCCTTTGATGCCAGTAAGGGCCCACAAGGACCTGGTGCGCCTTATAACGCTGCCGCTAAGTTTTATGACCCCTATGTATGCTCGATTGATGAGAATGTGGATCTACGTATTGCCCATGTGGGTGTTGATAGGCTCAATGCCAATATGCAGGACAGTAACTGTTGGTTTCCAATGAGTGCGGCGAAACGGGCTGTTGCAAAGAGGCGTATCCAATCTCTATCTCAGCATTTTTACGGCCTGCCAACCAATCGCAGCCAACGCCATACTCTGGAAATTGATGCGCCCTTGATTCTGAGCAAGATGCGCGCAGATCACGTGGATGTTGCTGTATTAATTCCAAATTGCCCGATTTGTCACCAAAGTCAAAGTTTATTAGCGCGTTATTTAGAGGAAGCTGGTATCCCCACGGTCATTATGGGCGCAGCGAAAGATATTGTGGAATATTGCGGTGTGCCACGCTTGCTCTTTAGCGACTTTCCGCTGGGTAATGCTGCAGCACTCCCTGATCATGAGCAATCGCAAGACTCTAATTTTGAATTGGCTCTGCGTTTGCTGGAAAGCGCTCCAAGCGCACGTACAACGGTGCAGTCACCTTTGGTCTGGGATTCTGACCCCTCTTGGAAATTAGACTATTCCAATCTAGAGCGTCTGAGTACTGAGGAAATTGAGCATTTGCGTGATGAAGCTGAAAAGGCACGTATTACAGCGCGTGATATCAGAATGAAAAGCGTTGGCGCTTAAGTCTGTCTAGATAGCGAGTATCTGCTCAGGGCATGTAGCGCTGTTGTCGCCGCATTTTGAGGAAATTCTTTAAGGCATTCAAGTGCGAGATCAACCTCTCGCTTAGCGGCAGCTTGGGTGTAATCCAATGCACCAGAATTTTGAACCGCACTCAGAATCTGTTGGAAGACATCATCCGGCAAATCTTGATTTTGTTCAATTGCCGCGCGAACCAGTAAGCGTTCTTCGGTGCTGCCATTTTCTAGAAGATAAATGAGTGGTAGGGTGGGCTTACCTTCTCTTAAATCATCACCAGCATTTTTTCCCATTTGGGAAGCATCGGCGGTGTAATCCAGCAGGTCATCCATTAATTGGAAGGCAGTACCAATATGGCGACCAAAAGCAGCAGATTGCTCTCTTTGCTTGGCGTCAGCGCCAGCCAAGATTGCTCCAAGCTCGGTGGATGCTTCAAATAACTTAGCGGTTTTATAGCGAATCACCCGTAAATAGCTCTCTTCATCCACCTCAGGATCGTTCATATTGAGTAGCTGCAAAACCTCCCCTTCAGCTATCGTATTGGTGGCATCGGAGAGGATTTCCATGACCCGGAGATCGTTGGGCCCCACCATCATCTGAAAGGCTCTCGAATACAGAAAATCGCCTACCAGCACGCTTGCTGCATTGCCAAAAGCAGCATTGGCGGTTTCTCGACCTCTTCTGAGGGTGGATTCATCGACAACATCATCATGCAGTAGGGTGGCTGTGTGGATAAATTCCACTACTGCTGCCAGCTCTAGTGCATGTGGACTTGTTTTGTTATTGGCTAAAGCCTTACTGACTAAGAGCAAAAGAGCGGGCCTAACCCGTTTTCCACCCGCTTGAATGATGTAAGTCGAGATTTGATCAATTAAGGCAACTTTTGAGGCCAATCGCAGGCGAATAACCTCATCTAAGGCCTTGAAATCTAAGGCAATTGGGGCCAAAATTTGGCTTAATTCGTTGGTTTTGACAGTGCTCGTCATGCAAGATATAATAATCGGCTTAGCTCATCCAGGGTGGATTAGCTTAAATGTAGATATTAATTGAGGTTTCACACCATGTACGCGGTCATAAAAACCGGTGGCAAACAGTATAAAGTTGCTGCAGGCGAAAAATTGAAAATAGAACAGATACCAGCGGAAATCGGCAGCGAAATCACTCTTGACCAAGTCTTAGCCGTAGGCGAAGGCGCTTCACTCAAATTGGGTGATCCATTGGTTAATGGTGCAGCTGTGATGGCCACTGTCGTCTCCCAGGGACGTCACGATAAAGTGACAATCTTTAAGATGCGCCGTCGCAAGCATTACCAAAAGCACCAAGGCCATCGTCAGAATTACACAGAAATTCTGATTAACACGATTAAAGCCTAATTTAGGCTAACGGCTCAATAGCAGGAGAAAAGATATGGCACAGAAAAAAGGCGGCGGCTCGACACGAAATGGCCGCGACTCAGAATCGAAACGTTTAGGCGTTAAAGTTTTTGGCGGCGAGCAAATCAATGCTGGCAGTATCATCATTCGTCAACGTGGTACACGAGTTCATCCGGGCATGAACGTTGGTATTGGTAAGGACCACACTTTGTTTGCCTTGGTTGACGGACAAGTGGAATTTGGCGTTAAGGGTGCTTTGAAGAAGGCCCAGGTTTCAGTTCTCCCGCGTTCATAAGACGCCTGACTGAGACACGTTTGATTCAGATTTATTCCGAATTTAACTCTTAGGAACAGGCCTCGCTAAGCGAGGCCTTTTTTATTCATGAAATTTATAGACGAAGCTCGTATTGAAGTCATAGCTGGCCAAGGTGGCGCCGGGAGTGCCTCCATGCGCCGGGAAAAGTTTATCGAATTCGGTGGTCCTGATGGTGGTGACGGTGGCAAAGGCGGAAGCGTTTGGGCTACTGCAGATCGCAACATCAACACCTTAATTGACTATCGCTACGCTAAAACGCACACCGCAAAAAATGGTGAGCCTGGTCGTGGCGCTGATTGCTATGGTCGCGCGGGCGACGACATTGAATTGCGTATGCCAGTTGGTACGATTATTTCTGATTATGAAACTGGTGAGCCAATTGCTGACTTAACTACCCACGGGGAGCGCCTTTGCTTAGCGCAAGGCGGTGTGGGTGGCTGGGGAAATATTCACTTTAAGAGTAGTACGAACCGTGCTCCTCGGCAGAAAACAAATGGTAAAGAAGGTGAGCGTCGTAAGCTCAAGCTGGAATTAAAGGTATTGGCTGATGTAGGTTTGTTAGGCATGCCTAATGCTGGTAAATCGACCCTGATTACTGCTGTATCCAATGCACGTCCAAAGATTGCGGACTATCCATTTACAACACTGCACCCGAATTTAGGGGTGGTGCGCGTAGGTGCTGAGCGTAGCTTTGTGATTGCAGATATTCCGGGATTGATTGAAGGTGCTGCTGAAGGTGCCGGTCTGGGGCATCGTTTCTTAAGGCACTTACAACGTACTGGTGTACTGTTGCATTTAGTAGATATTGCACCATTTGATGACAATATTGATCCAGTGGCAGATGCTGTTGCTATCGTGAATGAATTGCGTAAGTATGATGAAGCCCTGGTTGAAAAGCCACGTTGGTTGGTGCTTAACAAAGTCGATATGATTCCTGAAGAAGATCGTAAGAAGGTAGTTGCGGACTTTATTAAACGGTTTAAGTGGAAGGGTCCGGTATTTGAGATCTCTGCTTTGACAGGCCTCGGTTGCGATAAGCTGTGCTATGCATTGCAGGATTATTTAGACTCTATTCGTAAGGATAGGGATGATGAAGATGAGCGTGCTTCTGATCCGCGTTACCAAGAGCAAGTTCAGCCAGAAGATAAAAGCCCAGATTAAACAGTAGTCATTTGAGATCCGCATTTGTTATGAACACTCAGAAAGCTAAACGAATCGTAGTAAAAGTTGGCTCAAGCCTAGTTACCAACAATGGTGAGGGCTTAGATCATGCTGCAATCGGCATGTGGGCTGAGCAAATGGCTGCCTTATTAGCTGATGGCCATGAGGTATTGATGGTCAGTTCTGGCGCTATTGCGGAAGGTATGCAACGTCTTGGTTGGACTAAGCGTCCAACAGAAATTCATCAGTTGCAAGCTGCGGCTGCCGTTGGTCAGATGGGATTAGTTCAGGTTTATGAAAGTTGTTTTGCACGTTTTAATTTACGTAGCGCACAGGTCTTGTTAACTAATGCTGATTTGGCAGATGCTGAGCGTAACGCCAATGCCAAGGCAACTTTAGATACCTTGCTCAAGCTAGGTGTTGTTCCCATCATCAATGAAAACGATACTGTGGTTACTGATGAAATTAAATTTGGCGATAACGATAGCTTAGCTGCTTTGGTAACGAATCTTATTCATGCGGATTTATTAGTAATCCTGACGGATCAGGGTGGCTTATATACCGCTGACCCTCGTCAAGATGCTTCCGCGACTCTTTTAATTGATGCTATTGCAGGTGACCCTACTTTAGAAAAAATGGCTGGGGGTGCTGCAAGCGAGTTAAGTAAGGGTGGCATGCTGACGAAAGTATTGGCTGCGAAAGTCGCTGCTCTGACAGGTGCAGATACTGTCATTGCTTCTGGGCACGAACCTCAGGTTCTCACTCGTTTGATGCGTGGTGAAAAAATTGGTACTTGCTTGACTGCTACCTCAGCAACAAAAACTATTTAATTCCGGATTTAATTGAACACGCCATATGAATTAGTGGGTTTGGTCTGCCCTGTAAATCCATTAGGATTGAGGGCGTTAATAATAGTCTTGATATTTTTTTCTTGAGACGCAAAGTTACAAAAAGCGCCCTGAGCTAATGCTGCTTGATATCGATTTGGTACATTGCTCTGGATGGTGCGCCAAGTAGATAAAGGATTTTCTTTCCATACTCCGCTTTCAAATGTGCCATAAAGGCGCCATTGGAACGAGTCACAGCGAATGCCTTCATATTGAACTTGGCTATTGCCATTAGGGCTGGTCAGAGTCACGATGTATCTGGTGATGCCATCGTTACCAATCAAAATAGAGTTGGTATCGACCGCAAACTTAAAAACGGTTTGTTGTGATACATAAAAAGGCTGAATAGTTGCTTGATTAGGCGGGTTTAGTGGCATCGCTGTTGCACCCTCTTTAAAAACCATCGGAGCAAATGGATCAACACCACTTTCTAATGGATCTCCCGCACATCCTGCTATAGCTAAGCTGATAGCTAAGCCAGGGATTGAAAGTCGAAGATTGCAAATGGAGAGTTTCATCATGGCTTATCGGTAGGTTTTATTTCTGTAGGCTCGTCTTCCTCGCCCCCGTAAAGGGATTGAAACAAATCGAGCGGGGATCCCCAGGCAAGTTGTTGCATACGCATGCCACGGGATAAGTAGCGCGCAAGCTCAGAAAGGGCTAATTGATAGACTTCGCGTTTGAAATCAATGACTGAGTCGAGCTGGATCCAAAAAGGAACCCAGCGCCAAGCATCGAATTCAGGGTGCTCCGAAGCGCGTAAGTGAATATCGCTGTCTAAGCCCACTAAACGCAGTAAAAACCAGATTTGCTTTTGGCCGCGATAGCTTGCACGATGATTTTTTGAGGTTTGCTGGCGGCGTAAGAACTCCTCCGGGACGTCATAACGAAGCCAGTCCCTGGTTCGTCCAATAATTTGGACATGTTCTGGCAGCAAGCCAACTTCCTCATGCAATTCGCGGTACATGGCCTGCTCCGGGCTTTCTCCATGTTGAATGCCACCCTGCGGGAACTGCCACGAATGCTGCCCAACGCGTTTTCCCCAGAAAACCTCGTTATGGCTGTTGAGGATGACTATGCCGACATTGGGTCGATACCCTTCACGGTCAAGCATGAGATCGCGCCTCAAATCCTTTAAAATCAATGATTTGATTATATCCATACATGAAAGCTTCACAATCATTTCTCGCCACGCTAAAAGAAGCCCCTTCAGACGCTGAGGTGGTATCGCACAAACTCATGGTGCGCGCCGGTTTAATTCGTAAGCTCAGTGCAGGCATTTATAACTATTTGCCCTTGGGTTTGAAGTCCATACGCAAGGTTGAAAATATTATTCGCGAAGAAATGAATCGCGCTGGTGCCATTGAGTTACTCATGCCAATGATTCAACCTGCAGAGTTATGGCAAGAGACCGGTCGCTGGGAAAAGATGGGGCCAGAATTGCTCCGCATCAAAGATCGCCATGATCGCGATTTTTTAATTCAGCCAACCTCTGAAGAGGTGGTAACAGATTTAGCGCGCAACGAAATTAAGAGTTACAAACAGCTCCCAGTGAATTTTTATCAAATTCAGACCAAGTTCCGAGATGAGCGCCGCCCACGTTTTGGAATTATGCGTGGACGCGAGTTCAGTATGAAAGATGCTTATTCCTTTGATCGTGATGCTGAGGGCTTGAAGAAATCCTATCAAATCATGTTTGATGCATACACTCGTATTTTCAAACGCATGGGTTTGAAGTTCCGTGCAGTCACGGCGGATAACGGCGCTATTGGTGGTTCTGGTAGTCAAGAGTTCCATGTGATTGCCGATACCGGTGAAGACGCCATTGTGTATTGTCCGAATTCGGACTACGCCGCTAATCTTGAGGCTGCTGAGTCGGTCTCATTGATTGATACGCGTGTTGCTGCAGCTCATGCTCTGACTAAAGTTGCGACACCAAATCAAACAAACTGTGCAGAGGTAGCCCAATTTTTAAAGTTGCCACTTGAGCAAACTGTGAAGTCCTTACTGTTTGCTGCCGATCAAGAAGAAGGTCCAGCAAAATTATTTATGGTGCTAGTGCGCGGTGACCATGAGCTTAATGAAATCAAGGCGAGCAAGATTCCTGGTATGGCTGAATCACGTTTTGCTAGTGAAGCTGAGATCAAGCAAGCCTGTAATGCGCCAGCAGGATATTTGGGTCCGGTTGGAGTTGCTGCTGATGTAACCGTAGTCGCAGATCGTACCGTAGCTAATATGTCTGATTTTGTTTGCGGTGCTAATGATGTGGGGCATCATTTGACCGGTGTGAACTGGGGCCGTGATTTACCAGAGCCTTTGGTGATGGATTTGCGTAATGCTGTAGCGGGAGATCCTTCCCCTGATGGTAAGGGGGTTGTCGATATTTGCCGCGGCATTGAAGTGGGCCATGTATTCCAATTGGGTACGCGTTACTCTGAAGCGATGGGTTGCACCTACTTAGATCAGCAAGGCAAAGCGCAGCCAATGGTGATGGGTTGTTATGGCATTGGTGTAACTCGCTTATTAGGCGCTGCAATTGAGCAGGGCAATGATGAGCGTGGAATCATTTGGCCGATTTCGATGGCACCATTTGAAGTGGTGATTTGTCCAATGGGTTACGATAAATCAGAGGCTGTGAAAGCTGCTGCCGATCAATTACATGATGAATTAATTGCTGCCGGGGTAGATGTAGTACTCGATGATCGCGGCGAGAGGCCCGGTGCGATGTTTGCTGATTGGGAGTTAATCGGCATTCCGTTCCGAGTTGTGATTGGTGATCGCGGCCTTGCAGATGCTCAAGTGGAATTGAAGGGTCGCACTAATGCTGAATCAGCAAATATCCCACTAGCAGAAATTAAAGCAAAAGTGATTGCTGAAGTTGATGCAGCCAGAAAACTCGTTTCTTAAATTAAAAATTTTTTGACTATTACTTCTTAAAGAGTCCGCCAATGCCCTTGGCGGCTCCTTTGGCTGCCATGGAGGCCATGGTGCGGGCCATCTTGCCACCCTTAAACTGCTTCATCATGGTTTGCATTTGCTCAAACTGCGCTAATAGGCGGTTGACTTCTTGAACCTCAACGCCTGCACCAGCTGCAATACGACGCTTGCGAGTCGCTTTTAGCAATTCAGGTTTTGTGCGCTCTTGAGGTGTCATGCTATCGATAATGCCGCGCATACGCTTGGTCTGTTTGTCAGCAGCGCTCATATTCGTTTTGGAAGCCGCTTGTGCCATATGACTTGGTAGCTTATCCATCAAGCTAGCCATGCCACCCATCTGTTGCATCTGTGCAAGTTGATCTCTGAAGTCACCTAGATCAAATCCACCTTTAGAAATCTTACTCGCCAGCTTTTCTGCTTTGGCAACATCCACGTTCTGTTGGGCTTGCTCAACTAGGGCAAGAATATCGCCCATGCCCAAAATACGGCTTGCCATTCTCTCAGCATCAAATGCTTCGAGACCGTCCATTTTTTCGGCAACACCAATGAACTTGAGTGGCACGCCGGTAACCTGACGCACTGAAAGTGCTGCACCACCTCGTGAATCACCATCTAGCTTGGTGAGGATCACACCCGTAAGTGGGAGTGCCTCATGGAAAGCTTTAGCTGTATTGACGGCATCTTGACCCAGCATGGCATCAACCACAAACAGGGTTTCAATCGGCTTGAGATTGGTATGCAAGGCTTTGATTTCTTGCATAAGCGCTTCATCAATACCGAGACGACCAGCTGTATCTACTAGCAGCACATCAAAATAATGGCGGCGCGCCCAATCTAGAGCAGCAGCAGCGATTTCACTCGGCTTTTGATTGATATTGCTTGGGAAAAATTCAGCGCCAACTTGTTTGCTGACAGTTTCTAGTTGCTCGATAGCTGCAGGACGATAGACGTCACAAGAGACGGTGAGTACTTTCTTTTTCTTTTTTTCTTGCAGAAATTTGGCTAATTTACCAACTGATGTGGTTTTTCCTGCGCCCTGCAAGCCAGCCATGAGGATGACTGCTGGTGGTTGGGTTGCTAGATTCAGCTCACCGTTTTGGGTAGCGTCACCTCGCATGACCTGAGCCAGTTCGCGCTGAACAACGCCAACCAGCGCTTGTCCTGGACTGAGGCTTCCAACCACTTCCTCGCCAAGGGCTTTAAATCTAATTTGCTCGAGTAAGGATTTAACGACTGGAAGGGCAACGTCCGCCTCCAGCAAGGCCAGGCGGATCTCCCGGAGCATTTCTGCAGTGTTCTCTTCGGTCAGGCGAGCTTGGCCCCGCATTGTTTTAACAACACGAGATAGGCGATCGGTGAGATTCTCTAGCATTTATCGATTAGACTTTCTAGATGGATATTTTAGGTTACTCAAGCTTGAATTGGCTCCCTTCGGCGCTTTATTTGCTTCTTTTGGTCTTTTTGGGTTCACGGCCCAAGGGAAAGATTGAATCCCCGGCTTTTACAGGCCTAGTTCAGGCATTGATTCTATTGATTTTGCTGGTGCATGGAATTGAGCTACACGACTCGGTTTTTACACCCCAAGGATTTGTATTTGGTTTTGCTCAGGATCTTTCTCTGATTGCTTGGGTGGGTCTCGCGTTTTACTGGTTTCAGTCATGGTTCCTGCCGATTTCCAGTTTACGTTGGCTTGTCTTATGTTTTGCTCTGTTTTGCTCTGTATTGCCAGTGATGTTTTCCGGTACCTTGATTTCGCCAAAGGCGGTATCCGATCCTTGGTTTAAGGGGCATTTTATTGTTGCCACTATTTCAGTTGGATTATTGAGTTTGGCAGCATTGCATGCCATGTTGATGAGTATTCAAGATCGAGCATTACACCGTCAGTTAGCCGTCACCCCTAATAGCCGCATCTCCCATTGGTTGGAAGATTTGCCACCACTGATGGCAATGGAAAGCCTTCTCTTTAACTTGCTCTACGTGGGTGTTGCACTCCTGAGCTTGACAGTCTTTTCTGGACTCCTCTTTTCGCAAACATTATTTGGTAAACCACTTGTTTTTGATCACAAGACCATCTTTGCTTTGATTTCCTGGTTCTTATTTTCTGGTCTTCTAATAGCCCGTTGGCGTGTTGGTTTACGTGGGCGCGTAGCTGTTCGTTGGGTCTTGAGTGCTTATACCGCCTTGCTTCTGGCCTATGTTGGCAGTCGATTTGTTTTGGAAGTGATTCTTCAGAGAGCATGACGTTTTGATTAAGTGGCTTCTATTATTTGCTGGCGTAGGCGTTTTGTACCTTTGGATAAAAGGCAAAAAACAAGTAAAGCTCAATACGGATGAGGCCGCCAAGATAAAGGCAGAGCAAAGCAAAGTTGTTGAGCCGGAGGTGATTGTCCAGTGCCACCATTGCTCTCTTCACCTTCCAAAATCTGAAGCAGTCATGCAAGAGTCGCGCTTCTATTGCTCTCAAGAGCATCTTGATAGCTTGGATGCCCAAGGTTGGCTTGGTTCAGCTACTTGGCGTATCTCACCCAACCAAGATATGCGACCAGAGGGTCTTGTTCCGGATTTGCTAGTGATTCATCACATTAGCCTTCCCCCTAGTGGATTTGTCGATCACAACTCCACCCGCTTTATTGTGGATTTTTTTCAAAACAAACTGGATTCTTCTTTGCATCCCTATTTTGAAGAAATTGCTGATCAAAAAGTATCTAGCCATTTTTTGATTTCTCGTCGTGGCGAGGTCTTTCAGTTTGTATCCACTCAAAGCAAAGCCTGGCATGCCGGCGCATCATCGTTTTTGGGGCGAGAAAAGTGCAATGATTTTTCGATTGGTATTGAGCTAGAGGGGGATGGCGACCATCCCTTTGAGGATATTCAGTATTCCGCTTTGGCTAAATTAAGCGCCCAAATACACTCTGTTTACCCTAATCTTCAAATTGCTGGACATAGTGATATTGCCCCGGGCAGAAAAGTCGATCCAGGAGTGCAATTTGATTGGAAAAAGTTTCAGGGTAAAAGCAACACTCCTGTCGAAAAATTCCCCTTTGGTTTAGGCCCGCGTTAGGGCTCTAAGTTAGTATGTGAGCACACGCTCACTTTCTTGCCCTTTAGCTAAAAAGGGCTGCAAAAACTGCACCAAAATGAACCCTAATTTATTGAAAATATAGGGAAAAATACTTATAAATATTCGTCAGAAATGACTTACTAATTTCTGAATATTTCCCTATACTTAGTGTCAAATGCACTTCGAAACACTAGATGTAGTGTTTGAATACAGCAATACCCTATTGTTTTTTAACGATTTTTGTCCAAATAACTATATATAAGCAGGAACAATATGACATACGCCAACCCCCAAGCAGTGGGACAAACTACCGGCACAAATAATCCAGGGATAAGCTCCTCCGAATCGATGAATCAAGCCCCATCAGCCGGCTTTGTAGCTGGCGGAATAGGTGGTGGCCAAGCTACTCAATTATCAGATTACAAGATTATTCGCCGAAATGGCTCAGTGGTGGCATTCGAGCCATCCAAAATCGCCATTGCAGTTACAAAAGCTTTTTTAGCGGTTAACGGTGGTCAGGGCGCGGCTTCTGCGCGTGTACGTGAGCAGGTTGAGCAACTAACCCATGCAGTAGTTCGTGCCTTATTGCGCAGCCGTCCAAATGGTGGCACTTTCCACATTGAGGATATTCAAGATCAAGTGGAATTGGCGTTGATGCGCAGTGGTGAGCATAACGTTGCACGCGCATATGTTCTTTATCGTGAAAAGCGCAATCAAGAGCGCGCTGCACAACAAACTACTGCACAAGAAACTCAAGCATCAACTCAGACTAGTGAGCCTGGTTTGAAGGTAACTGATAATGGTGTTGAGAAGTTATTAGATATGGCGGCCTTGCGCACCATTATCGAGGCTGCCTGTGAAGGCCTTGGCAACCACATTGACGCAAGCCCAATCATTACTGAAACCATCAAGAATTTGTACGATGGCGTACCGATGGCTCAAGTGTATGACTCCGCAATTTTGGCATCACGCACATTGATTGAAAAAGATCCTGCATACAGTCAAGTGACTGCACGCATTTTGATGCACGTGATTCGTAAGGAGATCCTTGGGCGCGAAGTGTTGCAAGGCGATATGCAAGCTGAGTATGGTAGCTACTTTGCCAAGTACATCAATGAAGGCATCTCTGCTGAGCTCTTAGACCCACGTATGCGTGAGTTTGATTTACCAAGATTGGCTGCCGCTTTGAATGCAAGCCGTGACTTACAGTTCAACTACCTCGGTTTGCAAACCTTGTATGACCGTTATTTCTTGCACATTGAAGACCGCCGTATTGAAATGCCGCAGGCATTCTTCATGCGCGTTGCCATGGGCTTGTCTTTGAATGAGTTAGATCGTGAGCGTCGTGCAATCGAGTTCTATGAAATCCTTTCTACATTTGATTTCATGTCCAGCACACCAACCCTATTTAACTCAGCGACGACACGCCCGCAGTTATCCAGCTGCTACCTAACAACTGTAGATGATGATCTTGACGGGATCTATGAGGCTTTGAAAGAGAATGCACTCTTGTCGAAGTTTGCTGGCGGTTTAGGTAATGACTGGACAAACGTACGCGCCTTAGGAAGTCATATCAAGGGCACTAACGGTAAGTCACAAGGTGTTGTGCCATTCTTAAAAGTGGTAAACGATACAGCGGTGGCAGTAAACCAAGGCGGTAAGCGGAAGGGCGCAGTTTGTGCCTATTTAGAGACGTGGCACTTAGATATTGAAGAGTTCCTTGAGTTACGTAAGAACACCGGCGATGATCGTCGCCGTACGCATGATATGAATACTTCAAATTGGATTCCTGACTTGTTCATGAAGCGCGTGATGGAAGGTGGAGAGTGGACACTATTCTCACCTTCAAATACACCTGACTTGCATGACAAATTCGGCAAGGCCTTTGAAGAGGCTTATGTTGCTTACGAGAAAAAAGCAGACGCTGGTGAATTGAAGCCATTCCGTCGCATTCCTGCGCAGCAATTGTGGCGCAAGATGTTAGGCATGTTGTTTGAAACTGGCCACCCATGGATCACATTTAAAGATCCTTGCAACATTCGTAGCCCGCAACAGCATATCGGCGTAGTTCACTCTTCTAACTTGTGTACTGAGATCACTTTGAACACAAATGAGAGCGAGATTGCAGTTTGTAACCTAGGTTCTGTGAACTTGACAGCCCACATGACAACCGATGCATCTGGCAAGATGATTTTGGATCATGAGAAACTCCAAAAAACAATCCGTACTGCAATGCGGATGTTGGATAACGTGATTGACATCAACTATTACGCTGTTGCTAAAGCGCGTAACTCCAACTTGAAGCATCGTCCAGTCGGTATGGGCATCATGGGCTTCCAGGATTGCCTGCACATGCAACGCATTCCTTATGCTAGTGATGAGGCAGTGAAGTTTGCCGATTCTTCAATGGAAGCAGTTTGCTACTACGCCTATCAAGCATCTAACGAGTTAGCCGAAGAGCGTGGCGTTTACAGCACCTATAAAGGTTCATTATGGGATCGTGGCATTCTTCCACAAGACTCGGTGGCATTGTTGGCGGCAGAGCGTGGTGGGTACCTTGAAGTAGATAGCTCTTCCACTATGAATTGGGATGGCTTGCGTGCCCGCATTAAGCAGCATGGTATGCGTAACTCAAACTGTGTTGCGATTGCACCGACTGCAACCATTTCCAATATCATTGGCGTATCAGCTTGTATTGAGCCGACATTCCAGAACTTGTTTGTGAAATCCAACCTCTCAGGTGAGTTCACAGTAGTAAACGAGTATTTGGTCCGTGATCTGAAAGATCGTGGTCTCTGGGATGAAGTGATGATTGCGGATTTGAAGTATTTTGACGGTACCTTGTCCAAGATTGATCGTGTGCCACAAGATTTGCGTGACTTATATGCCACCGCATTTGAAGTGGAGCCAAGTTGGTTGGTTGAAGCCGCTTCACGTCGTCAGAAGTGGATTGACCAGGCGCAGTCACTCAATATTTACATGGGTGGGGCATCTGGCAAGAAATTGGATGACACGTATAAATTGGCATGGCTGCGCGGTTTGAAGACCACCTATTACCTCCGCACAATGGCCGCAACGCACGTGGAGAAGTCTACGGTTGCAAGTGGCCAGTTAAATGCGGTATCTAGTGGCGGTGGTGTGAATGGTACTGATGCATCAGCAGCCCAAGAGTTAGATGGCCCTGCTTGCACAATGCGCCCAGGCGATGCTGGATTTGAGGAATGTGAAGCATGTCAGTAAGCTATTTGCTAACTGATTTAGAAAAATAAGAATTTGGAGAAAGTTATGTTGAATTGGGAAGAAGAAGTAGCTCCTGCGATAGCCAAGGTTGGCTTGGTGCCACAACCTGTGTTTGCAGAGCCACAACGTCCACAAGCAGACCAGGTTGCCATTGCCGCCCCTCAGAATGTGGAGTCTGCACCTGTGCAAGCCGCTGCATTGACTGGTGGTGCTGCTTTGCGTGTCAATGCTGCTGATAAGCGCGTGATTAATGCCAAGACTGACGTGAATCAACTGGTTCCATTTAAATATAAGTGGGCTTGGGAGAAATATCTGGCTGGTTGCGCAAACCATTGGATGCCACAAGAGATCAATATGAACCGCGATATCGCGCTTTGGAAGGATCCTAATGGCTTAACTGAGGATGAGCGTCGCATCATTAAGCGTAATCTTGGTTTCTTCACAACCGCGGACTCTTTAGCGGCAAACAATATTGTTCTGGGTACTTATCGCCACATTACTGCCCCAGAATGCCGTCAATATCTATTACGTCAGGCTTTTGAGGAAGCAATTCATACTCACGCCTATCAATATATTGTGGAATCTTTGGGTTTAGACCAGAGCGAAATCTTTAATGCGTATAACGAAATCGAGTCAATTCGTGCCAAAGATCAGTTCTTAATTCCGTTTATTGATGTATTGACTGACCCTAATTTCAAAACCGGGACATTAGAAACTGATCAAATGTTGCTCAAATCATTGATCGTTTTTGCCTGCGTAATGGAAGGATTATTCTTTTATGTTGGTTTTACGCAAATACTTGCAATGGGTCGTCAAAACAAAATGACGGGTGCTGCTGAGCAGTATCAATACATCCTTCGTGACGAGTCTATGCACTGTAATTTTGGTATTGATTTAATTAATCAAATCAAGCTGGAGAACCCGCAGTTATGGACTTCTGCGTTCAAAGACGAGATCAAATCTATCTTCGAAAAAGCAGTGGAATTAGAGTACCGTTATGCAGAGGATACGATGCCTCGCGGAGTGCTTGGATTGAACGCGCCGATGTTCAAAGGTTACCTAAGATACATCTGTAATCGCAGATGTTTGCAAATAGGACTTGACGCGATGTTCCCAAATGAAGAGAATCCATTCCCATGGATGTCAGAAATGATTGATCTGAAAAAAGAGAGAAACTTTTTTGAGACACGCGTTATTGAGTATCAAACTGGCGGTGCGCTAAGTTGGGAATAAGTAGTTAATTAAAAAGCGCATAGCCGGCTAAATAGGAGATTAGACGGTTGGATAGTTTTAAAAGTCAGCAAAACCAGACTCAAATCCGAAAACCCTTGTCCAAGGGTGTCTGGTCTACTCTCTCTATTTTTTCCAGCAAATTCAAGAAGCCGTTGCCCTTTGGGGTCGCGGCTTTTTTTCCAAGATTCATTAGCGTGCAGCACTTAGTATCAAGCCGCGCGCCGATGAATGGCTCGCTCGTCGGCTCCAATCGGTTGCAAAACCAGGCGGAAATGAATGGTCGGGTCTTCTTAATCGGTAGTTTGTACTAATCCTCACGTGAAGGAGCATTACTATGGCAATCGCCAAGAAAAAAGTTGCTGCAAAGAAACCAGCTGCAAAGAAAAAAGTAGCTGCTAAGAAGCCTGCTGCTAAAAAAGCTGCTGCTAAGAAGCCTGCTGCTAAGAAGAAGCCTGCCGCTAAAAAGCGCCCTGCTGCTAAAAAAGCTGCTGCTAAGAAGCCTGCTGCTAAGAAGAAGCCTGCCGCTAAAAAGCGTCCTGCTGCTAAAAAAGCTGCTGCTAAGAAGCCTGCCGCTAAAAAGCGTCCTGCTGCTAAGAAGCGCGTAGCTGCAAAAAAAAAGTAAGTAAGCCTGCTGCGAAGAAAGCGGGCAAAGCTGTAAAAAAGCCCGTGGCTAAAAAAGCTGCTACTTCAACAACGTTGAATCCTGCCGCTGCTTGGCCCTTCCCAACTGGCACACGTCCATAAGCTCTGTTTGTAGGCGTGTGAAGTTCAAAGGGATCTCTCACGAGATCCCTTTTTTATTACTACTCTAGGTAATTATTAGCTTTAGAGGGCAAATCCAAATGCGGATTTGAATTGAGCGGCGATTTCATCTTTGCTTATTTGGTGATTTTGTGGTCCCTGATGGGTGATTTTGATCGAACCCATTAAGCTAGCCAATCGCCCAGTGGTTTCCCAATCCATGCCGTTTTCTAATCCAAATAGCAAGCCGCCCCGGAATGCATCACCGCAACCAGTTGGATCAACTACTTTCGCTGCTGGTACCGGCGGAATTGAGATACATTGACCTTCAAAGTAAATGTCTGCACCTTCAGCACCCTTGGTAACGATGAGAGCTTTGACCCTCTCAGCTACTTTTGCCAGGTTCAAGCCAGTTCTTTGCGATAGCATTTCACCTTCATAGTCATTTACGGCCAGATAGCTTGCAATATCTACAAGCTCAAGGAGTTCTGGGCCATTGAACATCGGCAAACCTTGCCCTGGATCAAATATAAATGGAACACCTGCTGCTGCTAACTGATGACAGTGTTCCCACATGCCTTGGCGACCATCTGGGGCAACGATTCCGAATTTGGCAGCACCCTTCATGTTCTTGCTGCGCTCCGTAATAACGGCCGAAACTTGATTTAAGTGAGACTCATTCATGGCGCCTGGATGAAAGGCAGTGATTTGATTATTAGTTTGATCGGTAGTAATCATCGCTTGAGCAGTGAATGCTTGCTCAATCTGACCAATATGCGTTGTATCAATCTGGAGCTGCTTCAGGCGATCCAAATAAGGAGCTGCATCACCCCCGACGGTTGCCATGATGATCGGATCGCCCCCGAGAAGTTTGAGGTTATAGGCGATATTGCCTGCGCAACCACCGAATTCACGACGCATGGTAGGAACTAGGAAGGCAACATTCAAAATATGAATCTGCTCTGGCAGAATTTGATCGGCAAATTTGCCTTCAAAGTTCATGATGGTGTCGTAAGCGATGGAACCGCAGATCAAGCTAGCCATAAATAATTACTTTCTAATAAAAATCAATTGAAATGAGTATGAAATAGGGTTTGCAGTCTATTTTTCAGGGTAAAAAATTCTGACACGATATCCAGCAGCATTTTGCGGAAGTGAAATCAGCAATGCAGACGAAAAGATTTCACCGGCAGGGGCGCCTTGACGTAAAAAATCTGAATGTGACTCTTGCCAAGTAGTCGGTAACCATTCTTGCGGAGTGAGTTGAATCTTTTTGATTTCAGATTCCTCTGCATCGGTGAGGGAAATTTCTAAATTTGGGAATAAAACAGGGATGGCAAGACGATTTTGTACGCCAACTTGTAAAACAGATTGATTTGAAACGTTTTTAAGGCCCTCTCGCACGTTTTCGGTCGAAAGGGTAACCGAAGTTATTTTCCAAGCAGCAAAATCGCTTACAGGGCGATTTACGCACCCTAGTGCATGACATACTTGTTGATCCAACTTCTGTAAAAGAGAAAAACTAGTTCTTGCAATCGCAGAGGAGCTGCCATCAACACGCGTTGCTAATGCTGATAGTAGGAAATTTCTGGAAAGGTGCTCGCCAAAAATAATGAGCAGAATGAAAAAAAGACTGAGAAAAATGAATTTAAGACTTTTTTTTTGAGCCGGAGCAAAAGTATCTCTATTTTTGTCTGCTGAACTTGCTTTAGCATCTTTTGCAAGAAGTGTGCCGTGCAGACAGACCCAGCCTTCGCTTTCCTTCCAAACAGAAAGGCTTAGCCATTGGCTATAGGTTGTAATTACTTCCTCTGCTTGACGCGCAAGCACGCCTGAGAGAACAATTTTTCCACCTGGGCGCATCTTGTTTACCAGCGCTGGCGCTAAAACTTGCAAGGGATTAGCCAAAATATTGGCCATCACGATGTCGTACTTGGTTTCTGCCGCAAGTTCTGGTGCATTTTCATTAGGCAGGACAAAGCGAATGACTACCTTGTTGATTTCTGCATTGCTACGTGCTGCAACCATTGCTTGTGGATCAATATCAGTGCCAACTACTGGCTTGCATCCCAGTTTCGCGGCCGCAATAGCTAAGATTCCGGATCCACAACCATAATCGAGCAAGCTTTGCTTGGCAAGCTGGGTATTTTGTTCAAGCCAAAGCAAGCAAAGATGTGTAGTCGGGTGACTGCCTGTGCCAAATGCCAAACCTGGATCTACCGCCAAACAAATTGCGTTGAGGTCGGTAGGCGCTTCATGCCAAGAAGGCACTACCCAAATACGCTCACCTATCTGAATCGGAGCAAATTGACTCTGGGTTAAGCGAACCCAATCTTGCTCTTCAACAATCTTTTCTTGCGGAGTTGGAAGATTGAATCCCGCTTCCTGAAGGGATGCGAGAAGTTCGGGGATAAAGTTCGCTGCATCAGAATTATCAATTTCTGGATTGAAAAGTGCAGTGACAGCAGATCGATCCCAAGCCTGTACTTCCGGCGATAGACCTGGCTCACCATAGAGTGGATTTTCATCGTAACCGCCAGCAGCATCATCTTCAACAGTAACGGAGAGTGCGCCCACTTCCAGTAAAGCATCACCTAAAGGTTCTGCAATCTCAGCCGGGACCGTGAAAATAAGTTCACGATAGGACATGCTCACCCCAAATGGACATTAACTGACCTGCAACTTAGGGCTTACCGCGACTAGCGGCTTGCTCTTCGAGGCGATGCTCCAAATAGTGAATGCTGGTTCCGCCTTCGATGAAGTTCGGATCAAGCATGAGTTCACGATGCAGTGGCACATTGGTTGTGATGCCATCGATCACCATCTCGGAAAGCGCAATCTGCATACGGCGTATCGCTTGCTCGCGAGTATTGCCATAAGCAATTAACTTGCCAATCATGGAGTCGTAATTGGACGGCACTACATAACCACTATAGGCATGTGAATCGACGCGAATGCCGGGGCCGCCTGGCATATGGAATGAACCAATTTTTCCTGGGCTTGGTGTGAATTTGAATGGGTCCTCTGCATTCAGACGGCATTCGATGGCATGGCCACGGAAAACAATGTCTTTCTGGCGATAGCTGAGTTTTAAGCCGGCAGCAATACGAATTTGTTCTTGAACAATATCAACGCCTGTAATCATTTCGGTGACTGGGTGTTCAACTTGAACGCGGGTATTCATCTCAATGAAGAAGAATTCACCATCTTCATACAAGAACTCAAAAGTACCAGCACCACGGTAAGCAATTTTCCTACAGGCTTCAGCGCAGCGCTCACCAATTTTGGCGATAGCGCGGCGATCAATACCGGGTGCCGGAGCTTCTTCGATCACTTTTTGGTGGCGACGTTGCATGGAGCAATCACGCTCACCTAACCAAATGGCATTGCCATGGGTATCAGCCAAAATCTGGATCTCTACATGGCGAGGCTTTTCTAAAAACTTCTCCATATAGACTTCTGGATTACTAAAAGCACGACCAGCTTCTTCTTTAGTCATATTGACCGCATTGAGAAGAGCAGCCTCAGTATGCACGACACGCATTCCACGACCACCGCCACCGCCAGCAGCTTTAATAATGACCGGATAGCCAACGCGTTTTGCGGTTGAAATAATTTCTTTTGGGTCGCTTGACAGCGCACCCTCAGAGCCCGGAACGCAAGGAACGCCGGCTTTAATCATGGCGCGCTTCGCTGAGACCTTATCGCCCATGAGACGAATTGAGGTTGCGGTGGGGCCAATGAATGCAAAACCGGACTTCTCAACACGTTCTGCAAAGTCGGCATTCTCAGAGAGGAATCCATAGCCAGGATGAATTGCTTCAGCATCTGTCACTTCCGCTGCTGAAATGATGGCCGGCATATTGAGATAGCTGAGTGGTGATGGGGCGGGCCCAATACAGACCGCTTCGTCTGCAAGCTTTACATATTTAGCTTCTTTATCTGCGGTCGAGTAGACCACCACAGTTTTAATTCCCAACTCGCGACATGCGCGTTGGATACGGAGAGCAATTTCTCCGCGATTGGCAATCAGAATCTTATCGAACATGTCGGCTCTGAGTTAAGTAACGGTGGATTGGAATAGATCTAAGGGAGATCTATTAAGCGATGATGAACAGCGGCTGATCAAATTCAACGCCTTGACCGTTTTCACACAGAATTTGTTTAATAACACCCGCTTGCTCAGACTCAATCTCATTGAGAAGTTTCATCGCTTCAATAATGCACAGCGTTTGCCCCACTTTGACTGTGTCGCCGACTTTGACAAAATCTGGAGACTCAGGGTTTGGTGCGCGATAGAAGGTGCCGACCATTGGTGAGCGAGCAACAAAACCAGTTTCAGCTTGCGCTTCATCAGCAGCAGGTGTAGTAACTGGTGCAGCCGCAGGAGGAGCTTGCATTACTTGAGCAGGCGCTGGATTGGCGTATACCACTTGACCTGCAGGGGCTGGAGAGCCGGCATTCACAATGCGAACACGATCTTCACCTTCATTGACTTCTAATTCAGAAATTCCTGATTCAGAAACAAGGTCGATTAGGGTTTTTAGTTTTCTTAGATCCATGGAAAGGCTTCCTCTCTGGTAATTCTTAGTTAATCTTTATTTTTGCAAGCGGGCGATAGCTGCTTGCAGTGCTAATTCGTAACCAATCGCGCCCAAACCGCAGATAACGCCAGTAGCAATATCAGACAGGTAGGAGTGTTTACGAAACTCCTCACGTTGGTGAATGTTAGACAGGTGTATTTCAGTAAACGGTATAGCAACTCCAGCCAGTGCATCACGCAAGGCAACGCTGGTGTGGGTAAAAGCGCCTGGATTAATGATGATGAAATCCACCCCATCTTGTTTAGCCTTTTGAACTCGGTCAATCAGCTCGCCCTCATGGTTGCTTTGGAAGGTGGATAAATCGACTAAGTGGGACTTTGCGATGACACCTAGCTTGGTATGAATATCTTCGAGAGTAGTTTTGCCATAAACCTCTGGCTCACGGGTTCCCAACAGATTGAGGTTGGGGCCTTGGATAACGAGAATTGAAGTATTTTTCGACATAGATCGATATTTTTAGAGGCAGTTAGGTTTTATTGCGGAGATAAAGCTTTTCTCTGAAAACTGCTTATTTAATGAAGAATGCTCCTCATCTTGCTCATAAAGTATACCCCCGGAGTCCCACCTCAAGCCTAAAAATGACACAATAAACTGGCTATTTTTTAAGATTTGAAGCGTAACTATTGCAATTTTTGGCTCAGAAAACGCTAATTTTGACCTAGATGGTGATCACAAAGATCATTTAAAAAGTCTTATAAAGCCGATTTAATTGCACTTCTGAGCTCTTCTTCGCTTATCTTTCCTAATTTACTGCTAGTCGCCTTGCCTTGAGTATTAACAATAACGGTATAGGGAAGCGCCCCTTGGGCATTCCCCATCTGTTTCGAGATATTGCTGCCCTCAAGTCCACCAATCACAATTGGATAAGAAACTGGGGTCTTTTCTAGAAATTCACGAATATTAGAGGGTGAATCGATACCGATGCCTACAAATAAGACATGTTGACTCTTAAACTCTGACTGTAATTTATCCAAAGTAGGCATTTCTTCAACGCAGGGAGGGCACCAGGAAGCCCAAAAGTTGATAACCAAGACTTTTTCGCGCCATTCTTTGGTGTCAACCGATTTTCCATCAGATGTTTGCCAAGGGTTGGTAAAAAAGGCCTTCATTGCAGGATCGTCTGCCGGCTCTGTTCTGAAGATCCATTGCGAAGTCGCCACTCCCGCAGCAAGGGCTACTAGGTTAAATCCAATGATGCTTATCCACTGTCTTCGGTTCATTGCTGCTCCTTAGCTAAAATTGCCCAATGCATATTCATATCTTGGGCATTTGCGGTACTTTCATGGGCGGCATTGCCGCAATCGCTCGGCAGGCCGGACATCGTGTTACTGGGTGCGATGCCAACGTATATCCACCGATGAGCACGCAGCTGGAAGCGCAGGGCATTGAGCTCATTGAGGGATTCTCGCCCGATCAATTATTACAGTTTGAGACGATGCCAGATTTATTTGTAATCGGTAATGTGGTTTCGCGTGGCAATCCACTAATGGAGGCCATTCTGAATCAAGGGCTTCCTTACACCTCTGGACCTCAGTGGCTGGGTGAGCAAGTTCTATTTGGTAGACATGTCTTGGCTGTTGCCGGTACGCATGGCAAAACAACTACCTCCGCCATGTTGGCTTGGATTTTAGAGTTCAATGATTACAAGCCAGGTTATCTCATCGGTGGAGTGCCACTGAATTTCACGGTATCTGCTCGCTTAGGTGAGAGCAAGTATTTTGTAATCGAAGCCGATGAATATGACACAGCGTTTTTTGATAAGCGCAGTAAGTTTGTTCACTATCGCCCACGCACCGCTTTGTTGAATAATCTCGAGTTTGATCACGCCGATATTTTTGCTGATCTTGCTGCAATCGAGACCCAATTCCATCATTTAGTGCGCACCGTCCCGGGTAATGGTCTTGTTGTGGTTAATGGCGAAGAGCCCGCCCTAGAAAGAGTTATTTCCAGAGGTGCTTGGGCGCCCGTTGAAAAATTTGGGCAAGATAAACACAATGTCTGGTCATTAGTTTCTCAAGCAGCGGATGGCTTTATTGTGTTGCAAGATGGTAAAGAGGTCGCCACAGTGACCTGGGCTCCAGACTCGGGAGTCATGGGCCGTCACAATCAACTCAATGCATTGGCAGCCATTGCGTCAGCAAATCATATTGGCATTGCACCAACCGATGCCGCACGTGCTTTAGCTGAGTTCAAAAATGTGAAGCGTCGTTTAGAGACGATTGGTGTCGCAAATGGAGTAACTGTATACGATGACTTTGCGCATCACCCAACTGCCATAACTACCACGGTAGATGGCTTGCGTCGCCGTGTAGGGCAGGCACGAATTTTGGCAGTCTTGGAACCTCGCTCCAATACGATGAAACTCGGGGTGATGAAAGCTCAACTACCCAATAGCCTCGAAGCTGCTGACAAGATTTTTACTTACGGCGCAAGCACTGGTAAAGATTCTTTGGGCTGGGACTTAAATGCAGTATTAGCCCCATTAAATGCAATGAGCGAAAATCGTGCTGCAGCCTTTGATGATCTATCTACTTTGGTTAAAGCTGTTGCAAATGAAGCAAGGCCTGGCGATCATATTTTGGTGATGAGCAATGGCGGCTTTGGTGGGGTGCACCAAAAGATATTGACTGCAATACAAGAGAAAGCAAAGTAATGAGCATGAGACTGAAAGATAAAGTAGCCATCATTACTGGTGCTGCAAAAGGCATTGGTTTTGCAACTGCAAAACGTTTTGCTCAAGAAGGTGCCAAAGTCATGATTGCCGATGTGAATCCCGATGCGGTTAAAGCTGCTACAGATCTGATTCCGGGCTCAGAAGCTTATGTCATGAACGTGACTGATCGTGCAAGTGTTGAAGCGGCTGTTGATCAGATCATGCAGCGCCACGGACGCATTGATATCCTAATTAACAATGCAGGCATTACACAAGATGCACGCTTAGTCAAAATGACAGAAGCACAATTTGATACGGTAATTGATGTCAATCTCAAGGGTGTTTTTAATTGCACGCAGTTGGTAGTGCCGCATATGTTGGAGGCTGGTAAAGGCGCTGTCGTCAATGCTTCTAGTGTTGTGGGCATTTATGGAAACTTTGGACAAACTAACTATTCAGCAACCAAGTTTGGAGTGATTGGATTTACTAAAACTTGGGCGCGTGAATTGGGCCCAAAAGGTATTCGGGTAAATGCAGTTTGCCCAGGCTTTATTGCTACTGAGATGGTGAAAGCGATGCCAGAAAATATTCTGAAAGATATTGAGAGGCGCAGTTGGCTTGGTCGCTTAGGGACTCCTGAAGAAATGGCGAACGTCTATTTATTCTTAGCAAGCGATGAAGCTAGCTATGTGAACGGTGTTGCACTTGAGGCCAGTGGCGGGATCTCCCTCTAAGCATGCATCTTTTATATGAAGAGGGTGGCGACATCAAGGTCGCTACGGTTCAGTCTGCTTCGGGCGCTGGAGATGCTGAATCATGGCAAGCAACTAGTCTTTCTGGGAAAAAGATTAAGTTAAAAGCCAAAGAAGTTTGGCTCCGTTTTGAAAAGCCAGAACCGCAAGTCTTAATGGATGAGGCAAATATTTTATCCAAAGAGATTGATCTGCAGTTCTTATGGGATTGCGCACCTGATGAAGAGTTTGGCTTATTAGATGTTGCTCATGAGTACTTTGGCGCACAAGCCAGCGTACCGCAACAGACTGCATTAGCCATCGCCTTGCAAAGTGCGCCAGTATTTTTTCGTCGTAAAGGGCGTGGACGTTTTCAAAGGGCGCCACTAGAGCAACTGCAGGCTGGTTTGGTTGCGCTTGAGCGCAAGCAAAAAGAATTAGAGCAACAGACTGCATGGCAGCAAGAACTGGTGGCTGGGGTGTTTCCAGAGATGCTTCAATCTCAGGCAAATCAACTTCTGTTTTCTCCGGATAAAAATACCTCTGCCTATAAAGCATTAATTGCAGCATGTACTGAGTCAGGAGAATCACCTGCGCAGCTCATGATCCGCTGTGGCGCGATTGACTCACCTTTGCAATATCACCAAGGGATGTTCTTAAAAGCGCATTTCCCTCAGGGCGCTGCACATGACCTAAGTTTGGCGGTTGATCAAGCTGCTTTAGATGCTGCTATTTCAGAATTGCCTATCGCTGAAGTCACTGCGTTCTCAATAGATGACTCAGGTACTACTGAAATTGACGATGCTTTATCAGTTACTGCGCTCGAGGGTGGCGGACATCGTATCGGTATTCATATTGCGGCCCCTGGTTTAGTGATTACTAAGGATGACGCTTTAGATAAAGTTGCACGCATACGTATGTCTACGGTGTATTTCCCTGGCGACAAAATTACGATGTTGCCTGATCAGGTGATTACTCAGTTCTCATTAGATGAGGGTGCTGCTCGCCCAGCTTTATCGATTTATGTAGATATTGATGCGGCTGGAGTTGTGGATAAAGAGACTCTGCAGTTACGCGCTGAGATGGTTCCGATAGGGGCCAATCTTCGCTTGGAGAACTTAGAGCATTTGGTGACGGAAGAAAGTTTGGCCGATGAATCTGCTGAGTATGCTTATCGTCAAGAGCTCAGTGTTTTGTGGGCAGCGGCAAAGTTATTGCATGCAGGGCGCCAGGAGCAGCGTATAGCTAATGGATTGCGTTCTGAGCAATTAGGGGTCTTGGATCCCAATGCCTTGGCAAGAGACTTTCATTTTCAAATTAAAGAAGTTGATGGTGCGCAGCGAGTGGAGATTACTCCTCGTCAACGCGGCTCCATTCTCGATACCATCGTTGCTGAGTGGATGATTTATTGCAATAGTGCTTCAGGACGTTTATTGGCAGATCATGGAATGCCTGGTTTGTTCCGTACTCAAAAGGGCTGGGGCCCCTTACGCACGCGTATGCAGACAACCCCCGGTCCACATGAAGGATTGGGTTTGGAGTATTACGCTTGGTGTACTTCGCCTTTGCGCCGTTACTCAGATTTAGTGAATCAGTGGCAGTTAATCGCTATAGCAAAACATGGCATTACCGCCAAAATGGTGGCACCTTTTCCTCCACGTGATGCTGCATTAATGGGTATCGCCGCCGACTTTGAAGCTTGTTATTCAGCCTATGGTGAATACCAAGATCGCCTTGAGAAATATTGGTGTTTGCGCTGGATTGCTCAAGATGAAGTTCCTAGACAAGTCTTTGTGAGGCATCTCAAAGAAGGGATGTCTCGAGTAGAGTTAGTCCCATTGCATCTTCCAGTTCCCGAGTTGGCGGCCCATCCACGTATGACTCGAGCTGAAGTGAGTGTGGCTGATGTAGACCTATTGCAGCTCACTGCCGGGGTTCGGGTTCTTCATATAGAAACTCCAGAAGTTCCTGAGGGTGATGAAAGTTCCATCTAAGCTGACGCAGCTAGTAGGTCGTTTAAATGGTATTTGGCGACGCCACCCATTTCGCTATGCCCTTGGCCTCTCAATTTTGTTTCATCTGATCTTTTTATCCTTCCGCTGGGGTCTAGGAGAAATAGAAAATCGTCGTCTGAATACACCACTCAGCGTTGTCTTGGTGAATGCTAGTAATCAAGTCGCACCCAAGCAGGCCAATAAATTAGCCCAAGCAGATTTGCATGGAGGCGGCAATACCTCCAATCAAGATGCTAGTGCGCTCCATCAGGCAAGACTCGGTGCCGATGCCCGCCTCGAGGTTTTGGAAAAACAGCAAAAGCAAATGCTGGCCAAGCTTGAAGCGGATCGAGCGCTCTCGGGCGGTCGCAAAAGTGGAGATGAGAAACTAGCAACATCCCAGCTGAATTCTTTAGAGGCTGAGCTAGCTAAGCGTTTGCAAGCCAATGGTCGAGAACCTCGTCGTAAGGTCTTGACTGGAGCCAGTACCAAGGCAGTTGTCTTTGCGCAGTATTACGATGCCATGCGCCAAAAGATAGAGGCTTATGGCAGCGCATTTTTCCCGCGTGCTAACGGTCGCCCTTTGTATGGCAGTCTGGTGATTGTCGTTAGCGTGGATTCCCAAGGACGCATTGCCAATAATGCTCAGGGTAAGGATGGTTTGAGTATTGGAAGAAGCTCTGGTAATCCCGAGTTGGATCGCCAGGCCCTAGCGATTATTCGTGCTTCTGCCCCCTTTGGCGCTTTCCCTGCAGAAATGCGTCAGCAGATTGATGTCCTAGATTGGGTTTCTACTTTTGATTTCACGCGGGATGGATCTGATCGCCTAGATTTGCGTCCTTAATTCAGAGGGCATCACGCAATTTCGCTTATCCTGTAGTTACTATGAGTCAAGTCACTTCTGCCCAATTGCATACTGATCCCACCCAATTTCCTGGTGTGGATGTGTATGTGGTTGCCGGTAATCCGATCGCACATAGTAAATCACCCGCCATTCATAAACGATTTGCTGAGCAGTCAAATCAAAAAATGCATTACGGGCGTTTACAGCCTGAACTTGGTGAATTCAAAACCGCTGCGCAAGCTTTCTTTGCTGCTGGCGGTAAGGGTATGAATGTTACTGTCCCATTTAAGTTGGACGCTCAGGCTCTGGCAGATGTATTAACACCGCGTGCGCAGCTAGCTGGCGCTGTCAATACTTTGCGTATTGAAGATGGAAAAATATTTGGTGACAACACGGATGGCGCTGGCTTAGTTAGAGACTTATTGGCTCAGGGTATTCAGATTCAAGGCTCCCGAATTTTATTGCTGGGAGCAGGTGGCGCTTCTCGCGGAGTGCTAGGTCCTTTGCTAGAGAAATCGCCCGCAGAGTTAATTATTGTCAATCGATCCAATGCTAAGGCCCAGGACTTGGTTCAATTATTTAGCGATTTGGCTCTCTCTCTACAAGTTATATTGACAGCAGCAACTTTGAACGAACTGGAAGATGTAAGTAAGACCACATCTCCTTTTGATCTCATTATTAATGCTACTGCTGCAGGTCTATCGGATGAATCTCCTATCAGCGATGCTGCGGCAAGCAATGTATTTACTCCCAAGTCTTTTGCCTACGACATGGTCTACGGCAAAGTCACTGCTTTGATGCAGCAAGCACTGCATCGCGGTGCGCGGGTTAGTGATGGTTTGGGTATGTTGGTTGAGCAAGCTGCAGATGCTTTCTTAATTTGGCGTGGTGCTCAGCTGACTGATGCGATTAATTCTCGCGCTGTATTGGCAGAACTTCGCACTTCCTAATTCCTAGCTAAGCTTGAATGCGTTGGCTTTCTTATCTTCTGAAATGTTTAGTGGGTGGCTTTATTGCCATGCAAATGTACTTTGTCATGCAGATTGGCTTATGGGTAGTTCTTGATCCTAGCAGCACTGCATTTCAAAGGGCTGAACGTTGGCGTCTTTGTGGTCTGTCATGGCCTTGCCCAGTGCAGTCATCTTGGGTTCCATACGATAAAATCTCGGCCAATCTCAAGCGTGCTGTTTTAGTGAGCGAAGACGATATCTTCTTTCAGCATATGGGTGTTCGGGTTGAGGATATGAAAAAAGCATGGGCTAAAAATTCACAACTCAATCAACAGGGTAGTGGCAAATCCAAAACTGCATTGCGTGGGGGCTCTACGATCACACAGCAACTAGCAAAGAATCTTTTTCTTTCTTCTGAGCAGAATTATTTTCGCAAAGCTCAGGAGCTCATCATTACGGGCTTATTGGAGGTAATGCTGCCTAAGCAACGTCTTTATGAAATCTATTTAAATTCAGTGGAGTGGGGCGAAGGCATTTTTGGTATTGGCGCAGCTTCTCAGCATTACTACGGTATTAAGCCAGCATCACTTGATCGCGAACAGGCAGCAGCTTTAGCATCAGCTTTACCTGCACCGAAGTGTTTTGACAAAGTGCAGTACTGCCGTAAGGCTAATATTCATTTCCCCACACGACAAGACTTTATTCTAGAAAATATGGACAGGGTCGCTTTGGCGCCTATTCAGAAACCAAAAGCGCGCTAGCCTTACTTATTACTTGCAGTTCTTAACGCATCTCTCGTTGCGATGGCCACTGTTCTAGCTGCCTCAGCAAAATCATGATTAGCGCTTGCATACAAGATTGCTCTAGAGGAGTTGATCATCATGCCCGAGCCTGGCTGGTTAGGTATGCCGCCAGCTTTAACAGTGGCATCAATATCGCCACCTTGAGCACCAATGCCCGGAATGAGTAAAGGCATCTCACCAACAATCGCTCGCACCCGAGCAATTTCTTCAGGGAAGGTTGCCCCAACTACCAAGCTAATTTGTCCAGAGGTATTCCACTGTTGTGCAGCGAGTTTGGCAACGTACAAATATAGCGGTTCACCATTGGGCGAAACATTCAAGAACTGAAGGTCCGAACCTCCTGGATTTGAGGTGCGACATAAAACAATCACGCCCTTGCCAGCGTGCTTTAGATAAGGCTCGATGGTGTCAAAACCCATATACGGGTTCACAGTGACAGCATCAGCGCCATAGCGCTCAAACGCCTCTAAAGCGTAGTGGTCAGCTGTACTGCCGATATCCCCGCGTTTGGAATCGAGGATGACGGGGATGTGGGGGTATTTATCTTTAAGGTAGCGAGTCAGTTTTTCTAGTTGAGCTTCGGCTCTTTGGGAGGCAAAGTAGGCGAACTGGGGCTTAAAGGAACAGGCGGTATCCGCAGTAGCATCGGCGATCTCGCGGCAGAACTCAAAAATCCCCTCAGGCTTACCCTGAAATACAGCAGGCAAACGCTTGGGATCTGGATCAAAGCCCACGCACAACATACTGCCTTGGGAAGCCCACGCAGACTGGAGTTGTTGGGTAAAGGTATTTGAGCTAGAGTTCATTAGGATTAAGCTTATTTTAGTCAAACTGTCATGAGCTATAGGATAAACTAGCGACCATTCCTTAGGAGTTCA
The DNA here is from genome assembly GCF_018688495.1 of Polynucleobacter sp. Adler-ghost. Classification (NCBI taxonomy): domain Bacteria; kingdom Pseudomonadati; phylum Pseudomonadota; class Betaproteobacteria; order Burkholderiales; family Burkholderiaceae; genus Polynucleobacter; species Polynucleobacter sp. Adler-ghost. The sequence goes on from NZ_CP061320.1 coordinate 205,151, forward strand.
CCATGATCAACTTGTTCGTCCTGCAAAATGGCCGCCTCTCTCAAGAGCAAGTGGAAGATCGCAATGAATTGTTGCAATACTCCAACCCTATCTGGATCGACGTTGTAGACCCTGAAGAGGAAGAACTCCTGTGGATTAAAGAGGCTTTTGGCGTTCTCTTGCCTGAATTGGATGATTTGGGTGACTTAGAAGCTTCTGCGCGTTATTTCGAGGCGGATGATGGCCACCTTCATATTCGTACCGATTTCTTATTAGACGAAGAAGAAACCTCTCGCAACGTGCGAGTTGCTTTCGTGATGACCAAGCAAGTTTTGTTCTCTATTCATGACGAAGATTTGCCAGTATTCCGCTTGGTGCGTTTGCGTGCCCGTTTGCGTCCAGGATCAGTCAGTAACGCGAAAGACGTTTTACTTGACCTGTACTCCACTGATGCTGAGTATTCTGCTGATGCCTTGGAAGAGGTTTATGAAAACCTCGAGCAAGCAGGTAAGCGCGTTCTGCAAGATGACATCACCGATCACGATGCAGAAGAAGTGCTCGAAACAATTGCTAAGGAAGAAGATACCAACGGACGTATTCGTCGTAATGTGATGGATACTCGCCGTGCATTGTCTTTCTTGATGCGGAGCAAATTATTATCTGATGAGCAGCAAGAAGAGGCGCGTCAGATTCTGCGAGATATTGATTCATTAGAAAACCATACTGCGTTCTTGTTCGATAAGATTAACTTCTTGATGGATGCGACAGTTGGTTTTATTAATTTGAACCAAAGTAAGATCATCAAGATCTTCTCGGTGGTGTCGGTTGCCTTAATGCCGCCAACATTGTTAGCTAGCGTGTGGGGAATGAACTTCCGCTATATGCCTGAACTAGAGCAGACCTGGGGTTACCCAGTTGCCATTATTTCTATGGTGATTTCAGCGATGATTCCATTGGGCTACTTCCGCCACAAGGGTTGGTTAAGCTCACGCTAATTCTGTAGTGCTACCTTGTTATGCGTTTTTGGGTTTAAGTAATTCCAAAAAGTGAGAAAGCGCAAAATCACGCGCTTGTTCTCGCACTACTTGACGATCGCCATTGAAGTGTTTGGTGAGCGTGACAGTATTCATCACATCATGCCCAATATTTTCTTTGACCGCCCAGCCAAAGCAGACGGTGCCAACCGGCTTTTCTGCTGAGCCACCTGTTGGACCAGCGATGCCGGTAATCGAGATCGCAGCGTTGACATTGGCATGACGTAGTGCCCCCTCGGCCATGGCTTTGGCGACCTGCTCGCTCACTGCGCCAAAAGATTCAATCGCTTCCATTGAAACATCTAAGCATTCTGATTTGGCGGCATTGCTGTAGGTGACATAGCCTCGCTCAAGCCAATCACTGGAGCCTGCTAGGTCTGTTAGTGTTGCGCAGACGAGGCCACCAGTGCAGGACTCTGCCAAGGCAATTTTCCAGCCCCGGTTCATTAAAGTCAGGGCAATAGCTCTGGCTAGTTCATGCTGAGGATCATTATTATTTTTCATGAGATGTAGCTCAATCCAATAGGTAAAAGCATCATGGTGAGCAGTGTAAAAAATGCTGCAGCAAGATCATCTGCAATGATTCCGAAGCCGCGCCATAGTATTAAGCCAACACTGGATGGAGATGAGTGATCACCATTCTCTACATGTTTAAAGTACCGATCAATCATTCCGATCGGACCGGGTTTCACGGCATCAAAGAATCGGAATAGTGCAAATGCCAACATCTGCATCCATAAGTTTGCTGGCATGATGAATATCAATACAAGCCAGAAAGCGACTACTTCATCCAACACAATTCCACCAAAATCTTTTTCCCCTAACTCTTCGCTGACTTGTCCGCAGATCCAGCAACCTAGAAGAATGCCTGCGCCAATAACCCACAGCCATGCTTCGGTAGATAGAAAATATTCGCCAAGTAAGAATGCGGCCCATGCCCACAGCGTTCCTGCAGTGCCGGGTGCAAATGGTGCTAGACCACTGCCCATACCGAATGCAATAGCGCGGCTGGGTTTGCTAAATACCCACTTGAAGCTGGGGGTAAATCCGGAGGAGCTTGGCGTATTAGTTTGGGTATTCATGCGAAGTGATCAAAAGATTTCAGTAGTAAACCCGCTTCTTGAGTATCCAATTCTTTTCCATCGTTACCGACGATGTGTATCTCAGGTGCCGAGGATTGCATGGATTTGATGCTGCCAATTTGGGTGAGTGGAAGATTTAAGTCCTCACTGATTTTGGTGATCGCATCTCTTGAACTGCTTGCTGCAGTAAAACATAGCTCGTAATCATCACCACCAGTCGCTGCGTATTGATTCTGAATAGTTTGCGATTGCTTACGCAATGTTGTCGATTTTGGGATTCGGTCTAAGAAGATTTCTGCATCCTTGCCTGATTGCTTGAGGATATGCCTCAGATCACCCAACAGGCCATCAGAGATATCTAGAGCAGAATTGGCAATGCCTCTTAAGGCAATGCCTAAATGAACTCTAGGGGTGGGTTGATGCATGCGAGCCTCAATGATTTCCAAATCCCCGTTTTTTAATTCCAACTCATGACGCAGTGCAGCAAGGGCAAGTCGGGCATCACCAACGGCACCGGAAACCCAAATGTCATCACCTGCCAATGCCCCTGTTCTACGAATGGCCTCGTCTTTTGGGATGCTGCCAAAAGCGGTGATACAAATATTGAGTGGACCAGCGGTAGTGTCGCCGCCAATGAGTGGACAAGCAAATTGATTGGCGATGGTAAATAAACCTTTGCTAAAGGCCTCTAACCAAGCTGAATTTGCCTCAGGCAGTGCCAGTGCGAGTGTGAAACCCAGCGGCCTAGCGCCCATAGCCGCTAGGTCTGAGAGGTTGACTGCTAGGGCTTTCCAGCCTAGCCACTCTGGATTAGCGTCTGGAAAAAAGTGTCTGCCACATACCAACATATCGCTGGTAATAGCAATTTCCTCAGCGGGGTCAGTTTTTAGTAGTGCGCAATCATCGCCAATCCCCAGCTTTACTGAGCCGGGGTTGCTGACAAGCATGAGTTCCGACTGCGTTTTAAAGAAACGCTGAATGAGATCAAATTCGCCGAGCGAGGAGGTTTGAGATTGCATGCCCCATTTTATGGCTCTTGGGACTCTTTCATCTGAGAGGAATAGAATTAGAAGCTTGAATACGTCTGATTGATGAGTGAACTAATGAGCAAACCAAGCAATAGCAGTAAAGAACAGCAAATAGCGGATTTAAGGGCGGCTGCTCTTCACTATCATGAGTTTCCAACTCCGGGGAAGATTGAAATCGCCCCAACGAAGCAGCTAACCAATCAGCGTGACTTGGCCCTAGCTTATACGCCAGGCGTTGCTGCGCCTTGCGAGGAAATTGTTAAAGATCCCGCGAATGCTTTCAAATATACCGCTCGAGGTAATTTAGTTGGTGTGATAACCAACGGTACCGCAGTATTGGGTCTAGGAAATATTGGCCCATTGGCTAGTAAGCCGGTGATGGAAGGTAAAGCAGTTCTTTTTAAGAAATTTGCTGGCATTGATGTTTTTGATATTGAAGTTAATGAAAACGATCCAGATAAATTAGTTGAAATCATTGCAGCGCTCGAGCCTACTTTTGGCGGTATCAACCTAGAAGACATCAAAGCCCCAGATTGTTTTATTGTTGAGCGCAAGTTGCGAGCACGTATGAAGATTCCGGTCTTTCATGATGACCAACATGGAACTGCAATTGTGGTTGCTGCTGCGATTCTGAATGGCTTAAAAGTAGTCGGTAAAGATGTCGCTAATGTGAAATTAGTCACTTCTGGTGCTGGCGCTGCTGCATTAGCTTGTTTAGATTTATTAGTTGACCTTGGTATCCCGCGTAAGAATATTTGGGTTACTGACTTAGTTGGTGTTGCATACAAAGGTCGTCAAGAATTAATGGATCCGCAAAAGGAGCCGTTCTGTCAGGAGACAGATTTACGCACTCTAGATCAAGTGATTGAAGGCGCTGATATTTTTTTAGGCCTTTCAGCTGGCGGTGTTCTGAAGCAATCGATGGTGAAGAAGATGGCTGATAAGCCATTGATCTATGCCTTGGCAAATCCAACTCCTGAGATTCTGCCTGAGGAGGTAAAGGAAGTTCGTCCTGACGCGGTGATGGCAACTGGCCGTACTGATTACCCAAACCAAGTAAATAACGTGTTGTGCTTTCCATTTATCTTCCGCGGTGCATTAGACGTTGGCGCTACCACCATCACGCGTGGCATGGAAGTCGCAGCGGTTAAGGCTGTGGCGGAGTTGGCACGTGCTGAGCAGAGCGAAATAGTGACCTCGGTATACGGTATTGAGAACTTGTCTTTTGGTCCGGAGTACTTAATTCCGAAGCCGTTTGATCCGCGTTTGATTACCGTCATCGCACCCGCTGTTGCTAAGGCGGCCATGGAGGACGGCGTAGCTCTGCGCCCAATTAAAGACTTCGATGCTTACCGCAATCAATTACAACAATTTGTGTACCACTCCGGTACTTTGATGAAGCCATTGTTTAGCATTGCTAAGGGAGTGCCTGCCGCTCAAAAACGGATTGTGTTTGCTGAAGGTGAGGATGAGCGCGTATTGCGTGCAGTACAAATCATTATTGATGAGCATTTAGCAACACCAATTCTGATCGGTCGTCCTGCGGTAATTGAGCACCGCATTGACAAGTTCGGATTACGTATTAAAGCGGGTGAAGACTTTGAGATCGTGAACCCAGAGAGTGACTCACGCTTCCGTGATTTCTGGCAAACGTATTTAGGCTTGACTGAGCGTAAGGGTGTTACCGAATCTTTTGCTAAGCTAGAAATGCGTCGCCGCAATAGCTTGATCGGATCCATCATGATTAGTAAAGGCATGGCTGATGGCATGATCTGTGGCACCGTTGGCAATTTAGCAACCCATTTGAAGTACATCGATGAGGTGGTCGGTCAAGAGCCGGGTGCCAATGTGTATGGCGCCATGTCTGGATTAATTTTGCCGGGTCGCCAAGTCTTCTTGGTCGATACCCATGTGAATATCGATCCAACAGCAGAACAATTGGCTGAACTCACCTTGATGGCTGCAAACGAAATGCGTAAATTGGGCATAGCGCCTAAGGTGGCGCTCTTGTCCCATTCCAACTTCGGTTCAAGTAGCGCTCCATCTGCAGTCAAAATGCGTGACGTTCTCGCTTTGATTCAAAAAGCAGACCCTAGTCTTGAAGTGGATGGTGAAATGCACGGTGATAGCGCTTTGGATGAAACTATTCGCGCCGGTGCGGTTACTTCATCACCGCTAAAAGGTGATGCTAATTTGTTAGTTCTGCCAAATATTGATGCTGCCAATATTTCTTACAACTTATTGAAGACGGCTGCCGGTAACGGTATCGCAATCGGACCATTACTTTTAGGGGTTGCTAAGCCAATTCATATTTTGACGCCAGCAGCTACAGTGCGTCGTATCGTCAATGTGACTACCTTGGCGGTAGTTGAAGCTGCAAGTAACGCTAGAGGGGCGGCCTAAGACCTGGGGATGGGCCTTTATTTATGTTAGTTAGCATTAACTAACATAAATAATTATTATATAAATCAATGGTTTATATAAAATGTACTGTAATTGGACTTGATTTGATGGCGTGTTAAGGGTAATCTAGCATCCATCATGAATAATCGCTCTGAAAACGGCACTACAGTAGGCTTTGACGAACACAGTCGGGCTGAAAGTTGGGATAGTAACGATCGACTCGAAACCGAGTCATCCGCTGCCAATATCTATGCTGAGGGCGGTTTATCTCGTTTACAAACCTATGCAGCAAATCAAGTTTCGGGGAAAAAAGTGACTGCTTCTTGGCGTGCCGCTTTGGCCGTTCGCGATGCCGGACCGCCGGCAATGTTGCGCAGTGTGCGCCCTAATATCGTGCAATCTATTCGTGCTTTTCGCACTCCTGATCTTCAGGAGGCGGCTACTGAACTTGGCCAGCATTTCATTTACGCAAATTGTGCAAATGCAATGACTAAAGGCGAAGTTTTAGAGGCGATTGCAATTGCTTACACCTTTACCAAGCAACAGGCGAAGAATTTCGATCCTTTATTGGACGCTTTGACGACAACTGTTGATAAGTCTGGCCCTCAGCCAGGTTTTGTAGTGGTGCTCGAAGGTTTGCCTTGTACTCAGAAGTTTGACAAAGAGGCCCGTGAGACCCTGCTAGATGTATTCCGTGATGCTGTGGACTTTTGGTCTGAACGCCGCACACCGTATCGCGTGTTCTACTCTTTTGCTTAATTCCTTGTTTAACAAATAAGCAGCAGTCAATCAGCAAAAATCGCCTCTATTTGAGGCGATTTTGCATTTCTGGGCCCCAAATACTGTGAACAACAGTAATAGCCACAATTCCAGCAGTTTCAGTTCTCAATACGCGATCACCCAGAGAAACTATTTGATAACCGGCTGCCTGAGCTTGTGCTTCCTCTTCTGGGGAGTGTCCACCTTCGGGCCCAATCATCAAAATGACATCCTGCGGTGGGTTATCCACTAAAACAGAATATAAGCTTTTATCAGTATCTGGGCTTAAAAGTAGTTTAAGTTTAGCTTTTTGAGTCTTCTGTAGATAACTTGCAAAACTTTGAACAGGCTCTACTGTAGCTAAGACTGTGCGATCACATTGTTCGCAAGCTGCTTGAACAATGCCTTGCCAGTGCAAAAGACGCTTTTGGGCACGTTCAGCATCACTAGAGCGGGTTAATTTAATCACTGAGCGCTCACACTGTAATGGGGCAATAAGCTGAGCCCCAGTCTCTATAGCCTTTTCAACCACCCAATCCATTTTGTCGCCCCCAGCAAGCCCTTGCGCCAGAGTAATGGCATACGGGCTCTCACGATGAGTGTCTTGGCGAATATCGCTCAACTCGGCTTCCCCCGATTTATTGCTGAGGGAAAGGAGTTTGGCTAGGGCAACTTGGCCATTTCCATCAAAGATGGGGAAAAATTCTCCAACTTGGATACGGCGCACGCGCAGGTGATGTGCAAGCTCGGGGGTGAGGGTATTTGGCTTTTGGTTTTCCCATGGGCCGGGAAGATAAAATTGAGGCATTACTGAAATATAGCTAATTAATTTTCTCGAGACCCAATTTACGATGTCAAACCTTCAAATTCGTATGGCAAATGCCATTCGTGCTTTATCCATGGATGCAGTTCAACAAGCCAATTCCGGACATCCTGGAATGCCAATGGGTATGGCTGATATTGCAGTTGGTCTGTGGAATGAACATTTGCAGCACAATCCAACCGATCCCCATTGGATGAATCGTGATCGCTTCGTTTTATCTAACGGCCATGGCTCGATGTTGTTGTATTCCTTATTGCATCTCACTGGCTATGACTTGCCGATGAGCGAGTTAAAAAATTTCCGTCAGTTGCACAGCAAAACTGCTGGCCATCCAGAATATGGAATTACTCCCGGAGTAGAAACCACTACCGGTCCTTTAGGTCAGGGAATTTCAAACGCGGTTGGCATGGCGCTGGCAGAAAAATTATTATCTGCGGAATTTAATCGCCCAGGCCACGATATTGTTGATCACTACACCTATGTTTTTTTAGGCGATGGATGTTTGATGGAAGGCATCAGTCATGAAGTATGTTCATTGGCTGGCACACTCAAACTTAATAAACTCATTGCACTATGGGATGACAACGGCATCTCGATTGATGGCAAAGTAGTCTCTTGGTTTAACGAGGATACGCCAAAGCGTTTTGAGGCTTACGGCTGGAATGTTCTTCGTGCTGTGGATGGTCATGATGCAGAGGCTGTATCTAGTGCAATCGCTCAAGCGAAGAAGAGTGACAAACCGACATTGATTTGTTGCAAGACTGCGATTGGTCAAGGTTCTCCCAATATGGCGGGTAGCGATAAGGTGCATGGCTCCCCATTGGGCGCAGCTGAAATTGCTGCAACCCGTGTTGCATTGAACTGGCCCTATGCGCCGTTTGAAATCCCAAACGATATTTATGAAGCTTGGGATTTTAAGAAGCGTGGTCAAGCTGCTGAGCATGAGTGGAATAAAGAATTCCAGGCCTACAAAAATAAATATCCAGAGTTGGCTTCTGAATTACAGCGCCGTATGCAAGGCGATTTATCTAAAGACTTTTCAAAAACTTTAGACGCTTATTTAAAAACCTGTGAAGTCAAAGCAGAAACAATTGCTACTCGCAAGGCCAGTCAAAATGCGATCGAGGCATTAGCGCCAGCTTTGCCGGAGTTCATGGGCGGATCTGCCGACTTAACAGGCTCTAACTTAACCAACTGGTCTTCATGCAAGGCTGTGCGTGGAGATCAATGGGGCAACCACATCAACTACGGTGTGCGTGAGTTTGGTATGAGTGCCATCATGAACGGTATCGCTTTACATGGTGGATATATTCCATTCGGTGGCACCTTCTTAACCTTCTCTGATTACAGTCGCAATGCATTGCGCATGGCTGCATTGATGAAATTGCGTAGCATCTTTGTCTTTACACATGACTCTATTGGCTTGGGTGAGGATGGTCCAACCCACCAGTCTGTTGAGCATGTCGCAAGCTTGCGCCTCATTCCGAACTTGATGGTCTGGCGTCCATGTGACACCACTGAGAGTGCAGTTGCATGGGGTGCTGCGATTGAACGTCAGCATGGCCCAAGCGCCTTGATCTTCAGTCGTCAAAATTGCCCATTTGTGCCACGTAATAGTCAGCAAGTAAAAGATATTGCCCGCGGTGGATATGTTTTACGTGATCCCAAGAAATTGAAGATCAAGGCGGTGATTATTGCTACTGGTTCAGAAATTGCCTTGGCATTGCAAACAGCCGAGCGTTTAGAGGGTGAAGGTTTTGGTATTCGTGTGGTATCGATTCCATCAACGACAGTATTTGATCAACAGGACGCTGCGTATAAAGCAACAGTTTTACCAGCGGATATTCCACGCATTGCTGTTGAAGCGGGCGTAAGTGATTTCTGGTGGAAGTATGGTTGTGCAGCAGTCCATGGCGTTGATACCTTCGGAGAATCTGCGCCAGCACCTGTGCTCTATGAATACTTTGGTTTAACGGTTGATCAGATTACTAAAACAGTGAAGCAATGTATTGCAAAGAAATAGACAAGATTAGAAATAAAGTATTTATTTAAGAATTCAAAATTAGCAAGGGAAATGGAATGACAATTCGTGTCGCAATTAATGGTTATGGTCGTATTGGTCGTATGGTCTTACGTGCTTTGTATGAAGATCAAGTCAATGGCAAGCCTAGACGTGATATCAAAATCGTTGCAATTAATGCGATGGGTGATATCGACATCAATGCGCACCTGACTCAGTATGATTCTGCGCATGGTCGTTTTCCTGCTGAAGTAAAGGTAGATGGCGATTGCATGGTGGTCAATGGCGATAGCATCAAAATGTTCTCTACTCGTAATCCTTTGGAAACTCCTTGGGGTGAGTTGGGTGTGGATTTAGTGCTTGAGTGCTCGGGCAAATTCACTTCCAAAGAAAAAGCCATGGTGCATATTTCTCAGGGTGCGAAGAAGGTATTGATCTCTGCCCCAGGTGAAAAAGATGTTGATGCCACTATTGTTTATGGTGTGAATCAACAAGTTCTCAAGTCAAGCGATGTTGTAGTTTCTAATGCGAGCTGCACAACCAACTGTTTAGCCCCATTGGTTAAGCCATTACTAGAAAAAATTGGGATCGAATCTGGTTTGATGACCACGATTCATGCGTTTACTAATGACCAGGTTCTAACCGATGTGTACCACAAGGATATGCGCCGTGCGCGTTCTGCTGTGACCAGCATGATTCCAACCAAGACAGGTGCAGCAAAAGCAGTTGGCTTGGTATTGCCAGCTTTAGCAGGACGCTTTGACGGTTTTGCAATGCGCGTACCCGTCATTAACGTTTCGGTTGTGGATTTAACCTTTGCCGCCAGCCGAGCTACTAGCGTGGATGAAGTGAACTCCATCCTCAAAACAGCCAGTGAGGGTGAGTTGAAGGGTATTTTGGGTTTCAATACCCTGCCTTTGGTGTCAATCGACTTCAACCACGATCCTCGCCCTAGTATTTACGATGCTTCCCAAACTCGCGTTTCAGCCGATGGTAAGTTGGTCAAAGTATTGGCTTGGTATGACAATGAGTGGGGTTATTCAGTCCAAATGCTCAATGCTGCTGAGGCATTGATGGCTGTAAAGTAAGAAATTAAATCGGTTTTAAGTCTAACAGCGCTTAAAATCTTGTTTTTCATGTAAAAAAGACCTCAATTGAGGTCTTTTTTCATTATCCGATCTTATCTTCCCAATTTAGGACTTTGGCTTATTGCGGCAATTCTTCTTTTGGCAGTGGCCGTACATCGCTAAAGAGTGCTCCTGGAGCTTGAAACCGAGGTTTTTAGCAATATCGCGCTGCCTTTTCTCGATGGCCTCATCTACAAACTCCTCAACGTGACCGCAGTCTAGGCAGACCAAGTGGTCATGGTGCTGACCTTCGTTCAGTTCATAAATAGCCCTGCCATCCCCTTTGCTGGACTCAAAATGACTGCGGAGCAAGAGGCCTGCTTGTTCAAACTGGGTGAGCACTCGATATACCGTGGCTAAACCAATTTCTTTGTCATCCTTGGCCAAGGCCATAAAGACGTCTTCAGCGCTAAAGTGCGTACCACCATTTTGATGAAAAAAGTCTAGGATTTTCATGCGTGGACCGGTTGCCTTCAGGCCAATGTCGCGTAAATCTGCTGGAGTCGGATTTTGGTTCATATTCGGGGTTTGGGAGCTAAAATCAATGTCTTAATGATACGGCCTGCCATGCAAATTTGCCTTCAACTTTTTACCCTTCTATTGAACTCCATTTTGAGGGTTTTTGAACTCGCTCGGGCGGGCTTAGTTATTGCTGCAGTGAGTTCAGCAATGATTGCCACTGGCTGTACTAGTGCTGTCGATGACACACAGCGTGCCTGGATGAACAAAGTCTTTAGACCTTATGTTCCAGATGTGGTGCAGGGCAACTTTATCTCCAGCGAGCAATACGCAAAGTTACAGGTCGGGCAGAGTCGTGAGCAAGTGCGTCAAATTCTGGGTACACCTTTGCTTGCAAGTTATTTCCATGCCAATCGCTGGGATTACGTTTTTGAATTTAAGCGCGCCGGTCAACAAATGAGTAAAGAGCGTCGCGTGACGGTGTTTTTCGAAGGCGATAAGCTGGTTAAGTTTCAGGGTGATGCATTGCCAACCGATGTCGAGTTGGTTGCGGAGATTGATGGCTATGCAAAAAGCAAACGCTCATTCTGGGAGGTCATGACTGGATCGAACAAGCCACCAGTAACCCCACCTTTGCAGCAGCCAGAGTTGCTGGTTCCCAGTCCAACGAATAATTTGCCCGCTGGGGCTACAGTGCCTGCAGCTCCTGCCAGCAGTTCATTTTGGGACTTTTTTAGCTTTTCAAAAAAGTCGCCAGATTCTCAGCCGGTGCCTCAACAGTTAGGTCCTGGTGCTCTTAACGTTCCACAGGCTAGTGAAGCAAAGTAAAGATAAAGTTGTGTTGATGTCGAGTGAAGTTTTTCGGCAACCCTGAATAAGAAACGAAGATACAAATGATGAAAATCGCAATTGCTGGTGCAACCGGCCGTATGGGAAAAATGTTGATCGAGGCAGTGCTCAATTGCACGGACGCTGAGCTTGTTGGTGCACTAGAGCATGAGTCTTGCCCTTTGCTTGGGGAAGATGCTGGTGCATTCTTGGGTAAAAAAACTGGCGTAGTCATGACATCGGATATTACGAAGGCTCTGAGTAGCGCTGAGTTTTTAATTGACTTCACTCGTCCCGAGGGTACGATGGCCCACTTAGCCGTGGCGCAAAAGACGAACAGCAAAATGATTATCGGTACCACCGGTCTTAGCTCAGAACAAATTGATAACCTGAAGAAAGCTTCTGCAAACTTGGCTATCGTATTTGCTCCAAATATGAGTGTGGGTGTCAATGCGACATTGAAGTTGCTAGAGATCGCCGCAAAGATGTTGAATGAAGGTTATGACATTGAAATCATTGAAGCCCATCACCGTCACAAAGTGGATGCACCATCTGGTACCGCCCTCAGAATGGGCGAGGTGATTGCAGATGCGCTTGGTGAGAAATTAGGTGATGTTGCGGTATATGCACGCGAAGGTCATACCGGTGAGCGCAAAGCTGGCTCGATTGGTTTTGCCACTATCCGTGGTGGAGATATTGTGGGTGATCACACTGTCTTATTTGCGGGCGAGGGTGAGCGCATTGAGATTAGCCATAAGTCTTCTAGCCGTCAGTCTTATGCACAAGGTTCTTTGCGCGCTGCACGCTTCTTGCAAGCTCAGGCTTCCGGTCTTTATGACATGCAAGATGTTCTTGGCCTGCGTAAGTGAATGTTCAGTAAATCAGAATAGAAGAAAAGAGTTGTATTGAATGAGTAAGGATTACGATCACCTCAGTATTGAAGCTGCTGCACGAGCTGATTGGGAAAGTGCGCAAGCTTATCAGGTAGCGGAGAACGCAGTAGATTCTTCCGGCAAGCCAAGACCAAAATACTACGCCTGTTCTATGTTGCCTTATCCATCGGGTAAGTTACATATGGGGCATGTTCGTAACTACACCATCAATGATGTGATGGCTAGGCAGTTGCGCATGCAGGGCTATAACGTACTCATGCCGATGGGCTGGGATGCGTTTGGTATGCCCGCTGAAAATGCAGCAATTCAGAATAAAGTACCACCAGCTAAATGGACCTACGACAACATTGCTTATATGAAAAAGCAAATGGCGGCGATGGGTCTTGCAATTGATTGGTCGCGTGAAGTAGCTACTTGCAGCCCTGATTACTATCGTTGGAACCAATGGCTCTTTTTAAAGATGCTTGAAAAAGGTATTGCTTATCGCAAGACCCAGGTGGTCAACTGGGATCCAATCGATCAAACCGTATTGGCAAATGAGCAGGTGATTGATGGGCGTGGTTGGCGCTCTGGTGCTTTAGTTGAAAAGCGTGAGATCCCAGGCTATTACTTCAATATCACTGCCTATGCAGAGCAATTACTTTCTGGTTTAGATAACTTAGGCTGGCCTGAGCGCGTCAAAACGATGCAGCAGAATTGGATTGGTAAGAGTCGTGGTGTGCGGTTTGCGTTTAAGCATGAGATTGCCGATGCGCATGCTAACTTTGTTCAAGACGGTCAGTTGTATGTATTTACGACGCGTGCTGACACCATCATGGGTGTTACTTTCTGTGCCGTTGCAGCTGAACATCCGTTGGCAACATTAGCAGCCGCCAATAATCCAGAGTTAGCTGCATTTATTGAGAAATGTAAAACAGGTAGCGTGATTGAAGCTGATCTAGCTACTCAAGAAAAAGAAGGCATGTTCACCGGCCTATATGTGACCCATCCACTAACTAATGAGCCAGTGCCAGTTTGGATTGGTAATTATGTCTTGATGTCATATGGCGACGGCGCTGTCATGGGCGTACCTGCACACGATGAGCGCGATTTTGCATTTGCTCTCAAATATGATTTACCAATTAAGCAAGTGATTGCTTTGCGAACCCCTTCGGACATGTTCAATACCAGCCATTGGCAAGATTGGTATGCCCAGAAAGATGATGTTGTTTGCCTCAATAGCGGTAAGTACGATGGCTTATCTCATGAAGAGGCAGTGGATGCAGTAGCCAAAGATTTAGAGCAAATGGGTATTGGTGAAATCAAAACCACTTACCGTTTGCGCGATTGGGGTATCTCTCGCCAGCGTTATTGGGGAACACCGATTCCGATTATTCATTGTGGTGATGAGAACAATCCTGGTTGTGGCGCAGTTCCAGTTCCTGAAGCAGACTTGCCGGTGGTATTGCCTGAAGATTGCGTACCGGATGGTAGTGGCAATCCACTGAATAAGCGTGCCGACTTCCTCAATGTGAAGTGTCCAAAATGTGGCAAGCCTGCGCGTCGTGAGACTGACACCATGGATACCTTTGTCGATTCTTCTTGGTACTTCATGCGCTATACCGGTCCAGATGCGAAGACCATGGTTGATGAGCGTAATGAATACTGGATGCCAATGGATCAGTACATTGGTGGCATTGAGCATGCGATTTTGCATTTACTCTATGCACGTTTTTGGACCAAGGTCATGCGTGATCTCAAGCTCATTACTTTTGATGAGCCCTTCCAGAACTTGTTAACGCAAGGCATGGTGCTCAATGAGACTTATTACTCTGAGGAAGCGTCAGGTAAAAAGACTTGGTTAAATCCTTTGGATGTAGAACTCGAGCTCGATGATAAAGGTCGCCCTCAAAGCGCCAAGCTGAAAGGCGATACCGCTGGCACGCCAGTCATTATTGGTGGCGTTGAGAAGATGTCTAAGAGTAAAAATAATGGCGTTGATCCTCAAGCTTTGATTGATCAATACGGCGCAGACACTGCACGCCTCTTTGTGATGTTTGCTGCTCCTCCTGAGCAGCAGCTTGAGTGGTCTAGTGCTGGTGTAGAAGGTGCCTCACGTTTCTTGCGTCGTGCTTGGATGTATTCCAGTAGTCAGGCGGATGCAATCCGTGCTGCCGATGCTGTATTACCAAGCGATTTAAATGATGCTGAAAAAGAATTGCGTCGTGAAGTGCATACCATTCTGAAGCAAGCTAACTTTGACTACCAGCGTCGCCAATACAACACAGTAGTTTCTGCAGCGATGAAGATGCTCAATGTCTTGGAGCCTGTAAAGCTCGGTGATAAGACTGCAGTGCGACCTGCTGTATTGCGTGAGTGCTTGAGTATTTTGATTCGGGTACTTTACCCAGTAGTACCTCACTTGACCCATGCTCTCTGGAATGAGATTGGGTGCGATCAATCGTTTGGCACTCTTTTAGATGCGCCATGGCCTGTAGTAGATGAAGCTGCGCTGATTCAAACAGAGTTGACCATCATGTTGCAAATTAATGGCAAGTTACGTGGCGATATACGTGTTCCTGCGGATGCAACTAAAGAGCAAATTGAGGCTTTGGCATTACAAAGTGAGCCAGCTATAAAAGTATTAAATGGCGCAGCACCTAAAAAGGTGATTGTGGTTCCGGGTCGCTTGATTAATATTGTTGCTTAGATCGCTAACGCTTTATTTTAAATAGAAACTAAACACATGCGCGTAAATCACCTTCGACGTACCATGCTTGGGTTTCTGACCTTGGCTCCAGTCAGTGGTTTGATTGCCTGCGGCTATCGTTTGCGTGGCATGGTGGATTTGCCATTCAAGGTTATTGCGATTACTGGTAACCCATCACCACCATTGCGTGCTGATTTGCAGACGGCTATTTTGACGGGTACAGATGCTAAGGTGGCTATCAATCCTAAAGATGCCGATCTCATTTTAGAAATTACCAGCGATCTCAATGGTCGTGAGATCTTGGCCTACAACTCCAATGGTCAAGTCTCTGCCTATCGCTTAAACATTCGAGTCGGATTTAGGGCGTATGACAATACTGGTGCGGATGTTGTGCCTGAAGCTGAAATCTATATGACACGTGATATGGATTTCTCGGTGTCTACCGTTTTGGCGAGCGACGTCCAGATACAGCAATTTCTATCTTTGATGCGCAGAGATCTTGCGGTGCAAATTCTGCGTCGTGTTTCTGCATCTGCTCGAGCACCACAGGCTCGAAGATTTTAAAGAATGACGATCAAATCGCATGGTTAAGAGCGATGCCCTACAGCTTCATTTGAAGTCACTGAATTCAGCGGCTTCATTAAAGCCTCTCTACATATTTAGCGGTGATGAGCCTCTTTTGATGATGGAAGCGATGGATCAATTGCGTTCCATTGCCAAAAAAATGGGTTACACCGATCGTGAAGTCTTATTGCAAGAGCGTGGGTTTGATTGGAGCGCTTTGTTAAGTGCTGGCCAAACCATGTCTTTATTTGGGGATAAGCGCTGGGTTGAGTTACGCATACCAACAGGTAAGCCTGGGCGCGATGGTGCTGATGCGCTTAAGCAGTTTTCCGCCCAAATCGAGTCTCAGTCACTAGGGCCTGATGGTCCAGATACGATTTTTTGCATCATTTTGCCCAAATTGGATAGCAAGACTAAAACCTCTGCTTGGTTTAGCGCTCTAGATGAAGCGGGTATGGCGATTCAATTGGATTCCTTGGATCGCACGCAATTGCCGCAGTGGATTGCGGGCCGCTTAAAAAAACAGGGTCAAGAGGTGCAGTCGGGCCCAGACGGCCAACGCGCCTTAGCCTTCATTGCAGAGCAGGTGGAGGGGAACCTCATTGCTGCTCATCAAGAGATTCAGAAGTTGGGTTTGTTGCATCCTGCTGGCATTCTTACTGAGGAGCAAATTCGGTCGGCTATTTTGAAGGTGGCACGGTATAACGTCTTTGAGTTGACTGAAGCCATGCTAGCTGGCGATCTGCCTCGTCTCAATCGCATGTTAGATGGCCTTAAAGGTGAGGGTGAGCCCCTAGTCCTGATTCTGTGGAGCGTAACTGAAGAGCTTCGGATACTATCGAAACTAAAGGCGGCAAGCGATGCTGGGGAGTCTGTGCAGAATTTAATGCGCACTAATCGCATCTGGGGTAATAAAGAGCGTTTATATCCCATGGCTCTAAAGCGAGTGCAGCCTTTGAGGTTGCGCAGGGCAATGCAGGTGGCTGCAGGTTTGGATCGTCAAGCCAAGGGATTGCATGCTGCGGAATTGCCGGCAGATCCTTGGGATGGCTTGCGTTTGGTGGGTAATTTGTTGCGCTAGATAAAACAATATTAATTTGACATAGTAAATATATGAGTAATTCAACAAATACCATTCAGCAAATGATGCAAGATGTTGGCCGACGTGCTCGTCAGGCATCACGCGCAATGGCGCGCGCATCAAGCGAGCAAAAAAATCAGGCGCTATTGCATATTGCCAAGTTAGTGCGTGAGCGTTCTGGGGAGATTCAGAGTGTTAATGCACTCGATGTTGCTCGAGCAAAAACCAATGGTCAAGATGCAGCGTTTATTGATCGCCTTACGATGACGCCAAAGACCATTGAATCTATGGCATTAGGTTTGGAGCAAATTGTTTCTTTGGAAGATCCGATTGGCAAAATAACGCCATTGCAAAAGCAGACTTCCGGTATTGAGCTTGGTCAGATGCGAGTGCCACTCGGTGTGATTGGCATTATTTATGAATCTCGCCCCAATGTGACGATTGATGCTGCTGCACTGTGCCTAAAATCCGGTAACGCAGTGATTTTGCGCGGTGGCTCAGAGGCGATTGATTCAAATTCCTTATTGGCACAATTGATTCAAGAAGGTTTGGGCGCTGCTAATTTACCGATGGATGCGGTGCAGGTTGTGAGTACTATAGATCGCGCTGCTGTCGGTGAAATGATCACCATGACTGAGTATATTGATGTAATCGTTCCTCGCGGTGGCAAGAGTTTGATTGCCCGCTTGATGGCGGAAGCGCGCGTGCCAATGATTAAGCATTTGGATGGTATATGTCATACCTATATTGATGCCGATGCGGATATTGCGATGGCGATTAAGGTTTGTGATAACGCCAAGACTCAGCGCTATGCACCTTGTAATGCGATGGAAACACTCTTGGTTAACAAAACCATTGCACCTCAAGTGTTGCCAGCGCTTTGTAAGATTTACCAAGACAAGGGTGTGGAGTTGCGTGTTGATGATCAAACCCGAAGTACTCTTGAGGCGGCAGGTTTTAAAGACTTAGTCAATGCCACGGAAGAAGATTGGAAAACAGAATAT
This sequence comes from Polynucleobacter sp. Adler-ghost, assembly GCF_018688495.1. Lineage (NCBI taxonomy): Bacteria > Pseudomonadati > Pseudomonadota > Betaproteobacteria > Burkholderiales > Burkholderiaceae > Polynucleobacter > Polynucleobacter sp. Adler-ghost. The sequence continues at coordinate 222,924 of NZ_CP061320.1, forward strand.
TTGGCACCCATTTTGTCGATTAAGACTGTGGCAGACATGGATGAAGCAATGGGTCATATTGAGCAATACGGCAGTAAACATACCGATGCCATCATTACTAATAATCAAGCGCAAGCGAATCGATTTTTGCGAGAAGTGGATAGTGCCAGCGTGATGGTTAATGCCAGTACCCGTTTTGCCGATGGCTTTGAGTATGGTCTAGGCGCAGAGATTGGCATCTCTAATGACAAATTACATGCCCGCGGCCCGGTTGGCTTAGATGGTCTGACTTCTCTCAAATACATCGTCATGGGTCATGGCGAAATTCGTACTTAAATGCGTACTTAATCTAGCCTCATAACAGAACGGAAATGATTCATCATGGGTAATGCATATTTATGGACCAAGACTTTTCATATCGTCTTGATTGCCTCTTGGTTTGCTGGTTTGTTTTATCTCCCACGCATCTTTGTGAACTTGGCCGATGAAAAAAATCCAGAAGTTCAGGCGCGCCTTCTAGGAATGGCGAATCGCTTATTTCGATTTATGACAATCTTGGCGGTACCTGCCGTATTGCTAGGTCTTGCTTTGTGGTTGTATTTCAAAATAGGTTCAGGCGAAGTATGGATGCATGCCAAGATGTTCTTCGTGCTTCTGGTGATTGGCTATCACCATGCGTGTTGGGGCTTGCTCAAAAAGTTCCGCAATGGCGTCAATACCCATTCAGGAGTTTGGTATCGCTGGTTTAACGAAGCGCCAGTCCTCCTCCTCTTGATCGTGACCGCTTTGGTAGTCATTAAGCCTTAATTTTTTTCATCCCTTTTAGATTGCTAGCCTCATGAGATTTTTTGTTGTTTGTCCAGGCGGACTGGAAGTGCCTCTTGCACAAGAGCTAGCAAGTATTGCGCAGCGTCCTGACTGTAAAGCGCTAGGTGCTTGGATGATTGATCCTACGCCTACGAGCCCTACAGGTGGGGTAGGTTTGGCGGCGCCAATATCGGCTGCTATGGCATTGAACTTGCATTCACGGATTGCCAGTCGAGTATTACTGCAGATGGCGGAATCGCCATACCGCCAGGAAGAAGATTTGTATAAGCTGGCTAGTGGTTTAGCTTGGGAAGAATGGTTTTCTTCTAATCAAACTCTGCGTGTTGATGTCACGGCGCATCGCTCCCCATTGAAGAGCTTAAATTTTGCAACCTTGAAAATCAAGGATGCGATTGTTGATCGTTTGCGTGATGTGACTGGTGATCGTCCCAGCATTGACACCGCATTTCCGGATGTACGGGTACAGGCCCATCTTACGGCTACTCATGCCACGATCTATTTAGATACTTCAGGTGAGGCCTTATTCAAACGTGGCTGGAGAGATGAAAAGGGCGATGCACCTTTAAAAGAAAATCTTGCAGCAGGTATCTTGTCAATTACCGGCTGGAGACCATCACAAACTTTATTTGATCCGATGTGTGGAAGTGGCACCTTTTTGATTGAGGCTGCTCAAATGGCTTTGGCTATTCCGCCGGGAGCTATTCGGGCAGGAATGTATGGTGATGACGCTAAGCCGAGTCGTTTGGCCTATCGCCCATTAGTTACTTCCGCTCATGGCTTTGGATTTGCGCGACTCAAGCCATTTAATGAGGTTGCTGAACAAAAGCGTTGGGCCTCTCTAAAAGACGCTGCACATGCTGAAATGATGGAGAAGCGTAAACAGTTCCCAGATTCAGAATCTTTGGGTATTAGCGGTGGTGATATTAATGAGCGCTTGGTAGCCATGTTTAAAGGTAACTGGCAGCGGGCTCAGTTGCCGGGATTGCCAGTAACCCGTCAAATTGATGCTTTAGCAAGTAGGCCGCCAGCAAATACTCAAAATGGTGTGATGCTATTGAACCCGCCTTATGGTGAGCGCTTGGTGATCAAGGGTGGACGGGGTCAAGATCGCGCTGCAGGTGGCGATATGGAGCGAGATTCATATGAACAGGCTGAAGAGCCAGGGGATCGCTATGCCTTTAATCTGGAAACAGGGCGTCAAAGTGCTAAACGCTCTAGCCGTGAGTCTCTCAAAAAGCTACAAGCTCAAGAAGAGCAGGATCCTAAATTTGTCGAGTTCTTAAGGCAGTTTGGCCAGCATCTCAAGGATACTTTTGGTGGCTGGAATGTCTTTGTGTTGACGGCAGATATGGCACTACCGGGGCAGTTGCGTATCAAGGAATCTAAGCGTACGCCTTTATTCAACGGCCCTCTTGAATGCAGGTTGTTTAAGTTCGAGATGCATCCAAAGCGTGATGCTGCATCCGATTTAAAATAAAAAAGATCAATAAGGGATACGGTAATGGAATTCAAAACATATATGTGCTTAATTTGTGGCTGGGTCTACGACGAGGCTGCAGGTTTGCCTGAAGAGGGTATTGCGCCAGGCACTCTTTGGAAAGATGTACCCATGAACTGGACCTGTCCTGAGTGTGGTGCACGCAAAGAAGACTTTGAAATGATGGCGATCTAATAGATCAATTTACTTAGGCAATATTTAAATTCATTATCTAAATCGGGAAAAGTATCTTGGGAAAAAATGACATCTTATTTGAGCGCGCACAAAAGACAATTCCTGGGGGTGTGAATTCTCCAGTACGCGCCTTTCGTCAGGTAGGCGGTACACCGCGTTTTGTTGCTAAAGCAAAAGGCCCTTACTTCTGGGATGCTGAAGGTACGCGCTATATTGATTTAATTATGTCTTGGGGTCCTATGATTGCGGGCCATGCAAATCCAGAAGTGGTGGAAGCAGTCAAGCGGGCTGCAGAAACTAGCTTTAGCTATGGCGCCCCTACCGAAGGCGAAATTGAATTAGCGGAACGCATTTGTCAGTTGGTTCCAAGCATTGAGCAAGTGCGGATGGTATCGAGTGGAACTGAAGCCACTATGAGTGCTCTGCGTCTTGCACGTGGTCATACGGGGCGTGATCTCATTATTAAATTTGAAGGTTGTTATCACGGCCATGCTGACAGTCTTTTGGTAAAAGCAGGCTCTGGTCTCTTGACCTTTGCAGATTCAACTCAAAATGCACCTTCCTCTGGTGGTGTACCACAGGATCTAGTTAAACATACCATGGTATTGCCATATAACGATGTGCAAGCCCTAAGGGAAGTATTCGCAAAGAAGGGTAATCAGGTTGCTGCGGTGATTATTGAGCCGTTTGCTGGCAATATGAACCTCATTAAGCCCTCAAAGGAATTTCTCTCGACACTGCGTCAGTTGACAAGCCAGCATGGCAGCGTGCTTATTTACGACGAAGTCATGACGGGCTTTAGGGTTGCTTTGGGTGGCGCCCAATCCTTGCAAGGTATTACTCCTGATCTCACATGTCTTGGCAAGGTCATGGGCGGCGGTATGCCGATGGCTGCTTTCGGCGGTAAAAAAGAAATCATGTCTAAATTAGCTCCGCTGGGCAACGTTTATCAGGCGGGCACCTTATCCGGTAATCCAGTGGCGGTAGCAGCAGGATTGAAGACGCTGGAGATTATTTCTCGAGAAGGTTTCTTCGATTGTCTAACTGGTCAAACTGAAAAACTGATGGCCGGCTTAAAGTTAGCCGCGGATGAAGCGGGTGTGCCATTTGCTGTTGATAGCGTTGGTGGTATGTTCGGCTTTTACTTTGCCAATGAGGTCCCAAGCTCTTTTGAGGCGGTCACTAAAACCGATATCGAAGCATTTAAGAAGTTCTTCCACTTGATGTTAGATCAAGGGGTGTACTTAGCACCCTCTGCTTATGAGGCTGGATTTACTTCCATTGCTCATGACAATACAGTTTTAGAAGAAATCATCACTGCCGCAAAAACTGCATTTAAGAAGCTATAAGAAACTATAAGGGGCAGAGTCAGAATTACATTCTGAGTGGATGGTCATAACCATCTACTTGGATAATTTTTAGATCCTTGCTTGGCTTACCTGATTCTGGAACTTCCATGGCAGTCAGTTTTCCACCCCAGACGCAGCCTGTATCAAGACCAATGACATTCTCATGTTGGAGTAGTCCTAGAGTGGACCAGTGCCCGAAGTAAATCAGGGAGTCTTGCGTTTTTCGTTTAGGAGTTTTAAACCAAGGGATATAGCCTTTGGGACCATCCTCAAAGCCTTCTTTGCTTTCAAATTCCATAGTGCCTGTTGGAGTGCAAAAACGAATACGGGTTAGTGCATTGGTGATGACGCGTAAACGCTCATATCCTTTAAGGGAGTTACTCCACTTATTTGGGGTGTTGCCATACATGTTCGCTAAGAAATCTTTATAGGATTTTTTGCGAAGCACTTTTTCTACTTCTTGCGCGCATTCAATCGTTTGTTGAAGATCCCATTGAGGTAAAACTCCAGCATGAACAGTAAGCACTTTTCCGTTACTCAGAGCCATTGGCCTATGGCGTAGCCAATTCATTAATTCAGCTCTATCAGGTGCATCTAGAATCGGTTGTACGGTATCTAGCCCTTTAGTTTTTCGGATGCCGGCATCTACCGCAAGCAAATGGAGATCATGATTTCCGAGAATGCACTCAATGTGTTTCTCTTCTTGTAATTTCTTGAGGTAGCGTAGGGTGCCTAATGAGTCAGGGCCTCTGTTTACGAGGTCACCTAAAAAAATCATCTTAGATTGGGCGGGTAGTTTTTTAACGAGCGCCTTCAAAGAGGGTGCACACCCTTGAATATCACCTACGGCATAGATCTTGCTCATGCCCTATTTTAAATCGGAAAGTGTCAGAGTCTTGAACAAGTTAATCAGATGCAGATTCTGGGCTGACCTTTTTGACGACGCTATAGCGCACTAAGGTCTTTTTGCGTGCCTCATCATGATTTACAACTGGCAGGGGATATTCACGTCCTAAAAGAAGGCCGGCAGCCTCTAGTTCAATGTGACCAGCTTCCCAAGGAGCATGAATCGACTTCTTGGAGAGTTTTTCTAGTTGAGGCAAATAGCGACGAATGAACTTGCCTTCGGGATCGAACTTTTGGGACTGGGCAATCGGATTGAAGATGCGGAAGTAAGGTTGCGCATCGCATCCCGATGAAGAGGCCCACTGCCATCCACCATTATTGGAGGACAGTTCAAAGTCATTGAGGTGTTTTGCAAAATACATCTCCCCCCAGCGCCAATCTATGCCTAAATCCTTAGTAAGAAAGCTAGCAACCACCATACGTAGGCGGTTATGCATATATCCACTTTGGTTGAGCTGACACATTGCTGCATCCACTAATGGATAACCCGTTTTGCCATCACACCAAGCTTTAAATAATTTCTTAGCAGTGGCACCACTTTCCCACTCGATATTGTCGTAGTCTGGTTTGAAGGCCGCACCTTCAGCAAGGCGTGGGTGATTGGCTAGAATCATGAAATAAAAATCACGCCAGATGAGTTCGCTTAACCAGATCGTCGCACCCATACTGCCAGCCAGCATACGACGATGTGCTTCACGCACTAAGCCGCGAATGGAGAGCATGCCAAAGCGAAGGTGTGTGGATAGATAGCTCACACCTTTAATGGCAGGGAAGTCTCGGCCAATTTGGTACTGATCAATGCGGTGAAGGAAGTCTTCCAAGAAACTCTGGCCACCTTCAGATCCTGGCGGCAGATAAGTTTCAATTCCAGTTGGGCTAAAACCCATAGATTCTAGAGATGGAATAGGGGATTCCAAAGTATTTGGGATGGCTGCGAATTGCCCTTTTTTAGGTGTGCAGTCATAAGCTGCGATATCTTTTTCTTGTAGCGTTTTAAGCCAGCTGTTCTTATAGGGCGTAAAGATTGAGAACACCGTGTTCGAGTTCGTTAGAATTTCTTTTTTCTCAAAGATCACTTGATCTTTGAAAGTCTCCAATTCAATACCAAGTTTTTCTAGTGATCTGGCAATAGAGGCATCGCGTGCAATTGCCGATGGCTCATAGTCATGATTGGTGTAAACGGTATTGATACCCAAAGTCTCAGCAATTCTCGGAATACACGTAGTGGGTTTGCCATACTGAACAATCAGTCCGCCACCTTGTTTACGTAATTGCGCATCTATTTGTTGCAAGCCCTGCCAGATAAAGTCGACACGTCGATCATGCGTTAAGCCGCTACCCGCCAGATTATCGACCTTCAGTGGGTCTAGAATTTCGGTATCGAAGATGAAGGTCATCCAGACCTGGTTGTTATTGGTAAGGGCATAGTGAAGCGCCGCATTGTCATACAGGCGTAAATCACGTCGGAGCCAAACTAGTGCTTTTTTCATAGCCCCTATATTAGGGCTAATTAGGTCGACCTGCTTGGCTTACGAGTAATATCCTGCTTATCAATAGATTATGAATTTATGGACACTTTATTTTTTGTTTTCTCTAAGATCGTACAGTTTTGCATTGAGCCGCTCAACTGGGTTATTGTTTTTGTAGCGCTCAGCTTGTTATTTCTGAGTCTTAGAAAACCCCATCTATACAAACGATTCTTGCTATTTGCTTTGGCAGATTTGTTACTAGTAGGATGGCTGCCTACTTCTGAGGTCTTTTTAAGAACTCTCGAAGATAGAGTGCCTAAGATTCAGATTTCGCAGATGTCAGAGGCAGACTTTGGTGGAATCATTATTTTGGGTGGCGCCGTTGAGGGCGGTGAAATCGCCTTGGATCGGGGTGAGATCTCTATTGGATCTGCTGCTGAGCGGGTTACTAAAGCCTTTGAGCTGATTCGCAAGTATCCCGATCTGCCCTTTATCTTTACCGGCTTTTCTGGGCGCCTATCGCCGGTTGGCGTGTCCGAGGCAGATGCCTTTAAGCAATTGGTTGCTGAGCAGGGTTTGCCAGATAAAAACGCCCATTATGAAAACCAATCCCGTAATACCTATGAGAATGTTGTATTGATGAAACCTATGATTTTGGAGTTGGGGGCTAGGAGCGCCAAAGAAGCTGATGCGCCCCCTAAACCTTGGCTGCTGATTACTTCAGCGAGCCATATGTATCGGTCGGTAAAGATATTCCAAAAACAGGGGATTGTGGTGATTCCTGTTCCTGTCGATTACCAAACGGGAAATCGATTGCATTGGGGTTCTTTTGATCTGATGGAGGGTGCCGGGCAGTGGAATAACTTCCTGCATGAGACGGTCGGTCTTCTAGCCTACCGGATTACTGGAAAGATCTGAGTAGGGCAGAGAATTCGGTAAAATAAAACCACATGAACACGGCTAAAAAAGCCCCTGTGGGTCAAGCTGCAATAACCACCCAAACTTCCCAAGCTTGCGCTCCGGGGTCCTCAATTGCTTATTCTGCTGATCATCTAGCAAATCAATTCCTGATTGCTATGCCTGGGATGGTCGATCCCAATTTTGCTGGTTCAGTCATCTATCTTTTTGAGCATACTGAACGGGGTGCAATGGGCTTGGTGATTAATCGCCCGACCGAGCTTGACATGGGTGCCTTATTTGAAAAAATTGAGGTCAAGCTGGAGGCTGAGCCAGTATCGGAACAGCCGGTCTATTTTGGTGGTCCAGTGCAAATCGAGCGTGGCTTTGTCTTGCACGAACCCACCACTGAGGTGGCTTACAGCTCTTCCTTAGTCGTTCCAGGAGGTTTGACTATGACGACATCTAAGGATGTGCTTGAGGCCGTTGCAACTGGTTCTGGACCCAGTAAGTTTTTAATGACCTTGGGCTATGCGGGCTGGGGTGCTGGCCAACTTGAGGAAGAAATTACCCTCAATGGCTGGATCAATGTCCCCTTGTCCCAGAAGCAAATGGTTGAGATTATTTTTAATACTCCCTCTAGCCAGCGCTATGAGCGGACAATGAGTCTGTTGGGGTTTGACCCATCCCATCTATCTGGCGAGGCGGGACATGCCTGAGAGTATGAAGAAGGACGCAGAGTTGACGGTGATGGCCTTTGACTTTGGGACGCGGCGGATTGGTGTTGCCGTTGGCAATACTTTGACCAAAGTTGGCCAGCCCTTAAAGATTATTGAGGAGCCATCAGAGGATGTGCGATTTATGGCTATTCAGGCCCTTATAAAAGAATGGCAGCCAAATCAGTTGGTGGTGGGGCTACCATGCCATCCTGACGGTACAGAGCATGAAATGAGTGTCAAGGCCCGTCGCTTTGGTAATCAGCTGCATGGACGCTTTCAGTTGTCGGTGGAGTGGGTGGATGAGCGCTATACCTCGGCTGTTTTAGAGGGCAATCCTGAGATGCGAGACAATTTGGATGCCGAGTCTGCGGCCTTGATTTTGGAGCAGTATTTTCTTGAGAAGAATTGGATTAGTTGAGATGAATGCAGAGCAGTCCTATCTGAAATTACTAGCAACTTTGAGTCAGCGCAAAAAGGCTGGTGAGGTATTTGAGTTGGCCGGTCTTGCAATGGGTGGAGCGTGGATTGCAGAACGTTTAGCTACCGATTTAAATCTTCCCTACTTTGGCGTAATTAATGTGGCGTTTCATCGCGATGACTATGCTGAGAAGGGGATGACAGCGCTTCGCACTGCCAGCACGATGTCCACCCATCTTCCTTTTGAGGTCAATGGTGCAAACGTGATTTTGATTGATGACGTTTTGCTTACTGGTCGTACGGTTCGTGCAGCGCTCAATGAGTTATTTGATTTTGGTAGACCTGCCCAAGTCGAGTTGATGGTTTTGGCGGATCGTGAGAACCGTGAGTTGCCGATCTCAGCCGGCTTTGTAGGAGAGAGAGTGAGTGTTCCAGAGAATCAAATATTAGTTTTAGAAAAAGATGATGCTGGTAAGTTCAGCTTCCAATTAGAGGAGCGCGCAGCATGAGTGGAATGAATGGCTTAGTAAACGCTCCGGTAAATCAATTTAATGCTGCCGGTGAGTTAACTCACTTGCTAACCTTAGAGGGTTTACCAAAAGAGCAAATCCTCCACATCCTTGATACTGCGCAACAGTTTGTCAGCATCACAGATCCTGCGAGAGAGGTAAAAAAGGTTCCGCTACTGCGTGGCAAGAGTGTCTTCAATCTATTTTTTGAAAACTCCACCCGTACCCGCACTACTTTTGAGATTGCTGCTAAGCGTTTGTCTGCAGATGTCATTAACTTAGACATCTCTACATCTTCTACTGCAAAAGGCGAAAGTCTTTTAGATACGATTGATAACTTAGTGGCTATGCAGGCGGATATTTTTGTAGTGCGCCATAGTGTTTCTAGAGCGCCGATTGAGATCGCCCAGCACGTTCCTGCGCATGTTCACGTAGTCAATGCCGGTGATGGTAGTCACCAGCATCCTACCCAAGGCTTGTTGGATATGTATACGATGCGCCACTTTAAGAAAGACTTTAGCGGTCTGAAAGTAGCGATTGTGGGCGATATTGTGCACAGCCGAGTTGCTAAATCGAATATTTGCGCATTGAGAACTTTGGGTTGTACAGATATTCGTGCGATTGGACCCGAGAGTCTTTTGCCAAGCGACTTAGATATGCTGGGAGTAAAAGTATTCCACAGTATGGAAGAGGGCTTAAAGGGTGTTGATGTAGTCATGACCTTGCGTATTCAGAAGGAGCGCATGGAAGCAGGGCAGGTCCCAGAGGGTGACGCTTTCTTTAAGCAGTATGGCTTAACGCCTACGCGCTTGGCTTTGGCTAAGCCTGATGCCATTGTGATGCATCCAGGTCCTATGAATCGAGGTGTGGAAATTGATTCTGCTGTAGCGGATGGTTCTCAGTCGGTCATTCTGAATCAAGTCACCTTTGGCATTGCAGTGCGTATGGCGGTGATGTCCATCGTTGCTGGTAACTAGTCGCTGTTGCGAGTAATTGCGCTAATGCAAAAAAAGAACTGGTTGATTCTGTCGCATGGCTTCAATATGGATGGAAGAGCATCTAGTCTCACCATTACTGACAAGATCCCTTATTTATTAGATGCTGGTATCAAGCCGCATGTCTTTAGTGCAATTACTGGCATTAGAGATGCCCGCTTTCCGCATAAACAATTTCTAGCTTGGGGTCCAGCAGCTTTTCGTTTTGATTTCCGGCATTGGATTGCTAATCAATACGGCAGGGGATGGTTTTACAAGATCTCCACGGGATTGGTCTCACTGGTGCTTGCGCCGTTTATTGCGCTGGAGAAATTCTTTCTTGGTTGCTCTAGTCAATGGTCATGGGCAATGCCGGCTTATTTCCATGGTCTAAAGCTAATAAGAGATGGTAAGGTCGATTTAATCTACTCGACTGGAGGCGCTTGGTCTGCCCACTTAGCAGGTTTATGGCTTAAGAAAAAAACAGGCTTACCCTTGATTGTGGAAATTCATGATCCGCTAGTAATACGTAATAGTCCAACTGATCCAGGGTTTGATAAGCCCAAAAATCGCGATGCACAATTTCGTCAATACTTAGAAAAACAAATTTGTAAATATGCGGATTTAGCTTGGTGGTTTACTGAAGGTGCTTTGCATTACGCAAAGCTACGTAATCCTAATCTCAATACGCATGACAATGCTCATGGGTTTGTCTTGATGCCGGGAGCTGAGCCTCCCGGAGGGTTAGATGCGAATCCAGTACATAGCTATACCAAGCAACTGAATCTTTGTCACTTTGGATCCTTGGCAAATGATCGTTCGCTATCAACCATCCTGAATGCCTTAGTTCTGTTGCTAAGTAAGCATCCAGAAGCGAGAGAATGTATACGAGTGCATGCCTATGGTGCGCCCTTAGACCCTTTAACTGTGGAGGCTCTGAAAAGCCTTAAGTTCGATGATCTGTTGTTGGCTCATGGTCGCCTAGAGAAAGATCCTGTAACTGGTATGTCTGGCAGAGAGCGTGTAGTGGAAAAGATGCAGTCAGCCGATGTACTGATTTTGTTGCATGGTAACGATGAGTGGTGTGCTGAATATATTCCTTCTAAGCTCTACGACTATCTTTGGACGGGAAGGCCTATTTGGGGTATTACGCATCGCAATCCACAGTTAGATCAAATGTTGCTGGATCGGGGCGCTTACCTAAGTCCGCAGAGTGAACCTCAGGCTGTAGCGCTTGCTTTAGAAAGAATCTGGCTAGATTGGAAAAATCAGCAATTGATAGCGCCGAAGTGGCTACCGGTTGGCGCTGATCAGGCTGCGTATAGAATACTTTCAGAAGTTCACACACTCACTGAAAGAAGCGCTTGAACGACCTAGTTCTATATTGCAAATCCTATTGCCGAGATTTTATTCGGCTAAAGCGTTTGTTGTCTTCGATAAATCAATATAACGTTGATCAAATCCCTTTTTATATCTCCACTCCGCAAGATCAATATCAAGATCTGGTTTCTGTCTTAGGTAATATCGGTGGTTATGAGTGGGTTTCAGATGAATCAATTATTGCTGCAAACCCACGTGTTCCACAGGGGATTGAAAAAACACGATCTGGCAGCCTTAGTCAGCAAGCCATTAAGTCGGAGTTTTGGCGTCTAGGAATAGCCAATAATTATGTCTGCTTTGATTCTGACTGCATCTTTATTAAAGCGTTCAAAAAGTCTGATTTTATAAGTTCAGACGGAAATCCTTATACAGTTATCTATCAAAATAAAGAGTTTTATCAACTTGCCATTAATCGTGGGCAAGATCAGGTTGAGTCCAATCTATGTCAAGAGGGTGATCGTGTTAAGGCATTGTTTTCTAGATCTGGCCCAAATTACTATTGCCCGTGCCCACCATTTATTTGGTCTGCCAAGGTTTGGGAATCTCTGGACCTCCAGTACCTTCAGCCAAGGGGTCTCACCTTCTGGGATGTCTCGAGCGACGACCATCCAGAAACTTTGCTCTACCTAGAGGCTTTGTTAAATTATCGGGTGATACCTTTGCACCCCATTGAGCAGTTGTTTAGAATTTATTATTACGACTGGCAATACTATCTTTTGCGCAGAATAGGTGAGAAAGAGGATAATTTAAAAGTGAATTACTTGGGCGTGATCTACCAATCTAATTGGGATTCAGGAATGGATTTTGGCGCTACATCCAAATCCCTTGGATCACGCATGCTCCGCCGTTTAAAGCGATTTGGACGCTATTTACAAAGTTATATTTAAGGTTGTAATGAACGCTAAACCACTCGTTAGTATTTTGATGCCAGCTTTTAATTCGGAGTCCTATATTAATGAGGCTATTGATAGCATATTGGATCAAACGTATGACAATATCCAACTCATTATTTACGATGATGGTTCTACAGATGCAACCAGGACACTAATTAAAGATTACCTTGATCCAAGAATCATAGGGATATTTGCTGATCAAAATTATGGCGTAGTTCATGCTCGAAATGTAATGATTGACCGAGCAGAAGGCAAATATATTGCCCTTATGGATGCAGATGATATTGCTCACCCATCGCGAATTGAAAAGCAGTTGGTCTACTTGGAGAATAATTTTTGCGATGTTATTGGCAGTGCTCAGTTGGTCTTAAATCAAAAAACGGGGGAAGTTAAGAAGTCAAAAGACAACTTTACTGATTCTGATATACGTGCATTATTGAGTGTGTACTGCACGCTATGTAATTCATCGGTAACAATGAGATCTGAGATATTGAAGAAATTTAAGTACGATGCGAATTTTCTGTTTGCGGAGGATTACTTTCTATGGGCTCGTCTAGCAGGCGCTCAATACCGTTTTAAAAATTTGAAGGATCGATTAATTACATATAGGATCTACCCGCAGCAAAGTAGCTTGCTAAGTAAAGAAAGGTCCAATATGGCTTCTATGTCGGTTAGGCGTCAGTACTTGGAAATGCTGGGAATTTCTGCAAAATTTACGCCACAACCAATGGCTATCTATTCAAGGCTTAGGCTGGGTGTTGGGTTGATTGGATTATTAAACCAACAATTTAGTGGCATTTCTTTTCGTGCTAATTGCGAAATTTATGCTCGTTTCCAGTCCCGTAATAATGCCATCTTATCAATTATGCAGCGTTTGGAGAGGGTGATTATTGGGGTTATTTGTTTAGTTTCCGCTCGTCTACTGAGGTTTAAAGATCGATATCACCTAAGGTAGATACAAGTACCATTAATTCAAAACAAGCATTACCCACAATTTGATTGACTAGCCTCATCTTCAATATGTTTTTATGAATTCACTACTACGGCCCCAAGCTAACTATCGCCCTGATATTGATGGCCTGCGTGCAATCGCAGTTATCATGGTTGTGGTTTTTCATACCTTCCCAAGCAAACTGGGCGGTGGTTTTATAGGTGTGGATATATTTTTTGTCATCTCCGGCTTCTTAATAACAAATATTCTTATTAATGGCTTAAAAGAAAATAAATTTGACCTCGTCAATTTTTACTGTCGACGTATTCAACGTATTTTCCCCGCGTTAATAGTTGTGCTAGTGGCATGTTTTACTTTTGGTTGGTTTAATTTGCTTGCGGATGAGTATAAGCAGCTAGGAAAGCATATTGGCGGGGGCGCATCATTTAGCTCTAATTTCATTTTGTTAAGCGAAAGTGGATATTTTGATGCCTCATCTATTTCAAAGCCCTTGCTCCATCTTTGGTCTTTGGCAATTGAGGAGCAATTTTATCTTTTATGGCCCATCCTTCTCTGGATTGGCTGGAGGCTCCACCTTAACTTAGCTTTTGTAACCCTTTCTCTTTTTTGCTTTTCTTTTTTGGCGAATTTATATACATTGCAATTCTTGGCTGGTGGCGCACCTCTTTTCTACTTGCCACAAAATAGATTTTGGGAGTTAATGCTGGGTGGTTTATTGGCATGCCAACCCCAACTTTTTTCAAAACAACTGAAGGGGCTGGTATATCCAGCTTCCGTAGAAATAAAAAATACCCTTTCGATAGCAGGTCTTGGGTTAGTTGCCCTTGGGGCGTTATTTATTTCTGAGCATTCAATGTATCCAGGTTACTGGGCGCTTATTCCAACGATAGGGGTTTTTTTTATTATCTCTGCTGGGCCAGATGCATGGATTAATCGAAAATTCTTATCTCACCCAGCAGTAGTTTGGGTCGGGTTAATTAGCTTCCCTTTGTACCTTTGGCATTGGCCAATACTTTCTTTTTTGCACATCATCAGCGTAGATGAACCTTCTAATTTATACAAGTCGATGGGTTTGCTATTTTCTTTGCTACTAGCGGTTTGTACATATTACTTTGTTGAGAAATTTTTTCGTTTTGGTCCCGTCAGTTTAATCAAGGTTTTCATCCTAATTGCCCTCTTGTCAACAATTGGTTTTGTTGGATATAACACCTACGTTAGAGATGGCCTTACTTTTAGGTTAAATCAAATTCAATTTCGACTTCCAATAGCGTTGCAGAAATTAGGCGAAAAATATATAAAGCCACCTGAAGATAGTCTAAACCTAGCTGAAAATGATATTAAGAAAGATAAAATTTTTCTTTGGGGTGACTCATATGCTGAGCATTTGCTTGTTGGGTATAAAAAAATATTAGGCGAAAAATATCAAATTGAAAATATTGGCATCCAAGGATGCCCGCCAATTCTCAAGCTTGATATTACATGGCGAGAGGGGTGCTCCAAGAGCAATGAAGACAAGATTGAGAAAATCAAAAATGAGTGGCCAGAGCGTCTAGTTCTCGCAGCAAATTGGACTGATTATGATTGGAGGCGAGTGCAGGTAACGATTGATGAATTAAGGAGGATAGGGTATGACAAAATCGAAATCGTAGGCCCCGCCCCTCAATGGAGAGAAAGTCTTTATAAGCAACTCTATCTCAATTATCTAGCAACCAAAGATGAAAATATTCCCTATCGCATGAATTTTGGATTAAATAATAATTTTCTTGAAATCGAACCCCAATTAAAAGCTATTGCAATTCAAAATAAAATTAACTATCTTTCTATAGTTGACGTTTTATGCAATAACTCGGGATGTATAACAAGATTTGGTGAGGACTCAAGGGACCTTGCCAGTTTTGATGGCGGTCACCTGACCTCCGCGGCTTCTATATATGTTGTGTCAAGATTTTATAAGTCCAAATAAGTATCAAATTTAAAGTCTGGCTTTAGCAGTTTTTGGGATGGTGTTGCTAGGTAAATAGATTTGCATATATTTATAGAGCGTTGGAGCAGTTTTTCGTAGGATCTATGACTCCTCTCTGGATGGGCAAGGTTTTCCTGAGAAAATATTATTCTAAGCTCTGATTCGTAGATCAATATTGATGCATGCATTTAGTTGTATGCTGCAGTTTATTGTTTATCAGGCTGCCAAATTAAATCATTGCATATCTTGTCAATAATTTTCGCAACGTATTTGCTTGTATCAAACTCCATTGCTTTTGGGCTAGTTAAGAATTCTTGAATGCTATCCTGGTATTTTTGATATTTGGCTTGGTCTATCCCCAGGAGAAATTTATGGGCTTCCTCCGTGCTTTTAAAGTCACGACGATCAATAAAGCAGTCATTGGGAATGTGTTTATCTATAGTGTTTGCACCCCAATATATGGGTACGCAACCATTAAAAAAGCAATCATAGATTTTTTCGGTAATGTAGTCTGGCAAATTAGCGACGTTTTCGTAGCAATAAGCAAACTTGGCATGCTGATATATGCTTCCCTTATCTGCGACCTCTCCGGCGTAACTTGGAAATGGATTATATCCAAATGATTGGGTTGCTAAACGCTTCATACGTCTAGTTATTTTTTTGGAAAAAGTGAAGGCGGGTTCAGGCTTATTCCAGCCCAATCCATATAGTAAAAAATATTGAGGGGCATTTTTTTCGTACCAGCGGATGACCTTGATACGCTCCTTGTAGAGATCGCCGTCAACTTCAATAGGAAATGCTTTGTTGGCATTAATGATGCACGAAAAAATAGGGCGTTCTTTAAATGAGGGCGTCACTCTTTTTTGAATTTGATTGGGTACGAATATATGAGTGACATTTGGCAGATCCAGCAAGTTTGTATTCCAAGTGAACACGCCATTAAATGAATTAAGGTAACGCCTATCGTTGTTGAGTGGACATATGTATGGATTTTCAGTAGCAATAAGGTATTTTGGCGCAGGGATTTGATCGACATCTTGACCATCATGCAAGATGCTAAAAGCAACCTCCTTGCCTTGATTGACGTCAGGATTATTTAGTTCAATACCGCGCTTCAGAAATTCTGACCTCAACAATCGGTTAGTGAATGTGGGATTGTATGTGTGGTGCCTATCAATTTCTTCAAAAGAGGCATTATTAACTCTATCTTGTTGGTAGTAATTGGCGAGTAACATAGTTTTTTTCGTGACTCTGTTTAAATGGCTGAAAATTTAAGTCGCTGAGTTTGGAAGGAATTAATAATAACGTGAAAAATTAAAGGGGTTAAAGGGGATTATCAATAATTGTCTTTATACAGAAATAGCCAAGTTAGGTAAAAATCTCTCTAAGTGTATTAATTTTTTCATTCTCTAGAATTTATTGCCCTTTATATAATTAACCTTGACTTTTTTGATGTTGATCATTTTGTAGACGTGGGTATTATGGAGGGCTTTGCTACACATAAAAAATGATTGCCGTCTGCTGAATGGGTGATTGCCTAGATCATTTGCCTGCCTTGACCGGTCGTAATCTATTTTCGAATAAATTAAGGACTAAAAGTTATAGAATCCTATTTAAAACAGTTAACTCGTTCCTTTGAATTCTAGATTTTATTAATTTTTATATTGATCAACACCCTTTAAAAAATGGTCAATAGGCATTTAGTTTTTATAAAAACGCTTATAAGTGAAGATAAAATGATATTGGTAACAGGTGGAGCTGGGTTTATTGGCGGTAATTTTGTTTTGGATTGGTTGGTCGATCCTAATGCTGAAGGCATTATTAATCTCGATAAATTGACCTATGCTGGTAATTTAGCTACCCTAGCATCTTTGAAGGATGATCCTCGCCACGTTTTTGTACATGGTGATATTGGTGATGAAGATTTAGTAGCTAAATTGCTTAAAGAGCATCAACCGCGCGCAATTGTAAATTTTGCTGCCGAGAGTCATGTGGATCGTTCAATTCATGGGCCAGCAGAATTTGTTGCTACCAATATCGTGGGTACTTTTAATCTTCTTGAGTGTGCTCGTGAGTATTGGGGTGGATTGGATGAGTCTGCTAAGAGATCATTTCGCTTTCATCATGTATCCACCGATGAGGTCTATGGATCACTTGCTGCTTCTGATCCTGCTTTTACAGAAACTAATTCCTATGAGCCCAATAGCCCATACTCCGCATCTAAGGCGGCCTCTGATCATTTAGTGCATGCCTGGTTCCATACCTATGGCTTTCCAGTGCTTACAACCAATTGCTCCAATAACTATGGTCCATATCACTTCCCGGAAAAGTTAATTCCCCTAGTGATTCTGAATGCACTTAACAGTAAGCCATTACCAATTTATGGTGATGGTCAGCAGATACGTGACTGGCTTTACGTGGGTGATCATTGTTCGGCGATTCGAGAGGTATTGGCCAAGGGCAAGTTGGGTGAAACTTACAACATTGGCGGCTGGAATGAAAAAGCAAATATCGATGTAGTTAAAACTATCTGTGAAATTTTGGATGAATTAAAGCCACGTGCTGATAGCAAGTCTTACGTAGATCAAATTACCTACGTAAAGGATCGCCCTGGTCATGACCGTCGCTATGCTATTGATGCCAGTAAGGTAGAGCGTGATCTTGGTTGGCGGCCGGCAGATACCTTTGACACAGGCATTCGCAAGACGGTGCAATGGTATTTGGACAATCCCGTTTGGATTGAGGGTGTAGTCAGCGGATCTTACCGTGACTGGCTCTCTAAGCAGTACAGCTAAAGAACGCATGAATATCCTCGTATTTGGCAAGGATGGCCAGCTGGGAAAAGCCTTTCAAGAAGAGTTGAGTAAGCTCACTACGGCTTTGCTTGTAAAACCTACCATTCAGTATGTTGGACGCTCTGAATGTGATCTTGCTGATAGAGAATTACTTAGTCAACTACTCAATCAAGTTGAACCTCGGTTAATTATTAATGCTTCTGCTTATACTGCAGTCGATAAGGCAGAAACGGAATCCAACTTAGCTTTTGCAATTAATGTAAGAGCTCCTGAAGTTATGGCGCAATATGCTGCAGACCATGGCGCTACTTTTCTTCATTACTCCACAGATTATGTCTTTGATGGCGAGAAATATGGCTATTACCTGGAAGACGATATACGCAACCCTTTGGGGATTTATGGAAAAAGCAAGGCTGCTGGTGAAGATGTAATTGCCAGAATCTTTGCTAGCAATAATGGTAGTGGTCAATATGCCATTTTCAGAACCAGTTGGGTTTATGGCGATGGCGGTAACTTAATTCAGACCATTTTGCGTTTAGCAAAAGAGCGTGAAGAATTGAAAATTATTAATGATCAATTTGGCGTTCCCACGAGTGCCAATTGGTTGGCACAAGTGAGTCTGAATTTAGTTCTGGATGAACATCCCCACTTAAGAAAATTTACATCGGGTATCTATCATGCTGTTCCTGCCGGAGAAACTACTTGGTACGGCTTGGCGTGTTTGGCTGTGCAAGTAGCTCTCGATGCTGGCGTAACTCTTAAAGCTCACCCAAGCACTATTAAGCCTATTCTTGCGGTGGAATACCCTTTACCAGCCCCAAGGCCCATAAATTCAAGGATGTCGACAGATAAGCTCCATCTAGTGTTTGCGGGGTTGGGTGATATGTCAAAATTAGAACAATTAAATCAGCCTTGGGATAAGGCTGTTCAGTCTTATGTCGCTAGTTTGGCTAAAGACGGACTAATTTAGAAAGAATGCTATGCCAGTAAATCAGATGAATCGTAAGGGTATCATTTTAGCGGGGGGTTCGGGCACTCGTTTATACCCAGTCACTCAAGCGGTCTCTAAGCAGCTGATACCTGAGTAAGATTGTTAACGAGTTGAATGCCTCCGGCCAAGCTGTTTCACTATCGAATAAAAAGATGATTGGATGAGCGCGATGTTGAAGTTGCAAATCACTCCCATTGCGATTCATGATGTACTCGTGATAGAGCCTAAAGTATTTGGCGTTGAGCGCGGCTGGTTTACCGAATCCTTTAACGCTCAAGACTTTGCAGCAGCTACTGGTCTGAATGTAGAATTTGTTCAAGATAACCATTCCTTTTCTCGTCAATGGACATTGCGTGGCTTACATTATCAGTTAGAGCAGACGCAGGGAAAATTGGTTCGTGTTGTGGCTGGTAGTGTTTTTGATGTTGTTGTAGATATCCGCAAAAATTCACCGACATACGGAAAGTGGGCTGGCGTTGAATTGAGCGCCCAAAATCACAAGCAGCTATGGATACCGGCTGGTCTCGCTCACGGTTTTTTAGCCTTATCTGAGACTGCAGAGTTCCTCTATAAAACAACGGATTACTATCACCCGCAAAGCGAAGCATGTTTGGCGTGGAATGATCCAACCATAGGCATCGATTGGCCATTACCAACAGACATCATGCCGAATATGAACGCCAAAGATTCTGCTGGTCTATCGTGGGAGACTGCTCCTAAGTTTTAATTAAATTTAGGGGTATTTTCAAAAGATAAGATAATGCTCACATGAGCACTTCTCCTAAAATCTTGTTGGTAAAACTATCCTCTCTCGGGGATGTATTGCATAACTTGCCGATTTTGTGGGATTTGCGGGCACGTTTACCAGATGCTCAAATTGATTGGGTGGTGGAAGAGGCTTATGTTCATTTACTTGAACCCTTGCTATTAAGAGATGGTTTTAAGGGTATTGATCGAATCATTCCTTTTGGTTTACGTCGCTGGAAGAAAAATCTCTTTAGCTTGGCCACCTGGAAGGAGTTTTTTGCGTTTAGAACAACACTTCAATCTATTGCCTATGACGTATTGATTGAAACACAGGGCCTACTTAAATCAGCCACCATATGTTCCCTTGCTAAGAAAAGCTCTAATGCCGTGGTTGCAGGCCTTGCTAATGCAACGGAATTTTCTGGATACGAGCCATTGGCTAGATCTTTCTACAGCCAGTCAGTACAAGTTCCTGCGCAGTGCCATGCCGTCGATCGTTCGCGTTGGGTGATGTGCTCGGCCTTGGATTGGTCTTTGATAGAGCGTGGTGATACGCCACAGTTTTATTCACCAGAATTTATTGCTAGCATTCCAAAGACTTCTATCGCTAGTTTGTGTTCTCCTTATGTTTTGTGCTTTCATTCGACGGCTAGAGAGGCTAAGCGTTGGCCTAATGACAATTGGATTGCGCTAGGTAAAGATTTATCTACTCGAGGATATCAACTGGTTTTTCCTTGGGGAAATGCCACTGAAAAATCTGTGAGTCAATTGCTTGCCTCGCAGATTCCTGGGGCTCTAGTACCACCAGCCTTTTCAATTGAAGAGGCTTTTTCAGTTATTGCTGGCGCAACCTTAACGGTGGGGGTGGACACTGGTCTTACGCATTTAGCAGCAGTACTCAACAAGCCTACCGTAGAGATCTATTGCGACTCACCACGTTGGAAAACTGAAGGCTATTGGTCTGGGCGGATTGCTAATGTGGGCCATATTCAAGATCCACCAAGCGTCCAAGAGGTTCTTGACGCATCACTAAAGCTTTTAAAGTAAGTTTTTAGCGCAGCAGGGCATTAATAGAAATTAGATCTTCATCCGATAGTGTAGCTGCATGCGCTTTTAGCCTCATCGCATTGAGAATGGTGTTGTAGCGCGCCTGTTGCAGTTGTGAGCGGGTAGTAATGAGTGTGTCTAGTGCAATGAGAACGTCAATATTAATCAGCGTTCCCACTTGAAATCCTAGCTTGCTGGATTCTAGTGCGGAGTTAGATGATCGCTCTGCTGCTTCATAGGCTTTGACGCTAGCTAGACCTCCGTAAAATCCAGTAAAGGCAGTCCTAGTATTCTGAGCTGCAGTGCGCCGAGCACTATCGTAGTTAGCTTTGGCTGCATCGAGTAAGGCTGCATTCTGGCGAATGACAGAGCTATTAAATCCCCCTGAAACCAGCGGGATTGTCATTTGCAGCGCAATCGTATTGTTATAAATATTGGTGTTGCTCGGGGCGTAGCTATTAGCACTTCCATTTGCGGTGTTGTAGCCCGCCGTTCCAACAAAGTTTACAGAAGGGTAATTAAGTGCTTGTGAGCCTCGGTAAGTGCTCTCGGCAAGACTCACAGATAGTTGACCAGCCAAGACATTAAAGTTTGCAGTCTCTGCTTGTTGGATCCAATCATCCAGAGTTTGGCCTTTTGGTAATTGTGGGTTAACACTTTCCGCAATTGGAATGCCGTTACTATCTTTATTTTTGGAGCGAGGATCTTTTAAAACACCATCAATCTTCGCTTCTTTAATCAGTGGGCGCAGAGATCCTACTGGGCGCCCAGTAAGCTGTTCTAATACACCACGTTTAACCACTAAATCAGCTTGAGCGCCAATCTCTTGGGAGTTGGCAAGATCCAATGCTGCCTGTGCCGTATTGACATCAACAATGGTGGCTAGGCCAGCATCAAATTTAGCTTGTGCGATCTCAAGTTGTTGCTTGATGAGACTTTTCTTATTGCGAAAAAGTTCTACGTTGTCTTGGCTAGTAAGTGCATCAAAGTAAGCTTGCGAGACCCTCAAGATCAGATCTTGTTGCGCTAAATAAAAGCGCATGTCTGCAATTTTCGTATTGAGATCGCCTTGCTTTGATGCCTCAAATGCCGCTACGTTAAAAACGGGTTGTGTGAGGGTTACGGTATAACCCTTTTGATCAAAAACACGAGAGTTAGCCGAATAACTTGTTAAAGCCGATCCATTGGTTGCATGTTGATAGTATCTAGTGCCAATCGGGGATGCGCTTGCTTGGGGCAGCAAAAGAGATAAGCCCTGCCAATAGAGTTCTTTGCTTGCCTGGTAGTTAAAGCGTGCGGCATTGAGGACTGGATCGCTAAATGCAGCTTCTTGATAAAGGCGAATGAGGTCTGAAGCCGGTCCGGCAGGGTTAGCTGCGCCATTTCTGTTGAGGTTTGAGGGTGCATCAGAAGTCGGTATGGCCAGCTTAGGGGCAACCACCATTTGTGGGGGCATATCTAGCCCAATTAAGGCTTGAGAGCTCATTGGGGTGGGTAGCGATGGCTTTGCCCCATTGGCAGCCTGTGCAAAGGTGTTGGTCGACGCCGTACTGAGTCCGAGTGCTTGGCACAGGATTAAACCTAGGATGCTGGGTTGCGAGAGGCGAAAACGGGCTGGGGTCATCTAATTTAATTACTTTTTATGTGCCATGAAGTTTAAGGCTTATTTCAGCAAAACGCCTTAATTGAACCTCATTTTGCCAAATCGTCTACAAGGCTTCATCTATCTATAAAATTAGGACCATGGATCTAATTTTGCTAGGTAAAGCAGTAATACTGGGTGTTGTCGAGGGCTTAACGGAGTTTTTGCCAATCTCTAGCACAGGACATCTGATTTTGGCGGGTGATTTGCTCGACTTCAATGACGAGCGGGGAAAGGCCTTCGAGGTCATTATCCAGTTTGGTGCCATTTTGGCGGTGTGCTGGGAGTTTCGAGAAAAGCTCTGGAAGGTAGCCTCTACTATCAAAACAAGCGCAATCTCTCGGCGCTTTGTAATGAACTTAGTCATTGCCTCGATTCCTGCGATGGGTCTTGCCTTTCTGTTTGGTAAGCATATCAAGGCTGTGTTGTTCGCACCCATTCCGGTTGCTAGCGCTTTTATCGTAGGGGCACTCGTAATCTTTTGGGCTGAGAAACGTCAGAGAACAGTCGCCGCGAGTAAAAACTCCATTCAGTCAGTAGATGAGCTCACTCCTTTGGATGCATTGAAGGTGGGCTTAGCGCAGTGCGCTGCTTTAATACCAGGCACCTCCCGCTCCGGGGCAACCATTATTGGTGGGATGTTATTTGGTTTACCACGCGCAGTTGCTACGGAGTTCTCATTCTTCTTGGCTATCCCAGTTATTGTTGGTGCTACTGCCTATGAGTTACTGAAGCTTTGGAAGAGCCCTGTTTATTTGTCTGGGGACTTTACTTGGGCAATTGTGGTCGGCTTTATTTCTGCTTTTGTATCGGCTTTCATTTGCGTACGTTGGCTGATTCAATATGTTGCTGGACACAACTTCATTCCTTTTGCTTGGTATCGAATCATTTTTGGTGTGCTGGTGTTGTTAAGCGCATTCAGCGGTTTAGTTGCTTGGTCACATTGAGGTGGCCCTCATCAATATTAATAAAGATCGACTGGAAAAATAATGGATGTATCAATAGACGCAATTACGAACAATATTCAATTGGCTCTTGCCCCGGTATTTTTGTTGACTGCAGTTGCTACTTTGATTAATGCGATCTCTGCTCGCCTAGCCCGTTCAGTCGATCGTATGAGGGCTATTCAGCACCGCATTCAGGAGGGTAGTATTCAGGATCAAGTCATGTTGAATCACATGATGAAAGAGGCTAACGAAGCAAAAGTGCGGGGCCGTCTTTGTACTGCTGCCATTTTCTTTGACGTATTAAGTGGTGTATTTATTTCACTGACCGTACTAGAGCTGTTCTTCTTTCAAGCGGGCGCGGTTCGATCATTGCAGGCAACTTATGTTATTTGGACATTTGTACTTGGATTAATATCTTTTATGACATCACTTTCTATTGTGCTGGGCGAAGTAGTTTATGCCTATCGTTCGGCTGGATGGAATACCCCTTTCCCAAAATAAAATTATGCAAAATTACAATCGAAATCAAAAAATCCTCATTACTGGTGGCGCCGGATTCCTAGGCTCCCATCTCACCGAGAAACTTCTTAAAGAGGGTAATGAGGTTTTAGTAGTCGATAACTTTTTTACGGGCACTAAGCAGAATTTGGCTCACCTATTAGGAAATTCAAATTTAGAGGTGATGCGTCACGATGTGACTTTCCCTCTCTATGTGGAAACTAATCAAATTTATAATTTAGCTTGCCCCGCTTCGCCGGTCCATTATCAGTACGATCCTGTGCAAACTACCAAAACCAGCGTACATGGTGCTATTAACATGCTGGGACTTGCCAAGCGAACCAGGGCTCGCATTTTGCAAGCTTCTACCAGCGAAGTTTATGGTGACCCTGAAGTGCATCCTCAGCCAGAAGAATATTGGGGAAGAGTCAACCCAATCGGCATACGTTCTTGTTATGACGAGGGTAAGCGCTGTGCTGAAACCTTATTCTTTGACTACCATCGTCAACATCAGCTAGAAATCAAAGTTGTACGAATTTTTAATACCTATGGTCCACGCATGCACCCAAATGATGGTCGTGTTGTGAGCAACTTCATTGTTCAGGCATTACAAGGCAAAGACATCACTATTTATGGTGATGGCCAGCAGACTCGGAGTTTTTGCTATGTTGATGACCTAATCGATGCAATGGTCAAAATGATGAACTCAGAAGAGGGGTTTACTGGCCCAATTAATATCGGTAATCCAGGTGAGTTCACTATGCTGCAATTAGCTGAAACAATTCTCAAGCTCTCAGGAAGTAAGTCAAAAATCATCCATCAACCCTTGCCATTAGATGATCCAAAGCAGCGTCAACCTAATATTGATCTAGCTAGGGATAAGTTAGATTGGCAGCCTAAAGTCAATTTAGAGGATGGTCTCAAGGAGACAATTACATACTTTAAGAAAATGGTTTAATAAGTTGCCCCAAGGAAAATCAGAAAAACATTTTGATCGTATCCGTTCTTTTGTATTGAGGGCGGGCCGGACTACTGCCGGACAGCAACGCGCCATTGATGAATTGGGTCCCCAATTTTTGATTCCGTTTCAGGAATCCGTTCTAGATCTGCAGCAAGCATTTAATGGATCTTCACGTCCCAAGATTTTAGAGATTGGTTTTGGTATGGGTGAGACCACTGCCAAAATTGCTGCTTTGCGCTCCGAAGATGATTTCTTGGCAATTGAAGTGCATACTCCTGGCGTGGGCGCCTTGCTGAAATTGATTGGCGAAAATAATCTCACTAATTTGCGTCTGATTCGTCACGATGCCGTTGAGGTTCTGGAAAAAATGATTGCTCCCAATTCTTTGGATGGCATCCATATTTATTTTGCAGATCCATGGCATAAGAAGCGCCATCACAAACGACGCTTGATTCAAGCAGAGTTTGTAAGATTATTAATTTCTCGTTTAAAGCCCGGAGCTTATTTACACCTCGCGACCGATTGGCATAACTACGCTGAGCAAATGTTGTTAGTCTTAAATGAAAAGTCTGATTTAGTGAATACCTCGACCGAGCAAATGAGTATTAAAACTTTTTCTGCGGCTGATATAGCAAGTGATCTTGAGCTTTCTAAAGAGTCCCTTAAAGAATTTAAGCCTACCCTTGAACAGCTTGATGCTAAGCATCCTGGATATGTTGAGAGGCCTGCATACAGGCCGACCACTAAGTTCGAAAATCGCGGAATTAAGTTAGGCCATGGAGTGTGGGACTTGGTTTACAAAAAGAAGTAAAACCAATCACCAAGAGCGAGACCACAGCTAGCTGCTTAACCAGCCTGAATTTCAGTGCTACGTAATCTTTGAGCTAGTAGGTCGAGTACGCCATTGACGTACTTATGGCCATCAGTGCCACCAAAGGTTTTCGCCAATTCCACGGCCTCATTAATAGCCACTTTGTAGGGAACCGCTAAATCAATAGCCAGTTCGTATGTACCAATGAGTAGGGCTGCATGCTCTACAGGGGATAGTTCATTAATAGGTCGATCGAGAGCTGGGGTAATGATGCCCTCTAGCTCATCGGTGCGCTCAAGGACGCCAGTAAAAATACCCTGAAATAAATCATGTTGGCAACGACGAAAGCCAGGATCTTCAGCTAACTGCTTAGCAATTGCCGCAGCATTCGGAAGACTACCTGCACGGCGCATGACTAGGCTTTGATAAACACCTTGTAAAGCATATTCACGTGCACGACGACGTGGCGTGAGTGAACGTTTAGGAGCGCTGGGCGCACTGGGTGTGCCTGATGCTGCCTGTGGACTAGGTACGTTTTTATTCATCTTGGGAATTACTCTTCTGAAGGATTGATTTCAAAATCAATATCGGGAGTAAGGGCTAAAGCCAAGTTAGCCATTTCAACAACTGCTCTTGCGCAATCAAGACCCTTTACCTGAACACGAACCTGAGCTTGCTCATCTGTTTCGCAGGTGAGGACACCATTGGCGATCGGTAATCCAGACTCAAGGCAAACACGGGTAATGCCAGCACCAGATTCATTCGATACGAGTTCAAAGTGATAAGTCTCGCCACGGATGATGGCGCCTAGTGCAACCAAGCCATCGAACTCGCCTGTTTCAGCAAGCTTTTGCAGTGCAAAGGGGATTTCTAGTGCGCCTGGGACGGTGACCAATTTGATGTCAGATTGCGACACACCCAGTTTGATTAACTCTTCAATGCAAGCGGTAGTGAGTGCAACGCAATACTCTTCATTGAAGCGCGCTTGCACAATACCTACACGCAGATCTTGGCCATTGAGGTCGGTGGCGAGTACGCCTACTGCGGATTTATCGTTACTTGTATTCATATTGTTTGCCGAAATTGCTTATTGATTAGATTTAAATGGTGTGTAGCCTGTTACTTCAAGCTTGTATCCGGAAAGGCTAGGCACTGGAATAGGATTGGCGAGTAAGCGCATTTTGCCAACGCCGATATCTTTGAGGATTTGCGCGCCGATGCCGTAGCTACGGAAATCAGTTTTGCGAGCTAGTGGCTTTACTGCGGATTCAGCATGTGTGCCATTCAATTTATGAAAATGAGCTAACCAGTCTGCATCATTAGGAGCTGCAACGCCAGAAGCATTGAGAAGAACTGCTACGCCAGAAGGGGCTGCAGCCAACTTCTGCAAAGCTTGAGCCAAAGGCCAGGAGTGTGTGCTGACATTCGAGTCTAGGAAATCTAATACTGTGACGGGCTCATGAACACGGACTAAGGTTTCTTCAGTCTCTGTGGGTTTGCCATGAACTAGCGCCAAGTGAATGCAAGAGCTTGGCGTATCGCGATAAATGATTCCCTGAAACTTGCCCCAAGGAGTGGTGAACTCACGTTCACCCTCGCGCACCACAATACTCTCGTGTTGGCTGCGGTATTGAATTAGGTCGGCAATGCTGCCAATCTTTAATTGATGTTCTTTTGCAAACTCGAACAAGTCTGGCAATCGCGCCATGCTGCCATCATCCTTCATGATCTCGCAAATAACGGCAGTAGGAGAGCAACCAGCCATTGCAGCTAAATCGCATCCAGCCTCAGTATGACCAGAGCGAATCAATACGCCACCGGGTTGCGCCATCAATGGAAAGATATGGCCTGGCTGAACTAGATCATTAGGCTTCGCATTTTCGGCAACTGCGGTCTTGATGGTGTGGGCACGATCTGCTGCTGAAATACCAGTAGTAACACCACTTGCTGCCTCAATCGAAACAGTGAAATTAGTGCCCATCGAAGTGCCATTGTCCCGCACCATTAGGGGCAGGTTAATTTGTTGGCAGCGCTCACGCGTTAAAGTCAGGCAAATTAAGCCACGACCATGCTTGGCCATGAAATTCACCGCCTCTGGGGTGACGTGGTCGGCAGCAAGCACTAAATCACCTTCATTCTCGCGATCTTCTTCATCGACCAGAATGACCATCTTGCCGGCTTTGAGCTCGGCAACAATTTCTTCTGTGGAGGCGAGGTTATTTTGCATAGCCCTCTATTTTAAGCTGAGGAGGGGGTTTCGAGCTTCAGCCTAGGTTCCTGCGGTCAATATTGGAGCAATATCCAGTTTTTCTGACAGTGGATACCCATGAAAGGCCTATTTTTTCAGCCTTCATCTCGAGAAAATGGGCCGTGCACTCACGAATTCAAAAATCCTCACCACCCCTTAAATCAAATGTCATGGCTAATGGATTCATCTTATTGGAAGTTCTGGTGGCCATGAGTCTAGTTGCAAGCAGTTGGATGGGCTTGAGTAATAACTACCAGGGGATGATTTTACGTTTAGGTCAATTTCAGGAGAAAAGGGCAGGGCTCAGAAAAGAGATGGATAGGCATGAGCTCGCCATATTGACTGCTGCGCAACTAAATCACTCAAACCAAATTTCACGAAAGTTAGCGGATGAATCTATTGGAATGTCTCGTCGGTCTCGCCCTATCCCTAGTCTTGGTCGCACCACTCATAAAAAATAGCGGTGAGTTCATCGCCAAACAAATCCAGCATGAAAAATCACAGTCTCTTACAGCGGAAGCAGATCGTGCACTGGAATTAATCAGGCGTGCTATTCGGATGGCTGGTTATCAGAATGCTCATTCAGCGATTGCATCTATAGGAAAAAATTCTCCTTCGGGTAGTTACATTCAGATTCAGAAAAATAATGGATATCGAGGTTCCGACTCGCTGATGGTGAAACAAGAGATTTCTCAAGGGGTTGACTATGATTGCATCGGTAATACTTTGTCAAAAGAACGCACTAAAAATAATTTAGCGCAGCAAGGATTTTTAGTGGATCGGCAAGCATCTGCTCCAAAAGGAGTGAAGGTCAATGGTGGCTCTCTAATCTGCCAATCACTTGATCGTCAGGGGCGTATCCAAAACACAACCTTAATGAATGGTATTCACCATCTTTCCTTTGAGCCGCTTCCAGCCAGTGCTGGTAAGGCTTTTAAGGTAAAGCTGGAGATGACTGATGGCGGATCCATTCACCAGAGCTTTGAGCGAATATTTACCACTCGTAATCTACGGTGAATCTACTATGGTTCTTGCTTGGGTCTTATCGCTACTGGCGCTTCTCTCTATGCTGGTCATTCAGTTAGAGCGCTTAGCTGCACTTGAAGTTATGAGCGTCAATACGTATGTAGAAGCTCAGAAGCAATTTATTGCTGCAGAAAAAGCACTTCTTGAATGTGAGCAACATCTTTCTAATATTACTGTCATAGAAAATCCTCCTTGCCATATACAGTCAGTCGGAAAAAATCTTTGGCTACTATCGAGCAAATTAAAACCAAGCTTGGAGATTCTCATATTCTTAGATGAAAAAAACAATATCGTTACACGGTTAAATTGGCGACAGAACTTTGAGTAAGCAAGATCAAGGTTATAGCTTGTTAGAGTTGATGGCTGTTGTGCTAATTATTGCCATCATGGCGATATCGACATTGCCTCTATTGCATGAGCAAATGGCCGCTAGGGAAATCGATATCATTGCTAGACGTTTTATTGCGCATGCTCAATTTGCACGAGCCCAAGCATTTCTATTGGGCGTGCCTGTACACATCACTCCATTGAATGGAGATCTATGGGAAGAGGGTTGGGTAGTTAAAAACGTTTGCGATAAACGTCAGCCAAAATCAACTTGTATTGAGCGGCAGTGGATTTCTCAAGGCGATCTTGGGCGGGTGTATTTCAAGGGTGGGGGTAAGCAGTTTATTGATCCTCACACATCTAAGAGGGGTATTTTATTTAACGCTGCTGGTGCTGCCAAAACAGCCCAAGGCGGGTTTGTAGCGAATCGTCTGATATTGGGTCACGACCGAGAGTCTAGGCTCGAGAGGCATCTTATACTAGGTAGCGGGGGGCGCTGGAGAATTTGCGATCCGACTAAGGACTCCAAAGCCTGCAAGTAAGGTGGGTAAATTTGCTGCTTCTGCCCACAATCGGTTTTAATAGACCCATGTACACCGCAGTCGACCATCAATTTATGAGCCAGGCAATAGTCGAGGCTCAAAATGCCCTTTATCTATCTAACCCCAACCCACGGGTCGGATGCATCATTGTGAAAGACGGTTTAGTGATTGGGCGCGGACACACCCAAAGAGTGGGAGGACCCCATGCAGAAGTTCAGGCATTAGCTGATGTAAAGGCCAATGGTTTGGACGCTGCTGGATCTACGATCTATGTCACCTTAGAGCCCTGCAACCACACTGGTAGAACGCCGCCTTGTGTCGACGCTTTAATTGCGGCCAAACCGTCCTTAGTGATTGCGGCAATGTCCGATCCCAATCCCTTGGTTGGTGGCAAAGGTCTTGAGCGATTAAAGGCTGCTGGTATTGATGTGCGTTGTGGTTTATTGGAATCTGAAGCTCAAGCATTGAATCAGGGATTTATTTCTAGGATGACTCGAGGTTTGCCTTGGGTTCGTATGAAGATCGCTGCCAGCTTAGACGGCAAGACAGCTTTAGCAAATGGCCAAAGCCAATGGATTACTGGTCCCTTAGCTCGGGCGGATGGCCATCATTGGCGTGCTCAAGCTTGCGCCATATTGACTGGGGTAGGTACCGTCAAAGAGGATAACCCATGCCTTGATGTACGGGATGTCAAAACCGAACGCCAGCCCTGGAGAATTATTGTTGATTCAAAACTAGAAACACCGCTGAATGCTAAGGTATTGAGTAAGCACCAAGCATCAGGCGTCATCTTGGTTTGCGCCTCCTTGGATTCTCAGGAGAGTCAAGAAAAGGCAAAAGCATTTGAGGCTATTGGAGTTGAAGTCATTGCGATAGCTAACGCTAATGGCAAGGTGGATTTACCTAAACTCTTTGCGTATTTAGCAAAAGAGCGCCACATGAATGAAATCCATGTCGAGGCTGGATTTAAGCTCAATGGATCCTTGCTGAGAGAAAATTGCGTTGATGAATTGTTGCTCTATTACGCACCCTTCTTTATGGGTGAGGGTATCGGGATGGTTAATATCACCCCGTTGACGGCATTAGATCAACGTCAAGATTGGCAAATCATCGATCAAAGTCTGCTTGGCTCTGATCTTCGTTTGCGCCTGAGCAAGACATAACAAATAAGCAATAACGATTCATACAAATTACAAAACACCTATTTAAGATCCCACTATGTTTACTGGAATTATTACTGCAGTTGGTCAAATCAAAAGTGCTCAAGCTAAAGGCGATGGCCTGCACTTAGTAGTTGAAGTGCCCTCTGGGTATCTCGATGATGTTGCTTTGGGTGACAGTATTGCGATTCAGGGTGCTTGTATGACAGCCACTGAATTGACTGATACTACTTTTGCTTTAGATATCTCGCGTGAGTCTTTGAATAAGACGATTGGCCTAGATAAAGTGGGGCCAGTGAACCTAGAAAAAGCCTTACGATTAAATGATCGCTTAGGCGGTCATTTAGTGAGTGGGCATGTGGATGGTGTGGGCAAGGTATTGCACTTTGCAACTGTCGCTGAGGATGCTTATGGTTCTTGGCTTCTGCAAATTGAAGCCCCGAAGACATTGGCCCCATTCTTGGCATACAAGGGATCAATTGTTGTTAATGGTGTTTCCTTAACAGTCAATAAAACGCAAGATCGTCAAGACGCTTGCTTGGTAGATATTAATATCATTCCCCACACACTCGAGAACACGACCTTGGGCAAGCTAAAGCAGGGCGATGCAGTGAATCTAGAGGTAGATTTGATTGCGCGTTATGTTGCACGCATGATGGAAACGCAAGCTCAGTAAGCTAACTGTGCTTTACTTCTTTTGATATCGCGTTGGATCACTTAAGTTGGCTTGCTTAAAGCCTACTTGTCTTAGGCGGCAAGATTCACATTCGCCACAAGCTTCACCCAAATCATTTGCCTGGTAGCAAGAAACAGTTTGTGAGTAGTCGACATCTAAAGTAGTGCCTAATTGAATGATGTCTGCTTTGCTCATACTAATGATCGGCGCATGAACCCGAAAGCGATTTTCATTATTAAGCGCTTCAACACCGGCTTTAGTGGCTAGGTTTGCCATTGCCTCAAATGAAGCAACATATTCTGGACGGCAGTCTGGATAACCAGAGTAGTCAACTGCGTTGGCACCATAAAAAATATCTAGGCCGCCTAATGACTCAGCCCAGCCTAAAGCAAGTGATAGCAAAATCGTATTGCGAGCAGGAACATAAGTCACGGGGATTTCTAGATCTTTGCCTGGGGTAATTGGGATATCGATGGATGAGTCAGTCAAAGCTGAACCACCAAAGCGAGTAAGGTCTAAATTCACTACCTCGTGACGAATGACGCCCATCTTCTTGGCAAGATGTTTTGCTGCTGCCAACTCAGAAGAGTGACGTTGTCCGTAACTAACTGACAAAACATAGGGCGCGTAACCAAGGTCTTTTGCCAGAGCCAGAATCGTGCTCGAATCTAAGCCGCCAGAAAATAAAATGACGGCAGGTGCGTTTGGCTTGCGTGGAGCAATTTTTTGAAAAGCAGCAGATAACTTAGACATAGAAAAGTATTGAAACCTTAGTTACCGAATTACTTCGTAGCGGCGATGAGTTGCTGCGCGTCTTTTGCTGCCTCAGTATCTGGATACTTGCTGATGATCTCGCTAAAAGTTTTCTTAGCAGCTGCTTTATTGCCACTCTCTAATTGCGCATTGCCCAGAGTCAACATAGCTGATGGAACGCGAGGATGTGTTGGGTAGCGCTTAATGAGGCTTTGTAGCTGAGCAATCGCACCAGGGTAGTCCTTGTTGGCATATTTACTATTGCCACTCCAAAATAGTGCCAGTGGTACGTATGGGCTCTTGGGGTAGCGATTCACAAAAGCTGCGAAGCCCTCGTCTGCCCTCTTGAGATTGCCTGACTGGAAGGCTTTTAAGGCATCGTCGTAAGCTTTTTTCTCGCTAGGTTGAACTGTGCCGCTGACACCCTCAATCGTGGCTGTTCGGGGCTCAAAATTGCCTAAGCGGCTATCCAGATCTTGGTAGTAAGTCTTCTGGCTGGTGCTGATATCATCACCTTGCTTTTCAAGGTTTTCAATTTTGCCGCGAAGCTCTGCATTATCAGCCTTGAGTTTTTCAATCTGATTTTGTAAATCCATTTGCGCGGTCGCAAATGATTTTCGTAAATCTAAGATGGCTTTGCGTGCATCATCATCAGCAAAGAGTGCCCATGCATTGTTCGAGGCACATAAACAAAGAGCCGTAGCACTTAAACAAAACGCTCGTGAGAGCGTTTGTTTAAAAGAGTGTGTAAGAGTGCGCATTAGTTAGTAATGTAAACAATGTCAGCACGGCGATTTTCTGCCCACGCTGCTTCATTATCACCTTCAGCTTTTGGTTTTTCTTTACCAAAGCTCACTGCTTCCATTTGATTTTCAGAAACACCCATCAAATTGAGTGATTTACGTACTGCATCTGAACGACGCTGACCTAAAGCTAAGTTGTACTCTGCAGTGCCACGCTCATCGGTATTGCCTTGAATAATGATCTTCTGCTTTGGATTCGCCTTTAAGAAGCTGGCATGAGCAGACAATTGTTTTTGGTATTTAGTTTGAACAGTGTATTCATTCAAATCAAAGTACACGCTACGCTGAAAGAGTGGGCTGCTTGGATCATTCCATGGCTGTGAGCCAAAGTTTCCGCTACCGCCACCGTTAGCACCGTCAACATCATCTAGTTTGACGCTAGAGCATGCCGCCAAAAAAAGTGCTGTTACGCCAACAAGGCTGAGGGTTGCTGCACGACGTGCAATAGAAATCTTCATGATCTGTCCTTTTTCCTACAAACTGAGTAACTAAATAAGCTAATAGACAATATTATGCCCCTAAGAGCTCAATATTGGCTATTTCGCCAGAAAGATCTGGCTGCCGAACTATGGCCTAGTAAGGCTTAGTCCATAAATGGCCCCCAAGATGGCTGACGTACATCAGACCCTGGAATACTTAATATTTGCTTAGAGTTTCCATCCACTGACACCGCAGCTAAAACCCGCTTACCGCCTACCTTAGTGGAATACAGAACATAACGACCGTTTGCCGCAAAAGATGGGGACTCATCGCTAGTTCCATCGGTGAGCGCTTGGGAATCGCCTGTTGCTAGATTGAGGATATAGAGGCGGAAGGCTCCACCAATGTTGGCGATATAGGCCAGATATTTACCATCCGGTGAAATGCGTGGCGAAGTGACAAAACCCTGCTTGAAGGTAATTCGTTTGGCGCCATCAACCTGTTCACCTTCAGCACTCATGCGGTAAATCTGTGGATTGCCGCCACGATCACTTGTGAAGTAGATGTAACGACCATCAGCAGAATATTGAGGTTCAGTGTCAATGGTGTAACCACGAGTAAGGCGCTGCAAGCCCGTTCCATCAGCATTGATGCTATAGATCTGGGTATTGCCGTCTTTTGAGAGGGAGATCGCTAACTTTTTGCCATCGGGTGACCAGGCTGGCGCACTGTTATTTCCTTTTTGGTTTGAGAGGGCAATGCGGCGGCCAGTAGCGAGCTCGTGAACATAGATGACTGGCTTACGATCTTCAAAGGAAACGTAGGCTACTTTCTTGCCATCTGGCGACCACGATGGGGAGATGATTGGTTCCCCACTATTCATGGCATTACGAATATTTTGACCATCCGCATCGGATATCACTAAACGATAGCGTTTACCTTCTTTAATAACGTAAGAGAGTCGGGTTGAAAAAATACCGCGCTCACCCAATAGCTTGAGGATGATGTCATCGGCAATTTTGTGAGCTGCTGCACGTAAATTATCTGCGCTGGAATTAATATTTAAGCCGCCAAGGCTTTCGGATTTACGAATATCAAAAAGTTTATAGCGAATTTCAAATTGACCTGCGCTAGTCTGCACCACAGAGCCCACAGTCAAAGCATCTGCACCACGAGCTACCCAAGATTTGTAGTTAGGTGTGCCCTCATCACTTTCGCTAGCGTTACCATTTTCGGTATTTTTAAAATAGCCGCTGCGTGCTAAGTCTTGGCGAATGATGTCAGTTACGCTGGTTGGAAGCTTGCTCTCATCCTTAAAGCGCATCACTGCGATGGGATAGAGCGACTGGCCTACACCAGTGATTTCAATATTCATTTGCGCTAGCGCTGAAGAACTTAGGCTGGCCATTGATAGCACCGCTAGGGATGCTGACACTACTGATGAAAAATACTTTTTAGCAACTCGCAACATGCTTTAGTCCTTGGGTTTAAAGGTCAGCTTAACTTCTCTTTGAGGAATTTTTCCATTGTCGTCTCTCGGCAGACTTTCTGCGCGACTCAGTGCGAGGAGAACTGCCCGATCCCATCCTGCGTTACCGCTGGAGGTGACGAGATCTGTACTTAAGATTGCACCATCCGGTGCAAGGTTTACTTTAACAACTGCCGCAGGGTTGCCGCTGATAGATTCTGGATTAAACACGATGAGCGGTTTTACTTTCTTAACTACTTTATCTGTCCAGCCAGGAGGCGCATTGCCGCCACCGCCGACACCGCTACCGCTTGTGCCACCACTACCACCTTCAGCCCCGGCAGCTGCGCGTAAGCGTGCTAGCTGATCTGCGCGAACTTTTTCAGCGGCAGCATTGGCTTTAGTTTCTGCAGGGGCAGCAGCTTTCGGTGCTTCAGGCTTTTTAGGCTTCTCTTTTTCTTTTTCCTTGGGTGGAGGAGGCTTAGTTGGAGTAACTGGCTTCGGTGTTTCTTTCACCACTTCTTTCTTAGGGGGCTCTGGTTCAACCTTCTTTTTCTTAATGGCGATGTCCGCTGCTTCTTCCTTCATCTCAGTTTTGACTTCAGGAACGACAGGCGTTTCGACTTGTTGGCTTGCATCCCAAAGTTCAACTTCAACGCCAGAAGGGGTTGAGTTATTCCAGCTAATGCCGATGACCAAGAAAGCTATTAGGCCTAAGTGTACGGCTAGTGAAAAACTAAAAGCACGTGTAGTGCTTTCGTTTTTAGTAGGTCGCCCTCGTTTAAAGTTTAATGAGCTTGGACGAAAAGTTTGCGCGCTATTCATGTATGCAAGGCAAGGAGTCTTATTGGCTCTTCACGGCAAGGCCGACACGCTTCACGCCATTCTCTTTTAGCTTGGACATCACTTCCATTACCACTTCATACTTAATGGATTTTTCTGCAGCAAGGACAACAGGTTGCTCAGCAGATTTTTCTGCCTGTGATCTTGCAAATGCACCGAGTTCAAATTTATTTAGGGTTTGAACTGGATCACCATCTTTGCGTACGATGACATTTTCATTGGCATCGATTGTTAAAAAGACGGGTGGCAATGATTGCACTTTTGCACCGCCTACAGTTGGTAAATTCACAACGCCAGGATTAACCATTGGCGCTGTCACCATAAAGATGACCAGCAATACCAACATCACATCGATGTAAGGCACCACATTGATGTCGGACATTGCCCGACGTTTCGAGGATTTTCTGAGTGAGCCTGCCATGCTTATCTACCTGAAGCTTGACGTTGCAAGATGTTGGTGAATTCTTCAATGAAGGTTTCAAAACGAATTGCTAAGCGATCCACATCCGTTGCTGCGCGGTTATAGGCAACCACCGCAGGGATAGCAGCAAAGAGGCCAATAGCAGTAGCCACCAGTGCCTCGG
Organism: Polynucleobacter sp. Adler-ghost; assembly: GCF_018688495.1. Lineage (NCBI taxonomy): Bacteria > Pseudomonadati > Pseudomonadota > Betaproteobacteria > Burkholderiales > Burkholderiaceae > Polynucleobacter > Polynucleobacter sp. Adler-ghost. The sequence continues at coordinate 259,120 of NZ_CP061320.1, forward strand.
CAATACCCGGGGCGACCGCAGACAGAGTGGCATTTTGTACGTTAGCTAGACCGCGGAAGGCATGCATGATGCCCCAAACGGTGCCAAATAGGCCGATATAAGGGGAGACTGAGCCTACGGAGGCTAAGAATGGCAGATTAGCTTCCAGCACGTCCATTTCACGTTGGTAAGTGGCTTTCATGGCGCGACGGGCAGCATCTATCTCTCGACCCTTGGTGAACTCCTGCATGCCTGCTTCGAAGATGTGCTCCAGAACGGCATCGCTACGGGTATTGCGCTGGGCGACCTCTAAAAGGGTGTGGAGGTCGCCGCCAGACCAAAAGTCCCGCTCAAAGCGCTCGGTATCGCGCCTTACCCCTCTCAGAATGGCAGTTTTCTTAAAAATGATGGTCCAAGAGGCTACTGACATGCCCAGTAATAACAACATTACTAACTGGACTAATAGGCTGGCATTCAGGACGAGAGAGAGAAATGAGAGATCTTGAGTAGGTGTCATGGTGGATTTTGTATGATGTAGGTTGATTTTACTAAGTTAATTCACTCAGCAATACAACTTCATCAGGATTATGACCATGTTTGACCGCCAAAATACCTTAGCCAAAACCGACCCGGAGCTATGGGCATCGATTCAGAATGAAAATAAGCGTCAAGAAGATCACATTGAACTGATTGCATCTGAGAACTATGCCTCTCCAGCAGTGATGCAGGCGCAGGGCTCTCAGCTCACCAATAAGTACGCTGAAGGCTACCCAGGCAAGCGTTATTACGGTGGTTGTGAGTTTGTAGACGTGGCTGAGCAGTTGGCGATTGATCGAGTAAAGGCTTTATACGGTGCTGAAGCAGCTAACGTTCAGCCTCATTGCGGCGCATCCGCAAACCAAGCGGTATTTTTGGCTTTCCTGAAACCTGGCGATACCTTCATGGGAATGAGTTTGGCTGAAGGCGGTCACTTGACCCACGGCATGGCCTTGAATATGAGTGGTAAGTGGTTTAACCCTATTTCTTATGGCCTCGATAAAAACGAAGCGATCGATTACGAGCAAATGGAGCGTTTAGCTCGTGAGCACAAACCTAAATTAATTATTGCTGGTGCATCTGCTTACTCTCTTGTAATCGATTGGGAACGCATAGGTAAGTTGGCTAAAGAAGTCGGTGCCATTTTTATGGTGGATATGGCGCATTACTCTGGTTTGATTGCTGCTGGCGTATATCCAAACCCAGTGCCCCATGCTGACATCGTTACCTCCACAACGCACAAGAGTTTGCGTGGCCCTCGCGGCGGTATCATCTTGATGAAAGCTGAGCATGAGAAGGCAATTAACTCTGCAGTGTTTCCAGGTCTTCAGGGTGGTCCATTGATGCATGTGATCGCAGCTAAAGCAACAGCATTTAAAGAAGCGCAAGAGCCTAGCTTTATTGAGTATCAAAAACAAGTGATTGCAAACGCAAAAGCATTGGCTGAGACTTTGATCTCACGCGGTCTGCGAATTGTTTCTGGTGGTACAGATTCTCATGTGATGTTGGTGGATTTGCGTGCTAAGAAGATGACTGGTAAAGAGGCTGAGCGTGTACTAGGCGAGGCGCATATTACTTGCAATAAGAACGGTATTCCGAATGATCCAGAAAAACCAATGGTCACCAGTGGTATTCGTTTGGGTTCACCAGCAATGACTACGCGTGGCTTTAAAGAAGCTGAAGCACGTCAAGTTGGTAATTTTATTGCAGATGTTTTGGATAATCCAAATGATGCTGACAATATCGCCAAGGTTCGTGCGCAAGTTGCTGAGTTGACTAAGCGTTTCCCGGTTTACGGCTAATACAGATAACTAGCCAAACTAAAACATAAAGAAGAACCACATTGCGCTGCCCTTTCTGCCATAACGACGATACTCAGGTGCTAGATACCCGGGTATCGGACGAAGGCGATACCATTCGCCGTCGCCGCCGTTGCGCCAAATGCGATAAACGATTTACGACTTATGAGCGTGTAGAGCTTGTGCTGCCAGCAATTGTGAAGAAGAATGGAAGCCGTGTTGAGTACAGTCACGAGAAGTTGGTCAGCTCAGTCAAGCTGGCATTGCGTAAGCGCCCAGTCTCTTCCGACTCAGTTGATGAATCGATTGCTCGTATTGAAGAAAAGCTTCTTAGCTTAGGCGAAAAAGAAATCCCGAGTGAGCGCGTAGGTGAGTTAGTGATGCGTGAACTCAAGCGTTTGGATAAAGTAGCTTACATCCGCTTTGCTTCTGTCTATAGAAGCTTTGCAGATATTGAATCTTTTGAGAGCGCGCTTAAGGAGCTTAAGTGAACCTTAGTTCAAATATTTTTTTGCTTGTGTTTCACACATCATCTGAATAACGCTATCGACGTCGTTTGGATGTTTCCAGTTTAGAATTTTAATTGCCTTGGAGGGGTCGCCAACACTGCATAGAATTTCATTGGGTCTAAAAAAGCTCGACTCAATTTCTACATGGGCTTGCCAGTCTAAATCAAAATACTCAAACGCTTTTGCAGCAAAATACTTCAGTGATTCCATGCGACCGGTAGCAATCACAAAGTCATCGGGCTTATCTTGCTGCATCATCAGCCACATGGCTTCTACATAATCAGGAGCCCATCCCCAGTCTCTAGCAATATCTAGATTTCCAAGTTGAAGCATCTTGAGTTGCCTCGCTTTAATTTTTGCAGCGCCAGCAATGATTTTTTGAGTTACAAAACGTTCTGGACGCAATGGCGATTCATGATTAAACAAGATTCCAGTGCAGGCATAAATTCCATATGACTCACGATAGCTATTGATTAACCACTTGGCGGTAGATTTAGCAACAGCATAGGGGCTACGCGGTGCAAAGAGTGTCTTTTCGTTGGCAGGCAGGCTTCCAGTGTCGCCAAAGCATTCGCTTGAGCCGGCATTGTAAAAGCGTACCGGCTTATTTAGTAGCCGAATAACCTCAAGGATATTAAGTGTGCCAATAGCAATGCTTTCAATGGCTTCTACAGGCTGATCAAAAGAAAGGCCTACAGAAGTTTGACCAGCGAGGTTGTAAATCTCATCAGGGTTAAATATCTGAATTGCGTTAAACACACTTCGAAAGTCGTTAATTGAAACTGACATTAGCTTCACTTTTTCGCGAATACCAAGGGCGTTGAGATTGCTAAATGAAGAGGCCATTACATCACGTGATGACCCTGTAACCTCATAACCTTTTGCCAGCAAATGTTTAGCTAGGTAGGCACCATCTTGACCAGCAATGCCAATGATTAAAGCTTTTTTAGACACTAATTTATTTCAATGCTGAAAAAATAGAAGCGGTAATATTATCAACGCTACCGGTGCCGCTAACCTTGCGGTAGGAAGGAGCCTTTACTTTATCAGCTGTATTACTTTGTGTTGCCCAAGTAGAGTAGTACTCCACTAACGGACGGGTCTGGTCGTTATAAACCTGCAAGCGCTTGCGGACGGTTTCTTCTTTATCGTCATCACGCTGAATCAATGCTTCACCAGTCACATCGTCTTTACCTTCCACTTTTGGTGGATTAAAGGTGACGTGATAAGTGCGACCTGAGGCTGGGTGAACGCGACGACCACTCATGCGGTCAATGATGGCATTAAACGGCACATCGATTTCTAAAACGAAATCGATTGGTACGCCCGCATCCTTCATGGCTTGAGCTTGTGGAATGGTTCTTGGGAAGCCGTCAAACAAGTAACCCTTGTTGCAATCAGGTTGAGTTAAGCGATCTTTTACCAAACCAATGATGATGTCATCGGAAACGAGACCGCCAGCATCCATAATTTTTTTGGCTGCAATGCCAAGTTCAGTTCCGGCCTTAACAGCAGCGCGCAACATATCGCCTGTCGAGATTTGTGGAATGGCAAATTTTTCGCAAATGAACTGAGCTTGTGTTCCTTTGCCAGCACCTGGTGCACCGAGCAGAATTAAGCGCATTGTTTTCCCCTTAGAAGCCCTCATTGTCCCGTATTTTTTCGGGATCTTTTGTTATCAATTCCTAGGATTATCCCCGAGAACCCCCGAATAAACAGATTCTGGGCTAGCTGGCCAAGATGCGGCGTACCCGCTCGAGGTCCTCAGCTGTATCAACCCCTGCTGGTGGGGCTTCGCTGGCTGTGTAGACGGCAATACGATAGCCATTCCAGAGGGTGCGGAGTTGTTCTAGAGCTTCAGCTTGCTCAGGGGGCGCCGGTTCAAGGCGGGTGTAAGCCTGCAGAAAGTCGGCACGATAGGCATAGATGCCCAAATGACGTAAATGGGTGACCACTTGCCCAGCGTTTGGATCCCGAACAAACGGAATAGTGGCTCTAGAGAAGTAGAGCGCTTCATTAGAGCGGTTGAGGACCACTTTGACTACATTGGGGTTATTAATTTCCGCGGTATCAACAATGGGGACTGCCACAGTTGAAATCGCACACGTAACATTGTCGGCCAAAGTTTGAGCAACTTGATTAATTAACTCTGGCGGAATAAGTGGTTCATCGCCTTGCACGTTCACTATCAAAGTATCTGCTGGTAGTTTTAGCAGTTGAGCTACTTCTGCAATGCGGTCTGTTCCAGTTGGATGATCTGCACTAGTTAATAAACATTCAATACGATGTTCATCACACGCTGCCTGAATTTCTGTTGAGTCAGTTGCTACTACAACACTTTGGGCATTGGATTGCTGCGCACGCTCAGCCACACGAATCACCATAGGCTTGCCACCAATATCAGCTAGCGGCTTACGAGGCAGGCGAGTGGATCCTAGTCTTGCAGGAATAACAACCAAAAACTCAGGAGGCTTGGAGGTGTTGTTACTCATTGGATTGCTTGCGCTGAGTCAATGCTAGATGATTTCATCAGCAGATAGATTGCGGGCTTCATCAACAAGCATGACAGGGATGTCATTACGAATGGGGTAGGCCAAGCGATCTGCTTTGCAAATAAGCTCATGTTTTTCTGCATCTAAATGCAAAGTACTTTTGCATAAAGGGCAGACCAAAATCTCTAATAAGCGTTTGTCCATATTTGATCTTTGCTATTTTTTATAAAGTGTATTGATTTGGATCAGGTCTCTGCAGAATAGACTGCAACCATTCCGCGAATGTATTTGGAATCTCTAAACTCATCGGAACCACCCAAATGCGTTCATCCTGTATTGAGGTACATTTTACGGCATCCTTTTCGGTAATGAGGATGCACTCAGCATTAATGTCAGAGAGAAATTCTTGGGTGTAGGTGGCGTGATCAGCCAAACCAATACATTGACCTTTAATCCCCTGTTTCAGTAAGTCATCAAAAAATCGTTGTGGATTACCAATTGCAGCAACAGCCGTAATCTTGTTTGGAGGATAAGTTTCTGCAATGGAAGATAAAGATTGCGTATTGCTTGGATGATTTAGTTGATAGGGTATGCCAAGTTGACTACTTAGCGTGAAAGCGCGTCGCCCTAAAAAATATTCATCAATGTGGTTGGAGGGCGCGATAGTACCAGTCATTAAAGTGGCATCTCGCTCGCGTGATGCAGGCTCGCGTAATGGGCCGGCAGGCAGCAAGAAGCCATTACCTTCACCGCGTTGATCGCGCACTACAAACTCAACATCACGACCGCCTTCCCGGGCAGGCCAGCGCAGCAGACTTCGATGCTGTAAGCCATCATCACTGATGATGATGTTCACTATAGGGTCTTGTTTTAACAAGGCCTGAATGCTGAGGGTTCGTTTGGGGTGGACCCAAATCGGAAACTGATTGTCTGTGCGCTTGGCAATTAATACGGGTTCATCGCCGACTTCAGAGGGATTGGAGTCGCTCTTGACTTGGCGAGGCGTGCTTGGTGCATTAGCACCATAACCCCTACTAATAATTCCGGGCTTCCAACCCATGCTTGCAAGTTGCTCAGCCAAGGCAATGACGATAGGAGTTTTGCCGGTGCCGCCTACGCGAATATTGCCAACAATAATGATCGGAACTGGCGCTGGTTTGCGTCTTCCTAGGTTCAGCTCATGCACCGAATCTAAAGCTTGATTTACCCAACCATAAATCTTAGATAAAGGCCAAAGCACAAGACTGATTGGCCCGCGCCTTTCCCAAAACCGAGGAGCCTTATTAAAGAAAGAAGATTTTTTTTGGGATGACATTAAAGGCGACTGTTTGTGCTCAATGTTTTGGCGTGTTGGATTACTTCTTGGTAGTTTGACTGCTAAACACAATATTAGATAGGTTGGCATCACGCGCTGCTTCTAAAGCACTCATAACGGCCTGGTGGGGAGCTTTAGCATCAGCATCGATATTGACTTGGATGGCATTGTCTTCGCTGAGTGCATTGAGGTTATTGCTCAGTTGACTTCGGTCAGTTATCTTGCCATTGATAGCAAAGCGCCCATCACGACTGACTGCCATATGAATTTGTTTCACCTCCGACTGGCTTGCTGCGCCATTTGTAGTGGGTAGGGTGATAGCTAACTCTTGGTAGCGGGTAAATGTAGTAGAGATCATCAGAAAGATCAGTACCACTAACAACACATCAATAAAAGGAATGAGATTGATCTCAGGCTCTACCGGAGCTGTCCTGACCCTCAGTGAAAATTGACCTCGATGCTGAAGCTGACTTTCTAACCAATTCATTTTGTATCTGCCGAGTGTGGATAGAGTTTTTTAAATAATTGACGAGTAAATTCTTCGCACTCATGTTGGCGTTGATTTGCCATTGCACGCAGGCCGCGCCATGCAGCCAAAGCAGGAATGGCAATCAGCAAACCAAAAGCCGTGTTGTATAGGGCAATAGAGATGCCATGCGCTAGCTGCTGGGGGCTTCCGACGCCCTGACTACCAAAGATTTCAATCATGCCGACAACGGTCCCAAAGAGTCCTAGGAGAGGGGCAACAGTCGCTATAGTGGCCAAGACCCCAAGATAGCGCTCCAGCCTTAACCAAGTGGATTGAGCGCTGACTTGCAATTCTTCTAAGGCGGAGTCTGCGGGGTTGCCAGAGGCTTTTTCCCGAAGGATGCAGGCAAAGAGGCTGCCCACTGGGGAAAGTTGGCTGACAGCCCTAATTTCGGGTTCTGAGACTGTTTTTTGCTGGGAAATGGCATTGGCTAGGCCAAATACCGTTTCTAAACTATCTTTAGGAAATAGATGAATTTGACGCAAATACCAGGCGCGCTCAATGACAATAGCCAACCCAATAATGGAAATGAGAAGAAGGGGCCAGATAGGCCAGCCAGCAGACAGTAAGATTGAGTACATAAGCTCAGTACTTTAGCTGAATTAAAAACCCGTTTTCACAAAGACATCCTGTGGATAACTCTGTGCAAAACTTTTAAAGTAGTGCGTTGTAAGTCCTTGATTGATGGTGGAATCATCCTGTTTTTGGAAAATTTACTTACAATAGGGCAGAATAATTTATTATATAAATCAATTAGATAGAGAATATCTGTTGGATTTATGAGACGCTTTGGGTCAGTAATTACTTACTTATCTAGCTGAGGCCAAGTCCTAATAGGCTTCTGTGGATATTTATTGACTGAAAGCCCTTATGCTTGTGTAGAAAAAGAGAAAAAATGTCGGAAATATCAAGGGAAATCCTCAGTGTTGGCGATCTCAACCGCGCCATTGCAAGCTCTTTGGAGGAGCGCTTCGATACCGTTTGGGTGAGCGGTGAGATTTCCAATTTCAAGGCCTATGACAGTGGCCATTGGTACTTTTCCCTCAAAGATGAGGAGGGGCAGATCCGTTGTGTAATGTTCCGGGGCCGTAATGGACAAGTCGGATTTATGCCCCAATCGGGGGATTTGGTAGAAGTTGCTGCCAATCTGGGGTTTTATGTTCCGCGTGGGGACATTCAGCTGACGGTGCAAAGTATGCGCCGGGCTGGCATGGGCGGTCTTTATGAAGCCTTTTTAAAGCTCAAAGCCAAGCTCGCCAAAGAAGGCTTATTTGATCTTGAGAATAAGCGTTCTATTCCAACTCATCCGAGAGCAATTGGTATTGTTACCTCTCCGCAGGCTGCAGCTCTAAAGGATGTTTTAAGTACGCTTGCCAGAAGAGCGCCGCATATACCGATTGTGATTTACCCAACATTGGTCCAAGGACCAGATGCACCAGCTGGAATTATTTCTGCACTCAAGGCTGCTGAAAAAGAAAATGCAGTCGATGTGCTTTTGCTGGTGCGAGGCGGTGGGAGTATTGAAGACCTATGGGCATTTAATGACGAGAAACTAGCTTATGCGATTGCACAGTCTTCCATCCCAATCGTGAGTGGTGTTGGTCATGAAACTGACGTCACGATCGCCGACTTTGTTGCTGACTTGCGAGCACCAACTCCTACGGGCGCAGCAGAATTGGCAGCGCCACGACGCGATCAAATGTTGCAAGAGCTAGACGCCATCATGCAAGCATTGTTGCAAAGAGTAAATCAACGAGTAGAGCGCGAAGCGCAAACCTTAGATCAATTGGCCTTACGTTTGAGTCACGCCTTGCCCAACCCTGATCGCATGCGTGAGCAAATTAGTGGTTGGCAAAAACGATTGAATCAAGCATGGTCAGTCAGGTTTGAGAATTGGAAACGTGATCAAGGCCACTTCCAGTCTCAATTAGAAATGCTTAACCCGCAAAGAACTCTAGAGCGTGGTTACGCGGTGATATTAAGCACGAAAGAGCAAGCAATGCATGCAGTACGCAATCCAAGTGAGCTCAATACCGAGAATGCGTTTCAGGTACGCTTAGCTGAAGGCCAAGTAGAGGTTGAATTTGCAAAGCTTGGGCCGCTGAAGTAAAGCTACAGAATATTTGGTTCAATCTCGAGTTGTACGCCGAATTTACTCAACACCTCTTCCTGAATATTTTTTGCCAAACCTAGAATATCCGTTGATGTCCCGCCGCCATGATTGACCAGGACTAGCGCCTGTTTTTCATAAACGCCAACATGGCCCATGCGCTTGCCCTTAAAGCCACATTGATCAATTAGCCATCCAGCTGCCAACTTTCGTGTTCCGATGGCATCCGGGTAAGACACGAGATTCGGAAATTCTTTAATTAATTGCTCAAACTGTTGGTTACCAACAATCGGATTCTGAAAGAAGCTTCCGGCATTACCAATTACTGCAGGGTCTGGCAATTTCTTAGATCGGATAGTGCATACCGCATCAAAAATTTGCTTTGCACTTGGGTTGAAGTTTGACCCTGCAAATTGCTTTGCAAGATCTGCATACTGCAATCGTGCCTGCCAAGTCTTAGGGATTTTAAAAACAACCTTTGTCACGATAAATCGATTGGGATTTTGCTTGAAGTAGCTATCGCGATAGGCAAACTGGCAGGCCTCTTGCGGGAGAGTGACAAAGGCATGGGCCGCAGAATCAAATGCCTCGATGCTGTCGATGTATTCCCCAACTTCAACGCCGTATGCCCCAATATTCTGAATGGGCGCGGCGCCAACAGTGCCTGGTATCAGTGCGAGGTTCTCAAATCCCGAGATATTTTTCTCTAGTGTCCAAGCGACTAATTCATGCCAATTAACACCGGCGCCTACTGAGAGCCAGGAGTTATTGTCATCTGCTTTAATAAGCTCTTGACCCAAAATATTGATGAGTAGCGTTGCACCAGGCAAGGATTCTGGAAGAATCACATTGCTTCCGCCGCCCAATACACGCCAGGCAAGTTTTTTATCCCCAAGCTCTTTCATGAGGGCTGGCAACTGATCAGCGGATGTGATCTCGTACGCCAGCTCCGCCTTGGAATCTAGGCCAAAGCTATTCCGGTGCCTGAGTTCTAGATTGAGGGTCAATTTTGCTAGTTTGGGCGCATTTTTCGCGGAGTTCATGCCACAATCTTATTCGTGTTCGAGTTTCTGTTCGTAATTTATGAGAAAACTTGAAAAGTAACAATGCAATCATTGAATTTGCAGAATTCATTACCCAGATTATTTAAGGAGTTTGAGATGCCCTCATTTGACGTAGTGTGTGAGCCTGACATGATTGAGTTGAAAAACGCAATCGAGCAATCCAACAAAGAAATTACTAATCGTTTTGACTTCAAAGGCTCCGATAGCCGAGTTGAGCAAAAGGATGAGACTTTGATCTTGTTTGGTGATGACGACTTTAAATTGGGTCAAGTCCGCGATGTCCTTTATAGCAAGATGGCTAAACGCAATGTCGATGTGCGCTACCTTAAAGACGACAAAAAAGAGACTATTGGTAACGATAAGCGCAAGCAAACCATGAAGATCCAAAAAGGCATTACTTCAGAGTTGGCTAAAAAAGTAGTGCGCATTATCAAAGACAGCAAGATCAAAGTGCAGGCCAGTATTCAGGGCGATGCTGTACGCGTAACAGGTACAAAGCGCGATGATTTGCAAGAAACCATGGCTATGCTCAAGAAAGAAGTCAGCGAGGCTCCATTAGGCTTTAATAACTTCCGTGACTAATGTAGTTGTGCCGGCAATCCACCCAGCTAGTCAAGAAGCCATTGAGCGTTTTTGTGACGCTTGTTGGCTGGAGGATGGCTTGGCACAAAACAGTTTGTCCGCCTATCGTCGAGACCTATTGCTCTTGGCTCAGTGGCTTCAAAAAGATTCTGGCGCCGATCTCTATGGCGTCACTGAAAAAGATCTTACTGCATATATTTCACATCGCCGAGCTGATAAAGCAACCACTGCTAATCGTCGGCTCACGGTATTCAAACGTTTTTATCGCCATGCCCTGCGCATGAACTTAGTGAAAAGTGACCCCTGTATTGGTTTGCGTGCCGCAAAGCAAGCATTGCGTTTCCCTAAGACTTTGAGCGAAGACCAGGTTACTGCCTTGCTGAATGCCCCTGATGTTGAGACATCATTAGGATTGCGTGATCGTACTATGTTGGAGTTGATGTATGCCAGCGGCTTACGGGTCTCCGAGATAGTGTCATTAAAGACGGTTGCCTTGGGATTAAATGAGGGTGTTATTCGGGTGGTCAATGGCAAGGGTGGTAAAGAGCGACTAGTGCCATTTGGTGGTGAAGCAGGACAGTGGTTGCGTCGCTATTTGGCTGATGCCAGAACGCCCTTGCTGGAAGGTAAGACTTCGGATGAAGTCTTTGTGGGTCGCCACACTGGAACAGGCCTAACCCGTCAAGCTCTCTGGGCATTAATAAAGCGCTATGCGACGATCGCCAATATTCCTGTCGCTTTATCTCCGCATACCTTGCGTCATGCTTTTGCTACCCATTTACTTAATCATGGGGCTGATTTAAGAGTTGTACAGCTTCTCTTGGGCCATGCTGATATCTCGACTACTCAGATCTATACCCACGTCGCAAGGGAGCGCCTAAAGTCGATTCATCAGCAACATCATCCCAGGGGTGCATAAAGTATGTCGATCCAAGCAATCATCAACAATGCAATAAGTGTTTAAGATATCCCTATGAATTTAACTTTAGATCTATTGCTGATTCCGATTGCTTACCTGATTGGTTCCATCTCTTTTGCGGTGGTGGTGAGCAAGTGCATGCGCTTGCCCGATCCCCATTCTTATGGATCCGGTAATCCAGGGGCAACTAATGTTCTGAGAACTGGTAATAAGTTGGCAGCTGTTCTTACATTAATTGGAGACGCCTTAAAGGGCTATCTTGCAGTCATGTTGCCCCGAATTTTGTTGGGTGATGAATCTTTGACATCAACACTCAATTCTTGGTTGTTATGTGGCGTTGTAGTTGCCGTGTTCTTGGGCCACCTATTTCCAATCTTCCATGGTTTCAAAGGCGGCAAAGGTGTGGCTACTGCTTGTGGCATTTTGTTTGGCATTAATTGGATTTTGGGTTTAGCTACCCTGGGTACCTGGATCATCGTAGCGGTGTTCATGCGCTACTCCTCCTTGGCTGCTTTAGCGGCTGCGGTCTTTGGCCCAATCTATTTTGTATTTTTGTTCGGCTTTCAGCCGATGGGCATTGCGCTGCTGGTAGTTTGTCTTCTGCTGATTTGGCGTCATCGCAGCAATATTCATAATCTCATGAATGGCAAAGAGAGTCGTATTGGCTCCAAGAAGAAAGGGCAGTCATGACTATTGCTTATTGGTGTGTGCTGTTCATGGGATTGTTTCCCTATGTAGCAACAGGAATTGCTAAAAAAGGTTTTGAGGATTATGACAATGGTATGCCTAGGCAATGGCTAACCAAGCAGACAGGATTTCGGGCGCGAGCCAATGCTGCCCAAGCCAACCTTTTTGAATCTCTCCCATTCTTTTTTGCGGCAGTTGTTATTGCATCCATAGCTCATGCGCCACAAAATAGAGTGGATCTGCTGGCAATCGGATTTGTTGGAGCACGCATTACTTATTTGATTTGCTATGTAGCGGACTGGCCAACTACACGATCTATTGTGTGGCTTGCGGGCTTAGCTTGCGTAGTAGCACTCTTCTTCCAGATTTAAAAGAACAAAAAATAATTCACTAAATTCATCGAGGTAATAAACAGATATGCGTACTAAAAAAATTCCTGCAAAGACGGTTGCTAAGGCCTCTGCCAAGAAGGCCTCAACCGTTAAGCCTGCCAAGAAAGTGTCCGCCCAAAAGAATGACGTTGGCACTCCATTGTCTGTGGTGATTCGTCGCCGCATTGAGGCGCAAAAGGCACGCTTCCATGCAAATGACAATATCTCTAAATTCATTCAACCTGGTGAGCTGGAGGGCTTAGTGGATGAAGTGGCTGAAAAGATGCTGGCAGTTTTAGAAAGCTTGGTCATAGATACTCAGAGTGATCACAATACCAAAAATACTAGTCAGCGTGTGGCTAAGATGTTTGTTAAGGAAGTATTTAATGGTCGTTATGTTGAACAACCAACCTTAACGAAATTTCCTAACGTCAGCCGTTTAAATGAGTTGATGATTATTGGGCCCATCACTGTTCGTAGCGCTTGCTCTCATCATCTTTGTCCAATTATGGGTCGTATTTGGATTGGAGTGCTGCCAAATAAAGAATCTGCTTTGATTGGTTTATCAAAGTACTCACGCCTAACGGAGTGGGTCATGTGCCGTCCGCAGATTCAAGAAGAGGCGGTAGTCGAATTAGCGGATATGCTCGAGAAAAAAATTAAGCCAATTGGAGTTGCGATCGTCATGGATGCAGATCATTTCTGTATGCAGTGGCGGGGAGTTAAAGATTGCGACTCGAAGATGGTGAACAGCGTGATGCGTGGCGCCTTTCTCAAGGATTCTAATTTGCGCAGAGAGTTTTTGTCCCTGCTTGATAAAAGGTAGATAAAAAGCTAGCGCATGACAGCATATATATTCGGTCGGCATCTGATGGAGCTCGCCTTTGCTTTACTGGTGGGATCTATTCTGATGGGGTGCTCTTTGTATCCCGACATCAATACCGACCCAGCTAAAAACAATAAAGTCACTTTTCGTCAAGACGCTCTTGATTGTGCGCAATCCTATCCAGACTCAGGATCAGGTGTTCACGTAAAACAGCGTATTGCCTGCATGAATCTCAAGGGCTGGCATTAGAAATTCGCGGCAAATTCAATTTGAGAACTATTCTCAACTAAATAGCCATATAAATCAGCCACTTAAACTACCTATAGTTGGCTAATTCAATCTGCACTATGATCCTTTCAGATGCAATCTTTGTTCTATTTCACCCTCTGGAGAACGTATGAAAAATAGTCGTCGCCAATTTATGATTTTGTCCGCTGCTGGTGCTTGTACATTGGCTTTGAACGGTAAAGTTCAAGCTCAAGTTATGGTTGCTGAAACTGATCCACAAGCTGCAGCTTTGGGCTATAAAGCAAATGCTACTACTGTAGATAAAGCTAAGTATGCTAAGTACGCTGCAGGTCAGCAATGTGACAACTGTGCTTTGTATCAAGGTAAGGCTGGCTCTCCTGCTGGTGGTTGCTCACTATTTGCCGGCAAGCAAGTTGCTGGTAAAGGTTGGTGCTCCGCTTACGCTAAGAAAGCTTAATTACTTATTTAGGCTGTATTCATCAAATAGACTACAACTCCCCGGGGTTTTAGATAACCATTGTGCTGTAGTCTATTTGTAACAATTTATTTTTGGCATTACTGAGCAAACTCAGGAATATCGCTAAAGACGATTTTAAACATGGGACCTTCATCAGAGGTCACATACAGATCATGGGTAGCTTGGTTTAAGAAGAACTCCCTCAGCCTAGTTCCAACCCCAATCTTTTCGATCGATAGCACTTTTTGGCTTGTAGGCTCTATTAACGTCACAAATATAGATTTTCCACGTAGTGAGCTCACAAGCACGCAAGTTAGTGGCTTGTATCTTGAGGCAATATTCTCCGGGCACTGAATAATATTACTGGCGGCAACAGAGGGTACAAAAGAAAATAAGGGCGGCTCGAATCGAGAAAGATTACCGCTAGCCTTATAGGCACTACCATTATATTTTGAACCTAGTGTATACAGAGGCCAGCCATAATTTTTTCCCTGCTTGATTAAATTAATTTCATCACCACCTTTGGGGCCTTGCTCAACCTCATATATATGATCATCCAAATTAATTAAGCCTTGAGGGTTTCTGTGGCCCAATGAATAAATTTTAAATTGTGTAATAGCTTGATCTTTTGTATTGAAAAGTTGCGCGTCAGAAAATTCTAAAATTTTCCCATATGGCGATTTTAAGTTTTGTGCAAGATCGGCTATTTGATTTGTATCAGTTGTCGGGGTGCCGATAGCAAGCAAGAGTTGATCATGTAATTGCGTCTGCCCGCCCCCTATTGCATTAAAGTCTACATTAGCCTTGTCTGGCAAACAAGGCGCCTTAAACACTTCTTTTTGTGTGCTTAAATTAATTAAAGATACATACAAACAGTTAGCATCTTTTGTATTTTGGAAGGCAAATAGCCCAAATAAACCATACTTATATTGGAAAAACTTTTTTAATCCCCCATTGTGACTCAAGGTCGCGTTGGTATCAGCATCTTTAAGATGTACTGAGTATTTAATCAGTATTTCTTGAGCCTTTGATTGCTCTAAAACTTGTATACCATCTGCATCAGTATAAAATATTCCAGCAGTTTTTTGATATAAGTCATTTTGATATGGCAAGAGATCTAGGATAAAGTCATTACCATATAGTTTTAACGGCTTTGTGCCATTGGAAAAATTTGATTTCCACGCATCCACATTTTCAGTCGAAAAAAATTTTTTTATTGGAAAAATTTTTTTGTCTTTAGCTAAATATCCCAGCCAAAATATAAATATGGAAATTAGAACAATTACGATATATTTTAATGATTTTTTAATCACAGCTGAAGGGTGCATAGCATGAGTTTTTAATTTGAATATAGCACTAAAGCTTATCAACTATTAAGTGAAAATGATAGCTTAGATTTCTTTATTATTTTTGAAGGCAAATAATAATATTTATAAAATTTATTCTTCAGATATAACTTTAATTTTAGAGCTATTTTATAGACTTACCTCAGTCTAGTCAGATAAAGAATTCATTATTTTTTGTTAATAAAACAATTACAATAAAATAGCACAATTCAATATTTTATGAACCAGTCGAGCAAATTATGTATTTTTATGTCACTATGGTTAGCAGGTCAACCAACCAACAATAGATGCCCAAATGTTATGAGTACATACCTTCGATTTCTTAAGTACGCAGTTTTACATCGTATCCCAAAATATCAGAAAAAATTAACCGATCTACTGGCAAATGAAAAGCTCAAATCTACCCTCTTAGATTTGAGTAATCAAGGCCTTGAGCTTGGGGTTGTTTATGATATCGGAGCAAGGCATGCAGAGTGGTCCTCTACTCTTAAAAAGACATTCTCAAAGTCCAATTTTTTTCTGTTTGAGGCAAACGAAAAATGTACAAAAATTTTAAATGACAGTGGTTTTAAATTTTTTATCGGAGCGCTATCATCTGAAATCAAGACAGTTGATTTTTATCACAATGACTCTACTGGCGATTCTTACTATAAAGAAAATACCTCTTTTTATGAAGAAGTAAGGCCAATAAAAAAACAAGCTATTACTTTGGATTCCATTGTTAAGGATCAAAATATAGCTCTACCCGATTTTATTAAGCTCGATACTCAGGGTTCAGAATTAGATATATTGGCTGGTGGAGTGGCTTGCTTAAGACACGCATCATTAGTTTATATTGAGCTTCCTATTCTGTGTTACAACTTAGGAGCTCCTAACTTTCAAGACTATATTGAGTTTATGAAGATGAATAATTTTGTACCGTATGATATTTGTGAATTGCATTACTCTAATGGGGTAATGATTCAAGTTGATATACTATTTATCCACGATGCTAAGTTGAGTAAGATCAACCCCACATTTAATCCCTCCCTTTATTTTTTATGAAAATTGGCTTTCAGGCTGGAACCTTAAATTACAGAGGGGTGCATATTGCCATTTTTGATTACGCTCTTCATAATCAACTGATATTGGGAAATGAGTCTATTATTTTTTATGACGAGAATAATCCCGGGCCATTGCCTATCATAGAAAAGTTTAAACGCCATTTTGAGTTAGTGCCTTATAAGAATTTTTCGGATGTTAATAGGCTTAGCGATCAGCATCGCATTGATGCTGTTTATATTCAAAAGGCTGGATTGCGAGATGCTGAGTGCGTGTCTTCTGTGCCAAATTTGATCCACGCCGTCTTTCCGCAGAAGGTATCGGAGCAACATGGCGATGTTTATGCCTATATTTCTAGATGGTTAAGCAAGGAATGCTCTAACTCCAGAATTCCATACGTTGAGTATATGGTTTTATTTCCCGAGGCCAAAGGTGATCTTCGTGCACAGCTAAATATTCCTGCTAAGGCTACGGTGCTTGGCTGCTATGGGGGGCAAGATAGCTTTAATATCGGATTTGTTTTAGATCTTGTTCGGGAGTTATCGCAAGCAAGTACAAATTTATATTTCCTATTTATGAATATAGACCCTTTTACAAATCAAGAGCGCGTCATTTTTTTACCCGGCACTCCTGATATGACATATAAAAGACTTTTTATTGATACGTGCGATGCGATGCTGCATGCTCGAGAGATGGGTGAATCTTTTGGATTGGCCTGCGCAGAGTTTTCTATATGCAATAAGCCGGTGATTACTTATGGGCTATCTAGACAAAGAAATCATATTGAGGTTCTTGGAAATAAGGCTTTGCTTTATTCCAATAAAAAACAATTAAAAGAAATTATTAACCACCTTGATCGCACGTGGATTAAAAATCAAGATTGGGATTGCTACTCCCGTACTTTCTCAGCAAAAAATATTATGCAACAATTTCAAGATGTATTTCTAGCGCCAGTGTCCTTGGGTAGCACTGGCCTAACCCCCATTTCTTTTTTAGATCGCTGCCATATCGTGGGGTCGAAACTTAAAAAGAAGGCAAGGGCTTTTCAAGCAAAGCGCCAACGCTAATAATAATTGTTACGCAGTATTGATTGAGTGCTATTGTTTGAGGGTTAATACGATTAAGCGCTGCAAATTTATGGGTTTGATCGCTTATGTTGGAGGGCTCTTTCATCGGGGTAAACAATGCGAGTAGTTCTAGCCTTCCGAGGCGCATGTCAGTCCTGCGCTACCTTCAATCAAATATGCGTGTGATTTTGGGTATGCTGCGTTTAGCCTTCGGCGATAGGGTGAAACCTCTTCCTCGCTATTTGTGCCCGTTGTGATAGCAGGGCTATCTAATGGGTGGGGGGTATTAAAATATAAATTTCGTTGAATTGTCAATGTTGGTGCTGCTGTGGTGTTTGCAAAACTATTAATTAAATTACTATTAAATAGGCAAAATATGAGTCGTATTGCTATGCGCTTAATCAAGTATTATTCCTTTTACTTTGGGGGCGACCAAACACCAATGACTTGGACGGAGCGTTTTCGTTCAAGTTTTGATGTTTTTATTGGCCTGTTGTTAGTGATTACTATTGCCAAGTACCTTGGAGAATTAAGTGGTATTGATGAATGGCTCATTGCATCCTTAGGCGCAAGCGCGCTTTTGGTATTTGTCTTGCCAAACAACCCAATGGCTCAACCTTGGGCGGTGATTGCAGGTAATACTCTTTCGGCTCTCGTTGGTATTTCGACGGCTAATCTCATTTATGAGCCACTACTGGCTATTCCGATTGCCACAAGCTATTCTGTTTTAGCATGTTTATGTTGCGCTGTTTGCACCCCCCCTGCGGCTGCAGTCTCATTGATTACGGCTCTAGGGCATGTGATGCATTACCGGTATGCAGTGTTTCAGGTAATGATTGACTCTGTTTTACTCGTATTAGCGGCATTGCTTTACAGTAATGCGGGTAAGTCTTACCTTAAAAGACCACCTAGGCAGTCATAAGCCATTAAAATCAATCATTAGATAATAGCGGATGGATTATGACTCAAGTATTGCCAGTAATTTTGTGCGGCGGTTCAGGTACAAGGCTGTGGCCTATATCTCGATCTGGCTTTCCAAAGCAGTTTTTAGTACTTTCAGGTGACGGCTCCCAAAAGAGTCTATTTCAGCAAGCTATCGAGCGTGCGAATTCGGTTGCTAATTCCAGCATCCAACTGGGCCCGACACTAATTGTCACCAACGAAGAGCATCGTTTTTTAGCGCTTGATCAACTGCGCGAACTAAAAGATGTACAAGCCACATTGATATTAGAGCCTTCTGGCAGAAACACCGCACCTGCATTAACGCTTGCTGCTTTAGAAGCTCGTGAGCATGGGGAGGATCCAATTTTATTGGTTACCCCTGCTGATCAAACTGTGATCAATGGCACCGCCTTTACCCAAGCATTACAGAAAGCAGTCCGTATAGCTAGTGAAGGTGCGATTGTCATTTTAGGCATTACACCAAATACTCCTCAAACTGGTTACGGTTACATCAAGGCAAAGTCAGACATACTCAATAAAGATCGGGATGGCTTAATGGTGGAGCGTTTCGTAGAAAAGCCTGATGAGCAAACTGCCAAGCAATATTTGGCGGAAGGTGGTTACTTTTGGAATGGCGGAATGTTTGTGCTTAAAACCAGTGTTTGGTTGGCAAGCTTAAAAGAGTTTCGCCCTGATATTTTGGCTGGCGCTAAAAAGGCGTGGAAGACTAAAGAACAAGACGCCTCAGCTGATGCGATCTTTGTGCGCCCTGATAAGGATGCATTTAATGACATCCCTAGTGAGTCGATTGATTACGCTGTCATTGAAAAATGCCCAAGCATGGAGAGAAAAGACGCATTCCCTATAAAGATGGTGGAGTTAGATGCCGGTTGGAGTGATTTAGGTGCTTGGGATGCGGTATGGCAAGTTGGAATGCAAGATCAAGATGGAAATGTCATAAGTGGCGATATCTTGCTGAGCAATACTAAAAATTCATTAGTCTATGCCAATAGTCGTTTGGTTAGCGTTGTTGGGGTAGAAAATCTGATTATTGTGGAAACAGCTGATGTAGTCTTAGTCGCCGATAAGGCAAACAGTCAAGACGTTAAAAATATTGTCGGGCAGTTGACAGTCCAGCAGCGTGAAGAGAAAAATCTGCATCGTAAAGTAGTAAGGCCATGGGGTTGGTACGACAGTGTAGATGAGGGCGAGCAGTTTAAAGTAAAACGGATTTGCGTAAAACCGGGAGCTAGCCTCTCATTACAAATGCATCATCATCGAGCCGAGCATTGGATCGTGGTCAAGGGTATTGCTGAAATTATCAATGGCGATAAGACTTTAATCTTGACTGCAAATCAAAGTACATATATTCCACAAGGACAAACTCATCGTTTGGCAAATCCTGGGAAATATCCATTGGAGATTATTGAGGTACAGTCAGGTAGTTATTTGGGTGAAGATGATATTGTGCGATTTGAAGATACTTACGGAAGAAAATAAGTTGAATATTTGTTCTAGACGGATGGTTTTTTAAGAGGGTGCACATGAGCAAGCAAAAAGTAGCCTTAATCACTGGCATCACCGGGCAAGACGGCTCTTACCTGGCTGAGTTCTTATTGGAAAAAAGATATATCGTTCACGGTATTAAGCGCCGAGCCTCTTTATTTAACACTGAGCGTATTGATCATATCTACCAAGACCCTCATATCAATCATCCTGATTTGATTTTACATTATGGCGATTTGACTGACACCAGCAACCTGGTACGCATCATTCAGCAAACTAAGCCTGATGAAATCTACAATTTAGGTGCACAGTCTCATGTTGCAGTTTCCTTTGAGTCTCCTGAGTACACGGCTGATGTTGATGCAATTGGCCCCTTGCGTATCTTGGAGGCTATTCGTATTCTTGGCCTGGAAAAGAAAACCCGTTTTTATCAGGCATCCACCTCTGAGTTGTATGGCTTGGTTCAAGAGATCCCGCAAAAAGAGACTACCCCATTTTATCCAAGAAGTCCGTATGCAGTGGCTAAGATGTATGCTTACTGGATTACTGTGAACTATCGTGAGGCTTATGGCATCTATGCTTGTAATGGCATTCTCTTTAATCATGAATCCAAGCGTCGCGGCGAAACTTTTGTCACTCGTAAAGTAACTCGCGGCCTAGCCAATATTGCCCAAGGCCTTGAGAAATGCCTCTTCATGGGTAATATCGATGCCTTGCGTGACTGGGGTCATGCAAAAGACTATGTGCGCATGCAATGGTTGATGCTTCAGCAAGAGAAGCCTGAAGACTTTGTAATTGCCACTGGTATGCAGTTCACCGTACGTGAATTTATTATTCGTAGCGCTAAGCAGTTGGGTATTACGCTGAAATTTGAGGGTAAGGAAGAAAATGAGAAGGCCATTGTTTCAGCAATTGAAGGTGATAAAGCCTCGGCATTAAAAGTGGGTGATGTGATTATGCAAATTGATTCACGTTACTATCGCCCTACCGAGGTAGAGACTCTCTTGGGTGATCCTGCTAAAGCAAAAGAAAAGTTAGGCTGGGTTCCAGAGATTACTTTAGATCAAATGATTTTTGAGATGGTGGAAAATGATTTAGATAGAGCCAAACGGCATGCATTATTGAGCAATCATGGCTTTAGTATCGCAGTTGGTAAAGAGAGTTAAATATAAAAAAGCCTGAAGAAAAAAGAGACAATAAAGCAAAAGCATGATTAAAGATCTGAACCAAAAGATTTATGTGGCAGGCCATCGTGGCATGGTGGGGTCTGCCATTGTCAGAAATTTGCAGTCTCAGGGTTATGCCAATATTATCACTCGTACACGTGAAGAAATGGATCTGACCGATCAGGCTGAAGTAAAAAAATTCTTTGCTCAAGAAAAACCAGATCAAGTCTATTTAGCTGCTGCTAAGGTAGGCGGTATTCATGCCAACAATACTTACCCCGCTCAATTTATTTACGATAACTTGATGGTGCAAAATAATGTCATTCATCAAGCTTTTTTGAACGGCGTCAAAAAACTGCTGTTCTTGGGGTCTAGCTGTATTTATCCTAAGGTAGCAATACAACCAATGAGTGAAGATGTATTGCTAACTGGCAAGTTAGAGCCAACTAACGAGCCCTATGCAGTTGCTAAGATTGCTGGCATCAAGATGTGTGAAAGTTATAACCGTCAATATTGGCAATCTCACGGAGTCGATTATCGCTCAGTGATGCCCACTAATCTATATGGGCCAGGTGATAACTACCACCCCGAAAATAGTCATGTGATCCCAGCGCTCATTAGTCGCTTTCATAAAGCTAAGGTAAGCAATATACCTGAAGTAGTCATTTGGGGAACTGGGAAGCCAAGACGGGAATTTCTATATGTTGATGATATGGCTGCTGCCTCTGTCTTTGTAATGCAGCTCGATAAGCCAGTGCTTGACAAAAGTGTCAACCCAATGGAAGGACATATAAACGTCGGTTTTGGTTGCGACACCTCAATTGCAGAGTTGGCATTAGCAATTAGCAGTGCTGTGGGGTACGAAGGTAGGATTAGTTTTGATGCCAGCAAGCCTGATGGTGCCCAAAGAAAACTAATAGACAGCGCAAAACTGAGTAAGCTAGGTTGGTGTCCCGCGGTAGATTTAATGCAAGGCCTTCAGTTGACTTATAGAGATTATATTTCTAGGTCACTCTAAAGAAGAAAAATTAATTTAAATTTTGAATGAGTGAGCGATTGAATATTAAAGACAGAATTACAAAAATAATATTGAAAAATAATTTTGAATATTATTTTCTTTTAGCGGTTGGGTTGCTTCTGGCAATTTGGACGATTTCAGAAACGATAGCTTTACGAAATATTTTAATGACAATTCTTTCAATCGCGAGCTTATTAATGTTTATTAGTAAGAAAAATATAAATATATATGTGAAACAAATTTCAACATATGATGTATTGATATATATGATGATTTTAGTTGCAGTTTATTTTATTGGGTACCATGCTTTTTCTTACAACAGCTTTGATTTATCCGAAATGAATGAGTTAGTTTCGGTATTTATTAGATCTACAGCATCTTTAATAATAGGTTTCGGTGCTGGCTATTTTTTATTATTAAAGCCAAGACTTACAGCATATTTAGGCTTTGGAATTTTTATTCTATTTATTTATGAGTTAACAATTGATATTAAGGTTCTAAATGAAGCCAGTTTGGCGGTATCGGCATTGGATTACAGTAAATCAATATATTTGGGGAAAATAAATGCAGTCTTTTCTGGGGGTATTCTAATTGCCCTCATAATTTCAAGGGTATTCGATTGCTATAAAAAACAGCAACAAGTGTACCTCAAAGAATTAGTCTATTGGCTTGGAGTACCTGTGTTGTTATTTTATATCTATTATTATCACCTTAGATCTAATACAGGTGTTTTAACACTCTTTTTGCTGGCCATAATACTTTTAAGTTCAATAATATATATTTCTATTTATAGATCTATTAAATTTAGTATAAATTTTAATAAATGGAATTTTATAGTAGTATTTTTTTACTTTTTATTATTTACAGCGATGTTTTGGATAATTTTGAATTCTGCATTTTGGAAAAATATTATAGAGAATGCTTCGGTTGGATTTGATACTAAGACGTATAAAAATTGGATTAACACATCCAAGTTTGGCCCCCCTGACGCCCCATCAGGAAGACCAATTCCTATGAATGCGTATGAAAGGGCTGCGTATGCAAGTATTGGAATAGATATGATCATTCAAAATCCAATAGGTCACGGTCGTTCTAGTGAGCCATTAAAGAGGGCTCTATTATTAAACTACAATGATACCGAGATAGCATCTTCAAATGCAATCTCGACTCATAGTGCATTCTTAGATATTGCGTTGACATATGGAGTTATTACGAGCGCATCTATATTCATTATTTTTTTTGCTGTCCTAATAAAATCAGTAGCAAATATAGATCAATTAAAAACTTCAGCACCAATTTGGATTGCCATAATTATGTTAATAATGCTTTCAATTGGCGAGGCCTCAAGAAAACATTTTTTAGAAATAATATTTTTTTGTCTTAGTTTTATTTTTGTATTGTCTAAGCCGTCTAATAAGTGAAATTAAATATATAGATTAACAATTATGTTGGCATTGATTAAAGCACTTAGCTATCTAAGTTATTTTTTGATAAATTAGCTTGCATATCATTACTGTATTTCGAAAATAGCCTCTTCTTTGTTCGATGATTTAGTCGATGTTATTCAATTAACAATTCAAATGTAGGGTGTTTTACATTTTTTTCAAGCAAGATAGACAGCATCAAAATTTTATCCGCTGGCGTTACGGCTAAATGAGTTGGTTTTTGATAGTAGCCAAAAGCTTTCATTGAAATTTTTATATTTTTCAGTTGGATTGCAAGCTCTAAAATTTTATTCATAGAGATTATGTTGTAAGAAATTATACTTTCACCATCCCAAGAGTTGCCAAGGGCCAATTTTTGATAAGAGTTTTTATTTCCGACCAATGAGTCTTTATCCCAAACTCTTAAGTCGAATAAGAAGTATCTTGATGAAACTCTCAATGCTTCAATGAGCATTTCACTCCAATGGTTTAGGTGGTGAAATACGCCAAATGAAAAAACAAAATCAATTGATCCATCCTCCAATGGAATTTTTTTACCATCAAAATGTATAAATTTAGTATCTGGTTTATTGGAAAAACGAGCAATAGCAGCATTTAATAAATTATGGCTTACATCAATCCCTGTATACTCAATTGCTTCCTTGCCTTCCCTGCAAAATAGGGCTGATCCACCTGCTGCACAACCTATATCTAAAACTTTATTGCTAAATTCCAGTGCCTTAGAAAAAAAATATAATTCTGATTTATAAAGATCTTTTAATTTTGTTCGATTAATTAGCCAATAATCTATCGATTCTTTGTCTTTACCATAGCCATCACCTTTCAAATTTAGAGTTTTATCTGTATTCATCAATTTCATTCGATCTTATCCGATTCATTTGTAATGCTTCTAAAATTTGATCTCTGTGCCACAAGAACATTGATCTCATATTTTCAGGTTTTTGCCAGTCTGATATTTGAAATAAATAATTACTTGTAAGATTATACGGTTCACCAAATAAATCTATTAGTCTAAAGTCACCAGTATCGATATCTGAGTTAATAAAATCATAATCATTTATGTGTGAGGTGGTGAGGATATAAGGGATGTTAGAGTTAAGGTAATTAATAAAAAACTTTTTTATATCTGAATTGGAGAGGTGAAATAAACAATCCCTATTAATTAACAAATCCGCATACGGTAGAGGCTGTTCTGTGATATCTATATGTATAAAATTAATAGAGTCGCATGAATATTTTTTATTATTGATATCAATCAAGGGTAAGACTATGTCGCCGCCAATATATTTAATTGGATAATCTGCCAAAAATTTCTTCATCCAATTAAAGTCACCACAGGGGGCATCAAAAATTGATTGAATCTTAAATTTGTTAAGCATGAGTGGAAGATTATCCCGCAAATTTTTTGTGTAGGACAATGTTGATCCTCCGCCACTTCTGCTTTCTAGGGAGCCCCAGAAATTTAAACGGTAGATATTGGTGAATTTTTCCTCCGGATTGATGGATTTGAATATGCAATTTTTCTTGTATTTGAAGATAAATCCCTTGAAAGGGAAGCATGCAATCTTTAAAAAAAGCTCCTTTAAGTTCCTGTCATGAAATAGCACTTGCGTCTTGTTGATTAAGTACCTGAATTTATTCATTATTTGACGTGTATTTTTAGTAAATATTGGGGTTGAAATATGCAAAGGCCATTAAGGAAGGTTAGTTCATTGTCAATATTAACAGCCCAACTTCTCACGGGACCATTTTTATTTTTTTGGGGCATGAAGGTAAAGTTTCAAAAGAAAAATATCCCGCTCACCTTGCTTTGCAGTATCTTTATTAAGGGCTTCTAATGATGGCATATATAAAATTTACACATCCAAGGGTGGGGCTGGATTAAACAAGTTAAATATATAGTTAGCGCCCCTGGCGTTATCAGAGTTAAGAAGTTATTGATTGCTAAATCAGGCTCGGAAAAATTTTTTATCATGCCAAACATAGTTGCAACATTAAATTTACTTTGGGGTGGTGATCTGGAGTCGTTGGTTGATCTGTGAATATAGTCCAGATGATTGATGGATATTGATTTAGCAGATGATAGTAAATTCTGCCCATATTCTATGTATGCAACCTTTATGATTGGATATGTTTGTAGGGTGCCAACGGCACCCCCTATTTCAATAAAAGAATTGGGCTGAGATGAGATACTTTTTACCTGACAATTAACATTGTCCACTATAAGTTTATTATTTTCTTTAACAGGTTTAGGGGACTGCATACTTCTTTTATTTCCAATTGTATTTACGCCCTGAAGCAATTGGTTTTGTTTGTTATAAACTTACCGCGAGTATCTATTAAAAGTCTCGAATAGTCTTGTATTAACTTATAATCAAAATCATCATGGTCTGTTATTAAAGCTACGCAGTCAAACTTTGTTATTAATTCTTTAGTTAAATTATTTTTTAAAATATTAAATTCTTTATTTTGCAGAAGAATCTTGTTTTGTTTTATATGTGGATCGTAAAGTGTGACATTTGCGCCGGCCAATTCAAGGTTTTTGGCTATATCAATGCATGGCGATTCTCGCATATCGTCGATATTTTTTTTGTAAGCCAAGCCCAAAAGAAGTATGCTGCTGTCATTTAGAGATTTTTTGTGCAAATTTAATGCGAATTGTATTTTATCAATCACAAAGTTCGGCATCGCAGAATTAATTTCCCCTGCAAGCTCTATAAACCGAGTGTGAATTCCATACTCTTTGGCTTTCCAGGTTAAATAGTAGGGGTCAATTGGTATGCAGTGGCCACCCAGTCCTGGACCGGGATGGTAAGCTACAAATCCAAAGGGTTTGGTAGATGCTGCCCCAATAACCTCGTAAATATCAATCCCCATCTTATCTGCAACCAGTTTTAATTCATTTACTAAGCCAATATTGACTGCTCTATGAATATTTTCCAATAGCTTGGACATTTCTGCAATCTTAGGCGAGGAAACCCGGATTACTTTATCAATTACCGATTCATAGAGACTTGCGGCAACCTCCAGACAGTTTTTTGTTACACCACTACAAATTTTTGGGATTGTTTGGGTTGAATAATTTGGATTTCCTGGATCCTCCCGTTCTGGAGAGAATGCAACAAAAATATCTTCGCCAATTATCATTCCAAGGGCTTGAATTGGTGTCGCTAATTCTTCTTCAGTAGTGCCTGGGTAGGTTGTTGATTCTAGTGAAATAATCTGTCCCTTTTTTATAAATGGGAGTATGGCTTTAACTGTGCTTCGTATATGGGACAAATCCGGGGTCAAAAATTTATCCAAAGGTGTTGGTACGCAGATTATGATTGCATCAACCTGAGATATTTTTGAGAAATCTGATGTTGCTGTAGCACCTCGTGATACTGCGGAGATGATTCTATCTTCAGGGATATGGGCTATGTAGCTTTCTGATTTTTTGAATGAGGCAATCTTATTTTGATCAACATCAAACCCCATAACCTTAAATCCAACATCCGAAAATCTTAATAATAGCGGTAAGCCAACATACCCCAATCCAATAATACCAATGCATGCAGACTTGTCACTCAGCCTTTTTCTAGTATTCAAATAGTTCATTTTGATTTGTTCTCGTAAATAAATGCATCAAACCATAAGGCGGTATTTACCCACTGCCATATGGGAAATGAATTGGCCAATCCATTTTTTTTGTAGATAGACATGGATCTATTAATTTCTGTTACGTTAAAGAAGCCAATATTTCTAAAGTTGGTTGAGTTTACTAAATCAAGCACCCAATCCGATAACTGTTTTGTCATCCACTCTCGCTGTGGTGTGACTACAGGACGTTTTTTAGACCAAGTGATTTCATCGGGTAGTTTATTGCGCATTGCCGCCCTTAGAACATACTTATTAAAATTAGGAGTAATCTTAATATCGGCGGGGAGGCTGGCTGCAAATTCTACAACCCTATAGTCTAAAAGTGGTTGACGTAATTCAACGCCATGAGCCATTGATTTTCGGTCATTCATGCGTAAAACTCTATACAACTTCGTTTGGGTAAGATCCCTATGTAATTCATTTGCTAGATTGTCTGAGAATGGGCGATCAAAAATCGTTGGCTTTGCAAGATGGTGTATCTCATTTTTTATGCACAATGTATTTAAATAGTTGGAACCGTCTTGGTAGACTGCTTTTTTAATGAATTTAGTATTAAAAGCTTGTGACAATAGCTTTCTTTGGTTGCTTGTTCTCAAGAGAAAAGAGAAGGCTTTAAAAAAATCTCTACTATTGAGTAAGTTGGAGAAATAGGAGTATTTGAAGTATTCATATCCAGCAAATAGCTCATCACCACCCTGGCCTTCAAGGGAAACCTTGAGCCCTAGTTTTTCCATCTCTATATCAATTAATTCATAAGAGAGTGTGCCAATTCCACCATAAGGGGCCTCCTGGGACAGCATTGCATTTATTGCCATTGATGGAACCAGTTCAGGCGTTAATCTTGGGGTATGCCGAATGATGTTTTTTCCGTTAATAACTTTGCTGGCATATTGATCTTCGTCATACCGTGGATCATCAAACAAAGCCGTAAATACATGTATGCCTTGATGAAAATTTGATTGCCTTAAGAAAGATTCGGTAATGGCCGAAGAATCAAGACCACCAGTTAAGTTTAGGGATATTGCAACATCACTCCTCATTCTTATTTTTACGGCTTGATCCATTAACCAACCCAATTCTTCTATGATTTCATCTAGTGATTTTTTGGGTGAGCGAATGTTTGGTGATGTTAATTTCCACCATTGGTGTATTTGAATGTTTAAGTCAATATTAATTGTCAGGGAATGTCCAGGCTTGAGGGAGTGAATTTCATTAAAAAAACTTTCATCCGGCTGCTCATACTCACCAAGTGAGAGATATTTTCCCCATACCAATAAGTTCGGTGATGCTTCAATACCGGCCGCGAGTAAGCCCTTTATTTCTGAAGCAAAAAAGAATTGACCATTTCTTTGTGTGTAAAAGAAGGGCTTTACGCCCAAGCGATCCCTGCTGCAAAATAATTTATTTTTATCATGATCCCAAATCGCAAAAGCAAACATGCCATTAAAGTGATGGACGCAACTTTCGCCCCAGGCAATATAGGCAGCTAATATAATTTCTGTGTCGGAAGAGCTGGAAGAGTTATATGATAAGGCTCTTTTAATTTCTATATAGTTATATATTTCCCCATTGAATACAATGGTATACCTTCCGCAGGAGGAGTGCATGGGCTGATTGCCAGCACTGCTGGTGTCAATGATCGCAAGCCTTCTGTGACCCAGCCCAATATGAAACCTGTGGTTAATCCATACTCCTCTGCCGTCCGGCCCCCTATGTGCTAAGCTGTCCGTCATTTTATCCAAGAGATGTGGGTCTATCTCTCCTCCAAGTATCCCGGCAATTCCACACATATTAGAGCGCCTCAAATGCTTTGCCACAAAGCATTAATTGTTCTGCAATAAAAAAATCAAACTTATCATCTATATCAACAGATCTTTCAATTGGCATATAGTACGGAACAGTTTTCTCTCCATACATGGAATTACTACCCATAAGAATATTTCTTTTAGTTAGATAGATGGCCCCATTTCTAGAGAAGGATGCAGGTGATAAATCCTGTCGCCTTATACTCTGATCGCTTTGCGAGATAAAGGGGGTAAGGTATCCATCGGGATCAATCTTCTTGGTTAAATAAGGATGATTTTTTGATTCAGTGATTGAGGTTAGGCTATCGCAAGTTAGGGTTTCAATTAATTGAATGGAATTTTTTATATCGCAGGGTCGTCGAAGTGGCGAGGTAGGCTGCAGAGTGAGGATCCAGTCAATAACTATTTTGTCTCTAGTTTCCACAAAATTGGTTGCATGCTGAAGAACTGCTACTGAACTGGCGTCATCACTTGAAAGTTCAGGAGGCCTAATAAATGGAGCTGAAATATTATATTTATCTGCAAGCTCGATAATTTCTGGATCATCGGTAGAAAGAACTATGTCGTAAAAAAGATCGCGACAAGCACAAACACATTCAAATGTCCATGCTATCAAAGGTTTTCCACCAATTGCCTTTAAATTTTTCCCGGGCAATCGTTTGGACCCCATTCTGGCTGTTATGACTGCTATGGTACGCCCACTAGTATTTTGTTGGCGGCTTTTAAAGATCATGGAATACCTTTTGCGTACTTCCTAGAGTTACCGTGGAAAGAATTTGTGCAATTTTTAGTCCTGAATTTCCATTGCCAAAGAGGGGATTGCTGGCATATGGACCGTGAGAGACTTGTATTCTTATCAACTTTTCGATTTCAGATGAGATTGCGTGTGAGTCAATAACATTTTCAGCTCTTTCCCTATTAAACTGTCTGCTGCCTATGTTGATGGCAGGCGTACCTAAATATGCCCCTTCTCTGAGAGCGCTTGAGGAATTTCCAATAAAGCAAGCACAGTTTTTCATGAGGCGGGCGTAGTCTTGAATGCTAAAGTTTCTATGCAATCTCAACCAGCCTGGATTTTCTGTCTCCCTAAATGATCTGAGTTCATGAGAGATTGCATCGCTACCTGCATCGATATTCGGCCACAACCATATCGTCGGCATCTTAATTCTATTTAAAGCCTCGATTGTTTCTTTAATTTGTGATGATGCTAAATTAAACTCCGTTGTTACAGGATGTTGTAAGACCAGTAAATAAGGCTTATTTAAATCTATCGTTGCCCCCACGCCACCATTTTTTTCTAGCAAGTCAGGGGTTACTTGAAGATCCGTATTTGTAATTTCATCAATAGACGGACAGCCTGTTAAGAAAACCCTTGAGGGATCTTCCCCCATTTGAATAACGCGTTTTTTTGATAATTCAGTTGT
The DNA here is from genome assembly GCF_018688495.1 of Polynucleobacter sp. Adler-ghost. NCBI lineage: Bacteria > Pseudomonadati > Pseudomonadota > Betaproteobacteria > Burkholderiales > Burkholderiaceae > Polynucleobacter > Polynucleobacter sp. Adler-ghost. The sequence continues at coordinate 289,443 of NZ_CP061320.1, forward strand.
AACAAAATGAAAATGTGCAAGTTTTGTAATCGCATGTCGAACCGATTCATCGATCGAGCCCGTAACCTCACCCCCTTGAGTATGCGCTACATGAATATTCATATAAGATGCAGCCACAGCTGTTGCAAGTGTTTCGTATCTATCGGCAACAGTAAGAACAATATCAGGCTTTAAAAAATCGAAAATTGTTGTTAATTCTTGTATCGCAAAACCAGTAGATTTTGCCATGGCAGAGGGCGTATCGCCCTCTAAAACAACATGGGCTTTTGCCGAAACGTTATATCCATCGCTTTCAATAAGTTTGATAACCTCACCAAATCTATAAAGTAAAGCAGATGCAGTAACAACAATTTGAAGGTTAATGTTTGAATTAGCTTGTAAAGCTGAGAGTAGCGATCGTATGCGACCATAGTTTGCTCTCGATGCTACAACAACACATATATTTCTTTTCCCGTTCACTCAAAATCCCCTTCTTGCAAAAATTCACCAGCTGAAATATCACGGGATAATTTCTTTTTGGAGTATTTTTGATCATAATCTTGTTCGCTTATACCAAACCCTGGTTTTAGCCAAACAATATCAGCCTCTTTCAATAATTTTCCTTTTTCAATATTTCGACATGCTGCAACTGATTTGGAAAATAATTTTCTGATTGATATCTTTTTGTTTACATTTTTATTCTTATCAAAATCTGAAGATATTGCCTTATAAGTAAAGTCAACCCCAATCTTTAGTTCTTTGAGTTGCTCGATTGTCAGGGATGATGTTGTGTCCGGGCCAAACATGCATTTGCTAAATGTTGCATGTACCTCTATAACTCTGGCGCCTCTGGATGCGGCGATAATAGCGGGCCAAATTACCCCTGAGTGATCAGATAGTCCAATGGGACAATTAAACATGGAAATGTATTTATCTAATACGTTTATGCCAACATTCTCGGCTAAAGTTGGGTATTCCGTGGTGCATTGCAAAATTGCATATCTATTTGGGGCTTTTGAGTTAAGAAATTTTACCAAAGCGTTAACTTCATCAAAGGTGGTCAGTCCAGTAGAGGCAATAATCGGCTTTTTTGTATTGGCTACCCATTCCAGCAATCTTCTTGAGTGTATTTCACCGGAAGAAATTTTCCATGCGCATATTCCTATTTCATTTAGCATCTGCGCTGCTGCAATTGAGAATGGGGATGACAGAAAAATTAGACCTAGTTCCTCAGCATGAGATTTAAGCCCCCTCCACTCTTCAAGCGTAAATTCAGTTCTTCTCCAATAATCATAGCGAGTTTTATCTTGATAGCTAAAATTAATTCTAAAAGGCTCATCTAGACTGCTCTCATGGGATGCAATATGGGTTTGAAACTTGACCGCATCAAAGCCAGTCTTTGAAATCGCTTCAATCATAGAGTGCGCGAAACCGAGACTACCATCGTGAGACAGTCCTATCTCAGCAATCAAAAATGGGGTTTGATTGCATTGAAATATAGAGTTAATTTTTGACATGATCTTAACTTATGAGGCGAGGTTAAAGGAATAACACGGTGCACCGCATGCATTGGTTTGAAATGAAAATATTTGGCCTGCAAAAGCAGAGTGATCAATACCTGAATTGTTTGAGTTATAAACAGAGGAGGTAACAAATAGGCTATCCATATGTTTTCCACCAAAGCATGGCATCGTTGGATTTTTCACTGGCATTTGCATTCTTTCGATTACCGCTCCATCGGGAGAGAGAACCACTATCTCTGAAGCGTTATACATAGCTACCCAATAATTTCCCTGTTGATCTACGGCAGCACCATCTGGCTTTCCTTTGTAATTCGGCCAATCATTAAAATCAAAGAACAAACGCCTATTACGCAAATTTGCCGTCTTAATATCTAAATCAAATATTTCAATAATTTGATTTGTGGAGTTTGACCAGTAAATAAATCTTTGATCCGGGCTAAAAGCAATACCGTTTCCTGTAATATTATTATCTGCAACGCACCTAAGATATGGGGTGCCATCCTTGAAAAAAAAAGTATAAAGATTTCCTAGCGGACGATCTTTGGAGCGATAAAGCGATCCTACCCACAATCTGCCGAATGAGTCACATTTCCCATCATTAAATCTAATTAATGTTTTATCATAGGGCGCTTCAATTAGGAGGGTAAATATACTTAGCTCAGTATTTAAGTGATAAATTCCATCAGATTGGGCTACTATTAATCCACCTTGTGCACATAAAACAATGCAACCAGGTTCATCATTAGTTACCCAACTCCTTAGTAGCTCGCTTTTTAAGTGAAGCTCGTAAATTTTTTTGCCAAGAATGTCACACCAATAAATTAAGCCGTTGATATCATCCCAGATAGGTGATTCGGCCAATAAATTTGAAGGATTGAATTTGGAGTGTAGAACAGCTTTAATAGCATTCATCTATAGTTTTTTTAATAAATACCTATTTTCACCAACACCATGTTTCCATACAAGATCCTTCGTTAAGCCCTGTAAATTCTTTTGATAGATATATTCAACTTGATCAAAATCACAACCACGCTTGAGACGTTCGAACTGAAAACCATGGTCAACTAATAAACCTTCAATCTCATCTTGCGTGCTTCTTGTATTGATGGGGGCCATTATGTGATCTAGCATGTAAAAAATTCTGTTGGTTGGGGTTCCCAGCATTTCAAAAATTGCTTGTGCGATATGTTGATCAACGGTTTCATTACATTCCTTAGTAATTCAGTCATATCCCAGTGAAGTCCACCTGGTTTTTCGATAAGATATAAAAAACATTCACCATGTGGTTTTAGAGTCCTGTGAATTTCTTTTAATCCAAGAGGAATTGATTCGGTATGATGAAGGACTCCATTGGAAAATATAAAGTCAAAAGTATTATCCGCAAAAGGTAAATTATGAACACTCCCTAATTTAAAAGAGGTTTTAGGGGAGATTCTTTTGTGGCGATCTAATGCGGTATTAATATTTAACTCAGAAAAATCAATCCCAGTGACGTGCTTAAAACCAAGTGCGCTAAGAGCGTAAGTATATCTTCCGCCTCCACAACCAGCATCTAGCGCAATCTTATCGCCAATCTTGCCAAGATTGACTTGATTTCTTTCCAAACGAGTTTTAAGAAGCTCTAAAGACTCAATATAGTAGTGATTCTCATCAAATTTAGAAAAAAGACTGCCGTAATGATTTTGTGTCTCCACTTTAAAATCAAGCAATTTATTAGAATGAGGTTGAAATTCTAGTTGAGATTTAAAGTACGAGATTGAATCATTAAATTGTTTCGCTCTTAGGGTTATGTCCGATAATAAATTGGAAAAATCTACACATTCAAAGTCAGACCTGCAAAGCATTTCATCAGTTCTTTGAAAAAGTTCCCATGCTATGATAGTTCTTTGAAAGAATGAATCTGGCGTCGTTGGCAGAGACTGTATAAAGTTTAAAAAACTATCTGCTTCTTTGGCGAATGGAGCACCATTTTTTATACAATCAACCTCTGTATCGAATCTGGTAATGGGGGCATTCATATTTTAATTTTCCGGTGATTACTTAACGCTCTATTTTACATATGACAACCAATCAAAAAACTTTATATAAATTACTTGTGGAGGCTTGGGGCTTATTAAGCACTCAAAGACATTTTCAGCTTATGGGTTTAGTGATATTGATGATATGTGCTTCCATATCGGAGGTAATAGGTGTGGGAGTTGTATTGCCTTTTATTGGAATTTTATTGTCCCCAGATCCATCTGATCAACCATACATACCCAAAACTGCCCTAGAATTGATTGGTGTAGAAGGTGAATCTGTTATTTATTTATTTTTAGTAATATTTTCAATTGCAGTAATATTATCCGCTTTTATCAGACTGCTTTTACTATACGCAAATACAAAATATTCATTTGCTATAGGATCCGACTTAAGCATTGATTTATATAAAAAAACAATACATCAAAATTATTTGTTTCATATATCTAGAAGCAGTAGTATTCCAATCGATATTATAATAACAAAAACAAATGGACTAATACACAATTGTGTATTATCTGTAATTAATTTAATTTCTTCTTGTATATTAATTTTTTTTATTAGTTTAATATTGTTTATAATAAAACCAATTCTAATATTTGTATTATTTATAGTAATATCAATATTATATTTTTTTGTGTTATTTAAGAGCAAAAAGAAATTATTAAATAACAGTAATATAATATCTAAATCCTCTGAGAATATAATGAAGCTTTTGCAGGAATCTTTGGGTGGGATTAGGGAGGTAATACTTGGAAATAATCATGAATTCTATGTATCTCGTTACAAAGATTATGATTCTGCACTCAGAAAGTCTCAGGGTTCAAATATCTCAATTAGTCAATCTCCAAGATATGTCATAGAGGCGGCTGGGGTTTTATTGATAGCAATTTCTTCAGTTGTACTTGTTGTGTTAATTGGTATGCCGAAAGAATTTGCACTGCCGATTTTGGCTGCTATAACTTTAGGTGCTCAACGTCTAATCCCATTAATTCAAAATACATATGTTTCATGGTCAAATCTACAGGGTTCATATCATAGCTTAAGGGACGTTATTGGGGCGATTAAACAGCCATTACCCAATAAAAGTAGCTCAATTATTGACGGTTTAGATTTTCATCAATGCATTAAATTAAATGATGTATATTTTGCTTATACTCCAAATAACTTTATTTTGAAGGCTGTTAATATAACCATAGAGAGTGGTGATAGTATTGGACTAATTGGAGTGACTGGGGGTGGTAAAAGTACGCTGATTGACCTAATTTCAGGATTAGTAAGGCCTACATCCGGGAGTTTAACTGTTGATAATGTCGAAATTGACTCATCTAATTCTGCATCTTGGTGGGATTTAATCGCTTATGTTCCCCAAGATATATTTTTGTTTGATAGCACTTTAATTGAAAATATCGCGCTAGGGCTATCTATTGATATGATTGATTACGATTTTGTTATTGAGTTAATTAAGAGGGTGAACTTATTTGATGAAATTATGTCTATGCCTAATCAACTTATGACTCATGTTGGAGAGCGAGGCGTTCAATTATCAGGCGGGCAAAAGCAAAGAATTGCAATTGCTAGGGCTTTATATAAAAATCCTAAAGTCCTTATTCTCGATGAAGCTACTAGCGCACTAGATAATCATACAGAGTCTAATATTATCGAATCAATTCATGGCTTCTATTCACATCTTACTATTATCATGGTGGCGCATAGAATTTCTACTTTAAATTCATGCAATAAAATATATGAAATTAAGAATAAGAGATTAATTCAAAAAGATAGCCTAATATAGCTTTTTGGGTATAAATCTTATTTAGTTAGAGTAAAAATTATATTTAAAAGGAAATACAATGACTGCATATTTTGGCTTACCAGAGAAAGTTCTTTTTTGTAAGCGGTGTGTTATTTCAAATCAACGCCCAAGTTCAACAGTAGAATTTAAGCATACAAGTGATGAAAAAAAATCTACGATTTGTTTTGATGAGGATGGGGTATGTGATGCATGCCGTTACCAAGAGGTTAAGGCTGGAAAAATTAACTGGGATCAACGAGAAAAATCATTAATCGAAACTCTTGATAAATTTAGAAGCAAGGATGGTAGTTATGATGTTGTAGTGCCGGGAAGTGGCGGGAAAGATAGCGCGTATGCCTCACATATACTCAAGTATAAATATGGAATGAATCCATTAACGGTTACATGGGCCCCCCATAAGTACACTGATATAGGCTGGAAAAACTTTGAAAACTGGATTCATGTTGGAGGTTTAGATAATATTTTATTTACTCCGAGCGGACACCTGCATCGTTATCTTACACGTCAGGCTTTTTTGAATTTGCTGCACCCATTTCAACCTTTCATTGTCGGTCAGCGGATGATTGGGCCGTTAATGGCTGCAAAGTTTGGCATTAAGCTCGTTATGTATGGCGAAAATCAAGCTGAATATGGAAATGATCCAAATGACAACTTTCGACCAACAATGGATCGAAAGTTTTTTTCTATCGGTGACCCCGGGGACATTGCATTGGGGGGTAAAAAAATAAGAGACATCTTGGCAGAAACAGACTTTACATTGAATGATTTTGCTCCCTATATTCCCCCTAGCGCTGACTATTTAGAGCAACGTGGTATTGAAGTGCATTATTTGGGATATTATTTAAAGTGGGATCCTCAGGAATGTTATTACTATGCCACTGAGCACACAGGCTTTCAGGCTAACACTGAGCGCACTGAGGGAACATACTCTAAGTACAGCAGTATCGATGATAGGATCGATATGTTCCACTATTTCACAACGCTAGTAAAGTTTGGCATAGGTCGGGCAACTTACGATGCTTCACAAGAAGTGCGCAATGGAAAAATAACGCGTGAAGAAGCGGTTCTCCTGGTTAAGCGATACGACGAAGAGTTCCCGACGAAATATTTTAAGGATTTTCTCGAATATATCTCGCTGACCGAGGATCAATTCCACGCTACGGTTGACGTATTTAGATCGCCTCATTTATGGGGTAAAGAAGATGGATTATGGAGGCTAAAACATGCAGTTTGGAAGGAATTTGCCTCGTGAGCATGCGTCTAACACGGTTGATAGCCCGATTAGATGTAAAAGGGCCTAACTTAATTAAGGGAGTTCATCTTGAGGGCTTAAGAATTATTGGCGCACCGGAGAAATATGCCAAAAAATATTATGAACATGGCGCCGATGAGATTATTTACATGGATGTCGTTGCTAGCTTATATGGGCGAAGTAAGTTGACTGAAATTGTAAGGCGTACTGCACATGATGTTTTTGTACCATTGACTGTAGGTGGCGGCATCAGCTCCGTTGATGATGTTCAAGACCTTTTATGTGTAGGGGCGGATAAGGTAGCAATTAATACTGCCGCTCTGGCTGACCCATCCTTAATTAATCGGATTACGCGGAGATTTGGTTCTCAGTCTTTGGTACTTTCAATTGAGGCTAAGCGTCAAAGTGAGGGATCTTGGAGTGCATACTCACACTGCGGACGAGAGAAATCAGGGTGGGATGTGATTGAGTGGGCCAAAGAGGGGGTTAAACTTGGAGCGGGGGAAATCTTGATCACCTCTATAGATCAAGAGGGAACGCGTAAAGGTTTTGATTTAGAACTAGTAAAGGCAATTAGTTCAGCGGTAAAGGTGCCTATAATTGCAAGTGGTGGATATGGAGCGCCCCAACATTTAGTTGATGTAATTAAATTTGGCAAGGCAAATGCTGTTGCATTTGCTGATTCGATTCATTATGAGCGCGCTACTTTTAATGATTTTCGACAAACTGCATTAGAAAACAATATTTCCGTTAGGGTGATATGAGTCTTTTGAATGTTTCGATAATTGATTACGGAATTGGAAACTTATACAGTGTTCAGCAGGCATTTGAGAGATGTGGTGCCACAGTAAGGCTTGCTCGGACTCCAAGGGACATTGAATTAGCGGAGAAACTTGTTTTGCCTGGGGTCGGAGCTTTTGCAGATGGAATGCTAGAGCTTAATAGGCGTGAATTAACCGGACCAATCTTAGAATACGCAGCATCTAATAGGCCGCTGCTAGGAATTTGTTTGGGTATGCAAATGTTAGCGACATCAAGCGAAGAGTTCAAACTTAGTCACGGTTTAGATTTAATACCAGGAAAAGTCAAAAAAATTAATACAAAGACGGCAAGTGGCGCAGAGCTGCGGCTTCCGCACACAGGGTGGACGAAAATATACCAAACCAAATTGGGCTGTTGGGATGAGTCAATACTTAACGGTTGTAAAGATGGGGTTGCAGTTTATTTAGTCCATTCATATGCCTTATCAACGGAGGATAACTCGAGTGTTCTTGCAGAATGTAGCTACGGCGATAATAGAATTGCAACCGTTGTGCGCAAGGGGAATATTTATGGGTGCCAATTTCATCCAGAGAAGAGCGGACTAGATGGGTTAAAAATCCTTAGCAACTTTCTCACAAGATTATCATGAAAACAATACTGTTAATATCAGATAGATATATTAATCAAAATACCCTTGATAAGTTTTCCTTGGTTAAGTGGGAGGAGGGGGGGTGGAAGTTTATTGCAATAGATTTATCTTATCTGCTGGAAAGAAAAGCATCCCTAAGGCAGGGCTATATTAACCAAAAAAGGAATAACAAAATAATCCTAGTGCACTCCTACTTGGAGTTTTATACAATAGTTAAAAACTTAAATCATGTGCATATATATATCGATGAACTTAATGGTAATGGTATTTTAATAAATGCGTTGAGATTATGTTTGGCCATTAAAAATATAAAACGCATGGTGATGAGTTGTGGTGGAGTGCCAGAGGGAAAAAGAAAACTAATTTTTAGAGTTTCATTTGTTAATTTATATTTATACCCAATTAATAAAATTTTTAATCTATTTTTTAAGCCAGATATAGTTGTGCTTTCTGGGGACTATTCGTGCCTTAGATACAAAAATATTAAACATAAAATCTTTGCACATAATTACGATTATGATAAGTTTTTAGCTGTAGAAAATATTAAATATAAAGCTAGTGAGGTAGTTTATATAGATCAGAGTTTCCATAATCATCCTGATGATTTATACTCGCGATCAAATAATACAGTGCAAATTAAAGATGTTGATAATTATTACTTCAGTATTAAAAATTTTTTATTGCATTTCTCGAAACTTTTAAATGCAAATGTACTCATTGCACTCGGTCCACAATCTGATGATTCAAAATTTTTTGAAAAATACTTCAATCACAACCAAATTATTTCTGGAAAAACATTTGATTTAATCGCAAATAGCAAATTAGTTGTAGGGCATTCTAGTACGGCCATGGAAATTGCAATTTTATTTAAAAAGCCAATAATTATTCTTACGGCTTCATGTCTAGAGAATTCAAATTCTGGGCTAGATGTAGAAGCCATGGCTAGCGCCTTAAATAAAAAACCAGTGTACATAGAGTCGAATGACTATGAATCAGATGTCGGGAGTTGGAGTGAGTTTGATGAAAAAAAATATGAACACTATATCCATCACTATATCAAAACCAAAAATTCAACAAAAATAAAGCTTTGGGATATCGTCATACCAGCTGTTGACAAGGTTTTACAAATCTAAATGGATAAAATAAAGCTTAAGGGTGGGTCTCTTAGTGGCACCTATCTTTGTAAAGATTCTACGGGAGGCCTATTCGTTAGAAAAGAAGTTTCTCTCTCCGAAAATAGAGAATATGGCTTCCAAAGATGGTACTCGCAATTAAAAAAACTTCAGAGATTTGGGGTTCTATTCCCCGGGGTTTTTCCAAAAGTTATAGAGTTTGGCTGTAATGGTAATTGTGCCTATTTCGATATGGAATACATACAAAATACAACCACAGTAATTGATTTTTTAAAGATCAATTCTGATGAGCAGTCCATTTCAAAAATAATTAAGGCAATAACTAAAGCAAATAATATTATACATTCTCAAAAAATTCCTTCAAGTATGGGTGGGATATCGTTGTACTTTGAGGAGGAGGTGGATCGGAAATTTAATGACTGTATATCAAATCCTGATTTTGAGAGGTTAGCTAGCGAACGATATGTGTACTTTAATAATGAAAAGATTCTTGGCATTTCCCATTGTCTTGAGGAGATGAAGGATCTTATGATCAAGCTTTACAGGGAAGGGCATGAGGTTTTTACACATGGCAATATGACATTAGAAAACATGCTTTATTCTGCTGAAGACGATAGGATTTATTTTGTTGATCCCTATGAAGAGAATATACTAGACTGTATTATGTTGGAGTCATCCCAGATTCTCCAATCATGTAATTCTCATTATGAGCTTTACAATGAGGCAAATACTACAGTCAACGAATTAAGCGCTAGCATTGACCTAGATATTCCTAGTGGCGTCAAAATTTTTAATGATATGTACAAAAAGTATTTACAGTCAAATTTCTCCAAAGAGGAATTAAAAATGATTTCATTATTTGAAGTTTCTCAATTTATCCGCATGCTCCCTTTTAAAATGAAAATAGATGTAAATAAAATGAAATTTTTTTACATATATAGCTCATATTTGTATGCAAAGGTAGTAAATTAAAATCCAATGCTAAATACTCAAGATAAAGATTGCTGGAATATATCTAGCTCCCAAGATATAAATTTTTCAATTATCGCTTCAAGGCAGTATTTATTTGATCCCTTAAATATTGCTTTATCTTCTTCAATTAAATCAAGCGCAAATAATAGAAGGTTAATAGTTGTTGATAGAAATATTTGTGAATTTTACTTGGAAGATATAAAAAATTACTTTGATTACCATGATGTTGAACATCATATGTTAGCAATTGATGCAACAGAAGACGATAAAAATATTGAATCTCTTCTGACAATATTAACCTCAATGGAGGATTTTGGACTATTAAGGCGCTCTGAGCCAGTAATTGCAATAGGTGGCGGAGTATTGCTTGATCTTGTTGGATTTGCGGCAAGTATTTATAGAAGGGGGGTGCCTTACATTCGCATTCCCACAACCCTTGTTGGTCTTGTAGATGCTAGCGTAGGAATTAAAACTGGTATTAATATTTTCACGAGAAGGAATAGGTTGGGGACTTACTTTCCGCCAATTTGCTCATACTTAGATAAGGGCTTTCTCAAGACCTTGCCTAAACTGGAGATACGCTCAGGTATGGGTGAAATACTGAAGATGGCCGTGATTAAAGATGCAAAACTTTTTGAAATTCTTGAAAACTACGGTGGAATTTTAGTGGAGGATTTTGTTAATTGCGTAAAGGCCGACGAAGTCATCCAAAGGTCAATAAATGGCATGGTGGCAGAATTGGAGAGCAATTTGTGGGAATTGGATTTGAAAAGAAAGGTTGACTTTGGACATTCTTTTAGCCCGATCATTGAAATGAGATCCTTGGAGGATTCGGCTGTAGATAGCTTAACTCACGGACAGGCCGTTGCGTTAGATGTAATTTTCTCATCCGTACTGGCGTTAAATAGAGGATTTATCCAAAGTCGGGATATGGAGAGAATATTAATGGTTGCTAAAGACATTGGACTACCGATAATTCACCCTTATTTTAAAAGGCCTTTACTTATTTTTGAGGCATTAAGCGATACAACAAAACACCGCAATGGATCCCAGAATTTGCCGCTACCATTCTCAATTGGAGATTGTTGTTTTATTAATGATGTAACTTTGTCAGAAATTGAAAAGGGTGTAGATACCCTAATTGCAATTACAGGCCAAATTAAATGAAAAACATTTTAATTACTGGATGTAGTAGTGGCGTTGGGTATGCAATTTCTGAATTTTTTATAAAAAAAGGATGGCGTGTACTTGGGCTATCAAGAAACATATCTCGTCTAGAAAAAATGAAGGAAGACTTAGGCATAAATTTTTATTCATATCCTGTGGATATCTCAGACTCCGATGCTGTTGAAAAGTGTTTTGAGATGATCAAAATTAGCTGCAAAAAAATAGATTTATTGGTTAATAACGCAGGTATTTTTCTTAGCAAGCCTTGTGATTCATTGAGCATTAAAGATGTTGATAGGGTAATTGATACGAATTTAAAAGGCCTTATATACACAACTTTACTTTCATTGCCATTGTTAAGATATGGATCAAGAATAGTCTATATTTCATCAGTTTCTGGCCAGTCTGGCATTATTAATCAATCAATATATAGTGCCTCTAAATTTGGGGTAAATGGTTTCTTTGAATCTATCTCTCAGGAGTTACAAACTAGAGGCATTCTAGGGACAGCCATTTGTCCTGGCGGAATAAATACCGAACTATGGAATCCCCTAAACCCTTATAGTAATGGCTCTACCAAAGATCTTTTGCAACCTATGGAAATGGCTAAAATGGTGCACATGCTAGCAAGCCTTCCTGAAAATATGGTTATAAAAAATATAACCACATTCCCATCCATTGAATGGCATTAATAAGGGGCGATATGAACTTGATATTAACAATGGCTGGTAAATATAAAAGATTTCAAGATGCGGGATTTAATATTCCGAAGTATTTACTTCCTTGGGGGGACAGCACGATTTTATCTGCTGTATTGCGGGGATTTTCAAAGTCTAGACAGATTAAAAATATTTATTTAATTGGAAACAAGAGGGATCATGCCTTCACACCCCATATTCACGCCTTGTTGAGATCGTGTGGAATTGGCACAGGCAATTTATTTTTAATTAACGATACTCATGGTCAGGCAGCAACAGGAATGATAGGTCTAGATTTAATTGCAAATGTTGATAAGGGGGTTATGAGTGAGCCTATCCTTTTTCACAATATCGATACCTTGCTTACGAACCGAAATTTTGAAGATATTCTAGAATCGCTATCAAAAAGTGCAGCTTACGTTGATGTCTTTCATGCAAATCATCATCAGTATAGTTATGTAGTCTGTAATGAGAATAATGACGTAACAGAGCTTGCGGAAAAAATTGTAATTTCAAACTGCGCTAGCTCTGGTCTCTATGCTTTTCAATCGGGTGAAACCTATAAAAATTACTATAAAAATTGCGATATTTATATCTCAGATGTAATACGTAAAATTTTGAAGGATGGAAAACGGGTGAAGGCAAGCAACCCTCATAGCGAGCACGACACGATCGTTCTTGGTACCCCTAGCGAATACTTCAATCAAGCCATAGTTAGCAATTTTCTGTAATTACAATTTATCTGAACTGAAAAAATTGAAATATTGTGTTGTAGTACAGGGCCCAACCGAAAGTCGTGGCTTGGAAGCTAAGGGCTATTTAAAAGAAAAATATAAAAAAATTAAGCCATCACATGTAGATTATCAGAGCAATCTTAACAAAGAATTTTACGAGGCCCTTGTCAATCAATTTGAATATGTAATTTTATCTACGTGGGAGGGTGAGCATCCCTTACCTGGAATCGATGTAATTTATAATATAAAGCCGAAACCATTAGTAGAAGCAGAGATTGGTAAATTAGAAAATAATTCAAATTTACAGGCAATCTCAACTCTTGCTGGAATAAAAAAAATTCAAGAGAAGTTTGGTGACAGTTCGGTAGTGGTAAAAATTAGGGCTGATATAAGTTTTAAGCCGCAGGTTCTTAAGGAGGCGCTAACAAGGATTGGGGATAATAAAATTTACCCATCATATTTTATGGGGCTAGCATCGATTGACGATTTTATTATTGCAGGCAATACAAAACAGATGAAGATTTTTTTTGAAGAAGCTTTAAGGAGCTACCCTGGCTATTCAAAAATTTCACATAGCTTTTATGTATTAAATTATTTGAGAAGTATATATGGAAACGTTAAGTACCTTCATGAATCAGTAGAGGAATTCTACCCTCTAATGGTAGATTTTTATAAAAAATTTAGATATAAATTTAGATATATTTTTATTTTGCCTATTTTTAAAAAATATATAAATATTTTGCAAATTTTTGAATTTAACTTTGAACCTCTATTTTCTAAATCTGAATATATCGAGCTAGACTTGTCTTGGAGGGGTAGTAAATTTAGTTCTGAGAGTTTGAATGCGGAGCACCTCTCAAAACAAATATTCTCCTTGGAGGAAAAGATTTACTCAAAAAAAATATCCAAATCATTATTTAATGCATACCTTATGTTTCGAATGAGAGCTATTTATCGTAAATTAAAATTCTTATTGGGTAGATTTTTTTATGAATAAAATCAAAGTTGGTATTGCAGGGTATGGAATTGTTGGAAAGAGAAGGCGCAAGGTTGTAGATACTAATTCAAATTTAAAGTTAGTTGCAATATGTGACCGGAATATTCAAGCACTTAAACCCAGCCAAAATGATGGGGTTACTTACCACGAAAATTTTGATGAGTTTCTTAAGGAAGATTTAGATGCAATGATTATTTGTTTAACAAATGATGTTGCTGCTGAATCGACTATAAAGGCCGTTAACAGAGGAATCCATGTTTTTTGTGAGAAGCCTCCTGGCAAAAGTGCTCAAGAGGTATTGCAAGTAATGGATGCTGAAAGGTTAAAACCATCAATTAAGGTTATGTACGGCTTTAACCATAGATATCATGAGTCAATAAAAGAGGGTTTGAAAATCGCAAGTAGCAATCGTTTGGGCAAGATTATTAACATGAGGGGGGTCTACGGAAAGTCAAAATTAGTGACTTTTGATCAAGATGACTGGCGCACAAAAAGAGAAATTGCAGGAGGTGGCGTACTATTGGATCAGGGGATACATATGGTGGACTTGATGAGGCTTTTCGCCGGTGAGTTTGATGAAGTTTATAGCTTTATTGAGAATACTCACTGGAACTATGATGTGGAGGATAACGTTTATGCATTGATGAAAAATAAAAGAAATGGTGTAGTTGCAATGCTGAACTCATCAGCTACTCAGTGGCGTCACCGCTTCAACTTAGAGGTAAATTTTGAAAATGGAGGCCTTATTTTTGGAGGAATCCTCTCGGGCTCCAAAAGTTATGGAGCTGAAACATTAACAATCATAGAGTCTGATCATGAATTAGATAATGGTGACCCAAAAGAAATCACTATAAAATACAATAAAGATAAATCTTGGGAAGAGGAAATTCATTTATTTTCTGAAGCAATAAAAAATAATGAGGATATTAAGAGTGGATCATCGCTAGATGCGCTTAATACTATGAAATTAGTAAATGAAATATATTATGCTGATGATCTTTGGCGATATAAATACGATATTAGAAGGATTTCCATATGAATCAGTTAGTTAGTATGTATGACATAGATATAAAAAATTACGCAAAATCATATTTTTCTTATTTAAACAGAGTTTTAAATGAAATTGATTTAGTAAGCGTTGAAAAGTTCGTTGAATATGTGCTGTCAGCCAGGGCAAACAATAAAACCATATTTTTTATAGGCAATGGTGGGAGTGCTTCAACCGCAAGTCATTTTGCCAATGATTTTTCAATTGGGGTAAATAACTTTAAGCCGCCTTTGAAGGCATTGTGCTTAGCTGATAACGTTGCAATCGTAACTGCAATTGCAAATGATTATGGGTATGATGAAATTTTTTCTCGTCAATTAAAGATCTTGGGACAACCCGGCGATATTTTGGTTGGGATATCCGCCTCTGGTAATTCAAAAAATATCATTAATGCAATTGAAGTTGCTGGCGATATGGGTCTAATGACTGTGGGAATAACTGGTTTTGATGGCGGAGCCATGAAATCAAAGGTTGACCTGAATATTCACGTTCCCTCTGGAAATAAAGAATACGGCCCAGTTGAGGATGCTCACATGATCTTGGACCATCTTATAGGTTCTTATTTAATGAGGCGTACTCAAGAAGAGCTTGAATAGATAATGCCAATCAGAATGGAGGGGACAATAAGGCGTGTAGTTATAACTGGTGCTTCTCGGGGTATTGGATACGCTGTCACTCAAAAGTTCAAAAGTTTGGGTTACGAAGTTATTGCCTTGTCCTCAGGAAGATCTGTGCAAATTAATGAGAAATTATCTGATGGTCTAAATTTTTTTGATTTTAATCATGTGGAGGATATTGAGAGATGTGCAAATTACCTTCTTGAACTAAAACCAGATATATTAATCAATAATGCAGGAATGAACATAAATAATGATTTTCTAGATATTTCTAATGAAACTTTTAATGCAATTCAGAGGGTTAATGTTTTTGCTCCTTTTCGTCTTTGTCAGGCCTCCCTTCCTGCGATGAAGGAGCGTGGATGGGGGAGGATTGTAAATATTAGTTCAATTTGGGGGAAGATTAGCATGTCAGGTAGGGCCGCCTACTCGGCCAGTAAATTTGCCCTAGATGGAATGACAGTGGCATTGTCTGCAGAATATGCAAAATATGGTGTCATGGCAAACTGTGTAGCGCCAGGATTTACCGCCACAGACTTAACAAGAGAAACCCTGGGAATAGAAATGATGGAGCATATTAGCAGTCAATTTATTCCCCTGAAAAGATTGGCAACTCCAAATGAGGTTGCTAATTTCATTGTTTGGTTATGTAGCGAAGATAATAGCTATATCTCTGGCCAAAATTTGGCCATTGATGGTGGGGTGTCTCGTGTCAGATAATTTTAAGATAACCTCAAGTCGGGGTGTATATGAGGTAAATTTTGTGGAGGATTTTCAAGCAACTTTGGAGATCGATTTATCCGCAAAAATGCATTTTATAATTGATAAGAAGGTTGCTTGTATTTATGGATCTAAGCTCGAGAAGATACTTTCCTTACAAAATACGATTCAAGTCGAAGCGGTTGAGGCTAGTAAGTCGTTAGAAAATACAACTGAAGTAATAAAAAAAATCGTTAGACATGGAATCCGCAGAGACCATTGCATAGTTGCAATTGGCGGTGGAGTTATTCAAGATATTACATGTTTTATTAGTTCAATCCTTTTGCGTGGGATAGGATGGCAGTTTTACCCAACTACTCTTTTATCTCAGGCGGATTCATGCATTGGATCGAAAAGCTCAATAAATATTGATTCATTTAAAAATATTTTAGGCACCTTCTGGCCCCCTGAAAAGGTCTTTATATGTAGTAAATTTTTAACGACACTTAGTGAAAGTGAAATCGCATCAGGAGTGGGTGAAATTATTAAAGCTCATGCCATTAAATCACGCTCTAAGTTTGATGAGGTTGCAACTCTCTATAAAAAATTTGAATGTACTTCGACTTATTTAGATCAAATGATTATTCAATCGCTTGAGATAAAAAAAGAATATATAGAGAGGGATGAATTTGATGTGGGAATAAGGAATTTATTTAATTATGGGCATAGCTTTGGACATGCAATTGAGTCAGCCACGAACTTTACAATTCCTCATGGAATTGCAGTAACCATTGGCATGGATATGGCGAACTATATCTCTTATTTGAGAGGCTTATTGCCTGTAAGTGAGTTTGAAAGAATGCATAGTTTGCTGGCAAGTAATTATGCGTTGGCAAAAAAAATCAAAATTAATGTGGCGCGGGTAATAGAAGGTCTATCTAAGGATAAGAAAAATTTAGGCGACCAATTAGTTGTGTTGTTACCTATAGGGTCGGATGCAAAAATTACAAAAGTAAGCATTGATCTAAATGACCATTTCAAGAATCAATGTTCTGAATTTTTTAAATATTACTATTCATGAATCTAGAATCTCATGTTGCAGTATGTTCGCGTTCATTTTCACGAGACTCTTATCTAAGAGGGATTTTGAGTGAAAAATACAGAAACATCAAATTTAATGATAGTGGTGAAGCGCTAGCAGATAGAGATTTAGCTCTATTCTTAAGGGGTCATGACAAGGCAATTATTGCTCTTGAAAAAATTGACATAAATCTATTGTCGCAATTACCCGAATTAAAAGTTATCAGTAAATACGGTGTTGGTTTGGATATGATTGATTTTCCTGCAATGGTTGAGAAAAAAATTTCGTTAGGGTGGTTTGCGGGTGTGAATAAAACATCAGTGGCAGAGATGGTTATAGGAATGGTAATACATGCTTTGCGTAATACCAACGATGCCATGAGCTTGGTAAAAAATGGAGGATGGAGGCAAATCATTGGGCGAGAGTTATCGGGGGCAACTATAGGAATTGTTGGATGTGGGCATGTTGGCCATGAATTAATTAGGTTGTTGACGCCATTTAAATGCAACATCTTGATTCATGATATCTTAGATAAATCGCAAATGGAGCGGGATTATGGTGTAAAAGCTGTTAGTTTGGAAGAGCTGTTGATGATGTCTGATGTAGTTTCAATACACGTGCCATTAGATAGTTCAACTAGATATATGTTCGGGATGAATCAATTGGCATTAATGCAGAAGGGAGCCATCTTAATCAATTTTGCAAGAGGCGGCATTGTTGATGAAAAGGCTCTTCAGTTTTGCCTTGAAAATCAGAGGATTAAAATGGCTATCTTTGATGTTTTTGATTGTGAGCCCCCTCAAAATAATGCGTTGCTAAGCTTGGCAAATTTTATTGCCACTCCTCATATTGGAGGAAGTTCAATTAATGCTATCAGGAATATGGGCATCGCAGCAATTAATGGTCTAGATGATTATTATCACTGGACAAGCTTAAAAGAGTCCTTCTCAGCACAATTTGATTATTAAAGATGATCTTAAGACCTAAAAAATCCTTAAAAAGCGAATTAATTATTCGCCCCTTTGCGGGACTGCAGGAGGATCGTGACTTGAGCAAGCTCTGGTTAGATAAAAATGAAAATCTAGATCCTGAGATGCGGAAAGTATCCGCAAAAATCTTACTGGAATTTCAAGGGAGCGAGAGCTCAAATTATCCATCCTTGGGCGCTTTATATAAAAAAATGGCAACTTGGTTGAGGGTGTCACCATCTCAAATAATGCTTACCCAGGGAAGTGATGGGGCAATTAGATCGGTATTTGACGTATTTATTGAACCTGGTGATGTTGTTTTCCATACTAGACCTACCTTTGCAATGTACCCAATATACTGTCAAATATATGGGGCGAAAAACTATCCCATAGATTACATGCCTACACTAAATGGGCCTTCATTGACCATCAATAATTTGTTGAAAAGAATTGAAAGTGCCAAGCCCAAATTAGTATGCATTCCAAACCCTGATAGCCCTACCGGACATTATTTTTCCGAAAATGAGATCAAGACTATTTTAGAAAAGTGTATTACTACCAACTCGTTATTATTGGTAGATGAAGCATACTTTCCATTCTCTAAATGGTCAGCAGTTTCCCTCGTAAATCAATCACCCAATCTAATAGTGGTAAGAACCTTTGCAAAGGCGTGGGCCTCAGCTGGTTTGAGGGTTGGTTATTGTGTAACTAATGCAGAGATTTGTAGTTATCTTCATAAGAATCGTCCAATGTATGAAATTGGAGAAATTGCTGCGCACCATACTTTTAGATTATTAGATTTTGAAAAAGAAATGCTTGTATCCGTAGGGAGAATCAATGAGGGTGGAGATTTTTTTAGTGCGGAAATGGGTAAACTGGGCTTTCATGTTTTGCGTAGTCAAACAAACTTTATTCATATCAATTTCGAGTCTTTAAAAGAATTGATGTTTAAAAGGCTTGACCTCAAAGTCTTGTATAGAAAGTCTTTTGATCATGATTCATTAAAAGGGTTTACCAGATTCACGTTGGCGCCAGTACCGATCATGCGGAATGTTGTCGATACCATAAAGGATGCATATGCCCGCAAATAACTTGCTTAAGGTTGGCATTATAGGTTGCGGAAGAATTGCCGGACACCATTGCGATTCAATAGTTAAAACGGAAAATGCAGAGCTAATTGCGGTGTGTGATATTGAGATTGAAAAGGCAATTAGCTATTCCAAAAAATATGAAGTAAAACATTACTGTAGTTATCATGAAATGCTAAAGATGCATCCAGAAATAAATACGGTTGCAATAATTACCCCCTCTGGAATGCATCTGGAACATGCGGTGGATGTTATTAGGCGCTATAAAAAAAACATCATCATAGAGAAGCCCACTTTAATGAAGCCTTCACAATTTGAGGCGGTAAGAAAACTTGCTCTTGAGTCAAATATCAAAATATATCCAGTATTTCAAAATAGACACAATAAAGCAGTTCAAAGGACCAAACTCGCATTGCAGTCATCAGAGCTTGGGCGGATACATTGTGTGTCTGTGCGCGTTAGGTGGTGTAGAACAGATAAATATTATCAGCTATCTCCCTGGAGGGGTACTTTCTCAATGGATGGTGGGTGTTTGGCAAACCAGGGAATACATCACATCGACTTGTTGCAGTATTTAGGTGGAAAAGTAAGATGCGTTAGTAGTCTTCATAAGACTATAGGCTCAAATATTGAAGTAGAGGACGTTGCAGTTGCAGTTCTGGAGTTTGAAGAAGGCCACTTAGGCATCTTGGAGGTTACAACTGCGGCGCGACCACATGATTATGAAGCAAGCATATCACTTGTATGTGAAAAAGGTTTAGCCCAAATTGGAGGTATAGCAGTCAATGAGCTTCAAGTATTCACACCTGAACCTAGCGCATGTATAGAGTTTTCTGAAGATTTTTCAGGCAACATTTACGGTAACGGTCATTCAAAGGTTTATGAAGAGATTGTGAAAAGTTTAAATGAAAGTCAGCCATTTTCGGTTTCTATTGAGGAGGCAGAGAGCACAATACAGCTTTTAAACTCATTTTATATTTCAGATGAAACTAGGAGCTGGGTTGACGTATCAAATGCTGGTGATAGCACTAGGCTTGGATCTGAGAATGAGCTCCTTTCAAGTATGTATAAAATAAATGATTATGAAAAATCGGAAGTGAAATGAAAATAATTGGGGTAGTGCCAGCAAGAATGGCGGCATCTAGATTTCCAGGTAAGCCTTTGAAGTTAATTAAAGGACGGCCAATGATCGAACATGTTTTTAGGCGTGCAGAGTTGTATCAAGGATGGTCTAATCTTGTATTGGCAACCTGCGACAATGAGATTCAAGAATACGCTAGCCGTCAATCAATACCTTGTGTAATGACGGGTAGCCACCATGAGCGCGCCTTAGATAGGGTTGCAGAGGCAGTGCAAAAAATGAATTTGCAAGTAGATGATGAGGATATAGTGGTGTGCGTTCAAGGTGATGAGCCAATGATGCGACCAAATATGATTGATGCGGTGCTCGAACCTCTTTTAGTAAACACTAGTATTAAAGCAACAATATTGGCAATGCACATAACAGACGAAACTATATGGCTTAATCCAGATACAGTCAAAATTGTTAGTAATGAGTCTGGCGAGATACTTTATACATCGAGAGCACCAGTTCCCTATTGCAAGGGACAATTTGATGCGAAACATATGGCCAGAAGAATTTATGGTATCTTTGCCTTCAGGTGGGGTAATTTAAATAAATTTACTGCTCATAAGCAGACAAGATTGGAGCGTCTTGAGGCTTGTGACAGTAACAGGGTATTGGACATGGATTTCAGGCAATACATAGCACCATACCCAGAAATAAAGTCCTTTTCAGTCGACAGCCTTAATGACTTAAGTATGGTTGAAGCTTCAATGGAGAAGGATTTGCTTTGGGGGGCATACTGAATTTTTCAGGCCATCTATTAATATAAGCGTTATATTAAATGCCGCTAAAAGAATGTATTTGGATTTGTGATTCAAAGAATATTGGGTATGCAGCACCAAATTCATCAAAAATACTACTAGATTCTTACTCTACTGATAAGAAAATACTTTCGTTACCAGAGTATATTGATCAAAAATCGGATAGTCTGAGGTCAAGATTTCTTTCGGAAATTCATGCCCTAGGTGAGATGAACATTCGTGGAAAGAAAGTACAGGAGCATTTACAGGTTTCCGCTGGCGCCAGCTATTGGTGGATGAGCGCCTTAGCTGAAAAAAGCCCATTTAAATACGACTTCATTGAAGATGTAATCCGCGTATTAGCAATTATGGATTTATTGGTTGAGAGAAAACCAAATAAAGTTTGCATCTTAATAGAGGGTAAGCCAAATTTAGTCACCTCAATTAAACGTGCATGTAGCACCCTAGGAATTACCATTCAAATAATCGGTTCAACTGGGTTAACGCCAAAGTTTAATGCAATTGTTGGGATTAAAAAACTGCCGCTAGCAGTTCAAGCGATTGGTATTGGCTTATTAGAGATCTACAAAAAAAGGGGGTTGGGAGAGCGAGGATCGATTATTAGAGCGGCAAAAAACGGAGGGGAGATTTTATTTTTATCCTACTTCATCCATTTAGACTTTAAATCAATAGAAAAAGGATGTTTTAGATCTGCTCAGTGGAATATTCTTCCCGACATAATTGAATCATTGGGGCTTAATTATAATTTTTTTCATCATTTTTTATATAGCGCTGATGTGAGGAGTCCGGCAAGTGGAAATAAATACCTTGATTTTCTAAATGGTCCTCATGATAAAAATGGAAATCATTTTTTTATAGACTCTTTTTGGTGTTGGTCCGTACAATTCAATATATGGTGGGAATGGATAAGACTGCAATTCAAGACATTTCATCTTTTAAATATTGAAAATTTGTTACAAAAAAAGTCCCTTACTTTAATAATTTGGCCAATAATTAAGGACGCATGGGATGATTCTTTGCGCGGGCCGCTATCAATGAGAAACTGTAAATTTCAGGTTATTTTTAGTGAGATTTTAAAAAATATTCCAAGGCAGAAAATTGGGATATATATTTTTGAGGGACAGCCCTGGGAAAAAGCTTTTATCTACTTCTGGAGAAAGTATGGTCATGGTAAGTTAATAGGTGTATCAAACTCAACTATGCCATTTTGGCATTTATATTTGTATGAAGATAAGAGAGCATATAACTCCCTTGGTGAATTCAGTTATTCATTACCCTATCCTGATATTTTGGCCGTCAATGGACTCGATGGATTTAATGCTTCATTATCAGCCGGAATCCCGCTTGAAAAGTTAGCGGTAGTAGAGGCATTAAGATATTTAGACTTACCTATTAAAAAGCGTATGCCATTCAAAGAGAAAAAAAATTTTAATAAGAAAATTAAAATCTTGATCTTAGGTGGGATTATCAAAGAAGAGACGGTATTTATCTTAGATTTATTAAGTAATCTAGAGCCATGTATTAGATTAAATATTGATCTGCATATAAAACTGCATCCATATTGCGTATTTGATATGAGCAAATATGCACTAAATGATGTTAGCGAGCTGAATAATTCCTTATCCGAAATCATAAATGAGTATGATTTTGTATTGGCAGAAAATTCAACATCAGCTGCAGTTGATGCCATATTGTGTGGCGTACCTGTTTTTGTGGTTACAAAAGGAAACCATTTAAATTTAAGCCCGATTTTTAAGGGTGGCGCTGAAATATTTATTAGGGATGCGGATAGCTTAGTTAAAGTTATCCTTAATTTCATCAACAAGAAAGAATATAGGGAAGTTAATAATGTGAGCTATTGCCTAGATAAAAAAATAACTAAATGGGTAAAATTGATCAACGACAACGTTTAAAATAATCGAAATAAATTAAGGCAAATTAATTGAAAAATACTTTTGCAAACAAAGTTGTGCTTATTACTGGGCATACGGGGTTTAAGGGTAGTTGGTTGTCGCTATGGTTAAGTCATTTGGGTGCGGATGTTCACGGCATTTCACTCCCAGATCCAATATCATTTCCATCCCACTTTGGTATCACTCAAGGAAGCTATTCGATTACCAACCATTTCTATGATATCTCAAACCCCCTTGAGATATCTAAAGTTATTAAAGAGATTAAGCCTCAATTTATATTTCATTTAGCGGCTCAATCACTCGTTAATAAATCATATCAAAATCCTCTGGAAACATTCCAGACTAATGTTATTGGATCCATTAACATTCTTGAGGCAGTAAGATTTATTGATCATCCATGTAATGTCGTTATGGTTACAAGTGATAAATGTTATGAGAATGTTGAATGGGTTTGGGGCTACAGAGAAAATGATAGATTGGGAGGGGAGGATCCTTACAGTGCGTCAAAAGGTGCGGCAGAACTTGTAATACATTCTTATGTTGCTAGCTTACTTCCTAATTGCGGGCCAGTTCGTCTAGCTACTGTTAGGGCGGGAAATGTAATTGGTGGAGGTGATTGGGCGGAAAGTCGTATAGTCCCAGACTGCATGAGATCATGGGGATCTGGGGAAGTAGTAGAGTTGAGAAATCCGCTGTCTACAAGGCCTTGGCAGCATGTATTGGAACCGCTTGGCGGATATTTGTTGTTAGCGAAAAATTTAAATGATTGCCAATTACTTCATGGCGAGGCATTTAATTTTGGGCCTAATTCCGAACAAAATCGCTCAGTAGCTGAGTTAGTTGGCGCTCTGTCACTTAGGTGGCCTGGTACGGATTGGAAGGATGCATCCAAATTAACTAAGTCGTTTAAAGAGGCTGGCTTACTTAAGTTAAATTGTGACAAGGCGCTAAACCTTTTAGGTTGGAAATCACTATTAAAATTTACCGATACTGTTGAAATGACCGTGGAATGGTATAAAAATTATTATGAAAATAAAGGTGATATAGCTGAATATTCTTTGGGTCAAATTAACTCATATATGAAGAGAATAAAAAATGACGTGTGATGAGATTAGAAAATTCCCATTGAAAAGATTACGAGTGAATGGTGGAGATGTTTTGCATGGAATGAAAGCTAGTGATATTGGATATAAGGGCTTTGGGGAAGTATATTTTTCTTGGGTTGAGGCTAACGCAATCAAAGGCTGGAAACGTCACAAAAGGATGACGTTAAATTTAGTCGTGCCAACAGGTGATGTGAGGTTTATATTCTTTGACAATGCTGATAATTCTCATTTTAAGGAATTAATTATAGGGGATCAAGATTATTCAAGGTTATGCGTTCCCCCTGGCATTTGGTTTGGTTTTCAGGGTATATCAAATGGTAAGGGCAGTCTAATAATGAATTTGGCTGATATCATTCATGACCCAATAGAGGTGGAGAGAATTCCATTGGATGCCGTTTCGTTTGATTGGAGAAGAGAGTGAAGACAGTAATATTAGCTGGAGGATTTGGAACTAGACTTTCTGAATATACTGAATTGATACCAAAGCCAATGGTGGAAATAGGCGGTGTTCCTATTTTGATTCATATTATGAATCTTTATGCCCATTATGGGCATAAAGATTTCTATCTAGCATTGGGTTACAAAGCAAATTTAATTAAGCAGTATTTCCTAAATCTTGCGAATTCTAGCCTTGATTTTACGATTGAATTAAAGGATGGCAAGATCATTGGTCACAATTCTAAGGGTTTCGACTGGAAGGTTACGCTTGTTGATACGGGCGTGAACTCTATGACAGGGGGCAGATTAAAGAGATTGAAGGATTATTTGGGCAACGAACCATTTTTCCTGACATATGGGGATGGATTATCAAATATAAATATCAATGAATTGGCCAAGTTTCATAGTGAGAATAAAAGGTTAGTAACTGTTTCAGCTGTGAGACCGATTGCTAGATTTGGTGAGCTATCCATAGATCCAAATGGGACTGTCAGAAGCTTTAAAGAGAAGCCACAGATTGATCAAGGCTGGATAAATGGCGGCTATTTCGTTATTGACCCAAAATTTATAGACTTAATTCAAGGTGACGACACTGTTTTGGAGAAAGAGCCGCTCGAGCGGGCAGCAGAAATGGGGGAATTGGTTGCAAGAAGGCATCAAGGTTTTTGGCAATGCATGGATACAAAAAGAGATTTAGATGCGTTAAGGGATGAGTGGGACAGTGGAGGGGCCCGATGGAGGATTTAACAGGCCTGAATATACTTGTGATTGGTGGGACTGGTTATTTAGGGCGTCATATAGCAGCAAGAGCCAATGAATTGGGGGCCAAAGTTTATTGTGTTTCAAAAAATAAACAACCACCGAAAAAAAAAATGCCAGGGATTATTTATTGGAAAGTTGATATTACAAACAATGCTGAGATAGAAATATTAAGAAATGTGCAGTTTGAATTTGTTGTTAATGCATCAGGATATGTTGATCATACATATTACAAGGATGGTGGGAAAAGTGTAATTGACATGCACTTAATTGGACTATTTAACATTATTAGTTGTTTAGATAGATCTAGATTAAAAAGGTTCGTTCAAATAGGTAGTAGTGATGAGTATGGGAAAGTTGCCGCCCCTCAAAAAGAATCTGTAAGAGAGATGGCAAGCACTCCATATGCATACTCAAAAGTTGCATCAACACACTTTATTCAGATGTTGTATAGATCTGAGGGATTTCCTGGTGTGGTGGCAAGGCTATTTTTGATTTACGGGCCTGAACAGGAGTCTAATAGACTAATACCTCAAATCATGGGTGCTGCAAGAGGAGTAAAGCAAATACAGTTCACAAAAGGAGAGCAAATAAGAGATTTTAGTTATATCGATGATGTGGTGTCTGGTATTTTTAAAATTCTTTTGGGTGGCAACTCCCTGAATGGAGAAGTTATCAATATAGGAAGTGGAGTGGCGGTTAGCGTTCGGACTATTATTGAAATGATTTCTAAGATTGCCAAAATAAAAAAAATAAAATTAGGCGGAAAAGAATATAAAGAGAATGAAAACATGCAACTTTATCCAGATTTATCAAAATCCAAAAGATTATTAACTTGGCTGCCTGTAGTTCAGCTAGAAAAAGGCCTAAAAATTACATGGGGCTCTATAAATAATGACAAAACCTAGTAGGAATCAACTAGTTTCAATAATTATGAATTGTTATAACGGTGAAAAGTATTTATCAGAGGCTGTCGATAGCATTCTAAGTCAAACATATCAAAATTGGGAATTAATATTTTGGGATAATCATTCGGTAGATAACTCAAAAAAAATAATTAAAAGCTATTCTGATTGCAGAATTAAATACATAAGGAGTGAAAAACATACCACCCTGACAGAAGCTAGAAATGGTGCAATAAGACATTCATGTGGAGAATTTATTGCATTTTTGGATGTCGATGATAAGTGGAGCCCAGATAGGCTTACCCTCCAAATAAAAAATTTTAGGGATGAGGATGTAATGCTTGTTTATGGAAACTATTATATACAAGCTCAAGGATTACGCAGACCAAAATACTACTTCAGATTGCCGAAAGGGTATATATTTAATCAGCTAATATCCAACTACAGAGTTGGTTTATTAACACTATTGATAAGAAGAAAAGTATTTTTTGAGCTTGGAATAATTTTTAATGAAAATTATCAAATTATTGCCGATTACGACCTAGTGTTAAATATTTCAAAAAATTGTAAGATTGGATGTACCCAAAAAAAAATAGCTACATATCGAATACATGCTGACAATGATTCGAATAAAAGGATAGACTTATTAATTTCTGAGTATGAGCAATGGATAAATACTTTCAAATTGCCAAATACTAGCAGAGTATATGTTAATAATAAGTTAAATTATATAATGGCAAATAAATATTTGAAATATCAAGATAAAAAATCAGCCTATAATTCAATAAATAAAGTTGTCGGATTTAGTCCTAAGAAAATATATTATTATATGAAGGTGCTTGCACCAGAGTTTCTATTAAAATAGTTTCCATGAAGAAAAATATAATAGGAGATGGGTTGTGTGCAGCCGGGGCTCTACTTGGTTGTAATGTTAAAAAAGATGACTACCAAATATTTCTTAGTAATACAACTGGCGCTGACTTTGAAAAAGTATCCACCAATTGGAGATTGAGCCCGATAATCTCCAGCAAGGCTTTCGGAGGCCTGTCAAAGAGCTATCATGGAATAATGCCAGCCTCTGTAATTTTGGATATAAATAATAGCCCTATATGGAGAGCATTAGGGTATGAAAAACTTAGAAAGTTATATATAGCTGACTACATGTCGGAGTCAAAAATTTTCATCCCTTATTTCCCCATACGACCTGGTCAAATTATAAAAAAATTTTCCAATCCTAGCAAAATTAGCCGGAGAGAAAATCTCGATTTAAAGGCGTTAATCAACGATAAAAATAGCAAGACCTTCTTGGCGCTTTCGGTTATCGGCAATCTCCGAGTATTGCAAAGCCTAAATCTCATAAACAAAAAAGTTACTGTTGACGATCATGTAATTATTAGAATGGGCTCTATAGGTGGTGAAGAGCTTTTTGAATACTTAAATGGTGAGGAGCTTGTTAAGAGGTTTAGCAAGGGGATTGCTATAGAAAGTCTTGAAATTTCAACCGGTTGCACGATTTTTTTTAGACCTAATTTTGGTGAATATAATTTCGATATTGACTACACCGCATCAGTCAATGGACTTGGAAAATTGTTTATGAAATTTGATTCACCGGCAAAAATTCGGGAAGCATTCTTCAACAAAACAGGCTATCCAACTCGACATAATTCTTACAATATTTTTGCTCAGATCCACATGCCAGACATCTATTCAATGGAGGGGGGTATCGTAACGGAATCAGTAGACTCGCAGGCTAAATTTTACGAAATAAAATTAAAGGTATTAAATTTAATAACAAGAAAATTTAATACCTTTAAGGTATATAAAAATGATTCCCCGGAAAGTATTTTGCCTGGCATACACTTATCCTATGATAGGGAGGTTATCTCAGGTATACCCCGTAATTTAGAAATTCTTGATACTTCACTTTGCAATGATAATAGTAAGCATCCATCAATTATTGCAATGTGTAAATCATTTCATAAAACAATATTATTATGAAATTAATAGCTATAGATGGTAGGTTAATAGATTTCAAGATGCGAGGCATGGGTGTATTTATATTTAATGTTGTAATTAATTTAAGCTGTAGTATTAAAGACAATGAAAAATTAATTATCTTTACCAATAAAAAGTCTACATCAGTATTGCTTAATTCAAAAATAAATAATAAAAATGTACGTATAGTTTTTTTTAATATAAATGAGTTAATTTATGAGCAAATAATCTTGCCCATAGCAGTTGTATTACATTGTCCAGATTACTTTCTGCACTCTGGAAATACGTGCAGCCTTATTTTTCCTCCTATAAAAAGAGGGATGTTGATTCATGATGTTTCATATTTAAGCCCCGATATAAATTTAAAAGCAAATAATGTATATCGTGCATTAGGAAGGCTCTATCGAAAATTAACAGTAACGATTGCGAGCAAATTTGTAGATCATATTTTTACAGTTTCTCATTTTGCTAAAAATGACATTATTTCTAGGCTTAATTGTGGGTTGAAGGATAAAATAAAAGTCGTTTATAACGGTGTTGATTTGAGTAAATTTACGCCCGAGCTGAGTACCAAAAAAGAAAATCAGGTTTTATTTGTTAGTGGCTCTGACAGGCAAAAAAACTTAAAGAAATTTCTAAAAAGAGTAATAAATTTTGAAAAAAGGTTAAATGATCTCAAATTTATTGTTATTGGAGTATCAAGCGCAAGCGAATTAGGGCTGACAGAGGTTGAATCTATAAGTTATATGGGGCACTTAACGGGTGAAGAATTAATAAATATGTATAAAAGTTCAAAATACTTCGTTATACCTTCGCTTTATGAGTCATTTGGAATACCAGGTATTGAGGCTCTTGCTGCAGGATGTATTCTATATGCAAGTAAGGGGGGTGCTTTACCAGAAATATATCAAGATCATGCAAGCTTTTTTTCCGGATCTAGTGATGAGGAAATAGATAATGTTATTTTGGATATTTTAAACGGGCCAAGTGAGGTTGATATTAAAAAGAATTTAATGTATGTTGCTAAATATAACTGGAGCGCTGTTGCAGATGCAGTCTTGCAAGAAATGCGAAAATCAATCATTGACAATTAGAGCCTTGATTTTTGGAATTGGTACTTCGTTAATATTCCTTAATCCAAAATTATCATCAAATGAAATTTTTCCTTATTATGCATTAGCACTTCCATTATTTAATTATAGTAAGAGGATTATTCTAATTATTTTTGTAATATTATTATTTGGGATAATAAATCAAATTATATTCAATGACTCAAGATCTGTAATTAATGCTATTCAAATTGCTGTGCTCTTGGCAACCCTATATGCAGTTCAGACTATGTGCATAATTGAATTAAGGTTGATTTCAAAGATTTTTAACATTTTTATATTGATGCACTTATCAATATGTATATTTCAATATATATATCCCGAATCTATGAATTTAAGTTATTGGTTTTTTAGTTCCAGGGAATCTCAGGTTGAACAGTTATTGCTCAGAAGTGCTGTTGTGGGTCTGGGCCCAGAGCCAGCTTACGTTGCATCCCTTTTGTGTGGGATGTTGTTATTTTCTATTCTCCTTAACGGATTTAATTTCCTAATAATTAGCATGGTAGTTATTCAGCTATTTCTCCTAAAGAGTGTAGTTGGATATATACTTTTCTTTATTATTTTTAACTTCTTTATTTTAAAATTTAAAAAATATAAATACTTAATAATAATGGTGATAATAACGTTGATATCGTTATTCTCAGGTTTAATGGAAAGATTATCAATTTATATTTCCAATGTTTATACTATGGGTAGTATATTTTCAGCGGAGGTTTCTACTGGCTCAACCCGGCTAGCTAATTTACGAGAATCTTTGGAGCTAATTATTTCCTTTCCTGGGATAGGCTTTTCTCCATTTGGTGCAATTTCTTATGCCATGCATGGATCAATATTTGCCTCCATAATTATTCTAGCAATGTTTAAAATTAAAATAAATGCTCTAGAGTTCATGGTGGGATTGGCAGTTTTTATATTCTTTGGCCCCATACTAATTTGGCCGATGTATTATCTTCTGACCCCATATTTTTTAAATAGTATTTCAAAAAAATAGTGAAATATATATTAGCCGTCTCCCCTAGAGTTCCTTCTAAATACGGCAAGGGCGACCAAATAATAGCATACCAAAGGCTATCTAATTTGTCTAAGTTATATAAAATTAAATTGATTATCCTTCAAGGTAATAAATTGGAAAGTAATTCTGATTTAGCGGAGTTAAGAAACTTGGGCATTGATATTTATTTAATGAGGATTACGATTCCAGAAATTATTATAAATTTATTAATTTCTGCATTTGATCCCACAAGACCTTTTCAATGCTCCTTTTTTACTTCAAGAAATAGTAAAAAATTAATTGAAAATCTTTTAGTAAAATATAATATTTCAATTGTCTACTTGGTAACTGCTAGGGTTTTATTTAATTTTAAATCGTTTAAATATTTAATTTTCTTAGATTTAATAGACTCATTTGCCTTAAATTTTCATCGGAGATTTCTCAACACAAGAAATTTAATATTAAAATTACTTTTTTATATTGAGTATTGTAGATTAATTAAATTAGAAGATTTTGCAGTTACTATAAGTTATCGTTGCTTTTTAGTTTCTAGTATCGATAAAAATTATATAAACCCTCAATTGGAGAATGTAATAGTTATTCCAATTGGTGTATACAACTTCAACCATGAAAGAAAAATTTATTCTCCAGGCGGAAATTTTATATTAACATTTTCAGGTAATATGAATTACCAGCCTAATATATTAGCTGTTTTGTGGTTTTATTCGAATTGCTGGAAAATATTAGAGTGTAAACATTACAATTTAAGACTTAAGATAATAGGTAGCAATCCGCCGCACTCAATAAGTATTCTGTCCAAAAACCCTAAAATTGAAGTTACAGGTCGCGTTCCTTCGGTATATGATGAATTAAATGCTTCTCATCTTTCTATTGCACCAATGCTTACTGGTTCAGGCATGCAATTTAAGATTCTTGAGGCAATGATGTGTGGGTTACCTGTTGTTACTACCCCCCTTGGCCTTGGAGATATTAGAGGTATACTAAATCATAATATTTTAATTGCGAACACTCCTTCAGAATTTATTGATATTATTTCTTCTGCAATTATGGAATATGAGACATTTTCTAAAATAGGAGAGAATGGATCCATTTTTGTTAAGGAACATCATTCTTGGTCAGTTATCAACAGCTTATTTATGGCTGAATTTATTGATGTTTGAATTTTTTTATTTATTCCATCGGGGTCTAGGGTGAAAATTGGTATTTTAGGGGGGAGCGGTTTCATCGGAACAAGGCTCTTTGAAAAGCTTTTACAATGTGGTTATAAACCCACCATTTTTGATAAAGTGGTTTCTAAATCATATCCATTAAATACAATTCAAGTAGACATTAGAGATTACGATGAGCTTCAAAAAGCGATTAATGATTTTGACTGCATTATTAATCTTGCGGCTGAGCATGCGGATAATGTATCTCCTAGCTCCTTATACGAAGAAGTTAATGTACTAGGTGCCACCAATCTTTGTCGTGCTCTTCACGTAAATTCAATTAAAAAGCTTATCTTCACTAGTTCTGTAGCAGTGTATGGCCTTAATAGTGAAATTTTAAATGAAAGTGCTCGTTTAAGTCCTTTTAACGAATATGGTATATCTAAATTGCGTGCAGAGGAGGTTTATAAAAATTGGCAAGAATTAGATGAGGCCAATAATTCATTAACTATTATTAGGCCAACTGTTGTATTTGGTGAGGGTAATCGAGGAAATTTATATAACTTGATGAATCATATATATCATAATAAATTTATAATGATTGGAAAGGGCGATAATAAAAAATCCATTGCTTACGTAGGTAATCTTGTCGATTTTATATTACATTCATTGGCATGTAAATCCGGAACTCATATTTATAACTATTCCGATGAGCCGATTATGAAAGTTTCCGATTTAGTTAAATTAATACACGAAGCCTTTGGAATAAAAATGAGGTTCAGATTTTATATACCCGAATTAATAGCATTAGTACTTGGTAAACTACTAGATAATATCAGCGAGATATCAGGTATCAACTTTCCAATTAGTGAAGTTAGGGTGAAGAAGTTTTGCTCAGACACAATCATTATGGGGCCCGATAAGTGTTTAAATTTTAGGCCTCAATTCACATTAGATCAGGCAATACTGAAGACTATTCAGGCCGAATTTGTGCCCAAGAGGATTAATCCGAATGGTTAGTTTTGATTGCTAAGAATGTAAGATATATCAAAATAAAAATGAACGAGATCCCCAATGCCGTTCCTATTGCATTGATTACTTTATATTTATTAGGATTGATGGTGTCAATATTATCAATCATTACCAATGGCTTATATGAATTAAACATGTGAGCATCGGATTTTATGCTGATTAACTTTAAATGTATTTCTTGAATGTTTGTGGATGAAAAGAATTTCAGTAAATTAGCATTAAACAATAAATCGTCATCAGTATTATTTTTATTTAATTTCTCTAAACTTGCCCTCTTAGAGTGATACAAAAGCTCCTCGTTCTTGCAAAGTTGGTCTATCAGAGTTGTAATGTTCTGAATGTTCGATTCTGGCTTGCTTGATGTTAATGTAATTTCATATATTGAATCGCTTTTCTTTATTCCAATTTTATTTAGCGGATCAACTAATCCAATTTTTAAATCTGCGAAATCAGGATTGCGATAGAATTGTTTGGTGTTAATTCTTCTAATTAATTCTAAATTTATGGGGCTTAAAATTTCTCCCAAGTCGCTATCGGCAAGTAATTTGGCGGTTGTTTTGAATTCACTTTTGGGTCCAATTGCGAGACTAATAGCTAGTCCAATTAAAAAGCCTAAAACCCCTACCTTCCAAATCGTATTTTTATTTGAAAGGTAAACCTTAGTAAATGTTAATATATTAATATCATTAGTGTGCATTTTATTTGAAAATATATAGCCAGGCTGGAGTTTTAAATTTTATTACTCTACTGTATATGTTAACGTAAATTATTGAAAATAATATAATACATATTATTAATAATTCTGTTGATTCATATAGAAATATTGATGCCATTACACACAAACCTGTTGAAACCCAAAAGAAATGCGATGTTCTTGCATTGGTATTTATGGTGATTTTTTTGTTGGATTTTAATTTATGTTTCTGAAGTCGTCTAAATATCAAGGTGTGGAAATGCATTCCATCAGCGTGACCAGGGTTTTTTCCTTGTATAACGACTCTGCGATATATTGTGTAAAGGGTCTCCATTATTGGATATCCATTGATTAAAACCCCTAGCCATGGTGATATCACATTATTTCTATAAACTAAAGCAAGCGTAATAAATCCAATCCAAAGGCCAATAAAATAGGCTCCGCCATCACCCATGAAAATTAGTCCTCGAGGGTAATTCCAAATAAAAAATCCCAGGATTGAGCCGCACAAAATTAAACAAAGTGAGATGATGACGTAGTCGTTGACTTTAAAGCCTATGAACCCCAAACCGACTAGAGTGATAATTCCCACCATACTCGATAATCCATTAAACCCATCAATAAGATTGTAACTATTTGACAGCCCAGCTATGGCAACGGCCGTAAAAGGTATTGCCACGATTGAGTAGCTTAGCAGATTATCTATTCCTGGAATATTGATGTATGAAATTTGAATACCAATGAGTTGCACCCCAATTACAGCTGTAATTATAGTTACCGCCAGCCTTAGCTTTACTCCAATTTTTTTTGTGACATCTTCAGCTAGCCCAATAGCAAAGCATGGTAAGGTAGACAATCCAATAAGAACACCTACGTCTGAATAAATAGGATGTTTCATATTAAGCAATAATCCTACTAGCACTGCCAAGAAAATACTAATACCACCAATTCTCGGCGTGTTAGAATCGTGATGAAATTTTTGCGGCCCTGAAAGATCGTAATCGCTCGAAATGTGTTTATGTAGGTCTATGCAATAAATTATTGCATAGCTCAATATCAATGAGGTTAAAAAAGGTGCCAGAAATATAGTCATATCAATTAAACACAATATTGGGAAGTCACCAGCTTAATTATACTTAATTAATCCTATCTTTTCGAAAATAAAAAAACTTAACTGAAAAATCAATGCGCTCTAATATTCACCATGGCTGCTCTTATTAATTCTTGTCCTTGTGAGTAGATCTAGGGTGCTATGGTTAGGAATAAGTATTCGAAGAAAATTATTACGTGAACCGCGCCTTTTAATAAGTTTGTTTTGCCTATTGCTAATGTGAGCCCGCCAATGAAGAATGATAGATACATCAAGGTCATATTGAGCCAACTTATTCCTAGGCTGATTGGTAAATAAAAAGATATTGCACATGCAGCCACGGTGGGGATAGTTAGTCCAATACTGGCAAGAGCAGACCCCAAGGCGAGGTTCAAGCTGCTATGCAATTGATTCGCTCTGGCAGCTCTAACAGCTGCATAGCCTTCGGAAAGCAGTACGAGCATTGCAATCGCTATACCCACTAATGATCTGGGTGCGCTAGCGGCTTTAACTCCAGCCTCGATGGCGGGGTTAAGCGCTTCAGTCAAACTCACCACCATTGCAAGCGGTAGTAGAAGTAAAGCAACACTCAGGACAGTCTTGGGGTTGCTGGGTTTATCCGCGTAAGCTTCGCAATTGGTTTTCTGATCCTAAGCTTTTGGAAGGTAGTAGTCACGGTGACTGACTGTTTGGAGAAAGATAAAAGCGCCATATAATGAAAAAGAAGTGATGCCTGCAAAGGCAAGCTGACTCTTGGTGAAGTCTGGCCCTAGATTGCTGACAGTCACCATGGGCATCACAAGAATGAAAGTTGCTAAAGCGGTACGAGCTGCTAGTGCAGAGTTGGCCCCCTCATTGCGAAAAGAAATTTCATGATGCTTGAGCCACCCATAAAAATACACATGCCAATGACGCCACTTACCACAATCATGACGGTAGCAAAGACAGCATCGTGAGCAATAAATTCAGCGCCCTCATGGCCTGCAAACATCATTGCAATAATTAGTGATACCTCAATAATGGTGACGCTGATAGCTAGCACCAATGTGCCATATGGCTCACCAGTCTTGTGGGCAATGACCTCTGTATGATGCGCTGCAGATAAAACTGCGCCAATTAAAGCAGCAGCCATTAAGGCGATGAACCAAGCCTGGTTAAGTAAAGAGGATAAAGAGTGTATAAATTACTGGGCTTTTTTGTGTGAAAAGGGAAATTGCTCATTAATGTGGAGGGGTAAACAAGTAGTCTTACTTATGAGTCTATTTTAAAGTGGTTTAATTGGAATTATTAAAAGTTCATTGCCACTATTTTTATAAAGATTAATATGAAAAACCTCATCTTTTTTGGCCATGGTGCTCGTGATAGTCGTTGGCGTGAGCCATTTGACCGCTTAGTCTCATTGTGGAGAGTTCAGTATCCGCACGCGCGAGTGGAATTGGCTTTTTTGGAATTGATGCAGCCCAGCCTTGAAGAGGCTATTACAACTTTAGTGGTTGCTGGGGAGGTAGAGGTGGTTGTGGTGCCCGTCTTTTTTGGCCAAGGCGGCCATTTGCTCGATGACTTCCCATTGCTGCTATCAGATTGTCGGCAAAAGTTTCCTCAGGTGAGCTTAAGCGCTACGCCTGCTGTCGGTGAGGATGAAGCTGTTTTGCAAGCCATAATTGATTTCAGCGCTAGAGCTCTTTAAGTTCTCTACTTGATTGATGTTATCACTCGCTTGTTGTTTTGCTCTCAAGCCTTCGCCAACCATAATCAATGCTGGTGATTTACTATTAAACCAACTATTAGCTCTACCAATCGCTAGTTCACCAAGAGTGCTAGACCAGTGACGCTCATTCTTCGTACTCACTGCCTCCAAGATATGCACAGGTGTACTGCTATTTTTCTGTGAGTCGTTTTCTATCAATTGCTTGGCAATGTTTACAGCATCTTTGCGACCCATATAATACACCAAGGTATCGGCTTGTGGGTTCTGAATTAGTTGCTGCTGACTACCGTTATCAACGAGATTTTCAGTTCCTTGTGCCAAAGTAACAAAGGCCACACTTCTACTCACACCTCTTAAGGTGAGTGATTGCTGAATAGCAGCTGCTCCAGCTAGAGCTGCAGTAATGCCTGGCACTACTTCCACTGCAATTCCGGCTTGCTTTAAGGCCTGGATTTCTTCATCTGCTCTGCCGAACATCATGGGATCGCCACCTTTGAGGCGAACAATCACTGGATATTTTTGTACGGCATCAACCAACCTTTTGTTGATGAAATGCTGCGCGGATGATAACTTGCCGCAACGCTTACCCACAGGCACTATAATCGCTTGGGGGCAGAGCTCGAGCATTACTGAATCTACCAAGGCATCATGAAAAACAATATCGGCTCTCTCCAAAAGCTTAGCGCCACGCACGGTAATGAGATCAGCTGCGCCAGGGCCTGCGCCAACTAAATAGACTTTACCGAGAGCCGTTGATGTCATGATATTTTATCTATCTACTAATTGGGCTACAGTAGTAGCGCGCTGATCACGCCAGCTATTTTGAGTGGTGACACTAATGAGATCAAACTGTTTGAGCCCAATATCGAGCTTTTGATCGGGACGAAGCTCAAAGGCATCAAAGCCGACTCGTGCACCTTTTAAGAGTTGATCAATTAAGACATCACCGATGGCCCTCACTTCACCTGTCCAAGCAAATCGCTCTCTCAGTAGGGCTGCAGTACTAAAACTTCTACCATCTCTAAAGATGGGGAAGTGAGCAGCTATAACCGGCCAGCGGTTTTTGCCTTCTTCAATGATGTCAGCATGCTTGAGAATGTCATCATCGGCAGCAAACCAAACGCCAACCTCACCCTTATTTGCTCTGTCTATGATATCGGAGTTTTTGTGATGTGTAATCCACCAATGAAACGGCACTAATACCTTATGCAATTCATGATCTAAATTCGGAATACCACCTGCATCACGCTCACCATCCCAGACCTGCCATTTATTGATGATGAGAGTGGGCTTACCGTCTTTCGGGAAGTAAATAATCTGCTTATTCATGATTAAGCCAGCGCTCCTTTGGAGTGCTTGCCATTGTTCTTATAGGCTGCTTCTTTAAAGGGGCTCACACCTAGACGGCGGTATGTCTCGATAAAAGGCTCATCGGTAGTGCGTTGTTCAACGTAAACATTGATGAGGCTAGTCATTACATCTGGGATTTCATTGGCATAGAAAGAGGGCCCAATTACTTTGCCAATAGAGGCATCATTGCCTTGTTCTCCACCCAAAGTGATTTGATACCACTCTTCACCATCTTTATCCACGCCAAGTACACCAATATTGCCAACGTGATGATGGCCACAAGAATTAATACATCCAGAAATATTCAGACTAATATCACCTAAATCAAATAGGTAATCCAAATCATCAAAGCGCTCCTGAATCGCTTTAGCAATGGGGAGTGATTTGGCATTGGCTAGTGAACAGAAATCGCCACCAGGGCAAGCGATGATGTCAGTTAGTAATCCAATGTTGGGTAGTGCCACATGCTGTTGCTTAGCAGCTTGCCAGAGCTCCAATAGTTTAGATTGCTCTACATCAGCTAGCACTAAGTTTTGTTCGTGGGTTACCCGTAATTCACCAAAGCTATATTGATCAGCTAAATCTGCAATAGCATTCATCTGCGCACTGGTTGCATCGCCAGGAGCAACAGTACCATGGGGCTTGAGAGACAGGATTACGCTGGCATAACCTGGCACTTGATGCGACTTGACATTACGCTTAAGCCAGCGAGTAAAAGCACCTCTCTCAGCCTCGGTAGCAGCTGCAGGAATGGCTTCATCACTCATTGTATTTAACTGTTGATATGCAGGCTTAGTAAAGTGTTTAGCAACACGCTCCCACTCATACTTTGTGAAATTATCTTTGCTCTGTTTTGCTTCGTTATGAAGATATGCCCACTCACCTTCGACTTGACGTGCAAACTCTTCAGGACCTAAAGACTTTACTAATATCTTGATACGAGCTTTGTAGAGATTGTCTCTTCTACCAAAGCGGTTATACACACGCAATAGAGCAGTCAAATAGCTTGGTAAAACTTGCCATGGTAAGCCTTGCTTAATTAAGGATCCCAGTATGGGTGTACGACCCATGCCACCTCCAGCATAGATATCGGCAGTCAATTCTCCATTATTAATATTTGGATCTTTCTTGAGTTCAATACCAACGTCATGGCACAACAAGACTGTACGATCTTCTTTGGCGCCATTAATGGCAAACTTAAATTTGCGTGGCAGGTGTGCAAACTCCGGGTGTAATGTTGACCATTGGCGGAGTAACTCACAGATGGGCCTTGGGTCGATGTATTCATCTGCAGCAACACCTGCAAAGGCATCGCTTGTAATGTTGCGAATACAGTTGCCTGATGTTTGGATGGCATGCATCTCTACTTTGGCTAATTCAGCCAAGATGTCCGGTGTCTGTTCTAGCTCTACCCAGTTGAATTGAATGTTTTGACGGGTTGTGAAGTGTGCGTAACCGCGATCGTATTTATCAGCAATGAAGGCTAGGGTGCGAAGCTGTTTGGCGCTTAGCAAGCCGTAAGGAATAGCAACGCGCAGCATATACGCATGGCGCTGATGATAGAGACCATTCTGTAGACGGAGAGGGCGGAATTCTTCTTCAGCAATGGTGCCGTTCAGGCGTCGTTCAACTTGGTCTCGGAATTGGATAACCCGTTGATCTACAAGGGTTTGGTCAATATGGTCATATTTGTACATAGCCCTGTATTGTCTGGGGCTATGAGCATAACTACAAATACTTAAATATTGAATCTATATAACTAAAAGTATATATAGATTGGGATGGGTAAATCCTAGCTCATCGGGGCTAATTTACCCCATCTCGGAGCTTAAGATGGCTCAGTTGTATATAAAAAATAGATATCGGAGAACAAATGAAAAAATTACTCTTAGCTAGTAGCGCTATTGCGATATTGGCTACCCCTGGATTGTTATTGGCGCAGACCAGTAAATCCCCCTTACCATCAGCATCAGGTCAAGGCTTTACGCAGGAAGGCCTCAAGCGTATTGATACTTTCTTCGCAGACCAGATTGCCAGCAACCAAATGCCGGGTGCCGTTTTGGCAGTTTCCAAAAATGGCAAGTTGAGTATTTTTAAGCCCTATGGCTATCTCGATAAAGATGCTCAAAAACCTATGACAACCGATGCCATTTTTAATTTGGCATCGATGACTAAGGTAATGGCAACAGTAGGCGCCTTAACTTTTTATGAAGAAGGAAAGCTGCCTCTGAATGCACCAATCTCTGATTGGTTACCCCAATTTAAGAATATGAAAGTCGGCCAGGTAGACGCTGATGGCAAGCTCACTACGACTCTTGCAAAAAATCCCATCACCGTACAAGATTTGATGCGTCATACCAATGGTCTTACTTATGGCGGTCGTGGTGCAACTCCGATTCACCAGTTTTATCCTGCTGGCTCAGCTCCCGCTGCAATCAATCTCTCGACTGAAGAATTCATCGATAAGTTGGCTGCCGCGCCATTGTTATATGAACCTGGCACTGTTTGGGATTATGGCTTTGGACTTGATATACTGGGTATCATTGAGGAGAAAATTGCAGGTAAGTCTCTTGGCGGTGTTTTGCAAGAGCGAGTGTGGAGCAAAGTAGGTATGCCAAATACATCCTTTCAGTTAGCTGAAAAAGATCGTCCGCGTTTAGCCCAACCATTGCCATTAGATCCTTTAACAGGAAAGCCACAAAAGGTCGACATTCATACCAAGCAAGTCAAGTTTGATTGTGGCGGTTCATGCGCTTACTCAACAGCAGGCGATTATTTGCGCTTTGGTCAAATGTTGCTCAATGGTGGCAGCATTGATGGTAAGCGTGTCTTAGGACCGCAAACTGTGGCATTCATGACGGCCAACCATTTAAATAAAGATATTAAAAATAATGTGAGCGGTACTGAGCCTGCCCGTGTTGGTTATGGCTTTGGCTTGGGAGTGGCCGTGAGAACAGAGCGAGGACTATCAGCGAATAACGGTAATGTTGGGGATTACTCTTGGAATGGCGCTTACGGCACCATCTTTTTTGTTGATCCAAAAGAGCGGATGGTAGTCGTCATGATGGGTGTTGCGCCAGGCGAGATCCGTAAGGTGCATCGTGAGAAGCTCAATGCATTAATTTATGGAGCGCTTGAGAAGTAAGTTAATGCCAGTGATCGCTGATCACCAATAAAAAAGCCCCTCAGTTGAACATCATGTCTAACTGAGGGGCTTTTGACTTGCTTGGTTTGTATTGCTGCAATATTTTGGGATAAGCCACTTATTAAGCTAGGCTCAGATTCTCCTTGGATAGCGGGAAGTTGCGCACCGGTCTGCCGATTGCTGCAGAAATTGCATTTGCTACAGCCGGGCCTACAACGCAAATGGTAGGTTCGCCAACGCCACCCCAAAAGTCATAGGTTGGAACTAGTACGGTTTCGATTCTAGGTGTGGAGCTCAATTTCAGCAGTGGATAGGTATCTAAGTTCTGTTGTTTGATGCGACCTTTTTCAACCGTAATTTCTGGAAGAAAGATCGCTCCAAGCGCCATTGCTACGGACCCTTCAATTTGCTCACGAGCTAAATACGGATTCACAATGTGACCAGCATCTAATGCAAACACTAA
The DNA here is from genome assembly GCF_018688495.1 of Polynucleobacter sp. Adler-ghost. NCBI lineage: Bacteria > Pseudomonadati > Pseudomonadota > Betaproteobacteria > Burkholderiales > Burkholderiaceae > Polynucleobacter > Polynucleobacter sp. Adler-ghost. Next base: position 330,399 of record NZ_CP061320.1, read on the forward strand.
ACGATTGACCTTAACCACATTGTTTTGGACGGCGACTTCAGCGACGCAAGCAGAATAGCTGGCATACCCCATAAATTGCGCAACACCACGATACGTTCCCGCTGGCAGAGGCTTATCCCACTCTGCCTTTTTGGCTACGGCATTTAAAACACCTAGATGCTTGGGATGGTTTTGCATTAATGCGCGCCTAAATTGCACTGGATCCTTGCCTGCAGCCTGGGCACATTCATCCATAAAGCATTCCATAAAAATACCATTTTGATTGGTATTCACGCCGCGCCAGGGACCGACTGGTATGTGCGTATTTTTCATCACATATTCAGTGAGTAGGTTAGGGAAGGTATAGCCTAATTGCGCATCTGGTCCCTTCTCATAAAAACCTTGCAACTGACGCTCATCTTTACCATTTTTAATATTATGGGGCGCAGCTCTCGCATTAATTGATGGGCCTGAAACTTTAATATGCATGCCAGTGACATTACCAGTCGAATCCAAACCTGCCGTCATTTTTGCCATCGCAATCGGATGGTAAAAATCCTGCGTCATATCTTCTTCACGACTCCAAATCACCTTCACTGGAACTCCAGGAAACTTCTGCGCTACTTTTGCTGCATAAGTCGTAAAGTCTTGGGTTGATCCACGCCGACCTAAGCCACATCCTGAATCCAGTTTATAGACTTCGCAATTGGCCAACGGTAAACCGGTTGCTTCAGACAGGGCTGCGTGAGAACCTTCACCATTTTGCGTGGGTACCCAAGCCTCCGCGCGATCACCAGAAATCTTGACTGTCGCATTCATAGGCTCCATCGTGACGTGAGCTCTATATGGTGTGAAATAAATCGCCTCTACTTTTTTAGCGGAAGACTGAATGACTTCAGGAGCATCACCAACCTTACGTTGCCAGAAATCACCTTGTTCATCCAAGCCATCTCGTAATGTCTTATTGATGCCATCTTGTGAGGTGTTGGCTGCCTTTCCTTCATCCCAAACAATCGGTAAGGCATTGAGTGCGGTATTAGCGTGCCACCAGGTATCGGCTACCACTGCGAGAGTGCTGTCATCAATTTTGACGATGCCTTTTACTCCGCGCAGATTACTGATCTTGGCTTCGTCATAACTTACTAACTTGCCCCCAAATACAGGGCACGACTTGACTGATGCGCAAAGCATTCCAGGTAGTTGTAGATCAATGCCATATACCTTGCTGCCGTTGACTTTATCGGCTGTATCTAATCGGGCATAAGGCTGGCCGGCAACCTTCCAAGTTCTTGGATCTTTTAAGGTAATCGATTTTGGGTCGGGTGGAGTGAGGGTAGATGCTAGCTCGGCAACTTTGCCGTAGGTAGTCTTGCGTCCAGTCGGAATATGCGTAATGACACCTTTATCTACCTTTAATTCGCTAACGGGAACATTCCACTGATTGGCGGCAGCTTGTACGAGCATGATGCGTGCTGCTGCTGCGCCTCGGCGCACATAATCTTCTGATATCCGAATACCACGACTGCCGCCAGTGCCATGCTCCCCCCATACGCGTTTGCGAGCCAAACTCTGCCCTGGAGTTGCTGATTGTGTTTTTACCTTTCTCCAATTGCACTCTAGCTCCTCTGTGACCAGTTGAGCTAAGCCAGTGCGAGTGCCTTGCCCCATCTCGGAGCGAGCCACCCGAATGAACACCGTGTCATCCGGTTTAATGCTGACCCATGCATTGACCTCTGCATCGCCAAATCGGGTTGGGGTATTGGGGTCATAAGTAGCTCCAGCTTGAGCAAATGCCTCGGGTAGAGCGCCTACGCCTAGCATTAAGCCTCCGCCTACTAGGGTGCCTTTAATAATGAAGTCGCGACGTGCGCTATTAACTAATGGAGTGTCTAGTGTATTGAGTGTCATATCGATTCCCTTAGCCGCGTGTTGAAGGAGATGCGTCGTACTGAGCCAGTACTTCTGCCAATTTCTTCTGACCAGAGGCAACATGAATTCCGTCACGAATCTTTTGATAGGTACCACAGCGACAGAGATTACCCATGGCACTATCTATGTCAGCATCAGTAGGTTTTGGAATTCTCTTCAATAGAGCAGCAGCAGCCATTACCTGTCCAGATTGGCAATAACCGCACTGAGGAACATCAAGAGTAATCCAGGCTTGCTGCACGGGATGCGTATTGTTTTTAGAAAGCGCCTCAATTGTTGTAATTTTGGCTGTACCTACTGCAGAGACTGGTAATGAGCAAGAGCGCACGGGTTCACCATTGAGATAAACCGTACAAGCGCCACACTGAGCCACACCACATCCATACTTCGTTCCGGTAAGGCCCACTACTTCACGAATGGCCCATAGCAAGGGCATGCTTGGCTCGACATCTATATTGTGAATCTTGCCATTAACTGATAGCTGCATAAGGATCTCCTCTACTGTTTTGAATCACTTTAAATGATTGTGGAGGATTTGGCATATCTGTAATTAGATAAGGCGCAATAAACCCTTTGGCAGCATCATCTTTTTAGTATTGATGAGTAAATACCCTAATTAATATTTACTTTTTATGACAATGGCCATCTTCGGGATTGCTGGGTCGCTACCAACCTTTTCTATTTCATGGTTTTTGCTAAGAACTAAAATTTTGTCATCAGTATTTTGTAATTCATCTAATCAAGGAGATCGACATGACATAACTATCAAAAAGGAGTTTGTTATGTCACGTACATTAAGAAGAAAAAATCAGCAGCATGATTATGGTTGGGTCTACCAATGTCTAGAATTGATAAGGATGTAGGCGAATTCAATATTGATGGGGCACATATTAGGATACGAGACTATCCACAGTTAAGAAGCTTGTCATGGCAGCTTGATCACAACATACTTTTAACTGATAAAGAAGCGATAGGGATTTATGAGCGAAACAAGCGCTTCCTAGAGATCCACGAGATTGATGAGCGGGAAAGATTATTAATGCAACGACTTATTGATGAGCATGGAATGGAACAGTTGCTTTGAAAATTCCTTTATTTGCAGATAGTTCGGAGCCATGCATCAATTTGGTCGAACTTGAGCTCCTGCACTTTGAACATATGCATTATTTGACGATAGGCTTCCATCGAATCTGTATTGAGTCTCTTGTTATTGATGCGTAAAAAAGTATCCATTGCAGCAAAGGCAATTCTTTTATTGCCATCAATGAAAGGGTGATTAATGATGAGGCTTTCAAACAATGCCGCTGCCTGAGAAATAACATCTGGGTAGTAGCCTGATTGAGGGCGCATTAACGCCGCCTCAAGACTTGCTTTGTTTCTTAAGCCCTGTGATCCACCAAATCTATTAATCAAGACACCGTGCATCAGCATGATGTCTTGCATGGTAATAAAGAGCATTACTTGGCAAGCTCTTTGTATAGATCCTCAAACTCATGCAGGCTTTGTGCAAAGCTTGCCATTACTTGGCGATCGGGGGTTGATACCCCCTTTTTGTTTAAGAAGTCACGAAAGGCCTCATCCAAAACCGCATGAAACTTTTTACCTTCAATATCGGCAATTTGACGCAAGGTATGAAGTATCTCGGGATTTGCCTGAGAGGAGAATTTGCTTAAGTGAAGAGTGCCCATATGTTTATTCCAGTATTTTTCATTATTTTTCTTGAAATTTCATGAAAAATCAAGAAATTAGTAAAAATAGCCTAAATTGGGGCTTAAAACTGAACTTCTCTGTAATGTCGATACAGATTGGCAATCGATGCGAAGCCTAGAACCACAATCAGAACAGCAAAAAGGTACTCAATCGTCAGGTATGTAAATACACCTGTTTGAATGGCTACTGCTGCCGCAGTAAAGGCTGCAATCGCTCCGAAGACTACGAGTTTGAAGTTGGGGATAAAAGCGCCAAGCGTAATAGCTACAAATAACAAAATCAGATCTGATACTAATTGATCTGCAGTCTGAAAAATTTGATTGGTGAGCTCAGGGTTGGTCATCTTTCCTAGGACTGCCAACATCAATATACTGGCAAGTACCGCAAAGTTCAGTTTCGCTTTATTGAAAAGAATTTTGAATTGATCATTCACGGCAGGCAGTCTTTATTAGTGAGATATTTAGGAGGCGGCACTACCGCTAAACACAAGGCTGATGCCAATCCACAAGAGAATAAAAGCAACCAAGATCGTGAGGCCGAGCTTCTTGAGAAAGTATTCAAGGGTATCCATATAAGCTTCGTCATTACGACCAAAGTATTGATCAAAGCGTTTCCATACCAGGCGACCTACCACCAGCGGAAGTAGCATGGCAACAATGCCGAGAATAATAGTAAGCGTGTTATCCATGGGGTTTGTATTCTTTCTTGCTAATGTCTATTGAGTACCAATGAAGGCTGGATAGTCGTATAGCATACAGGGATTGTCCGAGAGAATTACTTTTCTCAGGTTTGGATCTGTTACCCAAGACCCGAATAGATCGCAGAGATCAGCGTCATGTGGCATTTGCTTTTTGACCATCACGTGAGGCCAATCGCTACCCCAAATTAATCGCTTGCTGTTGGCCTGAATTACCTCATCATTGAATGCTCGCATATCTGTATAAGGAAAGTCCCCATCACAAATACGGTAGGGACCAGTCATTTTGACCCAAGCCTTTTGCTCTCGTAGAAGTTCTAGTAAGCCTTGAAAGCCGGGGTCATTCACACCATGTCTTGAGTGGGAATAGCCAAAGTGCCCAAATACCAAGTCCACTGGAAAGTTTGCAAATGTTGTGGCGAGATCGGGGTATTCATTAACGTGGGCAAGTAACTCCAAATGCCAGCCAAAAGGTTTAATACGTTTAGCGATGGAAGTTAATTCATCGATCGGTAAACCCTTTGTTTTATCAGCAACATCTACAACATTGCAACGAATGCCACGAACACCAGCATGATGCATGACCTCTAATTCTGCATCGGAGATTTTGGGATCAATGACTGCAACCCCACGAAATTTGTCGGGCTTGCTGGTGAGTGCCGCGAGCATGGCTCGATTATCAGTGCCGTATACGCTGGGCTGAACTAAGACGGCGCGCTCAACACCCAGCACATGCAATAAAGATTCGTATTGGGTCAGCGTAGCATCGGGCGGAGTGTAGATGCGCTCATCAGCATAAGGAAACGCCAGAGCTGGCCCGCATATATGGGCATGACAATCTACCGCCCCAGGGGGAAATTGAATCTTTGGAGATCGAATTTCTGAATCTGGGGCTTGGCAGAGTGGTGCAGCGTGAGTTGAGTTCAATTTACTGTGGATAAATTACTGAGGCTCGATGTTGGCATCTTTAGCAATCTTCTGATACTTCGCCATTTCTTCGCGCACAAACTTACCGAACTCTTGTGGGCTCATGGGAGTTGCTTTGATACCCTTGGCTTCATAAGCGGTTTTCACTTCGGGAGATTGCATCGCCAAATTAATATCTTGATTAATCTTTTTCACAATTGCAGCTGGTGTACCAGCGGGTGCCCACACACCAAACCACAAACCAATTTCAAAGTTGGCATAACCCAACTCAGCGATGCTCGGAATATCTGGTACGGCAGCATTACGCGCTTTACTAGTTACACCAAGCGCTCTCACTTTCCCACCTTTGAGTTGTCCGATGGCGGTATCGAGTGGTGCCATATAAAAAGCGGTGCGTCCAGCCATCGTATCTTGAATAGCTTCTGGTGAGCCTTTGTAAGGAACGTGTATGAGCTTGATGCCCATCATTTGATTAAAGTATTCAGCGGCAAGGTGAGTTGAGCTACCAACGCCTGCAGATGCAAAAGTAATCTCGCCAGGCTTTGACTTGGCCGCAATAACTAAATCACGAACGGATTGATAAGGACCATCTGCGGAGGTAATTAAGACATAAGGTGTTTGCCCAAGGATGTCGACATCCACTAGGCTTTTGAGTGGGTCGTAAGGCAGCTTTTTATAAATGGCTGGATTGGCCGCGTATGACGCTGATTGCACCAGAAGAGTGTAGCCATCCGGTTCGGCACTTACAACCGCGCCAGTACCGATTAGGCCACCAGCACCAGGACGATTTTCAATAATGACGGATTGTTTCCAAGTCTCAGAAAGGCTTTTAGCAACAATGCGACCAGCAATATCAGCACCAGAACCCGCGGTCAGGGGCACAATCATCTTTACTGTGCGATTGGGGTAGCTTTGCGCGCTGGCGGCCGTAGAAATCAGGTTGAGGCTAAGCCCTAGGCTAATGAATAAGCTCAACATCAAGTTGCGCTTCAGTGAGCGAGGGGATTGCAATATCTTTTGCATCATGTCTCCTAAGTATTTTTATAGTTTCATTGGATAATCTACCATGCTCCTTTCAAGATCTCCATGATCAAGATGGGATATATAAAAATTGCTGAACCAGCTAGAAAGCAGAGACAAATGAGCCAAAAACTAGAAAAACAGATCATCAAGATCAACGGGGTCGATATTGCCTATCGTTTTGATGGCCCTAGTGACGGCCATGTGGTGATGATGGCGAATAGCCTGATGTCAGATTGCAGTATGTGGGATTGGAATGTGCCTGCATTAAGCGATCGTTATCGAGTCCTCCGTTTTGATAAACGGGGCCATGGCGATTCAGAAACAACCCCGGCACCCTACAGCATCCCCCAATTGGCTGATGATGCGGTTGCTCTATTGGATGCCCTGAAGATTGATAAAGTGCATTTCATTGGACTCTCAATGGGCGGCATGATTGGTCAGCAACTAGGTGCTCGTTTTCCGGAGCGCGTTTATTCTCTATCCCTCTGTGACACAGCAAGTGAAATGCCCCCTCGTAGTTTGTGGGAAGAGCGTTTTGAGCTTGCGCGCAAAGAAGGTATTGCCGGTTTAGTGGATGGCACTATTAAGCGTTGGTTTACTGGCCCATTTATTGCGCGCGCACCTCAAGATATTGCCAAAGTGCGGGGGATGATATTGGGTACCGGGGTTGAGGGTTATCTAGGGTGTGCAAGTGCTGTTAGGGATATGGCGCAAACTACCATGCTCTTAAAAATCAAGGCCCCAACGTTGATTCTGACAGGGCGTCAGGATCCAGCCTGTACGGTAGATCAAGCAATTGTGCTCAATCGTATGATTGATGGCTCGAAGTTAGTCATACTGGAGGATGCAGCGCATCTTTCTAACATCGAGCAGCCCGAGGAATTTAATCGCACTGTCCGTGACTTTATTGATACAGTGGACAACACTTTGTAGGAATGTATTTAAACATTAAAGCGCTATGCCAATGAAAAAAACGGATCTCTATAAAAACCTCGCCCTGGCAACTGCACAACGCATGAAAAATGCCGCTAAGACGCCAAAGCCGGGTGCGGCAGAGGGCATTGCTAAAACCAAAAAAGAGCTTGCTAGTAGCAATCCTATGCTTGCCTCTTTGATGGGTAAGACTAAGTCAAAGTCGAAGTAGTACATAGCTTGATGGGTAAGGAGATATTGCTTTGAGAGTAGGGCTGTGCCAAAGCGCACTGGTCTTGGCTTTTATTACGCCATTAGCTCTGGCGCAAATTGCTCCCCCACCCAATTACGATCAAAAGTTAAGTGATGTGGTGGTCAATGCCACTCGCTCTGATACGCCCTTGGATCGGATGCCACTGAACACGACGATTTTGACCAAAGAGGTATTGGAGGGTTCCCCAGATCAAACCATCGATCAGGTACTTAAAAATGTGCCGGGTGTATTTCTGAATGATGTGCCGTACTATCAAAAGGACCCGACAGGGCAGAGTATTAATGTGCGCGGTTTGGGTTATGGGCGCACATTGGTATTGATTGATGGGTTGCCTGCAAACGATGCTTTTTATGGAACGGTGCAGTGGAATTTAGTTCCCATGTCCTCGATTGAGTCTGTTGAATTTATTCGCGGCGGTGTATCTAGCCTGTGGGGTAATTACGGCATGGGTGGCGTTATCAATATCAATACTAAGACGCCCAAGAACAGTTCCCAGGATGTATCTGCTAGTTACGGGTCCTTTGGCACTGGCAATATTGCTGCCTCTAAGGACCTCATTGTTTCAGATGCAATGCAGATGCGGTTCTCAGCAGATTATTTTTCAAGTGAGGGTTTTCAAAACTACGCCACAATTTCTCCGGGCTCACCAAGCAATATTAAAAATGGGATGGGTACGGATACGGTTAAGAATTCGAATGTGCGTTTGCAGAATTATTTCAAGCCAACACAAGATACCAATGCCTTTTTACGCATGGGCTACAGCACGATGTCCGATTTAAGTAATAACTATGCAATAGCGCCTAATTTAATTCAAATGGCGGATATTGCAGCGGGCTCAACAACGCAATTGGATGCGAACAAAAAGACTCAGGTCAACGTGTATTACCAGGCAACGAACTTTTATAAGCAGACTGCGAATAATTTAAGTGCTGCACCATTTAGGCCATACGTTAACGCAAACTATACGGATCCTTACTCTACTGTGGGTGCTTCAGCTCAGTACACTCATGATTTAAAGGTTGCAGGAATTGATCAATATATTATTGGTGTTGATGCGAGAAATATTTCTGCATCAAATCAAACAAATAGTTTATCTACAGCTGGCGCTGTAAGCTCTGTAAGTTATGCACAGGGGCAGCAAAATTTTTATGGCCTCTTAGGCCAGATTAAATCGAGCGCTAGCAGCATTCCTCTTGAAGCTACTTTAGGTGCGCGTATTGATCAATGGAATAGCCAGACCCCAAGCTCATACAACGCTGGTGCAGGTGGTTCTAATCCCCAATATCAGGCAATTCCCAATCAAAGCAAAACCCAATTAAGCCCTTCATTGGGTTTGCTCTATAAGGCAAATAAAAACTGGGATTTGCGAAGTGCAGCCTATCAGGCTTTTCATGCGCCCAGTATGAATAACACCTTGCGTAGTTATGGGAATTCTATTAGTGGCTACTCTTTAGCAAACCCGAATTTAACTCCTGAGACGATGACGGGCTACGAGCTTGGAACGGATTACCGCTGGAAAAGTGGATTTGCTCAGTTAACAGCATTTAACAATTACATTCAAAATGCCATTACGAGCTACAAAATTACCACCGCAAATTGGGCGTTCGCGAACAGTCTGTGTGGAACGTCAGGTCTGTCGGGCTGCTCTTCAACTAGCTTGACGCCTGGCTATACCAATGTGAGTTACTACACTAATCAGCAAAACTTGCTTAGTCGTGGAATTGAGCTGCAATACCATCATGACCTTAATGCGCAATGGGCATTGGATGGGGGATACAGCTACACAAGCACAATTCTGACCTGGAGTGCCACTACAGATCCTATCAATACACAGGTAGGTGGCGTTCCTAAAAATATGGCGAATGCTGGAATTACTTACTACCCAATTCCTCAGGCAAGCTTAACTACTACAGTGCGTTATGTTGGTAACTCTTGGATGTCTACCGGCACTTTGCCAGTGCCCGCTTATGCAGTTGTTGGTTTAAAAGCTAACTACCAACTCACGCAACAAGCCTCCATCTTTGCCTCAGTAGTCAATTTATTTAACCGTCAATATGTGACATTTAATATTGCCAGTCAGGCATCTGCTTACCAAGCGGGTATGCCACAGGCTTTATCAGTTGGTGCGCGTATCAACTTTTAAGGGTCTGATGTAAGGCATAACCCTAACAAAGTGGGGTGGTTCTGTGGTCAAAAGAGTGATTAAATAAGCATACAAAAACAAAAAATAAAAAAATATAAATACAAATTAAGAGAAGGGTTCAAATGAAATCTATTAATACCGGCATGAAGGTGAAACTCATGCCATTAGTTGCAGCTTTATTGGCGTCCTCAGTGCTTGGTTTGCAGGGCTGTTCCACAGGATCTACAGCGGTAACAGAGGCGCCTAAGCCTGCTGCAGCACCAGCCTGGAAACAGGGAATGGGCGCAGATATGTCCACTTCAAAGTTGGCTCCCTTGGCAGGCAAGATGACTGCTACCCCAGCTAGTGAGATTCCCCTGAATAATCTCAAGTTACCCTCAGGTTTCAAGATTGAAATCTATGCGACCGGCATTCCTGGTGCTCGTGAAATGGCTATGGGTGATAACGGCAAGATTTATGTTGGTACCCGTGCAATTGGCCGTGTTTATGAGGTCAGCAATAACGGCAAAGAGCGCACTAGTCGTGTGGTGGTTGATAAGTTAGTGCAGCCCTCAGGTGTGGCGTATAAGAATGGATCACTTTATGTCATGGCGATTGATAAAGTCTTACGTTATGACGGCATTAGTAAGAATCCTGGCGTAGCGCCAGTCGATTTAACTTCTAAGTTTAATTTGCCACCAGAGCAGCACCATAACTGGAAATACATTGCCTTTGGTCCGGATGGAAAGTTATATGTTCCTTTTGGCGCACCTTGTAATATTTGTGAGTTACCCACTCCTGAATATGCTCAGATTCGTCGCTACAATCCAGACGGCTCCGGCATGGAAGTATTGGCGACAGGTGTAAGAAATACTCAGGGATTTGACTGGCATCCAGTGACAAAGCAACTCTGGTTTACAAATCATGGACGCGATTGGATGGGTGACGACAAGCCAAATGACACCCTACATCTGCTTGCTAAAAAGGGTGAAAATTTTGGCTTCCCATACTGCCATGAAGGCAATATGCCAGACGATAAAATTGTTAAACCTAATCCATGCGAAGGTGTGACTCAGCCAGTAGCACTGTTAGGTGCTCATGCTGCAGTGATGGGTATTAAGTTCTATACCGGCAATATGTTCCCTGCAGAATATAAAAACGTAGCATTTATTGCACGTAAGGGCTCTTGGAATCGTAATGTTAAATCTGGTTATGACGTAGTTACTGTGAAGGCTGATGCAGATGGTAAAAATGCCAAGGTAACCCCGTTTATCACCGGTTTCATGAACTCCAGCGATCAATCATTCTGGGGTCGTCCTACATTCTTTATGCAAATGCCCGATGGATCTATGTTGCTGACAGATGAGCAATTAGGAGCAATTTACAGAATCACCTACAGCAAAAAATAAACATTGGTATTTGTGAGATCTTTGAAAATAGCGGCGTTACTCTCGGGGATTTATCTCTCCTTGGTTGCGCCGCTGTCATTTGCACAGGATGTCAGTGCCAAGTTGGCAGTTTGTGCTGCATGCCATGGGTCTGATGGTAATTCAGCCATGGTGGGGGTCCCTTCTCTTGCAGGGCAACCCAAAATATTTCTAGAAAATAATCTCATCATGATTCGCGAGGGTATTCGAGATATTCCCGCGATGAAGGGGCAGTTGAATGGATTTACTGACCCACAAATTATTGCCTTAGCCAAGTTCTACTCTACTCAGCCCTTGAAATCTGAACCGGGTAAACGGGATGATGCGCTTCATGAAAGGGGTCAGCTGCTTTCGAAGCAGGCACTTTGCGGGACATGCCACTTACCCGACTATGTTGGTCGTGAGCAAATGCCTAGACTTGCTGGGCAACGCGAGGATTACTTATTGCATACCATGCGTCAATTCCGAAGCAATCAAGCAACTGGGCGAGATACCATTATGGCGGCTTCCTTGTATGGTATGAATGATGATGATTTGAAAGCAATTGCGCAATATCTCTCGCAATTAAAATAAGATTTCCCGTCCTTTGAATGAAGATTAAATTCATGAGGGCGCACATGTAGCACCCTTACATTAGGGACCTGAAGAGACTATCGTATTGCAATCAAAAAACCACTTTTTATTAGTTGACTCTTTTAAAGTCTTTGCCGCTTTACTAATCATCCTGCACCATCTATCGAGTTATGGTCAGATGGCAGTGGATGCACGCTCAGTTTTGCCGGGCTTGATGACATGGCTTTTTGAATACGGTCGTTATGCTGTGCAAGTCTTTTTGGTGATGGCGGGGTACTTGGCAGCCCAGTCACTTACGCGTTTTGCTAATACGCAGTTCAGTAGCCAAACCCTATTGCGAGTCATCATCAATCGCTATTTGCGTTTGTTTGCCCCCTATATTGCCGCTTTAGTTTTTACTATCTTCTGCGCTTGGATTGCGCGCTTTTGGGTTAATGATGAATTCGTTGGCGAGCAAGAAACGCTGAGCCAATTTATTGCCCACCTGTTTTTTCTGCAAGGCATTCTGGGGCTTGACTCCATCTCTGCGGGCGCCTGGTATGTAGCGATTGACTGGCAGCTCTACTCAGTATTCGCTGTATTGCTTATTTCCTTTTCGTCTTATCAAGCTTTGATATGGCTGATCAGTATTGTTGCTGTGAGCTCTTTGCTCTACTTCAATCGTTCCGCACAATACGAGGCCTACTTTATTTATTTCATTGGCTCTTATGGGCTTGGCGTACTAGCCTATCTTGCGAAGCACTTTGCTGATAAGAAGATTCAAGTCTTAGCTAAGTTTGCACTGATTGCAATTGGATTAATTATTGCGATCTCCGCATTACATCAAGTGTGGTTGCGAAATTTCTTGGCTTGGTTTGTGGCTTTGCTTTTATTCGTGTGGGGAAATACGGGCTACCCAAGCTTGCTGCCTAGAGGTTCAAAAGTAAAAGCATATATATTGCACTCTATTGCATGGGCCAGCCCCCTCTCATACTGTGCCTTCTTAATTCACTTTGCATTTATCTTGCTAGCAAATACACTTTATATTGCTTCTGGAATGCATGCTCACGAGAGTGGCTTAATTGCAATTAGCTTAATGTTGGGAGTCGTAGTGTGTAGCACTATTGCTGCTAGCTACCTATATCGCTGGGTAGAAATTCCCTCAGCTAAGCTAAAGATTTAAAGCAAATACTTAAATACCCATATCCTTTAAGACGCGGAAGATTTCTCGATAAGCCTTAGGGGGTTTATTGGCTTCTTTTTCTTTGCGAGCATTGCGGATGAGGGTGCGCATATTCTGAATATCCATATCGGGATATTGCTCAATCATCTTGGTAAAGGTTTCATCATTTGCTATCAGGCGATCGCGATAAGACTCTAAATGATGTAGTTTTGCAGTTTCTTCCTTGCTAACGCCCTGAATTGCATCTAGGCGCTTTTGAATTGCATCTAATTCCTCTTCATCCAAAAATCGCATGAGCTTGCCAAGATACTGCTTATGACGACGAATTGCTTCAAAACTCTTAATCTTGTTAGTTTCCGCAATGGAGGCCTTAATCGCCTCATCCATTGGTATAGTCTTTAAGGCATCGCTACTGAGTGCTGCTAGAACTTCGGCCAGCTTTTGGCGCTCAGTCATCAAGCGCTTTAGCTCGGATTTGCTAGGCCCATCATCAAGATCATCTTTCTTGGGGGTGCGGTTCTTTTCGTTGACGTGCATGAGCGTATTTTAGACGGGTATTTACCGTTTCTAGCTGAATCTTCCAATTTCTTCTTATTGGAAGATTTGGTAAATAATAGAGTTTATAAATGGGCGTCTATATAACTAGAGATATGAGCACAACAAGCCATCAAAATACCTACGACTACATCATCATCGGCGCTGGCAGTGCAGGCTGTATGTTAGCCAAGCGCCTGACTGAGAATCCCGCTAAACGGGTTCTCTTAATTGAGGCTGGTAAGAACGATAACTACATCTGGATCCATATACCGGTTGGTTATTTATATTGTATCGATAACCCAAGAGCAGATTGGCGCTTTAAGACCGCTACTGAAAAAGGCCTAAACGGACGCTCACTCCTCTATCCGCGCGGCCGTGTTTTAGGTGGCTGTTCATCTATCAACGGCATGATTTACATGCGCGGCCAAGAGGGTGATTATGCATCTTGGGTCAAAGCAACAGGTGATGATTCTTGGTCTTGGCAAAACGCTTTGCGTCGTTACAAATCATTTGAGGATTATCACGGCGCTCCCAATCAGTGGCACGGCAAAGGTGGTGAGTGGACTGTGTCTAAGCAGCGTTTGCGTTGGCCCATCATGGATGTTTTCAAAGAGGCTGCAGTGGAGGCAGGCATTCCAGCATCAGACGACTTTAACCAAGGCGATAATTTTGGGGTGGGTTACTTTGATGTGAGTCAACGCAAAGGTTGGCGTCTCAATACGTCCAAAGCATTTTTGCGTGATGCTGCTAAGCGACCTAATCTCACGGTAATTACTGAGGCGATGGTCAATAAATTATTAATTGATTCAAGCTCTAAAAATTGCTACGGCGTTCAATATATTCAGAACGGCAAAAAAACCGAAGCACTTTGTAATATCACCAATCAAGGCGAAGTGATTTTGAGTGCAGGTGCCATTGGTAGCGTGCAGGTTTTAGAGCGCTCAGGTATTGGATCAGCTGCGCATCTGAATAAATTAGGCATCCCCGTCATTGCAGATTTACCGGGCGTAGGTGAAAACTTACAAGACCATTTGCAATTACGCATGATCTACAAGGTCAATGGCATAAAGACTCTCAATACGAAAGCAAACTCTTTACTTGGCAAGCTGTCCATTGGTATGGAGTACGTGTTTAAGCGCTCCGGACCGATGTCGATGGCCCCATCTCAGTTGGGTGCATTTGCATACAGCTCACCTGACCAGCCCTCTGCTAATTTGGAGTATCACGTTCAACCGCTATCACTAGAAAAGTTCGGTGAAGATTTGCATTCCTTTAATGCGATTACTGCCAGTGTTTGTAACTTACGACCTACATCTCGTGGCAGTGTACATATCAGTTCGATCGATCCAGAAGCGCCCCCAGTCATTGCACCAAATTATTTATCGACCGACGAAGACCGCAAAGTAGCTGCTGACTCATTGCGTCTCACACGCAAGATTTTAGAAAGTCCTGCGCTCAAACCGTACACGCCAGATGAGTACAAGCCAGGCAATCAATATCAAAGCGATGAAGAACTCATCAAAGCTGCTGGTGATATCGGCACAACGATTTTCCATCCAGTGGGCACCTGCAAGATGGGGCGCGATGATGATCCGATGGCAGTGCTTGATTCACAATTGCGAGTTAGGGGTATTCATCATTTGAGGGTGGTTGATGCATCTGCAATGCCGACAATTACTTCCGGTAATACTGCGGCGCCTACTATGATGATTGCGCAACGCGCTGTTGAATTGCTTACTGGTGAGTAGTTCAAAAACATCAGGCAGTACTCAGTTGTATCCGAGGCTTCCTACAAGCCACTTGTTATTAGCGCTTGCCATTGTTGCTGTGTGGGGAACTAACTTTGTGGTGATCAAAGTTTCTCTTGAAAGCTTCCCACCATTTTTATTCGCTGCTCTGCGATACATTTTTGCTTTATTGCCAGTAGTATTTTTTATTCCCAAGCCCAAGGTTTCTTGGGTCAATTTGTGTATCTATGGTTTGGCAACTGGACTTGGGCAGTTCGGCGTGATGTACTTTGCGATTGATGGACGAATCTCTCCGGGGCTAGCATCCTTGCTTATTCAGACCCAAGTGTTTTTTACGATCGGCTTTGCGATGTTCTTTGCTAAAGAAGGTCTAAGGCTATATCAGGCAGTGTCCGTGGCGGTAGCAATGATGGGTTTGTTCATTATTGCGCTGCACACTGATGCCACAACGACTTTCTTGGGCCTAGCCTTAGTGGTGTTTGCTGGCTTCTCTTGGGGGGTTGCTAATACAGTGAGTCGTAGGGCTGGTGCTATTAATATGCTGTCCTATGTGGTTTGGGCAAGCGCGTTCTCAATACCTCCTTTGCTGCTTGTTTCACTCATCTTTGAGGGTGGTGCCGGCCATTTATGGGAAGTCACTCTAGTAGCACCAATGGGCGCTTGGATTGGAGTGCTCTGGCAGGCATGGGCTAATACCCTGTTTGGCTATGCTGCTTGGGGGTGGCTGCTTTCAAAGCACCCGGCTGCCGTGGTGGCTCCCGCCCCCTTACTAGTTCCCATCTTTGGCATGGGGGCATCTGCTTTTTTCCTAGGCGAAGCCTTGCCAGGCTGGAAAATCAGCGCTGCTGGCTTGGTAATTGCTGGTTTAGTGATCAATCTTTTCTGGCCTGCATTGCGAGAACAAAGTCGTAAGTTTTTTTAAAACGACCTCTATCCCTAGGGGCTAATGTAAAACCCTAATACTGAGCCCTTTTTTTGCCCCTATATTGACTGTAAGATAGCAATTCGCTTCAAGTTGTACCTACAAAAGAACTTATTTAATTAGCATTTTTAGTCATGGAGACTTTATGAATATTCGTCGTCACATTTTTGCAGTGGCTGCTACTGCAATGTTATCAACCGGCGCTTATGCTGCCGATATCAAAGTAGGCGTAATCGGCCCGTTCACTGGCGGCTCAGCTTCAATGGGCGTGAGTATGCGTGATGGCGTGCGTTTGGCTACTAAAGAAATTAACGCAGCTGGTGGCATTGACGGCAACAAGATTGTTTTAGTTGAGCGCGATGACGAAGCTAAAAACGAGCGTGGTGTACAAATCGCTCAAGAATTGATCAATAACGAAAAAGTAGCTGCTACTTTGGGTTACATCAACACTGGTGTGGCCTTGGCATCACAGCGCTTCTTCCAAGAAGCAAAGATCCCAGTCATCAACAACGTTGCTACTGGTACTTTGATTACTAAGCAATTTCCAAATGCCGCTGAGAACTATGTTTTCCGTACTTCTGCTGCTGACAACATCCAGGCTCCAATGATCGCTAAAGAAGCGGTTGAGAAGCGTGGCTTGAAGAAAGTAGCTATCTTGGCTGACTCAACTAACTATGGTCAGTTAGGTCGTGAAGACTTAGAAAAAGCGCTCAAGACTTATGGCGTAACTCCAGTAGCTACTGAAAAGTTCAACCTCGGTGACGTTGATATGACTTCACAGTTGCTCAAGGCAAAAAATGCTGGTGCAGAGGTTATTTTGACTTACGCAATCGGACCTGAGTTGGCGCAAATTGCTAACGGTATGGCGAAATTGGGTTGGAAAAAGCCAATGATCGGATCATGGACATTGTCTATGGCCAGCTTCATTGATACAGCTGGTAAGAATGGTAACGGCGCAACAATGCCAGAGACTTTCATTCAGAATCCCCCAACAACACCAAAGCGTAAAGCTTTCGTTGAGGCTTACCTGAAGGATTTCAAGCCAAAGAACGGCATTATTGCTTCTCCAGTATCAGCAGCTCAAGGATACGACTCTGTATATCTCTTAGCAGCTGCGATCAAGCAAGCTAAAGGCACAGAAGGACCAAAGATCTTGGCTGCATTGCAAGATCTGAAAACTCCAGTCGAGGGCGTTGTAATGACCTACAACAAGCCATTTAGCGCAACTGACCATGAGGCTATCAAAGCTAAAGACGTTGTGATGGGCATTGTTGAGGACGGCAAGGTTGAGTTCTTGAATGCTGAAGATGCAACACCTAAGAAGAAGTAATCCTTCTTAGAGTGGGTGCGGAAACTCAAATTTTCCGCACTGCAGCAATTTAAAAGGTATTAATAAGCAAAACGCCGCCCACAAAGCGGCGTTTTGCTTACAATGTCGGATCGTTCATAAAACAGTTTTAGAATTTTTTTAGGTCTACATCATGGAAATGTTTGCACAAATCCTCTCCAGCGGTATAGCGGTGGGCATGATCTACGCGGTCATTGCTTTCGGCTTTCAGCTGACTTTTGCCACATCTGGCACATTGAATTTCGGTCAAGGTGAGGCCTTGATGTTGGGCGCCTTAGTCGGCCTGACATGTGTTGACATGTTCGGTATGAACTACTGGCTCATGATCCCAATCGTCTGCCTATTCGGGATGGTGCAAGGTGGCTTCGTTGAGCTGATTGGTGTTCGTCCTGCGATTAAGATCAAATCTGAGTTTGGTTGGATTATGTCCACTATCGCGTTGGGCATTATTTTCAAAAACGTGGCTGAAAATATTTGGGGTCGTGATGCATTGCCATTTCCATCCCCGTTGCCGATGGAACCAATGGCATTCCTTGGGGCAAACATTTTGCCAATGGAAATCTTGGTTGTAGTTGGCGCTTTAGTCATGATGTTGTTGGTGGAGTTCTTTAACCGTAAAACAATTTACGGTAAAGCGGTTGTCGCAACAGCAAACGATCGTGATGCTGCCGGCTTAATGGGAATTAATACCAGCTTGGTAATTACCTTCTCATATGCACTCTCATCCTTAACTGCTGCCTTTGCAGGTGTTCTGATTGCACCGTTGACATTGACTGGCGCTGCTATGGGTGGTGCTCTGGGTTTAAAAGCATTTGCAGTGGCCATTATTGGCGGCCTCTCAAGTGGTATGGGAATCATTGTGGGTGGTTTGATTCTCGGAATTGTTGAGACTGCCACAGGCTTTTATATTTCTACCGGCTACAAAGACGTACCAGGCTTGATCTTGCTCTTATTAGTGCTTGCATTTAAGCCATCTGGTCTCTTTGGTAAAACTGCAATCAAGAAAGTTTAATAATGAAATCGAAGTCTCTATTACCTCTATTAATTGCAATTGTTGGCTTATTTAGCCTGCCTTTATTTATCAGCAATCCGTACTATATTCACTTGATAGAAACGATTCTGATTTACACCATCCTGTTGTATGGCTTAGATATTGTGGTGGGTTATGTAGGTCAAGTTTCCTTGGGTCATGCCGCCTTATTCGGAATTGGTTCGTACACCGCAGGTGTGCTATTTTTCCATTTCGGTGCCTCAATTTGGCTGACCTTGCCAGCAGCAATCGTGGTTACAGCGATCTTTGGCGGAATTCTAGCCCTGCCTGCGCTGAAGGTTATTGGACCTTACTTGGCGATGGTGACCTTGGCATTTGGAACCATTACCCAGATCTTAATTAACGAGATGACATGGCTCACAGAAGGCCCACTAGGAATCAAAATTCCTAAGCCTGATCTGATGGGTGCCCCAATGTCAAAGGCACAGTTTTTCTGGTTGGTCTGTATCGTTTTGATCATTGCCTTGGTGGTGGTTGATCGTTTTGTTAAATCTCAGATGGGCCGTGCTTTTGAGGCTTTACGTGATAGTCCTGTAGCTTGCGACTGTATGGGTGTCTCCGTTTATCGCTATAAAGTCATTGCCTTCGTGATTAGTGCTGGCTTTGCTGGTCTGGCTGGTTGCTTGTATGCCTACTCGGAGCAATACATCTCACCAAATACCTATAACAATGAATTAGCCGTTCTTTTCTTGTTGGCAGTCATTATGGGTGGTCGTAAGTCTCGTTTGGGTTCATTACTAGGCGCTGCCATTATTGTTCTGCTGCCTAAACTCCTCGACGATATTAATTTATTCCGTATTGTGGCTACTACGATCGCGGTTGTAGTTGCCGTAGGTGCGGCTATGGCTCTTTCTAAGAAAGTCACTACGCCAAGACGCGTGATGGTGCCTTTGGCGGGAGTAGTTGGTCTGGCAGCGTTCTCATTTTGGTTAGACAGAATCTCCGATTGGCGTTTGAGTATTTTCGGCTTCATGATTTTGTTGGTGGTGTATTACTTGCAAAACGGTATCGTTGGTTTTGCGAAGAGCTTCTACCAATCTATCATCGGCAAGACAGTGACAACTCGCGGTGAAAAAGCAGATGAAATCGATGATTCAATCAGCTTCATTAGCGCGGTTAATAATCAAAATGCGGGTACTGAGCTTCTTAAAGTTGACTCCGTGCTGATGCAGTTTGGTGGTCTGAAGGCCTTGAATAATGTTGACCTCAGCATTAAGCGCGGCACCATTCATGGTTTGATTGGACCAAACGGCTCCGGTAAGAGCACCATGATGAACGTTCTGACTGGCATCTATCAACCTACGGCCGGTAATGTGCTGTATGCAGGTCAGAGCGTAGTTGGTCGCACTTCCTCTGATATTGCTTTGTCTGGTATTGCGCGTACCTTCCAAAACGTTCAGCTCTTCGGTGAGATGACTGCCATCCAAAATATTTTGGTTGGATTGCATCACACCTTTAAATCCAATATGTTGGAGATTGCGCTGAACTTGCCACGCTACAAAAAGGAATCGCAAGAAGCACATGCTCGCGCAATGGCCTTATTGAAGTTTGTGGGCTTGGAAGATTTAGCGAATGAAGAGGCGCGTAATTTGCCATACGGTAAACAACGCTCCTTAGAGATTGCCCGCGCCTTGGCTTTAGATCCTGAGTTGCTCTTGTTAGATGAGCCAGCTGCTGGTTTGACAGCTCCAGATATTAAAGAACTCTTGCGCATTATTCGTAAGATCCGCGATAGCGGTATTACCTTCATCCTGATTGAGCATCATATGGATGTGGTGATGTCAGTGTGCGATACCGTTTCTGTATTGGACTTCGGTCAGAAGATTGCAGAAGGTAAACCAGCTGAAGTTCAGGCAGACGAGAAGGTGATTCATGCCTACTTGGGTACTTAATCACTAGAACTATATTGAATCGGTAAATACCATGTTATCTATTAAGAATCTTGAAGCAGGCTATGGCAAAGTAAAAGTTCTGCACGGCATCAATATTGATGTTCCTAAAGGACAAGTTATTACTTTGATTGGCTCTAACGGCGCTGGTAAAACAACGACGATGCGCGCTATCACCGGCATGATTAAGCCGACCGGTGGCGAAGTCACGCTAGGTGGCGAAAAAATTGATGGTTACGACTCTCATAAAATCGCACGTCTTGGTTTAGCGCATAGTCCAGAAGGCCGTCGTGTATTTACGACGATGTCTGTGAACGACAACCTCCTGTTAGGCGCATTTCCACGTTTTACGGGTAGTCGTCCAAAAGGTGACATTAAGAACGATCTTGAGAGATCTCTCGAAATGTTCCCACGCTTAAAAGAGCGTCGCAATCAGTTGGCGGGAACATTGTCAGGTGGTGAGCAACAGATGTTGGCGATGGCCCGTGCTGTGATGCTCAATCCAGAGATCATTCTCTTGGATGAGCCTTCAATGGGCTTGGCGCCGATTTTGGTTGAGGAAGTTTTCAGAATTATTTCTAATCTCAAATCACAAGGTGTCACGATGCTATTGGTTGAGCAGTTTGCTGCCGCAGCCCTAAATGTTGCTGATTATGGATATGTGCTTGAGAACGGTAAGATTGCAACTCATGGACCAGCAGATAAGTTAATGCATGATCCTGCTGTGAAAGCGGCTTACTTAGGTGGTGCTAGCAGCCACTAAGATTGAGTGTCAATGTGTTTGTCAAAAGCCCTCGAAAGAGGGCTTTTTCTATTGGAGAGTAAGCCAACCCTCTACTTTTCTAGTTCTGAATAAGCAAGATAGGCTCACAGATTCAAAATTAGTACGCCTTTAATCAGTAAGCTCACTGCAATTACTAAAGTGAAGATCGAGAAAATGAGTTGAGTGTGCGGACCACTTAATTTTTTACCTAGTAGTAGTCCAATCAGTAGTCCGCCCAAGGCGGCAAGTGCAAAGGGCGCAGCAACTAAGATATTTAAGCTACCGCTAACTGCCGAGAATATTGCTCCTCCACCAGTGATGATGGCGAGCACTCCCAGTGAGGTGGCAACGATTGATTTGATAGGTAAATCGGTATAGCGCTTCAGTGCAGGCACGATGATGAATCCACCGCCAACGCCAAGTAAGCCAGATAGGAAGCCTGCAATACTACCGGCGAGCATGAGGGCGCGCGCACAAGGCAGGGTCCATTGGAGTTTCCCAATAGCAGGATTGATGAGGCAGGGTGGGGGCTTTCTGTTTTCCTCCGGAATACCCCGAATCAGATTGCGAGCCTGACTCAACAAGCGAATAGCTACATATAACAAGATCAAGCTAAAGAGGATCTGTAAGGGCGCATTCGGAATCTGAGGTGCAATCCAAAGCCCTAGTGGGGATAGTACTAAACCAAAGACAGCCATAAAACCTGCTGCTTTATAGCGCAAGATCTTATTTTTAAGACCCAGAATGGCGCCAATAGTGGAGGCTAGGGCAACGGCGCAAAGCGCAATTGGCGCTGCTTCTGCAATAGGTAGGCCTAGGAAGAAAACCAATAGCGGAACAGACAAGATCCCGCCGCCCGCGCCAGTAAGGCCCATGAGGATGCCTACTAGGATGCCGAGCGAGGGGCTGATGAGAGTTGAGTAATCCATTGCAATTTATTTTATATTAATATAGTATATAAAAATATATACTAATAATGCATCCGAAAGAATGAATTGACTATAAAGCCCGCCCCCTTGATTAAAGATTTTTTTTGATCCAGAAACATGGACTTATACCTATGTGGTCTATGAATGTGAAGGAGCTCCTTGCGTCATCATTGACTCTGTCTTGAGCTATGACCCTAAATCAGGCAGAACAAGTACCAAGTCTGCTGATGAGGTGATTACTTTTATAAAGGCGCACCAACTCCAAGTTGATTGGATCTTAGAGACGCATGCTCATGCAGATCACCTAACAGCAGCCCCATATTTACAAAGTCACTTAGGTGGCAAGTTGGTCATTGGGGATCACATTACCAATGTGCAGAAAGTATTTAAAGGCGTCTTCAATTTAGATGATCACTTTAAAGTAGATGGCACTCAATTTGACCATTTGTTGAAAGAGGGTGAATTGCTCACTTTCGGAAATCTCTCATTAAAGGCGCTGTTTGTGCCGGGTCATACCCCTGCTTGCATGGCCTATGAAATCGGTGATGCCATCTTTGTAGGCGATACCCTATTTATGCCAGATGTCGGCACTGCCCGTTGTGATTTTCCGGGCGGTGATGCGAAGAGGCTCTATCAATCTATTCAAAAGATTTTGTCTTATCCTGATCAGACCAAGTTATATATGTGCCATGACTATCCGCCAAATAATCGACCTGCAACTGGCATGACCACTGTTGCTGATGAGAAGGCAAATAATATTCATTTACATGATGGCATGACTGAAGCGCAATTTGTGAAAATGCGCACCACACGAGATAAAACTCTAGAGATGCCAACACTAATCTTGCCTTCTATTCAGGTCAATATACGAGCTGGACATTTTCCTGAGGCCGATAGCAATGGAGTTTCTTATTTAAAAATTCCCTTGAATGCACTCTGATCGGAGAATGACAATGAATATGCCCATCTCCAAAGCGGAGTTAAAGAGGATGCAGTCAGCCGCAGATGATGCTTGTAAGCTCATGAAGGTCTTATCCAACCGAGATCGCATGATGCTCTTATGTGAAATCGGGCAAGAAGAAAAATGTGTTGGTGAATTAGAAACAGCGCTGGATTTACATCAGCCCACTCTCTCGCAGCAACTTACCGTGTTGCGTAAAGAAAAGCTAGTTAAAACACGTAGAGAAGGAAAGCAAATTTATTACTCTCTATCTAGTGAAGTTGCTGTAGCAGTGATGAGTTTGCTCTACAAATATTTTTGCAAGAAGTAATCAATCATTAAACCGTTTTAAAGGGAGTTCAATATGAAATGTAACGTCGGTAGTATCGATCGTATTTTAAGAATCTCAGTAGGTATTGTGCTGGTTACACTTGCAGCTAACGGTATCGTAGGCTGGTGGGGTTGGCTCGGACTTATCCCTATGACTACTGGTATTTTCCGCTTCTGCCCAGCCTACCTATTACTGGGAAATCATTTTTGCTCTAAGTGAGCGACTCAAATCTAGATAAGACATATTGAGATTAAGCTCCTCAATATGTCTTACTGATATTGATGACGCTTATTTTTTAGAGTAAACACCGTGTAGCAAAAAGATAGAAAAAAAGGCAATACCAAGCATCCAGTGTGTCGCAATGACCCCATCCCGAATTTCTTCAGGGCCGTAGTACAACAAGGCGCCCGATACTAATAAGGCGGCTAAAAAAGCCAATTGACTTAAACCGCTCCACAGTTTCCTCTTGGACTTCAGCCCCGCTTTCAGATGAAAGGGTAAGACTGAGCCCAAAGCTATCGTGGCCAATATGGCAGCAATGCCGTGACATGCCAATACCGGGTGTGCCCCCAATATGGTGCGTTCAATATGAAATTCATGGCCAAGTAAATAGGCCGTCCCAGTGAGAGAGCAACTCAACATACCGATTTGGACAAAGTGTTTTTGCCATGCTGGCATCTTGCCAAGACGATTTGTATTTTTCATAGGGATTGGGTGTTGGGGATTCTGATTGCCTGGGCAGAAAAATGGCTCAAGCAGGGATGGCGAGTATTCCTAGAAATACTCACTACCTTGGTTAAGGCATCTGCGTAAACACATCTACTAGCTACTACCGAGTAAGACTCTGAAAACTCAACATGTTCTTGATTGAGAGGGTTTACCATAAAACTCTTTGGGCTGGTATTGCAGTTGGAAAAGTAGAGACTGCTAGTGGCAATCGCACCTACTGCCATGCTGCCAATCTGAATGAGCTCATGCGGTCTTGATGGATTACGGATTTGAATATCTTGGGAATGATTTCCGAATACGCGGATATCGCCACCCGCGTTGACTGATCCAACTTCAATACCCTTAGCAATTAAAGCGTCAACAGCTTTATCTACTGCGTAGCCTTTGGCAATGCCGCCAAGATCGAGGCAAAGCGGTAATGGCGATCGAACCAATAAGGGTTTAATAAATTGAAGATCTTCAATGCCTCCAAATGCGTAATCCTTGAGTTTCTTATGCTTGGGGAGTAGACCCGACTTCACTAGGTGATGACCAATTCCACAATTAAATAGCCCTTGGGATTGAAGGTAAACCTCTTTTGCAATCCTAAGAACTTCAGCAGTCCAGGGATGAATCCGAACGGACTCCAAATGGGATCTAGCATTGATCTGAGAAAGCTCGCTGTCAGGATTGTGAAAACCCATCAAAGATTGCACTTGTTCAATGGCTAAAAAAGCCTCCTCTAGCGCTTTTAATGGAGGCAATTGATCTTCAATTCTGATTTCTACGAAGGTGCCTAAGAGCGGCTTGCAGCGAATCATTTTGCTTTTAGGCTTACGGTTTGATTTTTTAAGGCCACCTCATATAAGACTGCAACCCGCTTGACGCCGTCCGTAAGATGTTTACAGGAGAGCGTTGCACCACCAATATTCTGAATATCTTGATTGAGCTTGATGGGGTCTGCAGCTGTCTTTCCGACAAACTGTTTTCGCCAGTTAGCTTCTGCCACTTCGTATCCATAGGATTCAACGTATTCTAGAATTTCAATTCCAGTTACTGCGCCCGATGGATTAAGTGATACGGCGTAAGTAATCATTTCATGCTTACCAACTACCTCATCTACGATGAACCAACTTCCATCAGCCGCTCTCCAAATTCGATCCCCTTGAAAAGGATGACGAATACTCGAAGCTGAGCGCATTTTGTCTTGTAGATCATCGGTAATGATGATGGGATTTTTAACAAGCGATTTATTAGGTATCAGTATCTTCTGAGCTTGTTCAACGGATACATAAATCTTGGCCTGCGCAATGATTGGTGCAGTAACTGCAGCTAGACCAATGATGAATAGGGGGTTGGGTTTCCAGTTCATATTCATTTCATTAGTTCAAAGGAAAACCAACTTTGACAATAAATTCATTTACTGAATGGCTATCCCAAACGCGAGCATTGGAGCACTCGGCTTCCCCGCCACCCATGCAAGTGCCACCCTTGAGTTGATAGCGCCAAGCGCCAGTGACCCACCAGTCTTTTGCGGCATAGTGCATATTGGGTCCCACAAAAGTTGCACGTTGGACTTGATTGCGTAAATTTAATTCTGAGTAGTCATTATGGAAACGCGCCTCAACGCCAGCAGACCATTTAGGGGCAAACCGATAGCTAGCGCCCACAAGGAAGTCGAGCATCGATTCTGGTACGTTGCCATTTTCAATAAACTTCAAGCGTTCATTTGCTACAACTACGTTACCCGCCAAGACCAATCGATCGTCAATGAAATTCGATTGCAAAAGTAAGCGTGCCTCAATCTCATTTTTATTTCTACCAATCGTTGGCTCTAAGTACAGACCCACTCCAACGGGTGATGTCACTGGATTGGTCAGCCGATAAATAGCCTCTAGTGACCCGCCTTCAATACCGCTTTTTCTGTAGGGAGTGGCTGGATCATGGCTGGATGGCACCCCATACCCACCTGTACAGCTTGCACTATCACCGCAGGCTTCTGGATTGGTGTAATTCTGATTTGCACTGGTGTAGTAGGAGTTGATATAGCCGGCAATTTGCAAATCATTGGTAAGGCCATATTCCAGCTCGGTTCTAGCTGTCCAGGCATCGTAGGTACCGGCAGCTTGTTGTTTATTGAGTTGTAAGCGCTGCTCAAACTCGAGTTTTCCTTTGGGCTGGAGATCGAGGGTGTAAATCCACCCGAATGCACCTTCACCCGCATTTGCGAATGAGAAGTGCAGGGCTGTGGCTAATAGGATGCTAAAGGCAACAAGTCTTTTGATAGTCATTTTCATGGTCTAGTGGGCTGGTCAATAAAAGTAAATAAGAATGATTCTCAATATACAGTAAATGAGAATAATTCTCAATTGAGAAATTGACCCTGCGCTCTTTGGTGTTGCGTTTTTGCCTAGGACTAGCCTGAGCTTGTAAGATTTGGGTCTATGGATTCAGAAGCCCTGGTGAAGCTAGTCACAATGAAGATGCCTTTCGGCAAGCATGCCGGCCGTGCGCTTGCAGAATTGCCTGGTAATTATTTAGCCTGGTTTGCTCGGGAGGGATTTCCTCAGGGTGAGCTGGGGCAGTTACTGGAATTAATGCACACCCTAGACCACAATGGCTTACGCGGATTATTGGCCCCTATCCAACGGGCCCATGGAATTGCTTCCCGTAATCCTGAGCAATAAAGGTTTATTTAGAGCGCACTATTACTATGACGCGATTACGTTCATAGCTTACATTGGGTGAATCTGGCGGACTGTTATGGGAGAGAGTTGCCTGCAATGCACTTTGCATCTGAATTTCTAGCGCCAGCTTTTGAGCCAACTCTAGATTACGGTCGTACTGAATCTCTACGCTGGCAATCTTTCCTGCTTTGATGTTCTTGGCCAGTGCCGCAAGCTTTTCAGGAGAATACTGATCGAAAAAGACGGGATACCAGCCGCCCACCATCGGTCTAGGTCCCGAACTACTCTTTTCAGCTGGTTTACTAGACTGGCTTGCGCCAAGCTCAATCGGTAGATGAAAGTCGATGCCGGTCTTCTGGATCAGTTCGGTATACGAGATCGGTGGACCCATTTGCGCGTCATCTGTGTTTTCGACCCAATGCGCCCAGGCTAATTTTTTGGCGGGATCGTAGATCAGTTTGTAGAGATAACTTGGAATCGTGACTTTGCCCTTACCAATACTTCCAGCATAACCTACTGATCCAGTAAAGACATAGACATCACCTTGTGCGCGCTTGATGTACATTCTCGTAGGCTCTTCAACCCGTTTGGCCCAGATGCCCTGATTGTTTTGCCGTGCTTGCGGCATCATATTTGCCAGGGAGAATGATTGCGCCATTCCCCGTTCACTTGTCATGTCCCCAGCTGGTACGTTGTGACCCCGGTCATATCCGCTGCCGCGATAGTCTGACAGTAGGGCGCGTTCATGTACTGGGAGTCTGGCCTCTTCGTAGAACTGATTGGTACGGCGAGGATGTGGCGCCTGGAGTTGCTCGCCATTTAACTTTTCAACGGCATAGATGGGTTTTTTGTCTAGAGGCGAGTAATAGATCGCAAAATCATCAAAACAGAGGTCCCGACCCACCTGAGCAGTGCTTGGTATTTGTTGGGATGGGAATAGATCTTGGCATTGCTCAAAGAGGGCAGACGCACTCAGGGGCAGTAAAAGCGAGATTAATAAGAGGGTTTTAACCAAGAATTTCATTGCATTTCAGTGTAATGAGTGTCGTCACCAGGGGGCTAAAAGTTTTGCGCTTATCTGGCGATCAACTTAGCTTTAAGGCTAGTATTAATGAGTTCTTAGAAGTCTTTTGCCTGATATTTCATGCCGCCATCACTCAATAAGTTAGGCTAATGGGCAAATGGACTCATAAGCAAAAAAACACTACCGGTAGAAATTTTAGTCCATCAAAATACTAGATGTACGGGTCAGACATCTCTTTTAAGGAGTAAAAATAGTAAAAAAGTCCGAATTTAAGCACTTTTTTATTATATGAAATAAGCCCCCACTAACTTCTTTAAGTTATTGAATTTAAATGGATAAATATCAAATTTAAAGACCTTACTAGGGAACATCCTGATATCAAGACCTATAAGTTATTGAAATCAGGTTCTTTATTCTTGACTTGATATAAGAACCTTTTTAGAGTGACTCATGTTTTTTACTTATTGCGTTGCAACATAAATCTGAAGTTTGATTTTTGGGGTACTGCAAGACTACGAATGATTAAATGTTTTTCTAGCGATTCGAGTGACATGCAACTAGCGCAGCCAGCATCGGCTCACGCTAAGGATTTGTTGGCTCACGCACTATCCCCCGTCTATCGGGTCATGAATGGTCTATTGATTGTGACTGTTTTCATGATTGTCGGACTCTGGCTCTCGGGTAACGGAACCCAAGCAGGTGCATTCGATTTGGCTCGAATCCTGGTTCCAGACGAAGCGCGCCATATAGTTTGGCAAAATGGTTTCAGCATGCTCGATCAGTATCAAGAAGCTGCTTCTAAGGCGTCTGCGGATGAAGAAATCGCCAATGTGCTTTACGGAAATGCATCGGCTATCCCGGGCGCTGGTTTGATGGGTGCTAAGCAGCAAACAGTTGCCCTCTTGATGCCCTCCGTGGCGCACACCCAGGTAAAACCGATCTCCCATTTGGCTGATCGCATTCCCACTTCAAAAATTGATCCTCAGGCATTAGATTCAAAGCTGATGGTCTCGATTCAAAACCAACGCGCAGTAGCTGACTTCTTTGAGAAGAAGTACAAATTAGATCGTGCCAAGATTGAGGAATACATCTCTAATACTGTGTTGATTGCAAAAGAAGTCAAAATCGATCCAGTGTTATTGCTCGCCGTGATTTCGGTGGAGTCCAACTTCAACCCGCTCATTAAAAGTCATGCTGGTGCCGAAGGTCTAATGCAGGTGATGACTACCATCCACAAAGATAAATATGCTCTGTATGGTGGCGCAACCGATGCGGTCAAGCCTGAAGTCAATATTCGGGTAGGCGCTTACATTTTGAAGTATTTGATTGCCACTAGCGGTTCATTACGTAATGGCTTGAAATACTATGTTGGTGCTGCAAATGCAGAGAGCGATGGTGGTTATACCGACAAGGTGATGGCTGAAAGAAATCGTTTGATTAGTTTGTGTCAGCCAGTAGCACCTAACAAACTTACTTTGAGCGGTAAAGATTTACGCTCATAAGATCTGCAGTTTTTCCCCAGAGAAAAATAAAGGCCACTCAGTGTATTAAACCGAGTGGCCTTATTACTTGCTAATGCAGGGGCAGAGTTAATTTACGCCATGTAGTTCCACATCAAATACCAGTGTTGCATTGGGTGGAATCACGCCGCCGGCGCCACGTGGACCATAACCCATCTCAGATGGAATGATTAAGGTGCGCTTGCCACCAATTTTCATGCCTTGCACGCCCTCATCCCAGCCTTTAATGACATGGCCAGCACCCAAAGGAAAGCTAAATAATTGGCCGCGATCGAGTGAGCTATCAAACTTCTGGCCTTTGTGCTCAGGCGCCTGTTCATCAAACAACCATCCGGTGTAATGCACGTCTACATGATTGCCTGCAGTCGCTTCTTTACCATCGCCCACAACGGTATCTATTTTTTGGAGTTCGCTCACGTTTATCTTCCTCTTTGGCTGAAATTGAAGGGCTAGTATATTCTGAGCGTAATCTTTTTGTTCGAGCAAACTAACATGACAAACTTCTGGTCTCATTCTGCGTACAAAACCCTTACGGTTGGGTCAGATAAGCAATTGCTGGTAACCGATGATTTTCTGCGTACTTATTTATTGCGCCCCGAGTTAAACCTCGTTCCCGAATCCTGTGATGTTGAGCGAGTCCTGCATCAGCGCCTAAATGCAAACCCCCGCGCGGTGATTTCCGATGAGGAAATTGCTGGCATGGCAGATCCCGATATTCAGGTGAACTACCAAGTGTGGCTGAGGTATCGAGCCAAGCTATTGGCCGCCAGTTCTTTAGAAAACTTTTACATGAGCTTGTTTAAGGGTGATGGCGTAGATGTACCGCCTCTATTTATATCTCAACTAGCGCAAATATTTATTCGGCATATTTTGGGTGAGGATTGCCATCCTTTAGATGCACGTATGGGTGAGCTCTTCTTTCGGACTCAAAAGATCACTGTGTTGGAGGACGGTGTGGTGATGGGTGCGGATGATGAGGTGGTGACTCGTAATGCGCAGGCAGGTGAGACTGGCAACATCCTGGATTTGCTCAAGAGCAAGTCGATGTCTATGCGCTCGATCGACTTAGATGTATTACATGAGGAAAACGCTGAGCTCTATTGGGGTAAGAGTGAAGATTATGACTTTGCAGTGCAGTTGAACTTCGGTCAACCGCCTATTAATCATTTTTGCCGTGTCCTCGAAAAATGGGTGCAGCACTTCTTAGGTGCCCAGGTACGCATTACTCCAATGCAGCAAATCTCAGATCCAAAATGGTCTTGGCATGTTGGTCTAGATGCTGCTGCGACGGATATTCTGAATAAGCTTTACAACAAAGAGACAGTCGATACTGACGAACTGGAGAAGGTGATTTGCTTATTCCGTTTGGACTTTATTGATGAGGCAGCCGTTACCCAATCTCAGGCTGGAAAGCCGGTATATATGGGTATAGCAATGAATGATGACAAACAGCTCAAACTCAAACCGCAAAACTTACTCTTCAATCTCCCTTTAGCAAAAGTTTCTTAGGCGCTAGGGGGAGGCATTAGCCTGCTTTCGATTGGCGCTAAGCCAAAGTAAAGCGCCAGCAGTGACGGCAACGGGAAGCAGCGATCCTAGATTGAGGATATTCCAGCCCTGCGAGGTAATGAGGGCTCCAGAGCCAAATGAAGTAAAGGCCATTGTGCCAAACACAAAGAAGTTAATGGCTGCTTGAGCTTTGTCACGCTCCTCAGGTCGGTATGCAGTCATCGCTAACGATGTGGATCCGGTAAATAAAAAGTTCCAGCCAACACCCAGCAAAAATAAGGCAATTAAAAATTGGTGGAAGTCGACACCAGTGAGTGCGATTGCAATGCACAGGAGATTGAGGAGGACCCCAACACCCATAATTTTGAGTGCACCAAAGCGCTGAATGAGTGAGCCAGTAAAAAAACCGGGCGCGAACATGCCAATCACATGCCACTCTAAAACCATGGCTGTATCAGAAAATGGGAGCCCACAAATTTGCATGGCAAGTGGGGTAGCCGCCATGAGTAGGTTCATCACGCCGTAACCCAAAGAGGCGCCAATCACCGCAACCATAAAGACTGGTTGCTGCAGGATGATTTTGAGGCTTCTTCCAGCAGAAAGCGAATGCTGCGTCTTGAATTCTTCTGGAAAATGGATAAATTGCATCACGATGACGCCAATCAAGCCCGCTATCGAGAGGGTGAGGTAGGCCCCCAAAAAAGCAGTGTCAAAGTAATCTTTGGTCCAGGATGCGAGGTTGGGCCCAATGACGGCGCCAAGGATTCCGCCAGCTAGCACCCAGGAAACTGCTTTATCTCTCTGGCTGACCGCAGTTAACTCAGCAGCGGCAAATCGATAGAGCTGACCATTGGCGCTGTAATAGCCTGCAATAAAGGTGCCGAGGACTAGCAGCCAGAAGTTTTTGGAAACGGCGGCGTAGGCACACAAAAGGGCTGAAAATACCGCTACCAGAAGACCTAGCTGAAAAGATATCTTGCGGCCAAAGTAATTTTGGGTTTTGGCTACGATTGAAGTGGAGAAAGCGCCCCCCACAACGTAGCCCATCACGGGTAAGGTAGCCATCCAGGCCACTGGGCTTAGGCTGAGCCCAACTAGGCCATTAATAGCAATAAAGGTCACATTGTTGGTCAAAAACAAGCCCTGGCAGAGAATCAACAGTACGAGGTTTTTGTTGAGTAGGGGGTGCTTGTTCATCATGCATTGCAGTTTACGATGTAAGTGGTGACGGCCTTGCCTCGGTGGATTCCCTTAAATTGACCGACTTCAGTCAATTTGCAGCCCAAATCCCCTTAAATTGCCGGGGTCGATGATTTAAAATAGATTTCTCGGTCCAGTATGTGAAATTACACCCAAGACAGCCACAAGCGCCTGAAGTGTTGCATACGGAATGCGAGAGTGGTTCGGTATAAGGCCGACCCCTAATATTTACCCATATCGAGGAAACATCAATGGCTTCAGAGACATCAAAGATCATTTACACGCTGACAGATGAAGCGCCTTTATTGGCGACCTGTGCATTCTTACCAATCATTCGTACTTTTACGGCTCCAGCTGGAGTTCAGGTTGTAGAAAGCGATATTTCTGTTGCGGCACGTATCTTGTCAGAGTTCTCTGATTGTTTAACGGATGAGCAAAAAGTTCCCGATAATTTGGCTGAGCTTGGTCGTATGACCTTATTGCCTGATACCAACATCATTAAGTTGCCTAATATCAGTGCATCAGTTCCACAACTGCTCGCCGCTATCAAAGAGTTGCAAGCTAAGGGTTACAAACTTCCTGATTTTCCAGATGATCCTAAAAATGATGCTGAAAAAGCAATTCGTACGCGTTACTCCAAATGTTTGGGTAGCGCCGTAAACCCAGTATTGCGCGAGGGCAACTCTGATCGCCGCGCACCAAATGCCGTTAAGCGCTATGCCCGTAAGAACCCGCACTCGATGGGTGAGTGGAGTCAAGCCTCCCGTACGCACGTATCGCATATGCATGGTGGTGATTTCTACGCAGGTGAGAAGTCAATGACGATGACTAAAGCATGTGATGTGAAGATGGATTTAGTTACGAAGAGTGGCAAGACGATTGTTCTCAAGCCAAAAGTAAGTTTGCTTGCAGGTGAAATTATTGACAGCATGTACATGAGTA
The DNA here is from genome assembly GCF_018688495.1 of Polynucleobacter sp. Adler-ghost. NCBI lineage: Bacteria > Pseudomonadati > Pseudomonadota > Betaproteobacteria > Burkholderiales > Burkholderiaceae > Polynucleobacter > Polynucleobacter sp. Adler-ghost. Next base: position 363,182 of record NZ_CP061320.1, read on the forward strand.
AAAAAGCACTCTGCGAGTTCTATGAAAAAGAAATTGAAGATGCTTACAAGACTGGCATGATGTTGTCCTTGCACGTCAAGGCCACCATGATGAAGGTGTCACACCCAATCGTGTTCGGTCACGCTGTCAAGATTTTCTACAAAGATGCATTTGAAAAACATGGCAAGTTGTTTGAAGAGTTGGGTGTAAATCCAAACAACGGTATGAGTAGCTTATACGAAAAAATCAAGACTTTGCCAGAATCTAAACGTGAAGAAATCATTCAGGACTTACATGCTTGCCATGAGCACCGTCCAGCGTTGGCAATGGTGGACTCTGCCAAAGGCATTACTAATCTTCATTCACCAAGTGATGTGATCGTAGATGCATCGATGCCAGCAATGATTCGTGTGGGTGGCAAGATGTGGGGTGCTGATGGTCGTTTACATGACACTAAAGCAGTCATCCCAGAAAGTACCTTTGCTCGCATCTATCAAGAGATCATTAACTTCTGTAAGACGCACGGTAACTTTGATCCAAAAACGATGGGCACAGTACCCAATGTGGGCTTGATGGCTCAGCAGGCGGAAGAGTACGGTTCACATGACAAGACCTTTGAAATCACTGAGGCAGGTGTAGCTCGCATTGTTGCGGATGACGGCACAGTCTTGCTGGAGCAGAATGTGGAAGAGGGCGATATCTGGCGTATGTGCCAAGTAAAAGATGCGCCGATTCGTGACTGGGTGAAGTTAGCAGTAAACCGCGCACGCTTGTCGCATACTCCAGCCGTATTCTGGCTAGACGAGTATCGTCCACATGAAGCCGAGTTGATCAAGAAGGTGCAAACCTATCTGAAAGAGCACGACTTAACTGGCGTTGATATTCAGATCATGTCGCAGACTCGCGCAATGCGCTACACCTTAGAGCGCATCATTCGCGGTAAGGATACGATCTCTGTGACCGGCAATATCTTGCGTGATTACCTCACTGACTTGTTCCCGATTATGGAGCTCGGTACCAGCGCCAAGATGTTATCTATCGTGCCTTTGATGGCTGGTGGCGGCCTCTTTGAGACTGGTGCGGGTGGTTCTGCTCCTAAGCACGTTCAACAGTTGGTCGAAGAAAATCATTTGCGTTGGGATTCCTTGGGCGAGTTTTTGGCCTTAGCAGTTTCTCTAGAAGATATTGGTGATAAGACTGGTAACGCCAAAGTCAAAATCTTGGCTCGCACTTTAGATGAAGCTACCGGCTCATTGTTAGATAACAATAAGTCACCATCACCACGCACAGGTGAGTTAGATAATCGCGGTAGCCAGTTTTACTTGGCGATGTACTGGGCTCAAGCTTTAGCTGCGCAAACCGAAGATAAAGAATTGCAGGCTCACTTTGCTCCGATTGCAAAAGCGTTGACTGAGAACGAGCAAAAGATTGTTGCCGAGTTTAAGGCGGTACAAGGAAAGCCTGCGGATATTGGTGGCTACTACATGCCTGATCACGACAAGTTCGTAGCTGTGATGTGTCCAAGCACTACCTTGAATAGCATCTTAAAAACGGCATCAGCCGCTTAAAGTAAGTTCGTTTCATCAAAAGGGCAAGCCGCTTGGTTTGCCCTTTTTTCTTGTCTGCCTTTTGGGTTAATGCAGTAGCTCAGCAATAAATTGGTAGGCATAGGAGAATAAGGTCTATTGTCATTATTAGATTCAATCCATTGAGGAGACTTTGATATGTCCACAAATGAGGAAAAACGGCTTTCCCAGGAAATTACCCCTAAAGCGGTCTTTGAGGGACGTCGTGACTTAATCAAGAATGCTGCGGCCGGAGCCTTTGGTCTAGCGTTAGCTCCTTGGTTCTCGCGCGAGGCAATTGCCAGCAATGCTCAAAAGTTAATTGCTACGCCAAACCCAAACTTTGTTTTGAAGGATGAATCAACCAGTTACCAGTATGTCACTGGCTATAACAACTTTTATGAGTTTGGAACAGATAAATCAGATCCCGCTGCTTATGCCCAAAGTTTGCAAACTCGGCCATGGACTGTGACGATTGAAGGTTTGGTTAAAAAGCCAATGACCTTGGATATAGATGCCTTGCTTAAGCTTGCTCCGATGGAGGAGCGTATTTATCGTATGCGCTGCGTTGAGGGTTGGTCTATGGTCATTCCTTGGGATGGTTACTCTTTATCCAAATTGCTGAATCAGGTGCAGCCTTTAGGTTCTGCGAAGTATGTTGAATTTATTACCTTAGCTGATCGCAAACAAATGCCAGGCCTGAAGAGTCAGATTATCGATTGGCCTTATCGAGAAGGTCTACGCTTAGATGAGGCTATGAACCCCCTGACACTCCTCACTTTTGGTCTTTATGGCGAGACACTACCAAAGCAAAATGGCGCCCCAGTCCGAATCGTCGTGCCCTGGAAATATGGTTTTAAGAGCGCTAAGTCGATCGTGAGCATTCGTTTAACAGAAGAAATGCCCAAGACGAGCTGGAGTCAGTTTGATGCGCGTGAGTATGGGTTTTATTCCAATGTAAATCCTTTGGTAGATCACCCCCGCTGGAGTCAGGCGACTGAGCGACGTATCGGTGACTCTAGAGGTGGCTTTGCTCCTAAAATCAAAACCCAAATGTTTAATGGTTATGGTGATCAGGTGGCGAGTATGTACACCGGGATGGATTTGAAAAAATTCTATTGATGCAAAACGATAAGTAAAGTTGGATGAAGTTACTGATCTTCCTATTGGCCCTACTGCCGCTAAATCGTTTGATTTGGCTAGGGTTTACTGATGGTCTGGGCGCCAATCCAATTGAGTTTATTACGCGCTCAACGGGAACATGGGCGCTAGTCTTTTTGTGTTTGACGCTGGCGATGACTCCATTACGTTTGCTAACGAATTCAATAGGGTGGATTCGGTATCGCAGAATGTTGGGCCTATTTTGTTTCTTTTATGCATCACTCCATTTTGTCATTTGGCTTTGGCTAGATCAGGATTTTAATTTAATAGAGATGCTCAAAGATGTAGTAAAGCGGCCCTTTATTACAATGGGCTTTATTAGCCTAGTTTTGCTATTTCCTCTGGCACTGACTTCAACCCACTGGGCTCAAAGAAAACTGGGTCGTCGCTGGGCGCTCTTGCATCGACTGATTTATCTCATTGCCTGCACCGCAATCCTCCACTATTGGTGGCATAAGGCAGGTAAGAATGATTTTGATACCGTCACAATCTATGCAGTAGTTTTGCTATTGTTGTTATGTTGTAGGATTCCTTATATTCGCAAGCTTTTAGGTAAGCGATCTACCATCTAAGAATGTTCAGTTGATGACCCTATTGATATTTTCTCGCACTTTCTTGATTTCTACATTGGGCTTACTGCTGATTTGTTTTGGATCGTCCCAAGTCTTTGCACAGCAAAGTGATCAGAATGTGAGAACCATCGCTACTTTAGATGTTCCTCGCTACTTAGGTACTTGGTACGAGATTGCAAAATTCCCAAACTGGTTTCAGAAAAAATGTGTCTCTAATACTAAAGCTGTTTATAGCGCTAAGCCTGATGGCAATCTTCGAGTCCTTAATAGCTGCAAAACTGCCGCTGGCGAGACTTCAGAGGCAGAGGGTTTGGCTCGCCAAATTGGCAGCAAGAATTCACCCAAATTAGAGGTCCGTTTCGCCCCTGAGTGGCTCTCTTTTTTACCTTTAGTATGGGGTGACTATTGGGTAATTGATTTGGATCCGCAATATCAATTAGCTGCTGTGAGTGACCCTAGAAGAGAGTATCTTTGGGTTCTATCAAGAACCCCTCAGCCTGACCCCAAAGCCTATGCTGATTTATTGCAACGCCTAAAGCAACAACAATTCGATATTCAAAAGCTTGAGATTACTACGCAAAAAAATGAAGGCTCTTGAAAAGCGCATCGGTAATTACTTACTCCCACCCGGAATTGAAATTTTCGAGCGTGGATGGCTATCGGCAAACAATATATTGCTCTTCAGTGAGGAAGATGTATCACTAGTTGATAGTGGCTACTGTGCGCACCAGCAGATGACTGTTGATCTGGTTACTAATACACTGAAGCAGCATGGCTTAAATAAGCTCAATAAAGTGGTCAATACCCACCTGCATTCTGATCATTGTGGCGGTAACGCAGTCTTATCAGAGGTATTTGATTGCGAGATATGGATACCAGAAGCAGAGGCAATTGCCGTACGAGACTGGAGCGAGGATTTACTGAGCTTTCAGCAACTAGGGCAAGAGTGTCCAAGCTTCACACACCATGCCCTACTTGTGCCTGGTGAAGAAATACTCTTAGGCTCTTATCGCTGGCAAATTCTGGCTGCTCCAGGCCATGACAACCATTCAGTCATGTTGTACCAAGAGCAGCATCAAATCTTGATCTCTGCCGATGCGCTATGGGAGGAGGGCTTTGGAGTCATTTTTCCTGAGCTTTGGGGTGAGAGTGGTTTTGAAGAAGTGGCGCAGACCTTAGAGTTAATCGAAGGTCTCCCTGTTGCCTTAGTTATTCCTGGGCATGGCAAGCCTTTTACGGATGTCAAAAAGTCAATTGAGACCGCAAAATCCCGCCTCGATTACCTCTCAAGCGATGCTGACCGCAATGCACGTCATGGTGCTAAGGTGCTCCTGAAGTACAAGCTGTTGGAATGGCGAAGCCAGAAGCTAGCAGTGGTCAATCAGTGGATTGCAGGTACGCCTGTACTGGAAAATATTCGCAAGCAGCTCAATATGAGCAGTGAAGCTTTCCAGGCCTGGTTGGTGGAGGCTTTAGTGAAATCGAAAGCAGCTGTTATCGAAAACGGTTTTTTAATGAATCAAGACTAAAGTGTTCGTCAGAAATTAAACGATAGTTTTCCATAAAAAGACCAGTCGTAGACAGAGTAGCTTTGCACGACCTGTTTGCTGGCACCCACCGCGAATAAAAAACTTTTATTAAGACGATGAGTCACCATGGCATCGAGCGGGATAAACCAGCCACCCCCTCCACCGGTATTCCAAACAATTCCATTCTCATCCCACAATCGAAGTTGCGTGCTGGGGGAGATATTCAATCCAAGCGTTGGAAAAATATTGAGATTGCGAACTAAGGGCGGTTGATTGGGGTTACTAGCAAACGAATTACTCTTGGTATCAAACCCATACATATATCTGAGTAATGGTGAAAAGTCTGAGAGTCTTGAATCGCTTCCCTTATTTGGTACATATACTGTGCCGATCTGAGGGCCGGCAGCCCATTGCCCGTTATTGCCAAATGGAAGCACAACCCTAGCACCTAATGTACCCTCCCAATTCCTCAGAATACTGGGGTGATTTCCCCAGACCGTTAGCATGGTGTTACCGGCGTTATAAGTGCCGGATGACTGCTCGGTAAGAGTGGGTCCGTAAGTTGAAACATAGGAGGTGTCGAGTCGCATAGTGCCTCGCCACTGGTCAAACTGCAGGGGCTGGTAGTAGCGAAGCTTCAATGTGTCGCTTTGGGTTTGTTCTCCAAAGGTATTGTGATACCCCCAAAATTCCAGAACCCGTTGACTTGAGTACTGATCAGATGCTTTCTCTAGATTTAAAAAGCCTCCAGAGAACTTGCTTTCATCAGCACAAGCATTTCCTATTAATCCCAATGAAATCAGGAGGCGAGCAAAAATACGTAACAATGTCATATACGCAGTAATATAAATGACTCAGCCAATTGGAAAAAATAAGTAGGATATATGGAACATACAGTTTTAGTCACCGGCGCTACTGCTGGCTTTGGAGAGGCAACTGCAAGGCGGTTTTTGGCACATGGCCATCAAGTGATCGCCTTAGGTAGAAGAGTCGAGCGCCTAGCAGCTTTAAAAGCATCCCTGCCAGTAGAGCAGCAGAAAAAATTACTCACCTTGGCGCTAGATGTTTGTGATAGCGCAAAGGTTGATGAATTGGCAGCTACACTACCAGCCGAGTTTTCTAGGGTGACAGTGTTGGTTAATAACGCTGGGTTAGCTTTAGGGCTTGAGCCGGCGCATCAGGCTTTACTTACGGATTGGGATCAGATGATTGATACTAATATCAAGGGGCTAGTGCATATGACGCGTGCCTTTTTGCCGGGAATGGTAGAGCGCAAGTGCGGCCATGTGATTAATCTGGGCTCAGTAGCGGCAAATTATCCCTATCCTGGTGGCAACGTCTACGGCGGCACTAAAGCCTTTGTTCAGCAATTTAGCTTAAATCTCAGGGCAGATTTAATTGGTACTCCAGTACGCGTTACTTGCGTTGAGCCAGGGATGTGCTCTGGAACTGAGTTTTCGAATGTGCGCTTTAAAGGTGATGACAGTAAGGCTGGTAAGGTTTACACCGGAGTGAAAGCATTAAGTGCTGATGATGTAGCGGAGGCTATTTATTGGTCCGCTAACTTACCAAGTCATATGAATATTAATTTAGTAGAGCTAATGCCAGTGCAGCAGTCTTTCAATGGTTTTAATGTTCACCGTGGTGAACTGCAATAAAACCTAAATTGTCGGTTTCCATTGGTAAAACTTGGGGTAGACGCGCATCACTACTGGCCCGTCGAAATCCCACGATTTACAGGTACCCAAATAGAGTGGTGGTTTGTTGTCATCCGGATCAAATAGCGCTCCTGGAATAGATTGAAATGCAGCGGTAGCAATATTGCTGAGTAACTCTCGTAAATGAGTGCACCCCTTAATACCTCCAAGGTGCTCGTTGATAATTTTGCGCCAACCCTTACCAATGCGAGCGCCAATCAGTGCATCCATTGGAGGTATTACTTGCGGACATTCTGGGTGGGGGTGGCTGTCCATGGCCACTTCAATTGCTTGAATCACTAATTCAGTGTTCACAGTAATGCGAACCCACATATCGTGGAAAGCTTGGCCTGGCTCCCAGGTTTTTCCGCCGGTAGTAAATGGCTGAAATTTAAAATCTCGTAAATGCGCTTCAATATCCCACTGGCCATCTTCTCGAGCGTAGCCCTGAAAAGTAATTTCACGAGTATGGAGAGGATTTCTGGGTGCTGGGATTGAGAGCATGGCAGTAGTAAGTAAGAAGCTTGTAGGCGATATCTAGCCATCATAACGGCTTCATTTGTCGGTTACTGGGAGTGCGGCTTTGTAGTATTCTCGGCATGATATGGCCAAACCAATTTCTCTCGAAAAAATACTATTTAGCCAAGGCTTTGGGACCAGGCGCTATTGCAGCGATTTAGTCTATGCCGACCTAGTCAAGGTCAACGGTGTTCCAGCAGATGATCCAGAAGAGCGTATTGCTACAGAGGGATTAATGCTGAATGTAGAGGGGAAAGATTGGGAGTTTCATGAAAAGGCCTATATTGCGTTTAACAAGCCGCCAAACTATGAGTGTTCCCATAAAACCACGCATCATCCAAGTGTCTATAGCTTATTGCCTAAGCCTTTTGTAGAAAGGGGATTGCAATGCGTCGGGCGTCTAGACTTTGACACTACCGGCTTAATTTTGATATCGGATGATGGTCAGTTTATTCATAAGATGACTACGCCAAAGAAAAACATTGGCAAGATGTATGAAATCACAACTCCTGAGCCCATTACCCAAAATCAGATTGATCATTTGTTAACAGGCGTGGTGTTGGATGATGATCCAAAGCCCTGTTTTGCTTCAGCATGTAAGCAGCTTGGAGAGAATATATTAGCCATGACTATTGTTGAGGGTCGCTATCATCAAGTCAAACGAATGATGGCTGCAGTAGGTAATCATGTTGCTAAGCTGCACCGTACTGAAATCGGACAATACATCATGCCAGCAGATTTGGCTGAAGGTGAGTGGCGCTGGCTGTATCCAGATGATTTGCAGAGACTATCGCAGAGTATTGGAGCTCTCATTGCCTAAACCGAATCTACTTGCTAAAGATTTTGACTTTGCAACAGTGTTGCCGCAGTGGCAGGTGCATCCTGATACTCAAGAGCTAGAGCGGGTGTTTGTATTTAAGGACTTTAAGAGTGCCTTTGAGTTCATGACCTTGTGTGCAGACTTCGCTGAAGAGTTGGATCATCACCCCGACTGGTCAAATACATGGAACAAGGTATCAGTACGATTGAGTACCCATTCCCTGAGGGCACTGACTGAGTTAGACGTCGCCATGGCACGTGCCATGGATCAGTTCGCCCTACAAATCTTGGCTTAATTCGTTTTACTGCGCTTCCTCATCATCTTCATCCTCGGAGGTGATGCTCATGAGGATGGTTGCTAAGAGACCATAAACCACTTCTGTGGCGATCATGCCATCTTCATCAAGCTCATCAATCAGATCATTCAGGCAATCTTCTGTTGGCTCATTTAAGAGTGTCATGGCGCATTCGCACCCGTAATCAAAATCTTCGTCGTTTTGGGTTTGAGTATCGTTCGTCATAGGAATCCTTTAAGTGATGCTGCAGAATAGCAAATAAAGACTCGCAAGCCCAGCCCTATTATTTTAGTAGCGCAAGAACTTCTTTGAAGACAGGGTTTTGAGCTGTCTTGAGCCACTCAAATCCAAGCATCTCAACAGTAATCAGTCGTGCTCCAGCAATGCCTAGTCGATCAAGCGCAATTTGCTTATCGAGTGCTCGGCGCGAACCAACTCCATCCACTACTACGGAAACATCGTAGCCCTCATCGATCAGTTTAAGTGCTGTTTGCATTAAGCAAACATGGGTTTCACATCCCATCAGAATGCACTGTTGGCGATTATCAGGAATGGCGGCAGTTAGGCCATCCGCGCAGGCATTGAAGTGCTCTTTCTCAATCGTTTTACTGCAATAAGACTGAATGGGATCGAGATTGCTGCCTAAGCTACTCGGACTTTGCTCTGTGCCGATAATTGGAATCTCGAGTAGTTGGGCAATTTGCGCAACGCGAATACATTGCTTGAGCACTGCTTCACCTTGAGCAATCGCAGGCATCAGGCGTCCCTGTAAATCGATCAAGATGAGAATTGAATTTTCTGAGTGGATTTGGTTTGATGGATTCACAGTGTCAGGCTCACAGTTTTAAAGTCAAGCTCATCATCCTGACTATGAATCTGAAAACCCAGATCAGAGACAAGATGAAGCATTCTAGAATTTTTACTCAAGACATACCCCAGCATTTCTTGTAATCCATTCTTTTTCGCATATGCAATGAGATCACGCATTAAATGCGTGCCAACACCCTGTGTAGTATGGCTATCACTCACACTCAGGGAGAATTCACAAGCATTTTGATTGGGAGGTGTTACATAACGTGCAATTCCAATAATCTCCTCAGTACCAGCATGACTTGTCATGGCCGCAAGCAATGCCATTTCTTTTTTATAGTCTAAGTGCAAGATGTCATCCAGAAAGTCATCTGGAAGTTTAGAGATAGCATGGGCAAATCGGAGATAGCGACTTTCTGGCGAAAGATGATTAAACAGCTCTATGATTCGCTCTCGATCATTCACTTGGATGGGGCGAACCTGGTAATGACTCCCATCACTAAGCGTATAGACCTTATTGGTAAAAGGAGTCGATGTATTCATAAGAGGTGGATAAGGGCTAGTTATTCTAGGATACCTGCTTTATGTATCTACTCGAAGTCTTTTGGCTCTAGAATGGCATTCTGATGTTTCAGCTCTCAGCAGCCTATTGGCGATTGTGTGATCCAGTACAAATAGGAAAGAGTGATGCGTATTCCAGTCCAGTTCAGAATAATTTTTGTTTTCAGTATTGCTTTTGGTTTTGCACCCTCAAGCATTCTTATTGCGCAAACATTCTCTCCTTACACTCCAGCGCAAATCCAAGAATTCAATAGCCAGCCTATTGCTCCTTTAGAAACTCCTGCTGGCCCGGTTTATATAGAGCGCCCACCTATCAGTCAGCTTCCAAATACACCTATTGATTCGCGTTATATCAAAAATCCAGATGGTGAGGAACAGGCTGAAGCGCAGGGTGCCCAATCCGCCGCGCCGTTTGAACCAATCCCAGCGACCATGGTTTTTTAATGATCGCAAACTGTTAAAATTACTTCTACATTTTAAAAAAGAGTTATCCATGAAATCCCTTTCCAGTTTATATCTCATAAGTCTTGTAATGGCCTTAGGACTGTCAACGGCTGCATATTCTCAGAATGCATTACCCGTAAATGCCGCTGCTTCTGTAAATGGAATGATCATCAGCAATGATGTTGTTGAGCAAGGTATTCAAGCGGCCTTAGCCCAGGGTCAAAAAGATTCTCCAGAGTTGCGTAATGCAGTCTTAGGAAAAATGATTGAAATCGCACTCCTGTCTCAGCAGGCTGAGAAAGATGGGCTTGCTAACTCTGATAGAGCTAATACGCAACTGGCCTTGATTCGCCAAAATTATTTAGCAGACTTAGAGTTGTCTACTTATATGTCTAAAAATCCAGTGAGTGATGCTGACGTGCAAGCAGAGTACAACCGTGAGATTGCGTCTTTAGGTTCACAAGGCATGATCGTGGAGTACAAGGTAAGTGACATTGCTGTAGCTACTGAGGCTGATGCACAAGCTACCCTAGCTAGAATTAAGAAAGGTGAGTCTTTTGATAAAGTGGCTAAGAGTGTTTCACTTGCACCCAATAAGGTGCAAGGTGGTGCTGTAGGCTGGGTGCAGGCCGGGCAAACTTTGCCGCAGATTGCCGCTGTTCTCACAGTCTTGTCTAAGGGCCAGGTTTCTCCTAACCCAATTCAGATGCCGCAGGGGTGGTATTTAATTAAGTTGGAAGATAAAAAATCTAGCAAGCCCCCAACTTATGAGCAAGCTAAAGCAGTCATTCGTAATGGCCTGGTGCAGAAGAAGCAGTTTGAATTCCTCTCACAGTTACGTCAGGGTGCAAATATCGTCGTACGCTAAACCAGAGTAATTTAGCTTGCTACACCAAAAAGGGCGCCAGAGCGCCCTTTTGCATTTCTGCCTGCCTCTCTAGTGGTATTTCTCTATCTCAATGCCTGGCATTCAGGAGTAGATTAAATAAACCACTAATTGAGCTAGGGAGATATGCATGAGTAAGAATCCATTTGACTTGAATGCAATGGCAAATCAAACCAAGGGTATGAAGGCTGCACAGGCAGTCGGCCAAGTAGCGCTAAGTAGCGCTCAGGAGATCGCTCAATTAAATCAGCGCGCTGCACAAGAGCTTTCCTCTCGAATGCAAGCTAAAGTGGCGGAGCTCATGAAAACACAGGATCCTAAGGCGGTATTTGATTATGTACATGCTGAGGTATTGCAAGAGGCCGCTAAAGAGGTTGCCGAGTATCAGTCCCAACTATTTCAAGCCTTAGCTAGTGGAAATAAAGAGCTAGCAAAAATTGCCGAGGCAATGATCAAAGAGTCGCAACATGACTTAATTCATTTTGTGAATGAAGCGACACAAAATTCTCCTGCAGGTGCTGAGCCATATACCTCGATATTCAAAACCTCTTTTAATAATGCACTTGAAAATTTTGATCTGATTCGAGCAGCTATGACAGATTCATTTTCAAACTTTGAGAAGAGTAGTTCTGCAGTAAGGCAAAAAAAGAAGTAAATAAAAAACAGTAAATAAAAAACCAATACAGAGTCTTGAAAGCCCAAGAATTCAATTATGGGTTGCAGTGACTACAGAGAGATGGGTTTGCAAATGTTAGCGTCTTGATGCCCTTGGCATCTCGATACTCACATTTGAGGCATCCCCATATTTTTGTGATCTCTTGATTGGTGGGCATGCCACACGCATTGCAGGGTAAGCCACGCTGGATGTCTTTGATCCAATAGCCCGGTATCTGGCATGCTGGGCATAAAGAGTTGAGCTTGTTTGCAAGATCGAGAGTTGCTAGCCGAATATTTTCCATTCGCGTAGGATTGGCAAAGGCTCTGAGATCATTTTCAACATACACAATCCCTTTCGACGAGTGCGCGCAAGCCCATTCAAAGGCATCCCTCAGTTGCTTGATATTGCCAATATTTTTGATTGATTGTGGGTGGTATTGATCCGTTGGCTTAATCACTAGAAGATGAGATGGAAATAGCGCAGTATGCGCAAATTTTTCTAACTCCTCCCAATGTTTTACATAGGCATGATTGTTTTGTGCAGGAGCGCTGTGAAACCCCGTAATTTCTAGTTGTAGTTTTGAGTCAATCAGAATAACTAGTTCGCTATTCCATGCCAACATGCCAGTAAATGGGTCAGCATTAAACGCCCCCTCATTTGCAAGGCCAAGATCTGTGCCGATCAGGCCCATGCCGATCTGAGCTTTCTTTCTTGCAGCATCAAGCTGGCTGCCATACCTGGGTGTTTCTAAAGTAAAAGTTCCCAGTAGATCGGTATCGTAAGCATCAGTATGTTGTATGTCCATCCCGGTGGCGGGCTGTAAGACTGAGCTCAATACATGCTCTTTGCCATGTTTTGTTAAAACGCTTGCTGTTCTATTGAAATAAATACCCATCTGAATATCTCATCGTAGGACTCATGGACTGATTACATTACTAATTTTGCAATCATGGCATAAAGAGGTATGCCTAAAATAATATTGAATGGGAAGGTGATGCCAAGGGACATACCCATATAGAGGGCTGGATTAACTTCTGGCAATGCATGTCGTAAAACTGCTGGCACGGCAATGTAAGAGGCGCTTGAAGCGAGCACCATCAGTAAAATAGTATTGCCAAGTGGTAGGCCAATGAACTTGCAGAAGGCTAGTGCAATCAAGGCATGTGAAAGCGGGGAGGCAAGGGCGTAAAGCAAGGTAATGGGGGGCTTGCCATACAAGCCCTTAATATTTCTAGCTGCCATTAAACCCATATCGAGTAGAAAAAATGCGAGCATTCCTTTGAAAAGATCAATCGAAAACGGCGCCATGAGTTTTTGGCCGGCATCACCGCTCACGAGGCCAACCAGCATTGAACCAAGCAGTAGGAGCTGCGCACCATCAGTAAATGACTCATGTAGGATTTTTGAGATACCCGTTTGTTGAAGTCCTGTTTGGGTTTGTTTTGCATGCGCCGCCCTAGCTTTATTTGCCAAAACAATTGCCAGGATGATTGCTGGGGACTCCATGAGTGCCATTGCTGCTGCCATATGGCCCCCATAACTAATATTGAATTGATCTAAGTATTGGGTAGCCGTAATGAATGTGACTGCACTGACGGAGCCATAGGTTGCAGCTACAGCTGCTGCATCAAAGGTATTGAGTTTGGTTCTGAGGATTTGGTAGCCAATGATCGGAATCAAGATGGCTAAAAAGATAGCAAGACCAAGTGAGAGCGCGATTTCTGTCGTAAAGCCTGATTTATGTAAGGCAAATCCTCCTTTGAGACCCAAGGCCATCAAGAGGTAAAGCGAAAGAAATCGTGCAATCGGTGGTGGAATTTCCAGGTTGGATTTAACAGCGCCAGCAAATGCGCCAAATAAGAAAAAGAGAATTGCTGGGTCTAAGAAATTTGCCATGATTTAACGTTTAATAATTGCTTCTACAAGAGGATGCTGAATTTTCTTCTCCGAGCGAATAGCATAAAAATATTCGTAAATATGTTCACACTTACCAATCATCTCAATGTGATAGGTTTCTTGTAAATCTTTCCTGATGCTCTCTCCTGCTGGAAACACTCCAAGGCCGCTGGCCGCAAACGTTTTTAAGAGGGCGCTGTCCTCAAACTCCCCGGTAATGTTGGGGTTGATCCCGTTTTCAGAAAACCATTGATCAATCAAGTGTCTAACCTTGGAATGAGAGGTAGGCAGTAGGATGGGTAACTCATTAAGACATTCTGGAAATGGTTTTTTGGATTGCTTCAGTAGTTTCTTGGGGCCAAACCAAGCAATTGCTGACTTCATTAATTCTTCGCTGTAGACGTGTAGATTTTTGTTGGCTGGAGCAGGCCTATCCGCAAGCACGATATCTAATCGATGCAAAGCTAGATCAGCTAGGAGGTCTTCAAACTCACCCTCGTGTGCAATGAGTTGTACACCATCCTTCTCAAGAATCGGTGCTAGCAATTGCCGAGTTACGAGCTTGGGGAGTCCATCAGAGACGCCAACGGTAATTTTGATTTTGCGGGAGCTTGCAGCCTCTCTTACTGCCTCAGGTAGTTGCTCTCCTAGGAGAAAAATCTGATCGGCAATTTCTAGAGCTGCATATCCAGATTCAGTGAGAGTAATGCCGCGACCAGCCGGCTTAAATAGGAGATAACCGAGTGATTTCTCTAATTCGTGAACTTGGGCACTAATCGTCTGAATTGCGATATTGAGACGTTCGGCGGCCCTAGACATGCTGCCTTCTTTGGCTACTACCCAAAAATAGTAAAGGTGGCGGTAGTTATAGAGCATTTTAATTGTCAGTTTTTTACGAAATTACTATCAATATATATCTGCTTTTAACTTAAAGCAAATAGGCCTAAATTAACCCCATAGAAATCCATGGAATACATGGATGATTTTTAGAGGAGATGAAATTGGAACTATTTAGCCCGGAGTTTTTTTCGGCATTACTGGCAATTATTGTCATTGACTTGGTGCTTGCGGGTGATAACGCGATCGTCATTGCGATGGCCGCGAGGAATTTGCCAGCACATCTGCAGAAAAAAGCGATTATCTGGGGAGCTGTAGGTGCAATTGCAGTGAGAAGCGCTATGACACTGGTGGTGGTCTATTTACTGAAGATCCCTGGTTTGATGCTGATAGGCGGCTTATTGTTAGTTTGGATTGCCTATCGCCTGCTTAATCCCGAGCAAGAGAATGATGAGCACGGCAATGCGTCTACAACCTTTTGGGGTGCAATGAAAACCATTGTGATTGCAGATGCCATCATGGGTCTGGATAACGTACTCGCGGTTGCGGGTGCATCACACGGTAGTTATGTGCTCGTTGTATTGGGGTTGCTCATTAGTATTCCAGTTGTTATCTGGGGCTCAACACAAATTCTCAAAATCGTTGAGCGCTATCCTTCAGTAACCTACTTGGGCGCTGCTGTACTTGCTTGGACAGCTGCAAAAATGATGATTTCAGAGCCTATCTCTCAGGATTGGCTTGCTACTCAGAGTCCAGCCTTGGAATACCTCATTCAAGTGGTAGTTGTATTGGGTGTATTAATTAGTGGCTTTATTAGAAGTAGACGTGCACTTGAAGATGTTATTGCTCCTTCGGTGGTTATGCCGGAGTCTGCAAATATGGTTTCATCACAGCAGTCCACTCATTTTGGAGAAAGCAACATGAATAAAATTCTGATTCCAGTAGATGGTTCAAAAAATTCAGAGATGGCAGTAAAGCATGCTGTAAATACTTATGGTCAAGATCCTAATGCATATTTTCATCTGTGCAATGTTCAGCCTACCTTGTATCGACACATCGGAAAATTTCTGAGCAAGCAAACAATTAATGAGTGGCATGCTGAGCGGGCAGCTCTGGCATCCGCATCAGCCTCCGCTTATCTCGAAAAGCAGGGCCTAAACTTTGCCTTCACCTACGTCTGCGGAGACACAGGCACTGCCATTCGTGATGAGGCTGTGAGACTGGAATGTAATCGCATTGTGGTTGGTACTTCGAAGAAAAACTCTCTGAGCCGTTTATTTGAAAACTCCACTACCGCCAAGCTGCTAGAAATCAGCAATATACCGGTAGAAGTAGTAACGGGCAGCTCCTTACCCGTACTTGAGCGTTGGGGTATCCCAGCTCTCGGTGCTGGTGCAGCTACAGCCTTGATGGCTGTAGTGATTGACTAGTTTTACCCTGCTGTTCTCTTTTTGCCCTCATTTTGAGGGCATTTTTTTATCTAAAAATACTCAGTTAAATACTGAAATAAAGTCAATTAAATTCTTCTTTATTAGGAAATAAAATCTGTCTATTCTGTACTGGTGTTTAACAAAGGAGATAGCAATGAATCTGATCTTAGAGGCCAAGGAAGAAGTCGAGCCAGAATTAAAAGTCTTCACAGAAAATCGAGTGAAATTTTCTTTAAAACGACTTTTATGGATGGTACGGAAAATTAAGATTCGCTATTCAGCAATTTCGCCTTCAAAGACTACCTGCAATCAAAATTGCATAGTTAGCTTGGAGACATTTGATCATCATCAAATCGAAGTCAGTATGACTGCTAGGGATAAGCGCATAGCGCTTGAGATGTGTCTTAAGAAAATATATAAGCTGGTGCAAAAAGCGTTTCATAAAAGTCAGCAATATGGCCGATTTTCAAAACATGTCTATATATGAACGAATCATTCCCAATGCAATTCATTCGCCATAAGTGTGATCTAATATCTACTGAACATGTGGGGAGTAGCCTGCTCAGTTATCTGAGTCCTTTTTATCGTCAATTCGACCCTTGGGTCCGGTATAGAGGTGAGTCAATATCAAGGCAAGACCATTTAAATCTTTATAAATGGTTATCTTTTGAACATGCAGCCCCAATCTTTGCTTTATTTGCTAAAAATCATGCGCAATTCCCTGATTTTGGGAATTTTGTCCGCTTTCGATCCGGTGGAGCGAGATAATCAAAGATCTAATTTATTTTCTCAAAGTCTTGTAATGAGTGCCATGAGGTTCGCGCCGATACTCCTGACGTACTTCCTATTGATAGGCGGAGTCAGTGCGCAAGTTCAAAAGCCCTTGAAGCTCAATGAGCTCATTGAGATTGCATTGGAGTCGAGCCCTCAGGTCTTGGCGGCGCGGGATCAATCCAAGGCAATTAAAGGGCAGCTCTCTTCAGCTCGTGCGATTCCAAATCCCGATTTTGAAATGAATACCGGACAACAGAGGTCGGTATCTGGGCCGTTAACCACCGGCAATGTCTCGTCGTGGTCAGTGACTCAGCCTTTGGATATGCCTTATACCCGCTACCCTAGAGTAAATGCTGCCGAGGCGAATGTCCGCGCTGCAGAGGCTTCCCGTATCGCTTTTGAAATCGAAATGATTTCAAGGGTGCAGCAGCGTTTCTATGAATTAATGCGTCGCGATGCAGAGTTAAAAGCTGCCGAAGAAGATTTAAGTCTGACAAAGCAAATTCGCGATCGTATGCAAATTCGTTATGACGTCGGTGATACCGCTCGATTTGAATTGATCCGAGCGCAAACGGAATTTCTGAATGCGCAAATTAATGCTGAATCCAGCAAGCTCAGGGTTGAGCAGGCCAAAGGCCAGCTCAGGCAGGTGGTGGGGCATGGCTTGCCACCTGACTATGAGGTTGTTTCGCAAGCCCTCAAGATAGAGCCATTACCTCCTTTGCCGATATTACTCAGCGAGCTTCATGCGCAAAGTCCTGAGTTGCAGAAGGCAAAAGCTGAAGTCGAGGCAACTGAGTCAAAGCTGAGTTTTGAGCAGAACTCTCGCTTACCTCGACTCTCTATAAAAGCCCAGCAATATAACGACCCTAACTTTACTGATCGCCTGTATGGCTTGGTGGTAAGTATTCCTATTTGGGATTTTAAGGGTGGTCAGATTGCTGAGGCACAGGCCAATGCATCTAGAGCGAAGAATCAATTTAATGCTCAGAGCCAAAGTCTTGAGCAGCAATTAGAGACTGCTTATAAGCTTTACCAAATGACTAGCTATCAAGTAAAAATATTAGATCAAGAGGTTGTTCAGTTAGCTTCGAGTGCAAGGCGGATTGCTGAAGTTTCTTATCGCTATGGTGAGCGTGGCATGCTCGAGTATTTAGATGCACAAAGAACATTCAGAGTTGCTCGTAATGATTTGATTAAGGCGCGTTTTGACTTGGCTTCTGTCCTGACGGAGATTGAGCGTTTAAGAGCAACCCCAGAGTGGATTGCAAAAATTGAGAGTGGAAAGTAATGAAGCAAAAGTTCACAATAATGATGGATCAGTTAAAGGCTTTGTATACCCAATACTTGGCGATTGCAAAAGTCTATCTTCAAGAATGGATCGCTGTTGTTATCAAAACCCAACATGATCTATATGTACTGACCCATGAGTGGTTTAGCGCCCATTTGCCTCGGGTGGCTCAGCAATACGATAAGAGCCCTCAGTGGACACAGAAAAGCCTTTTTTATCTTCCGTGGTTTTGTTTATTCTTGATCATCTTGAATTACTTCAATGTATTTGATCGCAGCCCAAGCATTAAATCGGTCCAAGACCCCAATGTGGTGATCGTGAATCAGGACTTACGCAATATGATTACTGACGGGCGCATCTACACCGGCACTTTTGTGGAGGAGCTGCGTGCTTCCGGCCGCGTTGATTTCAATGAATTATTTCTGTCGCGTATTGGCGCAAATGTCACGGGTCGTGTGTCCGATATTTTGGCGATTCCGGGACAGCGTGTGAAGCAGGGCGATATTTTGGCGAAGATTACTTCTACAGAATTGACACAATCTCAGCTGTCTTATTTGAAGGCAAAGAGCGCTAGTCAGTTGGCTGATCAAGCTGCTAATCGTGCCAGAATTCTATACAAAGAGGATGTGATTGCTTTAGCAGAATTGCAAAGACGTGAGGCCGAAGCTAGCAGTGCAAAGGCAGAGTTTCGAGCTACCAATGACCAATTGCGCGTTCAGGGCATGGATCAGCCCAGCATTGATCGTTTGGCGAAATCAGGTGTGATTGAGTCTATTAATAATGTCATTGCAACCATCCCAGGCGAAATTGTTGAGCGCAAAATTAATAAGGGGCAGGTAGTTCAACCTGCTGATGCTTTATTTACGGTTGCTGATTTAAGTACTCTTTGGGCTGTCTCGGAGATTCCGGAGAGTAATGCCTATCTCATTCATAAGGGTCAGAAAGTAACCCTAGTTATTCCGGCCTTAAGAAATGCATCAATTGAGGGTGTTGTTGCCCACGTCGATTCGATTGTCAACCCGCAAACACGCACAGTAGTCGTCAGAATGGAAGTGCCTAATAAAGATGGCCTCATTAAGCCGGGCATGTTAGCAACCATGATGATTGAGAGTCAGCCTACAGAGCGCTTGCTAGTTCCATCTAGTGCAGTGATCCGTGAAGATAACCATGATCATGTCTTTATACGTGAGGATGAGGACACCTATCGGATGGTCACAGTCAAATTAGGTCCTGAGGGTAAGGGTTATCGCCCAGTCATCTCCGGTCTGAAAGATGGCCAGGAAATTGCCATCAATGGTGCCTTCCATTTAAATACTGAACGTAAGAGACAGTTGAGCGGTGGTTAGTCACGATGATTGAAAAAATTGTTCGCCTCTCATTACAACAGCGTTTATTAGTTGTCATCATTGCACTGGTCTTGTTTGTTGCAGGCTTACTGGCAACAAAACGACTATCGGTCGATGCATTTCCTGATGTTACTAACGTTCAGATTCAGATTGCAGCAGAAGCGCCAGGCCGATCTCCAGAAGAGGTTGAGCGTTTTGTAACGGTGCCGGTTGAGTTGAGTATGACGGGCTTACCCGGCTTAACGGAGATGCGTTCACTCAATCGCAATGGCCTATCAGTCATTACATTAGTGTTTACGGAAAAGACCGATCTCTACTTTGCAAGGCAGCTGGTTACTGAGCGTTTGATTGAGGTAGCTTCTGCAATGCCAGTCGGTATCACTCCCGTCATGGCGCCGC
The DNA here is from genome assembly GCF_018688495.1 of Polynucleobacter sp. Adler-ghost. Classification (NCBI taxonomy): domain Bacteria; kingdom Pseudomonadati; phylum Pseudomonadota; class Betaproteobacteria; order Burkholderiales; family Burkholderiaceae; genus Polynucleobacter; species Polynucleobacter sp. Adler-ghost. The sequence goes on from NZ_CP061320.1 coordinate 382,651, forward strand.
CGTCGACTGGTTTGGGAGAAATCTATCAATACACGCTCGATCATCCTTCGGATGGCGATAGGCAATTGACGGTTGAGGAGCTTGAGGAGCGTCGTACGATTCAGGACTGGGTGGTTCGTCCGATGTTGCGTTCAATTTCTGGTGTTGCTGAGATTAATACGCAAGGTGGATACGCTCGTGAATATCAAGTCTTGGTAAACCCCGAAAGATTGCGTCACTATCAAGTGGGTCTTCGAGACATCTATGAGGCACTTGCCAGAAATAATGCAAATTCTGGTGGTGGGCAGTTGCCTACCTATGCAGAGCGCTATCTAATCCGTGGCGTGGGTCTGATTACTAAGCCTGAGGACATCGGCAAAATCATTCTCAAGGAAGTAAAGGGTATTCCGGTCTACGTCAGGAATGTGGCTGAAGTGACTATTGGTAGCGAAATGCGTCAGGGCGCTGCTATTAAGAATGGCTATACCGAAAGTGTTGCTGGCATCATTCAAATGATCCGTGGTGGAAATGCCCGTGAAGTAGTTAATCGTATCAAGCTCAAAGTGGCTGAGATTAATGAGGGCAAGTTATTACCTGACGGACTGCAAATCGTGCCGTTTTACGATCGCACAGATCTTGTCAATGCAGCGATGTTTAATGTCGCCAAGGTATTGATTGAAGGTATCATTCTTGTAGTCATTCTGCTATTTTTATTCTTGGGCGATGTTCGCTCCTCCCTCATTGTGGTGGCCACTTTAATTTTGACGCCGCTATTAACTTTTTTGGTGATGAATCGGTATGGTATCTCTGCCAACCTGATGTCCCTTGGAGGTCTTGCGATTGCGATCGGCATCATGGTGGATGGATCTGTAGTGGTGGTAGAAAATACCTTTGCCAAGTTAGGCGAAAGGCTCAAAATGGGCGAGTCGAAGATTCGTATTATTTTGGAGGCCGCTACTGAGGTTGGTACGCCAGTGTTATTTGGTGTGGGCATCATTATTTTGGTTTTCATGCCGCTGCTTTCCTTGGAAGGCATGGAAGGAAAAATGTTTGCGCCCATGGCGATTACGATTGCCATCGCATTAACCATCTCCCTCATTCTTTCATTTACCTTATCACCAGTCTTGTGCTCTTATGTTCTTAAAGGCGGGAGTGAGGATGACACCAAAATTGTGGCGCGTTTACGTACCCCTTATGAGCGCTGGTTGCATTGGTGTCTTGCTAATCCCAAATTGGTGGTTAAAAGATCTTTGATGGGATTAGTTGCTAGCATCATTGGCTTTACCTTGCTCGGCAAAGCATTTATTCCAGTGATGCAAGAAGGTTCGATTACGCCAGTCATCATACGTGCCCCGAATATTTCTTTAGACGAATCTATTAAGCTAGAGTTTGAGGCGATCAAACGCATCATGACGATTCCGGATGTGAAGATGGCGGTATCTCGTTTAGGTAAGGGTGAGTCTCCCGCAGATCCGGGTCAGCCTAATGAATCCGATCCAATCGTCACCCTAAAGCCGATAGGTGATCGCAAGTTTAGCCAGGAAGAGATTGCCCAGCAAATCCGTGACAAGCTGAAAACTTTGCCGGGCATTGAACTCTCTATTTCTCAGCCCATCGCAGCACGTGTTGATGAGATGGTTTCCGGAGTTCGCTCACAGGTAGCAATCAAAATTTTTGGAGATGATTTAGTTACTCTGCAAAAGCTAGGTGGCCAAATTAGTCAGATCCTGACCAAAATGAAGGGTAGTAATGACCTGCGTATAGAGCAGGCTTCCGGACAAAATTACTTAAACATCACTATTAACCGTGATGCAATTGCCCGCTACGGTATCAATGTTTCTGATGTAAATGATGTCATTGAAACTGCTATTGGCGGTAAGCAGGCCAGTACTGTGTATGAGGGTCAGAGAAGATTCCCATTGCTATTACGTTACCCAGCCCCTTACCGAGATAACGTAGATGCAATCAGCAATATTATTTTGCATTCTCCAGATGGTGCTCAGGTGTTATTACGCGACCTCGCAGATATTGCTCTTGTTGATGGCCCAGCGCAGATCTCTAGAGAGTCTGGTAAGCGGCGTTTAGTCGTGGGTGTAAACGTTGATGGGCGAGATCTCGGCGGCTTTGTTAAAGAAGCGCAAGAGTTGATTGCTAAACAAGTAGAGCTTCCACAAGGCTACTCACTGCAGTGGGGCGGTCAGTTTGAAAATATGCAACGGGCGATGGCGCGTTTGATGATCATCATCCCGCTAACAATCTTAGCGATCTATTTTCTGCTCTTCATGCTCTTCAAGTCATTGCGCCTAGCTGGATTGATTATTTTGGTCTTACCATTTGCCTCGATTGGCGGGGTATTTGGTTTATTTATATCTGGTGAGTATCTATCTGTGCCAGCTGCGGTTGGTTTTATTAACCTCTGGGGTATTGCGGTACTCAATGGCGTGGTGCTGATCTCATTCATTAAACAATTACGTGAAGATGGTTACTCCATGGAAGATGCGCTATTGCATGGTTGTGGTCATCGCTTTAGGCCAGTCATGATGACTGCTTCAGTTGCGATGTTGGCTTTGGTGCCTATGCTATTTTCTGGCGGCCCAGGCTCTGAGGTAACCCGGCCGCTAGCAGCCGTGGTGATCTCAGGTCTGATTACCTCAACCGCATTAACATTACTAGTACTGCCGGTCCTATATAGATGGTTTGAAGATAAAGAGGTAGAAGCATGATGGAAGTGAAGGCGGTTATTCGCCCAAATAAGTTAGCTGCTCTCAGAACAGCCTTACTAGAAATCCCAGGCTTCCCAGGGATGACTGTAACTAAGGTCGAGGGCTGCAGTGCTCCCAGTCGAACAGGTAAATTCAATATTAAAGACGAGTTAACGGACTACTCGGCGAAAGTGAAGATTGAGATTGTTTGTAATGATGAGATTGCAGAAGTTCTGATGGACCGTATTGTGACTATTTGCCAAACAGGACAGGTAGGGGATGGTGTTGTTTGGTGTACTGAGGTTCCGAAGGCTTTCTTCATCTCTAAGACCTCTGTATAGGTATGCTCTTCAATTCTTCGGTATGATGTTTTCGAAGCTATTAAATTATTGCCAATCATCTTGGAGAGTATTTTGAAAAATATCATTGATCGTATTGATCACATTGTTCTGACCGTAACTGATATTGAGCTCACGACTCAGTGGTATGAAAAAGCGTTGGGTTTTGAGCGTGAGTTTTTTACTGGTCCAGAAGGGCAGCCACGTTATTCATTGCGTTTTGGACAGTTAAAAATCAATCTTCAGGATAAAGATACTGATACCCCTACCAAGGCCAAAGTTCCCACGATTGGTTCGGGAGACTTTTGTTTGATTGCAGCAATTCCCTTGGATGACTTTATTGCGCATCTGCACAAGCATGCTGTAGCTATTGATGTTGGGCCTGTGCCAAGGCGAGGTGCTCTTGGACCCATTCGTTCGGTCTACTTACGTGACCCAGACAATAATCTCGTAGAGGTTGCTGAGTACGTCTAGTGCTTCCCTGGATCTGAAACGCCTAACTGGCGCGCAAGATCCAGAAAGTCTTTTGCATGGTAGTTAGTAAATTGCTCTACATGCAGATCATTGCGTAAATGATTTTTACCAAACTCCAGCGGGCGCTCAATAAAGGCTGTTTGTAATCCACAGGCGTGAGCAGCCTCCAAGTCATCCTTGTGTGCGGCAACCAACATCACTTCTTCGGCGGAAAGATTGAAGATGTCCGCTACACCCAAATAGGTTTCGGGGTCGGGTTTGTAATGGCGGAACACTTCAGCCGAAAGAATTAAGTCCCAAGGTAAGCCAGCATTTTTTGCCATATCAGCTAATAAGCCCATATTGCCATTTGAGAGAGTGACGATCGTGAACTGACTTTTGAGCTGATGCAGACCTTCAACAGCCTCTGGCCAGGGATTGAGCCGATGCCAAATCAGATTGAGATGCTGTATTTGAGTGTCAGACAAAGAGTGGACTTTAAATGTCTTGAGAACATCAATCAGGATCATATGATGGAGATCATCAATTTTGGTCCAAGGTAGTTCGCCAGAGCGTACGCGAGCCATAGCTGGCCTGTAGCCTTGCCGCCAGGCTGTAGCAAAGGCATCAGGATCGACCGGAAGTCCTAGTCGAGTGACCTCGGCCGCTATGGAGCCATGCCAGTCAACCACCGTGCCAAAAACATCAAACGCTAGTACCTTGGGTGCTTTATTCATGAGGAAGATTCTTGCTTGCTATGGGGCTTTTGTCAAACAAGCAGCTCACGCATGAATTGCTGGGAGTTGATAAAATAACCGATACCCTGAAAGGGGTCATTGCATCTAACAAGGATTGAATATGGGTGGTATTTCTCAGTGGGAGCAGCTCAATGTTGAGCTCACAGCGGCTCTTGGAAGCTCCGTTCATTTTGATACGGCTCATCAGGCGGTTTATGCATCAGAGGCTTCTAATTACCGTCAAATCCCGATTGGGGTTGTGACCCCGAAAAATACCGAAGAGTTTGTCAAAGGTATCGAGATTTGTCATCGCAATCATGCTCCAGTGCTCATGCGTGGTGCTGGTACCTCCATGAATGGCCAGACGGTCAACAATGCGGTGGTTTTTGATATCTCGAAGTACTGCAATCATATTCTTGCTCTAGATCCAGTGGCTGGTAATGCTGTTGTTGAGCCTGGAGTCATTTGTGATTCACTGCGTGATGCTGCTGAGCTGCATGGTTTAACTTTTGCGCCAGATCCTTCTACGCATAGTCGTTGTACCTTAGGCGGTATGGTGGCCAATAACTCTTGTGGCGCTCATTCAGTGATGGCCGGCAAGACATTGGAAAATACCGAAGCTTTAGAAATTCTGACTTACGATGGTGAGCGTTTTTGGGTTGGCCCAACATCTGATCAAGAGTTACAAGAAATCATTGCTGCTGGTGGGCGTAAAGGTCAGATCTATCAGGACTTGCTGACCTTACGTGATCGCTATGCCGATCTCATTCGTGCACGTTTCCCGAATATTAAGCGTCGCGTCTCTGGTTATAACTTAGATCAACTCTTGCCGGAAAATGGATTTAACGTTGCCAAGGCTTTGGTGGGGACCGAGGGGACCTGTGCATTAACTCTCGCCGCTAAAGTGAGGTTGGTTAAAAGCCCTGCTAAACGCGTTGTGTTGGTATTGGGATTCGAGGATATTTACGTAACAGGTGATGCTGTACCCGAGTATCAATCTTTTAATCCCATTGCAATCGAGGGTTTAGACTACAAAATCATCCGTGGCTTACAAGAGCGTAATTTAGCAAAGGCGGAGATCGACTTATTACCGGCTGGAAATGCTTGGGTAGTTGTTGAGTTCGGTGACGATACGATTGAGGGCGCAATTGCGCAGGCTGAAAAAGCTCAGGCGTATTTCAAAACAAGAACTAAGGGTCCCCGGCCATCAACATGGTTAGAGTCTGATCCATTAGTACAAAAGCGTATTTGGTCAATTCGTGAAAATGGTGCATCTGCTACCCATTTATCCATTGACCCAAATTCTCCTGACCCAGTAGTGGGATGGGAGGATGCTGCGGTTGATCCGGCACGTTTGGGTGAGTATCTGCGAGCTTTCCAGAAATTAGTGGACTCTTACGAGTATGAAACTTCACTCTATGGACACTTTGGTGATGGATGTATTCATGCACGCATTACATTTAACTTTCGATCTGCAGAAGGCGTCGCTAAATTTAGATCGTTTATTCGTGATGCAGCAACCTTAGTAGTGGAATTTGGCGGTTCGCTTACCGGTGAGCATGGTGACGGTCAGGCCAGAGCAGAATTTCTCCCCATCATGTTTGGTGAAGAGTTGATGGGCGCGATGCATGAGTTCAAGCGTATCTGGGATCCTCAAAATAAACTCAATCCTGGCAAAGTAGTGCACCCTTACCGTGTAGATGAGAATCTGCGCATGGGCCCAGAATACAAAATCGTCAATATCAAGACGCGTCTGAATTTCTTGAGCCAAGAGGGTAATGGCTTCCAGAGGGCGGTTGAACGGTGCGTTGGTATGGGTAAGTGCCGCAGTGAAAAAGTAGGCACGATGTGCCCAAGTTATCGAGCTACAAAAGAAGAGCGTTTCTCCACTCGTGGGCGTTCACGACTCTTTTGGGAAATGATTCAGGGTGAAGTCATTCAAGATGGCTGGGAAAGCAAGGAGCTTAAAGAGGCTCTAGATACCTGCCTCTCTTGTAAAGGTTGTAAGAGTGACTGTCCAGCCCACGTTGATATGGCTTCTTATAAAGCCGAGTTTTTGTCCCACTATCACGAGACCAATAGTAGGCCTCGTCAAGCCTTGACCATGGGGCGCATCGGTGACTGGGCACCGTTGGCAAGCAAGTTCTCTTGGCTTATGAACGGCGTCATGCAAACGCCTGTGATCTCTACTTTCGCTAAATGGGTTGGTGGCGTAGCGCAAGAGCGTAGTCTGCCTAAGTTTGCGAGCCAGTCCTTTAGAAAGCAATTTAAGCCATCAAAGAATGTCAGCATTGATCAGAAGAAAGTCATTCTTTGGGTAGACACATTCTGTGAGCATTTTCATCCAGAGGTTGCTCATGCGGCAGTCGAAGTGCTTGCTCATGCAGGCTTTGAGGCGACCTTGCCTAAAACGCCTTTATGCTGCGGTCGTCCTTTATATGACTTTGGTTATCTGGATCTTGCCAAGCAGAAACTAGAGAAAATTCTAGATGCTATCGGAAGTGAGATTAATGAGAATCCTAATTCTCCGATCGCAGTCGTTGGCCTTGAACCAGGCTGCATGTCAGTATTCAAGGATGAATTGCTGAAGTTTTTCCCGAATGATCCAAGGGCAACTCTTTTAGCCTCGAGTAGCTATTTATTAGGAGATTTCTTGCATGAGCAAGGCTATACTCCGCCACCGCTAGACTGCAATGTCTTGGTCCACTCACATTGCCATCAGAAATCATTGTTTGGTACTAAGGGTGATGTAGCGCTGTTGGCTGCTTTGGGCGCTAAGGCAAATTACATTGATAGCGGTTGCTGCGGTATGGCGGGTTCATTTGGATTTAATCCAGAACATGTCGGAATATCTAAAGCGGTTGGCGAGCTCGTATTGCTGCCAGCAATTCGGGCTGCCGAGCAAGAGACCATCATTCTGACTAATGGCTTTAGCTGTCGAGAGCAAATTGAGCAAGAGACGGGTCGCAAGGTTAAACATTTGGCTGAGTTACTGCTAATGGCGCGCCAATCTAAAATCTAGTTAGTGGATACTTACTTTCCACTCGTATATTCAAAAAATCACTGAGATCAGTATTTAAATTCCCTAAAGATAGTCTAGATACAGATAGAATAGTCGTCCGGCGGGAATATCGAAGTATGCAGCTTATTGCGTAATTGCAGGATAGTTAAAGGAATGAAGAATGGTCTTCAAAAAAACACAGTCTATTAAGTTTTTACAGCCCACAATGGAGTCCTTTGAAACAATCGTTGGGCCAGCTACCGAGGTTCATGGGCGAATTGTCGCGAATGAAAGTTTGCGCATTGATGGTCGCGTAGTTGGCAATATAGAATCACGCCAAGGAAAAAACGTGAGCATTGCTCTCGGCCGTACTGGCATGGTTCAAGGCGACATTAATGCTTTTAGGGTGCTAGTTGCGGGACGAGTGGAGGGTAATATCTATGCCACTGAGCGCGTGGAGTTGCATGAAGGGGCTGAAGTACGTGGAGATATTACTTATGGACAACTCGGAATCGAGCATGGTGCTAAGTTAAACGGTTTAATGATTTCCAAAAGCAGTGAAGAACCAGAGGGGGCAACGGATTCAACCGCAATTTTCCAGGCAAATTGGAATAAAATTAAAAGTCAATGATTGCTTAATACCTGCTCTTGGCGCTCAAAAGATCCCTACAAGAGGGGATCTTTTATCTATAAGCTGTATTAATCGATATCGCTAATCTCATCTTTCGGATGGATATCAACTTCAGTTAGAGGTTGTCTGACTGAAGGTATGGGGGCATCAATCAGGCGTAGCTCACCACTAAGCTTCGCTCCTTTTTCTACGCTCATTTCTGCATATTGTGTAAGACCAGTAATTTTTGCACTGGATCGAACGTTCAAATGATTGGTGACATTGAGGCCTTGGGTAACTTCACCGCGAACCTCGACAACTTCAGCATTGATTCTGCCGTTAACAATTCCTGAGGTGTCAACCAAAACTTCTTTAGTGTTCAACTCACCCTCTACAAGGCCTGCAACCACTGCCATTTCTGGTACCTCAAAGGTGCCCCTAACAATGACCCCTTCGCCTACAAAAAGTGATCCTCTAGGATTGTTATCGGCCATCATATTTCCTGAATAAGTGAGTACGTGCTAATAATATAACAATACCAACAAATTGGGAGCCTCAGAGGAGCATGCCGCTGAGTGAATTTTTAAAATATAGCTTAATCCTTGGCGCTTGTAGGTATGGATAGTTCCGCAAACTGATCCTTTAAGTTCTTAAGAGTAAGGATCTTGCTCTCGATTATGGGGATTTGCGTCTGAAATGTCTGGATTTTCTGCTGATAAATGAGCTCTAAGTCATCCATCTCCTTGCGGGAAATGACCCCCCCCATTTGTTTTGCCATTTCGGGATTAAAGCGAATCGCCACCCTAAAGCCAAAAAAATGGATACTCATGCCAATCAGAATAAATACGCTAAAAGATAAAAGCGCAATCTTAATAACGGTTTTGCGGGTAATTTTTATCTGCTTCATAGATGAAGTAGACCCAGAAATCCAAATTAACTGCATTTTTTGCCCTCAAATAATCTTGGAGCGATTCTAGCATTAAGAAGCATTTACATTATTCGTTCTAATAGGCTTTTCTAATGATAATTTGATACTATGCTCTTTAATGTAGTTTTGCTTTCCAGGGAATATGAGATGTCTTGGATTTTCAAGATAATTTGTGCGTTGCAATAATTTAATGGTGTTACAACAATGCGGCCTCACAAGCACGATGCACAACTAGAAATTATTGGCTCAGTATTAAAAGATGCTAGAGAGAAAAAAAATCTAGCCCGGGCAGAGTTTGCTAATTTATGTTGTTTGTCCACCAAAATGATTTTGGAGTTGGAAGAGGGTGGCATGAGCTCTTTCTACACATTTGAATTAAAGATCGCCACCGCTAAGCGAGTTGGTAGAGTGTTGGAGCTAGATGAAGCATCTTATTTGATAGATCCCAGAGCCACAGAATCTGCTGACGACCCTTTAGTTACGCCAATTGAAGAACAAGAAATTTCCGCTCCTAAAAAACTTGAGGTAGTCGGAGCTGATTCAGGCCCAAAAAATCCCCCGCTAAAAAACGAGACCATCTCTCTCGCAGAGCCCGCAAATCCTCAGGTTCTGAATCTTGATGAATCACTGAGTCATGCTGATGGAAAGCATGGTTTTAAGTTCAGCTCTGCCGGGGCTAGTGTTATAACCCTCAGAGTGATGGTAATCCTGTTTGGTTTTTCAGTACTGACGGGCGCTATTTATGGGTTAAATGAACGGTTTAACATCATCAATTTAGCTATTGGGCTGGTAAGCCCCCCGCAAAAGGCCATAGTAGCTAATGATGCCCAGGATGTAAAAGTTGATGAAGATTTAGCTCTAAAGTCCGATGGTTCTGATGCTTCGGTTAAATCGCCAGAAACTCAGCCAGCTCAAGCGCTTCTGAGCACTCCTGGTGAACAATGTCCATATAAACAGGAAGCGCAATTACCTAGCTATCAATCTCCCAATCCCTCTAAGAAGGGAGATACTGTAAATATTAAATCTCTTATTAAGCAAGCCATTTGTGTTGTGGATAATTCTGGGAAACAAACCGTTGTGAATCTAGAGTCAAATGCTTCTTATGCATTTCGGGGCACCTCCCCATTTGTGGTGATTACTCAGGACTTAGATAGCGTGGAAATGTATTTCCAGGGCTGGAGAGTTCGCTCACCAAGCGCAGGCGCAAAGCAGATTAAATTATTGGAAGTTTCGCTATAAAGTTTTCATAAGCTAAAAGAAGCAAAAATTAAGGTATAGAAATGTTTGAATTTTCTAAAAAAAGTAATCCCAATACAGATACTCAACTGACATACTTAACTACAGTTGGAGCTGGTTCCATTATGAAGGGTGACTTTATTCATAATGGAAACATGCTTTTGTTAGGGCATTTAATTGGCGATATTTCCCAGACTGAGGACGAGGGCTCTGGTAATGGTCATACCGCCGTAATCGGATCTACCGGATTCTTATTGGGGAACATTTATAGCCCACATGCGATCATTATTGGAAGAATCGAGGGTTCGGTATTTGCAAAAGGACGCGTTGAAATTTATCCCGGAGCTGTAGTGATTGGAGACGTTACTTATGCGCAGATTAATGTGCATCCAGACGCCAAGGTCAACGGTAATCTCAGGTGTTTATTGCCGGATGCCGCTGAGCAAAAAAATCTCTCTTTAAGTAATGAGGAGATACCAAGTAATGTTGTTCTATTGGCTAAAGCAGAGTGATATTAAAATTCAATGTGGCCGTTGGATCAGTCATCTGCAGCCGACAAGCGCTCTCACAAGCTTGAAGTATTGATATAAGGGGATGTCTGCTCTAATGAAAACCCCTTCCCTCCTTTTAAGACTCTTTGTTTTATTGCTAGCTTCAGGAGGGCTTTTTTACAGCTACTACACTCGGGATTTGCCTGAATGTAAGGATGAATATATTCAGATATTGTTAAATCAAAAGATTCGAAATCACGAGGATTTGATTCAAGACTCACGCACATTGGCTTTTAATGACATAGCAGAATTGTCACATCGCAATGGGGTGCGCATATGCTCTACTAATCTACTCACCAGCCAAGGTATCTATTCGATAGGCTACCAGGTAGTCAACCCAGAGATGGGGCAGGAAACAATCTGGCAGCGCTTAATGGGCTCTACTGATTATTCGGTCAAGATTGAATATGTCAGGAAAACAGAACGAGACTAGTCACTTGGGATAGGCGACGTTCTTTTGAAAATCTTCAGTTTTCCAGCTTTTACTTAAATCCCCCGTTGGGCCATAGACAACAAATGTGTATAAGACTCCGACGATTAATCCGGCAATCAAGCCTATTTTCAGGATTGAGTAATCACGTTTCTCCGGCACTACTTTGCTAGTAAGGGGCGGTTTATGCGAGGTGAAAAATTCTGGAAATGCTGTTTCTAAAGTAATGCGTGCTTTTTTAATATGCTGGTAAACATGCTCCTCACTCTCGCCTTGTTCTAAACCAAGCGCAGCATTTTCATAAGATTTACTCGCAGACTCTAAAAGTTTTGCAATATGAGCATAGCTTTTTTGGCGATTCGTTGTATCAGGCGTCATGACGATGTTTGATTTCTTTCATCCGAGTAGCTTATTACAAATATTTACAGAAAAAATCTACCCACTATGTACAGAGTGATTCCTGCAGCAAATACATAGGCTATAGACTTAAGTAGTGTTTTCTCTATAGTATTTTCAATAGTTTTTTCAATGCCATCTTTTAGATTTTTATTGTGAGCTATTTCCTCAGAAATAATATTTTTAATATTCCAAAGATCTTTTCGGATAACGTTTAAGCTCTCATCTAATTTTTGATCTTTTTGCTGTAAAAGAGCACTAATGGTCGAAAGATGTTTGTTCACTTCTTTTAGCTCATTAACAGCAGATTCATCTAGATTACTCATATTTGCTCAACACTAGAGATAATTTATTTTCGGCATTTTCTAATCTTATCTGCTGACTTAAACCTTGAGGCGGAATAAGGCATTGATTTGATAAATATGGCTTCATAGTAGGTGATTATTAGAAAAAAGTCGAATTTGCTTGGGGTTTGCAGAGCTTCATTGTGTTTTTCAGCTTTCTTTTAGGGGTCTCAAAAGATTTGCTTTATAGTGTTACGCTAATAATAGCAAATTCAATTTGCAGGATGATCAACTAGATATCGCCTGGACTATGCCCAAACAACCAATATCCATCGCTGCAAAAATAAGGAAGTTGGTGATGAATATCACCAAGTGGATTCTTTATGTATTGATCATCCTTGTTTTGGCCTACGCTTCTTTCAAAGTTTGGGAATATAAGGGCGAATATGAGAAAGAAAAAACAGCAAAAATCCTCGCCAAAGAACAAGAAATAGAATTTGATGATTTGAGAAAAAACTTAGCAACTTACGCCCCTTTATTGGTTGGTAGCCCTTCCTCAGTATTGACAACGCGTGCAAATGGAAAATTCATTCTTGCCTATATGCTTGGGGCAGAGATTGAAGCATTTCAAAATGCATTTGAGGAAAGTATGCCCATCATCTATGTAGGCAGTCAAATACTGGGGGCTGGTTGTAAAAAGTCAGATTGCGAGGAATCTAGCGCTGCTTTTGTAATTGAGCCTTCCAATGGAAAGGTATATCTAGCCCTTAGAAAAAATGGGGAGTTAACTTTTTATGGGCTAGAGGATAGTAAAACTATTCCTTTAGCTTTTGAGAAGTGGCAAGGCATTAAGAAAGCTGGGGTGCAGTGATGAAATTTGTCATAAGCTTTTTACTCTTGTCATTGTGGGTGACGATCGCCCCTGCTAAATCTTCGCAAGAACCCCAATCCCTGAAGTCCAATTTACAAAAACCTGAACCAAAGGCGGCAAACGATAAAGATATTATTTTGAGTAAAAATACTCAAAGTACCCTGTATTTGTTGTCAGGCTGGGGAAAGGCCGAGGGGCCTTATGTTTGGTTTACTGTTTCCGCGCATTTCAATGAAAATCAAGTTGCCCCAAATAGTCAAAATTTCAATCTATTTAGTGCAAGTGGCGCCCTTGATTGCAAGGAAAACACTACGTTTTATTATCTAATTTCTTACATGTACTTTGATCCTAAAACAAAAAAGCTCAACGAAATTTACTCTGAGAAAAATAAATCCAACGTCATGAAAATTGAATCCACTACCACGGAGTCAGACATCAAGAAGATTGTTTGCAATTAAGTTAGATATTGATTCATTTAGGATGAGTATGTAGATCGCCCATCCTCTGCTGTAAAGTTTGGCTACCTAATATAGAGAGTTGAAATGGGCAGAGACCAAAAAAAAATTGTTGTTGACAATGCTATTACTAAAGAAACAGGTCGTAATCGCAACGCCCCCAATGTAAGCGAAGCATTGGATGCTGATGATCCAATTCAAGTAGCTGAGCATTTTTCAAACTTAGTTGCTAAGCTCCAGCAGCTTGTAAAAACTGTAGATCAAAATGATTTATTGAAATATTTTTATCGAGATAGTAATGCAACAGCTATTGAGCGTCGAGTGTTGGATCTGATGATTTATGGCGAAGAGTTTGACACCAAAACCAGGCATGACCATTTAACTGGCTTATTGGAGCGGACTAGTTTCTTGGAAAAACTCAATTATGTTTTATCGAAGCCTCTTAAGCACACTAATTTAACGGCAATAATCTTTGTCGATTTAGATGACTTTAAGGCAATCAATGATCAGTACGGTCATGGTGCTGGAGACGAGGTGATATCAATCATCGGCAGACGGATCTCTGCATCCATTCGCGCGCAGGATTTAGCCTGTCGTTGGGGTGGTGATGAGTTTGTTTTAGCGTTACAAGATATCACCAACAAAGATTTAGTCAGTCAATTAGCCAATCGTTTACTAACCGCAATCTCGCAACCTATTCAGCCTAGATCTAAAGAACCATTGCAGTTACTGCTGGGTGCAAGTATTGGTGTCGCAATCATGGATGATATGAGTCTCAGTTCGATGGATTTAGTTGAAAGGGCTGATAAAGCAATGTACCTTGCTAAAAATGCTGGGAAGAATTTCGTTGAGTTTTATTCTTAAGGGTTTATTTTTTTCGAAGGTGCACTGCTGGAATACGCATCCCTTCTCGATATTTGGCTACCGTTCGCCTAGCAATTTCATAGCCTTGATCACCTAGTAACTTAGCAATTCTGCTATCAGAGATAGGCTTTATCGCTGATTCTTCTTGGATAATGCGCTTAATTAGTTCCTGAATTGCAGTTGAGGAAATTGCGACACCTTTATCAGAATTTAATTGGCTACTGAAAAAGTATTTGAATTCAAAAATACCTAGCGGACAAGATAAATATTTTTGTGTCGTCACTCTCGAAATTGTTGATTCATGCATTTCTAAAGTTTCTGCTATTTCACGAAGAACAAGTGGCTTCATTCCAATTGCACCCATGGAAAAAAATTTTTGCTGGTGTTTGACTATTTCATTTGCTACTCTGAGGATCGTATCTTCTCTCTGAGCAATATTTTTGATAAGCCAACTTGCTTCTAGAATTTTTTGTTTTAAGACTCCATCAGCTTTTCCTTGCCCGCTCTCTTTCAGTATTTTGGCGTACTCACTATTGAGAGAAATACGTGGCCTAGCATTGGGGTTTGATTCGACAACCCATAAGTTATTCATGGATTTGACCACTACATCAGGCAGAATCCATTGGTCGTTCTCACGGTCAAAGTAAGCGCCTGGATTGTGTTGCAAGCTGCGTATAAGCTCTACTGCTTTGAGGACTTCCGCTTCAGTTTTGTTGCTCGCCTGTTTGATCTTGAGCCAATCTTTTGAGCCAACCTTGTTTAAATGGGTATTGACAATATATTTGGCTAGCTCCCATGCCGATTGATCGTGGGTGGGTTTTTCCAAAATACGATCAATTTGCAGTGAGAGACATTCCGCTAAATTGCGTCCACCAATGCCGGGCGGATCAAGTGATTGCAGTTTTTTTAGTGCAGACTCTATTAGATAAAGCGTGCTTGATTCTGGACTATCAAGCTCATTTTTGATCTCAGCATGAATTGACTCGAGATCATCAATTAGGTAACCTCTGTCGTCCAAACAGCCCGCAAGATAGGTAATGATCAACCGCTCTTGTGGGTCGACATGAAGGAGATGAATTTGTTCCTCGAGATACTCTAAAAGAGTTTGTTGATGGGCTATGCGTTCATAGCGCTCTGCCCAGTCATCGTCATCATCCTGAGAGGCTCTATTGCTTGAGGTCCATGAGTTTTGGGTCTGCTCAACCCGTTCAGAAGATTGAGAAAGATTAAATTCAATTTCTGGATTAGGCTCAAATTCCAGTAAGGGATTATCTTCAGCGGCCTTTGCTAATTCCTGCTCTAGTTCATTATTGGATAACTGTAATAACCGGATTGTTTGTTGCAGTTGAGGTGTTAGGGTGACCTGCTGACTAACTCTAGTATTAAGCGAAATAGCCATTTTTTATATTTTCTTGTGGTTCGCTAATGAAAATTCTATCGTCGCTGACCTAACTTGATACTGCAAAAGCGGGCTTTGGGGTGGGGCTTTCGGCTCATATCAGCTGTTTAAATTTGATCTATTGCTCGGTTATAAAAGTAGTGCAAGTTCAATTGAGCTATTCTAACCATTTATAATAAAAAATCCATATAAATTAAAGGGTTAAGGAAACTTTTGGGTATTTTCAGAAACCTTAGTCTAAATTAAACTATGCAAACGTAGCAAACTGGCCGTAATAAAGAGTCAATAGACACTATAAAGCATTTCATATTATGGAAAATCCTGTCATTACAGAGCACCGTATTCGCGGTGATCGCTTTTACGCCATAGAAAAAAACAACAAAATTGCTTTTTACACGACTAATATTGCGGCAGCACGCTATTGGGTCAAGAATGTGATCGACAAAGAGACTCTTGCTGTTGAGGAATCGTTAGACGTCAAGCCTGAAGGGCAGTGATAGCTTGATTTTGATGTTTATTTAGGGCTAATTCACCATATTTCAGCAAATGTCCTAAAAGTAGCAAAACCATCTTAGGCGGTTCAATTTAGACCATAAAATCGTATAATCATCCATTAATTTGGATTATTAGCATGATTTATTCTCGCCACCTTTTTTTTACCTTTGTTTTGCTTTTGGGCTCTCATGAGTCGAGCTTTGCAATGGCTCAGGCCGAAAATGATATGGTGACTGTTGTGGATAAAAAAGGCTATTCCATTGCTTACTACAAAAGCTCTATCAAAGCATTGCCCCCAGAGTCAAAAAAAGTATGGATTATTACCAATCGCCAAACAATAGACGAAGCCACGAAGCAACGCGTTGGATCTGTGCGCAGCAATATTCTCTTTAATTGCAAATATAAAACTTTTTCTACATTGGCTGCAGTTCAATACTCTGAACCAAATGCACTGGGTAAAAAGATTTTACAAACAGAGACCGGTTTCAATCTGGCGGATGATCCAGTGCCAGAGGACAGCGCTTTAGCAATAATACAAAAACAAGTTTGCAATTCTTAATTCAATTTCAATTTATATGCCCATCATTACCTACCCCCCCGAATTAGTAGACAAAATAGATCCTAAATTTCATATAGAACACGCTGCTATAGCTAAAACTATGCTTCGAGAAATTAGTAAAACCCCCTTGGCAGGGGTGTATGCGATTGATGGATCTGGTGCAGAGTTTGCAGCCACTGTTCTGGATATCTACAAAGGATTATTGGTCCTAAAGCCAGAGACCGAGCCTCCTAAGGGGTTCAGTAGCATTATTGGCACCAGTCAGATTGTTGTAGCTTGTAATGAAAACTCAAAAATGCAGTTTCTTTCGAGTGATTTTAGGATGCATGAAGATGGTAGTTTAATAACCTGCTCTCTCCCGCAAGAACTTACTGTGATCCAGCGCCGTAAAGAATTCAGGACCTTGGGGCCGAGTGATGAGCAGTTCAATTTCGTTCTTTCATTAGGGGCTGGTCAAGAATTATTGGCAAAAGTGGCCGATGTTTCTGATCATGGTATTTTGCTAGATATTCGTTTGGGCGCAGCTGAAGTTGAAGTGGGGCGCTATTGGCATTCAGGATACTTTGAGCGCCAAAAATTTCGCTCAGGTGGTATTGACTTAATCATCCGCAATGTCCGCCCTGGTAAAGCGCTTGATCGAATTCGTGCGGGTTGCGAGCTATACAACCCTAGCAAAACCGCGCTCAAAGATTTTGAGTCTACTAGAAATGCCATTGAAAATGCCCGTGTACAAGGTCGCTTAAATCGTTGGTATGCGTCGGCTAGTTGGTGTGAATAACCACAATGCTTACACCCTAAGATGATGAAGCTAAAGTCATGAGCTTGTTTACTAACTTTACAAGTGGAAAATTGATCATGATCCTCAGTGTGATCATGCTTATTCCACTGCTGTATTTTTTTATTCGTGATTTTTACAGCAAAGTGGTTGATGAGGTAAAAAATACTGGCCCATCTATCCCGGTTGAGCCCATTATGGTGACCAGCTTAAATAAAACAAATCAGCTTGAAGAAGTAATCAATCAAAAGATTGCTAACATGAAGTTAGATTTAATGGCTGAACGCTTGCGTATTACCTCTACGGCCGATGTATTAAAAAACCTAGCATTTGAACGACATCTTCCAGAAACTCTTTATCAGATTTATTTTGAGACGCGAGCTTTCCCCAGAAAAAATGTAGAAGCTCAGCAAACAGATTTGGAATGGCATGCCAAAGCTGGTATTACAGAGCTTAAGGTAGAGCCGATGCCATTAGATGATGGCACTGTTATTCAATTCACTTTGCAGAATTACCCGTATACGCTCAGCGCTATCAATCATCGCTTTGCTAGAACCTATTTTGTTGAATTAACCCTACGCGATGTTGATAACACTCGCTTATTTGTAGTGCGTATTAAGGCTAATGAATTAACCGGCAGAGAGATTTTGGAAACAGCCATAATTGAAATGAAATCTGGTGAGTGGATAGATGATCTTGCTAGTTGCCGCCTATTAATGGACAAGCGCAAGACTGAAGTTCAGTTAATGGCTGAGCATCGTGAAGTAGAGATGCTTAAAAAGCGTTTCATTTTAAATAATGCTAGCGATAGATTTGTGGCAAATAAAACTACTACTAAGTCGCGCAAGAGTGAATGATCGTTGCGACTGAAAAAATGACTTTCTACTCACAAAAAAATATCTATTTTTGGTTTTTAACCTTTTCTGGATTCCTGTTTGCGGTCTCCTTATTGGTGCTACTTGGGGCTGCAAACGATTTATCAGAATCTTCTTCGGAGTTGAAGCAGCTCAGAGTTGCAATGCCGGTATTAGAGGATTTTGTTGCAACTCAAAAAATTGATGTTCGCCTCAATAAAAATCAGCGCCGCTTAAAGCCTAGCGATATTCCAAAGTTAGTCGATGGTGCAATTATTCCAGTAAATACAGATGAGGCAGTGAATCGTGCTTTTCAATTTTTTTCTGAATTTGAAAACAAACGTTCTGCATCATTGCTTGGACTTGAATTGCCCGCTGTAGAGTCAATTGAGCTTGGCTCACCTGCTGAGGCGGCAGGCATAAAACCGGGCGATTTAATCTTATCTGTTAATGCAACAAAGATTGAATCTGCCTTAGGTTTTTATCTTGCACTGAACGAAAAAACTTCCGCAGATGTAAACGTTAAATTATTGAGAAACAAAAGAGATAGCTTGACAGTTGTAATGCGTATGGCAGACAGGTCGACAATCACAGGAAGCAATTGTGGAATTAAATTTACCCTTCCTGGTGATGTTATCTACCTGACAGAATTTGAGACCAAGCGGCTTGCAGAGCTATATCGTCGGGATGTATTGTCAACGATCCCAGTAGATTGGCGGGCCGAAGTATCTAATGATCTAATGCAAATTGCCAGGCGCCTTAATGCTATTGCCAAAAACGTGATTGACCCAGCTGGTGTAAATCCAGTCAGATTACAAAGCAAAGATGTAGTTATTTGGCATGGCAAAAAGGTTGCAGAAAACATTGATATTTACTTTTCCCAGAGACGCAAGATTGAAGCTAAGAATGTTTCATATATGACGGGGATCGGAGATGCATTTGTTGGTTTTGTATGCAGCGTGCTCATTTTCGTTGTGGCACTTGCCATGTTTTGGTATCAAGGTCGTGAATCAGGAAAAAGGTCATGACAACATTACAAATGCAAGATTACTGGTTAGGAATGCGGATTAATGGTGGCCGTTATGCAATTTCGACTAAATTCATACATGCCGTCTTTTTGCATCCGGAGCCTGAGCAGGGCATGAAAGATCTACGCATTAATGGCGTTGTAGTCTACAAGGGTGAACCCATTTGCTTGCGTAATCATTTTCAACTGCTGCGCTTTGATCAACACGGAGATAGTTTTGTGGATTGGCATCAGTCTCTAAAGCAGTCTAGCGCACCTTGGATCATTGTGTTGAGAAATGGCCCTCAAGAAGGCTTGGGTTTCAGGATTAATAATATTGTGGGACCTTTTTACGCTGAGACGATACCTGATTCTTCATTCTTTTATCACAACGGCGCTGATTATCATTTGGTAGGGGTCTCTTGAGACCGATATGCAGATCAGTCACTTAATCGCTAGTCGAGATCATTTATATGAATAAGAAAAATAATAGCCATATCTTTTCCCAGTACCCAATTCTTTTTTGGCAGTGGGTTTCATATGTCTCGTTTGCGCTTGTATTGGCTACCAGTATCGGTGCTTTTCTCTCTGCGCGCTCTTGGGTATCCGAAGGTAAGTATCTGCAATCAATTGATGGCGAACAGATTCAAGTGTTACGTTTGATTCCTTTTTTAAAAGAGTTACAGCAGCAAACAAACGGTCCTATTGCCTTAGAGCCTATTTTTTTTACAAACTTAAAAAAAGCTGAGATCTTCTTAAAGTCAGCAACTGCAGACTTGAAGGGCCAGCCCGAGCTAAGTCCTAATTCAGCATCTGCTGTGTCGACCAAGGGGATAAGTGAACCTACTGCATTGAAGTCTTCGAGTGGCGGAGTAGCAGCTCCAGCTATAAAAAATCCTAGCGCAACTAAAGAAGCAGAATCGTCTACTCCTTTGTTGCCGCTATCCGATAATCCGGTAGTTGCTCTTTTTCAAAGGTTGGACTCTAAGGTAATGGCTGTCGTTTTCGGTAAGCCTGAGAAATATGCTTTCAAGTCCGACAAAAAAAATGAGGATGAGAAATCTGAGCAGACAGAGCCAGCTGAAAATCTCAAGAAGAATCCACAGCCTTCTACACCGCTTGAGGTGCTACTAAGCGCTAAAGATACTGAGCAGTCAATTGGAGTAATACTCGCACAAGAAAAAGGCTTAAATGATTTGGCTGTCTTAGCAAGGTCAGGTGAGGTATTAATTGGCTCTAAAGGACCGCTAGAGTTAGATAAATTACCCTCTGAATCTGCTGTAAAAAAATATGCAGAAAGTATAAGTAATTATGTCAAAGCACATAATGCTTGGCAAAAAAATGCTACTGATATTACGATAATTTTAGATCTTCAAAAAGCACTTGCCGCAGTTCTTGAGCAAAAGATGCTTTTGGAAATTGATATCGGTAAAAAAACAGCTGGTAAGTCAAACCTCAAGCTAACAGATGTGGCGCCTAAGGTGCCGCAAAGTCCTTGGTATTCTAAGTTACCGCAAGAAAGTGCAGTAGTACTTAATACATATATTTTGAATATGCGGGTAATCAAGGATTTCGCGAATGACTATGGGTCTTTGCGTCTTGCTGCGCAAAAAAAATCTCAATCAATTCAATATTTTGATTTTAAAGATGCTGGTGGATTTTTAGGTTTAATTTTAGTTTCGATCATCGCTGCTTTTGGAATCATCTTGGGTGCTTATATGGCGCTTGTGAATACTCGGCGTAATTCGCAAGATT
Organism: Polynucleobacter sp. Adler-ghost; assembly: GCF_018688495.1. Classification (NCBI taxonomy): domain Bacteria; kingdom Pseudomonadati; phylum Pseudomonadota; class Betaproteobacteria; order Burkholderiales; family Burkholderiaceae; genus Polynucleobacter; species Polynucleobacter sp. Adler-ghost. The sequence goes on from NZ_CP061320.1 coordinate 403,329, forward strand.
TGCAGCGGGCATCTAAACAGACTAGGGCTGCCGGCCAACTATTAAAAACAATTGACTTAGGCTTTGCTAGTGCACCAAGTAACAAAACATCCAAGGCTAATTCACAAAACAGTGATTCTGATCAATCGACAGACCAGCTCAATGTGAAGACAGTGATGAATGTAATTTCCGAGTTAAGTGATGATTTAAAAAATAAAATTAAAAAAATTGACACGCACTTTAAAGTGCTTGCCCAGCTCAATACTAAATTACGCCATTCTATTGATACCCTGCATGAGAAGAGTGGCCAGATTCGTACAAATGTATCTGATAAAAGTAGTAACTCACCTTACAGCCAAGAGATGGGTATCAGTAGAGGCGGACCTTTAGACCAGCTTCAAGATGCTTTTTCTGCTTTAAAGCAACAGGGTGTACGTCTTTACTTGGCCATATTGGATAATCATTCTAGTAAACAGCTTGCCGTAGAAACAGAACAGCTAAATTTATTAGTAGAGAGAGTCGAGGCTACTGTATCGAAGATGCGCTCGACGCTAGCTGTCGCACTAGAACAAGCAACGCCTATGGAAGTGCAGGCGCCACAGATTTCTTTAGAAGCCATTGAGCTTCTGAGTATGGATGCTAAACAGGTCATGCGCGATCTTCAGTTATGGCAAGGTGAGTTTGATGGGTTGAATAAAGCCTTTACTGAATTAAAACGAGAAGCAAGGGTCTAATGCAATCGATTTTTTATAAGGCGTAATGCAAATATGGCCGAAGAAAAACCCCTGTTTTTAATCGACATTGATCGCGCTATTGAGGGTCTGCAGTCTGCTGCCCCTAAAAAAGGTTCGGTATCAGTGGTATCGATTGAGCCATTAATCATGCATAGTATTGATCTGGCTAATGCTCTAGATGGTGCTGGATTAGATGATTTAAGTGAGATGACTAACGAGTTAGCGCAGTGTTTTAAGAAAAATGATGCGCAAGCCTTTTTGGTGTTGGATGATCTAGTCAGTCTGGTCAGGTCAGAAGTTGCATTTACGCATCCATCGGTAACGAGTGAAGTATCCTGCACTTTAGAACAATTAAATCAAGCAAAAGTGTTATTCGCTAGCAAGTTATCACAAATCAAAAATGGTTTGCCGATAAGCGAGAATCTTGATGCTATTTCAATAAGGGATCTGCCTGCTGAGTTAGTTCCTGAGGTGATTCAAGAAGCGATTGAGACTGTCAGTGGTGAAGAGGAAGAGCAGGTCCTTTCGAGGACGTCAATTTCTGAGTTGCCTACTGCCCCAACTGCGCCCGAGGTATTCCCAGAGCCTTCTCTCGCAGAGCTGAGCGCTTTATTTGCGCCGCGTCTTCATGAAGAGTCTCCGGTAGTCTTTACTCCTCCAGAGCCTAAAGCATTTTCTTTTCCCGAGGGTTTGACTCGTCCTCTAGAGCGCGAAAATTCATTAGATTATTCAGGAAGTCAGCGTTACTTAGACAAGCACTTTTCCTTGGATCGCACCCATAATCTCAATCGCATGCAAATAGCGCGAAGCTTAGTCACGAAGGCTGACAACTGGAACGCTGTAGAGCTTGATTTCTTACTTGGGCGTGAGCAAGATGAGCTCACTAAATCTGGCCAACAATCATTGCGTCATGTATTTGAGAATTTGACAGATGAGCTTTTGATTGATGAAGTGTATGCTGATCCTGAGATTGTTCAGCAACTGGTCACGATCATTAGTATCTTGCCACCTTGCCCCAGTATTTTTGCAGTTCAGCAAGATTTAATGATTTTTATTGATTTAGACCATATAGCCTTATCGGCTGAACATCTCTTGGCAGCAGGCAAAATGATGGCCGAAATTGGGGGATCACTTGATATACATCATGAGGGAGTCCGCTTATCATGCCCATCAAGTTTATTAAGAATGCCCATGGTCTTTTTTGGACGGCATGGGCAAAACTATGCTGTTTCGGCAATTCAATATTTAGGGGAAGAGGCTCTCAATAAACCAGTGGATAGTAAGGTAGATGCATTGGGCGAGATTTTGCATCCTGCCAGAATGATTAATCTGCAAGTTGGCAACCAGCCTTACTCTATTTATGCCCATGAATTTTTAGGGGTTCAGAATATGAATATCCACCGCAATATCCCTAAATTGTTAGAGCGTCCTTATTGGTTGGCTGGTATGGCCTTAGATGGCATGAATAATGTGTACCCTTGGGTAGCCTTGGATCGGTTTACTAAATAATGCCGCTTTTTAATCGTTTTTTGATTGGGCTGCTATTTTGTACGCTGTCGCAGAGCCTTTATGCTGCTTTACCCCCTGATCTTGAGCAAACCATTAAGCGATTTATACAAAAAAGTCCTACTGTCAATGGCTTGCGGGTTGAGACGGAGTGGCTCGAACCGAATTTGACTATTCCGGCCTGCTTGGGTGGTAGCATTGAGATTTTGACCCCCCCAGGCGCTCGTTTATGGGGTAGGTCCATGATTCAATTGCGTTGTGCTAAAGCCGCTTGGTTAATCAATGTCCAGGTCAATATTCATGCTTATGGAGACTATGTTGTCGCCAGCCGCTACCTGCCTTTTGGTCAAAAGCTGGAAATTGGGGATATTCGGGTAATAGAGGGCGATTTAACCGTTCTGCCCGATGACGTTCTGCGTAACCCTAGGGCTGCTTATGAGCGGATTTTAGGTAAATCGTTGCAAATGGGTATGCCAATTGGGCTAAACGATTTAAAAGAATCTGCCGTAATAAAGGTAGGGGATCCAGTTAGGATTCAATTGACAGGCAAAGATTTCCAGGTTTCTGGAGAAGGTATTGCCCAAACCCCTGGAATGATTGGTGACATGGTTAGAGTGCGATTGTCCGACGGACAGGTTTTACAAGGCAAGGTATTAAGGCCAGGAATTATTGGCGTTAATATGGAATAAATCGCTATTTTGCAGTAACATTAGGGTGTTGGAAGTCTAATGATTGTGCTTTACTAGGCAGTACCAAGGAGAATGAGATGAAAATTAACGAGAATGCACCACTAATTCCGCCAAATACTGGAACAGCTAAACCTGTGCCAGGCTCGAACTCGACTGCTAATACAACGAATACAGCATTAAATCAAACCCCAGCATCAGCAGTGAGTCGCCCTGCAGTCAATTTAGATATTGGTTTGGCAGCTAAACTTGCGGAAGCGCACAGCAGTACAAGCGCTACTAATCAGGTTAGTGATGAGCTCTTAATTAAAAAACTACGCGATAAGGTTGCTACTGGTCAGTTTGAGATTGATTACAACAAGATCTCCCAGTCAATGTTGAAGGACGTTGTTGCAGCAATTGGGCAAAAACCAAGTCGTCCTTAAAGCGAAGACCTGCATTAATTAAATCGTTTTTGCTGTAATCTTCTTGCTCACGTTCCGAGCTCAATTAGCCTCCTTTTTTACTTAGAAAAAATCTACCCTGCAGATGGTAAAACCACATCCATCCATGTCTTTTGACGATTTATTAAAGTTCTTAAAGGGTATTGCAAATGCTATTGAGAGTCTGCGCACCGCTTTAGAAGCAAATGATATGGATCGACTTCCAGAAGCGCTAGACAGTACCAATCAGGCATTGGATGCCATTCAGAATTATCCAGGTGGCGCTGACAAACTCAAGCAAGATATCCACCAATTTGAGTCGGTACAAACTAAGCAATTATTAGTGCTACTTGATGAAGCTTCAGTTAATCATCAAATCAATGGGGATCTGATTCGCTTAGCAATGCAACGCAGCTCTGCTATGCAATCTTTTATTGCTCAGCAAGCACCAAGCGCTACTTACGGAAGTGATGGGGGAGTGCCAGGATCGGTAGGCGGGGTACTATCTCGCAAAGTCTAAGGCAAATAGCTTTTAATAAGCTAAGACTTTAGTTTTGCCCGAATACGGATCATACCTTGCGTATGAATCTGGCTGATGCGCCCAGGGGTAATATTCATGACTTGGGCAATTTCTCGATAAGAGAGATCTTCTTGATAATGCAATGCCATGACTAATTTTTCATTATCAGGTAAGCCCGACAAGATAAGGGCTATCCGTTCTGCAAATTGACTCATTGCTACAGAGCGCATTGGGTCAGATTCATCGGTATCTGAAGGCATCAGATCATCCGATAAATCATCCAGTGGCATTAAGTGCACCATATTTGTGATGATTGCGTGGTAAGCCTCAATAGTCAAATCAGCGCCATGAGCAATTTCTTTTTCAGACGGGTGGCGTCCCAAGGTTTGCTCCAGCCTGCGAGTCACTTTTTCGATTCCAACTAGTTCATCACGCTGATTGCGCGGCAAAATATCATTTTTTCGGCAGGAGTCATAAATAGCACCCCGTATGCGGGTTTTAGCATAAGCTTCAAATGCTAAATTGGGTTGAGGTTCATAGCGCTTGAGGGCATCTAATAAACCAGTTAGCCCTTCTTGGATCAGATCATCCACCTCAACATTAGGCGGTAAGCGAGAGCAAATTTGATGTGCGATCCGCTTTACCAAAGGTAAATGAGTGCGAATAGCTTCATCAATATCAAGAGATGCAAAATAACTAGAAGGCTTCAATGACAGATCGCTTAATCGGTTAAAGGTAAATTACTGTTAACTGCTAATTTTCGCAGAAATTGCTTTAAAAAAGCCCATCGGCAAAACAAATTCTTCTTGCGGGCCTTCGCTTGGTGGATTCCAACTCAAATCATCCTGATCCAATGTAACCCGTTTAGCAGTTACCGCAGCAATCCAGCCAATCAATTCAATTTCCTCATGCAAGGCAGATCTGGCTGCAAGTTGTAGTCGTTCGAAAGCAGCTGTGCCTGCAGCCTCATCTTCCCCGCCAACGATGATGACCGCTAATGGTTCATCGACCTGGAAAATAGCCATTTGGCGTAACATCACCAAGGCCTTGGAAAGAGATGCTTGATCCCCTGCGGTGACTAAAATTCGCTGAATATTGCTGCCATAGAACGACACAATTTGTGCTTGCGGGTCAATCGTGGGAAAGATGACATAGTCAATGCCCATCTGTTCTTGGACAAGTCGCACATCAAGCTGGGGATATTTTGCAAAGCGATGCTCAACTTCAGATCTCAGCTTGGTACTGGTGGCATACCAAAGGTATTCATCAATCTGACGAATACTGCGCGATAAAGGAACTGCGTTATTAAAGACTTGGCCCAAATCATAACGTGTGGGATATAAAAATCCAGACATGGTTTTACGTTGCGCGAGTGGAATTTCATCGACCAGTAAAACATGGTTATTGTGTTGCTTCAGACTCTGGGCAGTACCATGGCCTAAGTGGATTGTGCTATCTGCATCTAAGGTGCTTGCAATGCAAATAATGCGACACAGCTCTGCGCCAAAGATATTGCGTAGCCCTTCAGCCTGATCATTACCGCTCACAACTGTACTCATGAATTCACTTTGCGAATCCAGTCGCCTAGGTGATCAGACAAAATGGCGGGAACTTGTTCGTCGGTGATAGAAAACGTTTCAGAAAAAGCACGCATTGCCATCGCACGATGACTTAGATAGTTGATATCGGGCAGACTTAAATCTTCTGGCACTCGCTGACCATTTGAAACAAACAAAATTGACAAATCGTGACGAATGACACTATCAATGACTGGCGCTAAGTGGGCTGCCTCATCAATTTTAGTAATGATGACAGAGTCTAATTTATTGTTGTGACTATTTTGCATTGCTTGGTTATGCAAATTAATCACCTCTTCTTGGGTGCGTAAATCCGTAGTAGAGCTCATTACCAAAATCCGTTTTGCACGATCTGATCCATTTTGGAGAAGTTGGCATTGCTCAACCATGAGAGTGTCCCGCTGACTCACGCCAGCGGTATCTAACAAAATAATTTTGCGATTTGAGAACTCTTTAATTTTGCTTGCTAAATCTTCACTATCGCGCAGTGCCGTGACAGACAGGCCTAAAATTTTTGCATAAGTCTTGAGTTGCTCTTGGGCTCCAATTCGGTAGGTATCAGTAGTAAGCAGCGCCACTTGATTGCGGCCATAGCGCAGAACACAGCGCGCTGCAATCTTGGCAACCGTAGTGGTTTTACCCACTCCAGTCGGACCAATAAAGGCAAAGACACCGCCACGATCAAAGATATCAAACGCCCGAGAGGTTTTGATTAAGCATTTGACTTGCTCACGCGCATTTTTAATGAGCTGTTGGGTATTGAAATCATCTGGTAAATTGCGCGCAATTTGAGCGCACAATTTCGGAGAAAAGCCACTATTAAGTAGGTGCTTCACAATCTCCGTTACATGGGAGCTTTCTTGTTGTATGTTGCCCCATAAGTTGCCGGCCACATGTGATTGCAGTAGATACTTCACTTCACTAATTTCCGCCAGTAATTGCTCTACTTTTGGAGCGCTTGCCGCCGCAGGTAAAGATAGGGCGCTGACTGCGGATGTGGCATCAGTGCTGATGCTTGTCAAAGTTGAGGATGTAGCAGGAGCGCTGGAAACGGGGATTTCATTGGCAATCGGAGTCGGATTGAGCGCTGCTTTAGCGTCTGCTTTTGCTTCTGCAAAGGCAGCTGCATCTTGCTTCTTTTTGGCACTGACGGCGGCGCTAGCGCTAGCACTAAAGAAGGCATCGTTATTCGATGGATTAATGACACTTGCATCCCCGCGACGGATACGTTCAGCGCCATTAAAAGAAGTGGGTGTAAAAGTTTCTGAGCCTGGAGCCCTAACGGAGCGCTCTGTGCGATCAGCACGTTCAACTCTAGCAGGATTGCGGCGCAAAGAACCTAAGGGCAAGTCAGCACCAAACGGATTACGAGCGCTTGGTGGTGCAATAGCACGATCAAAGCTGGAGCCAAAGTTGCTGCTACCGGAGTTACTGCGTCCTATCGGTCTGTTTGACGAGTAACTAGAGGGATAGCTCCCTGCTTTTTTTGCGCTCATGCTGCTAGCTACTGAGGGGTCTGAGAGTGAAGCAAGGTCTTGAGAGCTAATGGCAACAATTTCTACGCCATGGTCGATATCCGTAGTGGAGATCACCATGGCGTCGGGGCCCATACGGGTGCGTATCAGCTTTAAGGCTTCTGCTGAACTGGGGGCGGTAAATTTTTGGGGGCCCATGGCGTTGCTCCAAATAGGGTGGCTGGGGTTATTTTAAGGGGTTTTGCCCGTTTGGGAGCAAAGAACTTTATAGAATTCAAGGTTAGATGTCGGTGGTAACTCACTTAGGGCTAAAACAATCGCTTGGGGGCAGACTCTTCTGGCAATCCGAGATAGCGTCATGCGGGTGCGGGTGCCACTGACAATCACTGGTGGCAGATTTTGACTCTCTAATTCTTGAACCCCGCTAATGACTTCTTCACCAAACATCCGGGCCAAAGATGGCTCAATTAGACCATCGGGTGCAATAGCCCCTTGACCAATCGATTGCTCAATTAAGCGTTCAAACTCTGGCTGAATGCCGAGCACTTGGTAGGAGTTACCTTCACCGAGCGAATCCTGAACAATGGTACGTCTTAGCGCATAGCGAATGTGGGGCAATACCTCTAGTGGATCGCCAAGCTTAGCGGCAAACTCACTAGCGACCTCTAAGATGGTGCGCATATCCTTAATTGGAATGCTTTCATCAAGCAACAACTGTAAGAGGCGTTGCAACTGTGCAAGACTCACAATTTTAGGAATCACATCTTCCACTAACTTGGGATAACTCATCTTAAAGTGGTCTACCAAATCTTGCGTTTCTTGGCGACCCAACAACTCACCGGCATATTGATGAATTAAATGATCTAAATGGGTAGTGATCACGACTGCTGGCTCAACTACGGTGTAGCCTTTAGCAATCGCTTCGTCTCGCAGACTGCGCTCAATCCATACTGCCGGCATACCGAAAGTAGGATCTTTTACTTCTAGTCCTGGCAAGGTTTCATTACCGCTTTGCTGGATAGCAAGCAAGCGATCAGGTAGACATTGACCACGACCCACCTCAGCACCATAGAGCAAGATGCGGTAGGTTTCTGCATTGAGTTGCAAGTTATCGCGAATATGTACTGACGGAATTAAAAAACCAACCTGAGTGACAAACTTGCGCCGGATCGCCCGGATTCGCTTGATCAAATCGCTTTCATCCCCTTTATCGACCAGTGGAATGAGTCGATAGGCAAGCTCCAAAGACAGGGGCTCGACAATCGGAACATCTTTCCATTCAAGCTCTTGGTTTACCTCGGGAGGCTGTGAGGCCGCAAGTTCGGCTGCTTTGGTATTACGATCGATCTTTTGATAAGCTAAATAGGCAAGGCCACCAAAAAGGCAGGCAAAGCCCAAGAAAATAAGGTGGGGCATGCCAGGTAGTACGCCCAAAATCCCCAGTACCGCTGCCACTACACCTAGGGCGCTACTGTTCGCTTCAAATTGCTTAGAGACCTGCCCAGAAAAGTCATCTTCGGTAGCAACGCGGGTCACCAAAATACCGGCCGCAGTAGAAATAATGAGCGCTGGTATTTGGGCTACTAAGCCATCACCAATGGTAAGAGAGGCAAAAGTGGCTAAAGCTTTGCCAAAATCCATATTGTGTTGCAAGACCCCAATGAGCAAACCACCAATGAGGTTGATGACCAAGATCATGATGCCGGCCATGGCATCACCGCGAACAAACTTCGAGGCACCATCCATGGAGCCAAAAAAGTCTGCTTCCTGAGCCACATCGGCGCGCCGCGATTTTGCCTCTTCTTGTTGAATCAGACCTGCATTGAGGTCCGCGTCAATCGCCATTTGTTTACCAGGCATTGAATCTAAGGCGAAACGGGCGGAAACTTCGGCAACTCGGCCTGAACCCTTGGTGATCACCACAAAGTTAATAATGGTGATCACAATAAAGATCACGATACCGACTGCAAAATTACCGCCAATTAAGAACACGCCAAAGGCTTCGATCACTTTTCCCGCTGCATCTGTTCCTTTATAACCTTCCATCAGCACGATTCTGGTAGAAGCCACGTTTAATGACAGGCGCAGCAAGGTGGTGAGGAGCAATACCGTTGGGAAAGCAACAAAGTCTTTAAAAGTCTTAATATTGATCGCCGTAAATAGAACGATGATCGATAGCGCAATATTGAAAGTAAATAGAACATCGAGCAAGATAGCTGGCAGCGGCACCAGCATCATCACTAAGACGAGCAAGACTAAGATCGGGATAGCGCCTTGCGCTGAAGGCCTAACTTTGCTGAGGTCAACACCTAAGATCTTCATATCTTAATTAGGTAGAGGTAAACAGGAGATAAACAAGCCTTCAAAAATTGCCTTAAGGGTAATAAAACACTACAAAACTTATAAAAGCACTATATATGGTAGAAAAGGAAATAATTGCCACTAAATATACCTTATTCACGATAAAAATAGGGGTAAAAAAAGCCCCAAAAGTGTGAAAAAGGGCAAAAATTACCGCATGAGCAAAAGTCACGCGGAAGGCTGGGGAAAATCGGGCTTCTAAAGCTCTAAGCGGCCAAAATAAGCACAATTAGAGTGCGCGATAGAGTTGGCGCATATTTTGAATTTTCCAAAATTGCTGCTGTGCAGCTTCAAAGGCCTTGGTGAAGTCTTTTTTGATCGCTTTTTCAAAAATAATCAGGCAACGGTGGGCGTGCTCGTGTTTTTGCAGGGTAGCTAGGGTCAAAAAATAGAAGGCTTGGTCATAATCTTGGGGTATCGAGGTGCCGTGTTCATATAAAACCCCTAAGTTATAGGCTGCAACTCTACTACCCCCATTAGCCCCTATTGTGAGCAATTCCACGCCTTTGGGAACATCTTTAGGGACACCTTGGTCAGTACCGGTGCCTAGAACGTAGATATTGCCCAAGTTGCAGTAGGCATCCAAAATCTCATCCTTGATCGCTTTTTCATAGTATTTGACGGCAGTTTTCACATTGCGGGATATTTCTCCCATGCCGTTCTCGTACATCAAACCCACGTTGTAGTTGGCGTAACCGTTGCTATCTCGGCTATTGGAATTGAGCCATTCAAACAACTTATTGATTTGTTCGGGGCTTAATTGACCATCAAAGCACATTTTGGTCAGGGCAAAAGCAGCCTCTTCGTCCGCCTCGTTCTGCGCAACCTCAAAAAAGATCTCAAAAGCAGCATCATGCCTGCCTCGTTCAATATTAGAAATGGCTGCTTGGAGGCGGGGATTATCAAATTGCATGGGAAAGCACTTTCAAAAACAGTAGGAAATTAGCTCTAGAGCGAATGTAGTTGGGTATCATTTTAGGGTTTAAATTGACAATTCACAGAAACTTTTTCCTACCCATTTATATTGTTTTTGCTTCAACCCAAGGCAAATGGGGGTGATATTAGGGTGATAGGCCCCTTTTTAATTTATTAATTTTTACTAATAAATTCAATGACTTATATTTTTTAATCCGGCAAAAGGAATTCAAAGTAAAGTTTATCTAAACGCTTAGGTAGGCATCTCCGTAATAGGTTAGGCAAGGGGCGCTAATGTTAATAGCCCTGAAAATTTTAGGAGAAAACGATGTCTACCGTTATCAATACCAACATGGCTTCTGTGTATGCCCAAAACAATTTGAGCGCTGCTCAATCTAAATTGGCTACATCAGTACAACGACTCTCATCTGGTGTGCGTATCAATAGTGCAAAAGACGACTCTGCTGGATTAGCAATTAGTATGGGTATGTCTTCACAAATTGCTGGTATTGAACAGGCAAACCACAATTTAAGCGACATTATCGGTATGGCGCAGGTAGCTGAAACCGCCTTATCCACGATTCAAGATATGCTTTTGCGTATGAAAACTTTGGGTACTGAGTTTGGTAATAACGCCCTAAGTACAGATCAAAAAACAGCGATTACTACTGAAGCGCAATCCATTAAAGATCAAGTAGATCTGACGATTCGTGAAGCGGTTTATAACGGCGTTAACCTACTTGATACCAGCGGTTCTACTACCTATGATATTCAGTCTGGCGTTGATGTCGGCACTACGATCTCATTTACCGTAGCTAACGCTACAGTTGACACTACTGCTACAGACTTTTCAGTAGTCGATGCCGATCTACTGCGCATCTCTAACGAGCGTGCAAAGATGGGTGCTCTAGTAGGTCGTGCTACTTATTCTTCACAAAACCTCATGGCGCAAAGTGCCAATATTCAAAACGCGCGTTCAGCGATTGTGGATACTGACTTTGCTTCTGAAACAGCACAATTGACCAAGGGTCAGATCATGCAACAGGCTGCTACAGCGATGTTAGCCCAAGCAAATCAAATGCCTAACGTCATCTTGTCATTATTGAAATAAGCGGTTATCTTTAGTAGAAGTCGGCCCATCGGCCGATTTCTGACTTTAGATTAAGGGAGTAGGAAATGGGAGAAATTACTAGTAAATCTGCTGCATCAGTCATTCCATCTGGCTCTGCGCAACTTAATCAACCTCCAGGAATGGGTACGGTAGTGAGTGCTCGCACTAACACAGATGCTCAAGTCGTTTCCGCTGCCGCTAGCGTAGAATTCAAACCTTCCAATATTCAACAAATCACTCAGCAATCCCGTCAAGCAGTTGAAGCCGCTGCCCAGCAAATGCAAAGTTTTGTTAGCTCCATGGGGCGCAATTTAGACTTTTCGATTGACGGCTCGACTGGCTATCATGTAGTTCGCGTAACCAACCCGAGCACCGGCGAAGTGATCAGACAGATGCCCTCTGAAGAAGTTTTGAGATTGGCACACAGTTTTGATCAGATTTCAGCTCTGATTCATCAAAAGGCCTAAATCTAGCCAAAGATTCTAAGTTGGCATGAAAATTGCTTTCTTAATAATGCAGTTCGTCTTAAGAAACGCATTTTTTAAATAGGCATTTATGGCGATTTCCTCCACATCCTCAAGCACTAGCTCTGGTACTGCCAGTATCGATGTGGCTAGTATTGTCTCGCAGTTAATGGAGACTGAAAATAAGCCAATGACAGCGCTTAAGGAGAAGATCGCTGGCAAGACTACGCTCATTAGCGACTTAGGCATACTAAAGAGTAAGGTAGCTAGTTTTCAAACGGCATTAGAAAGCTTGCAGGACCCCGCTGCCATGTCAGCGGCGGTTGCCTCTAGTTCAGATGAAACCATTGTCAAGATTACGAATTCAACTGGCGCAATTCAAGGGCGGCACGACATACTGGTGAGTCAAGTTGCTCAGCCTGCTCAGATCACTTTTGATCAGTTTGGCTCCAGTTCGGCCAATGCGGGATTGGCTGCGGGCGATACATTTTCGATCACCATTGGTTCAAGGTCATATACCTACACGCCACCAACAGGCGTAACATTGGCGACCACCACGATTGATAATCTGAAAAATTGGGTCAACGCCCTTGGTGATAATCTAAGTGCCAGCATTGTGCCAACATCAGGAAGCAATTACGCCCTAAAAATCCAGGGTACCCAGCCGGGCTCCGATAATGCGATTTCTTATTCCCATACATCCTCGGGGGCGGCAGTCAATGGCTTAGGGTCCCCAGCGGTTGCCCCTACCATTGTGGCTGCACAAAATGCCGCCTTTACGCTAGATGGCGTTACATATACTAGAAGTACGAATACCGTCACCGATGCTCTATCAGGTGTCACCATTAATTTGGTGAAAGCTGATACAGCACATCAAAGTATTAGTGTTGATAAGGGGGAAGATCAGGCCCCTCAAGTGATGCAAGGCCTTGTGGATGCATTTAATGACTTGGTCACCACCGCCAAAAAATTAAGCGTAAGAGCAAGCTCTGCTAATGGCGTCAAGACTAATGGCTCTTTAGCTGGTTCACCAACAGCCTTAAATTTTTTAAATCAAATTAAGTCGATGTTAAATGGCGATATTCATTACACCTTGTCTGGTAATTCAGGCACGATTAGTATGGGTGAGCTTGGTTTTGAAATGCAATACGATGGCACGGCAAAATTTAATGCGAAAACCTTTAAAGAGGTTAGTAATGCGTCGGCAATTTTAGCCTCAGGAATTAATGTTGGTTATCAAACCTATGTAGTTAGAGATCCTGAGACTGGGGTGGAAATTAGCAAAAACACTACTAACGTTACTTTAAATTCTTATCTCACTTCTTTACTAAAGGTTACTACATCAACTACTGATGCGGGAACCCAGACATTAGCCGGCGCTTTTGATCAGATGATTAAGAACGAGCAAAGTAATATAGACAGTATGAATAAAAAAGAACGTGCCTTGCAGCTTCAATTAGATCAGAAGCAGAGAAGTTACATTAGCCAGTACTCCGCTTTGAACGAATTATTGTTTAAGTTAAGCAATACTAGTAACTCACTAACGAATGCATTAAGCGGTTTAACAAACGGTCAAAATAACAATTGATGACTTTTAATAACTTAGTTTGGATACCTGAATAATGTCAAGAAAAGCAGCCTATAGATACGCAGAAAACGAGACGATGACTGCAGTCTTGGGTGGCGACGCTCGTGAACTCATTGTGTTAATTCATCAACGGATTTTTGATCATTTAAAACTCGCTAAGCAAGACCTTGAAAAAGGCAAGTTAGGGATTGAGTACTTTATTAAAGCGAGTGATTTAATTCAGCAGGGCTTGCTGGGTTGCTTAGATTACGAAAAAGGTAAAGATGTGGCCCATAATCTGAGTGCTATATATGTATGGTCTATGCAAGAGCTATTAAACGCTAGAGTGGGTCGTTCACCAGAGAAGGTGCAAGACGTCATTAATACGCTGACCCCACTATATGAGGCTTGGATTGAACTATCTCCAAATAGTGTCAGCCTCAGTCAAGCGGGTTAGAATCGAGTTAGACATTCATCAATAGAAATGCAAACCTAGGAAGCTCTTAGGCGTTGATCGCTAAATAGTGTATTTAGCAAGGGAGGTAGTGTGCCAATACCAATTCCTTCAAGCCTTTCCATCAGCCCAATGGTGGATGTTCGTAAAAACGACCTAGTTACCCCACCCACTGCCCCATCAGTCATTGAAAGTCTGAGCGCGATAGACCCGCGGATTGCGCTGAATATGCCAATGCCTGTTGGGGATTCTGCAGCAGGAAATGCTGTCAGAACTGCTTTGCAAAATGGGAACCTGGCAGAATTAAAAACCTTACTTGAGTCAGGTGAGCCCAGTGTTCAGCAAGCGGTTTTATTGGAAATATCGAATCTTGCTTCAGGAAAGTCTAGTTTGCCAACTCAACTCTCACAGGCAAACTTAAGCAATCTCATTTCCGAGAATTTAAGCAAGATCGATAGTTTAGGAAGTGCTGCTGTAGGCCAATTGCTCTCTGATATTTTAGTTGCTGATGTGCCAGAAGCAGTGCCAAGTTCACGTCAACAAGCAAGCTTAAATCCGTCTAATAATGTGGTGGTCAGTTGGCCAGCGATAGATGTGAGCCATTTAAGTACCCAAGACCCTAAGGCAGTGATGGGGGCCCTCTACCAAAGCTTGCAAGCCTCTGGCATTTTTGCTGCTGATCAGTTAAAGAGGGTGCTGTTTCCTGCTGGCAACTCTGATGACATCAGCAATGCTTTTGCGCCAAGTGGTGATCATCAACAGGCTAGCGAGCTCATGGCTCAATTATCAAACAATGCGCCGATGGTTCAAGATTCAGTGCGCTTGCTCTTGCGTGGCGATTTATTATGGCAAGGTCAATTGACGCCAAATGTGCAGGGCCGTTTATACCGTGAGGATGCTTGGCGATCGGACCCTAGTCAGCCGAATCAATTAGAAAAAGGCTCTCGTATTACCTTAGAAGTGGGCCTGCCAAATCTTGGCCCTTTAAAAATTATTGGCACTCAGTTTGGAGAAAGCCTGCAGTTGCTCATTCAGGCAGATTCAGCGGCGCAAGCAAGTCTGTCAAAGGCCTTTCCGAATTTAGAGGAACAATTACATGCGCATATTGATCCCGAAACTCGGATTAGTCTGGGTCAAACTGAGGCATCAATCTGATGGAAGAAAAGAAGACGCTGAAAGCAGTTGCGCTCAAGTATGAGATGAACAGTGCTGCACCACGAATTACAGGACAAGGCGAAGGCTTCATTGCTGAAGCTATTTTGGCCAAAGCTAAGGAAATGGGAATTCCAACCAAAATAGAGCCTGAATTAGTGGAGTTCTTAATGCAGCTCAAATTAAATGAACTGGTGCCCCCCAAACTTTACGCTGCAGTAGCGGAAGTACTTGCCTGGGCTTATGAGTTAGATGGTAAAACGCTCGAGAGACCTGTAAAGGATTAAAAGCTCTGTAGCTAAATCTTAGACTTGCAGATTGGTGACTTCTTTGTAAGCGTCAACTAGTTTATTTCGAACTGCAATCATGCCTTGCAACGAAAGGTTGGCTTTTTGCAAAGAGACGATGACATCTTCCAAAGAAGTATCGGAGGCACCGGTAGAAAATGATTGGGCTTTTGCTTGGGCGCTATTTTGAGCTGTATTGACGTTCTCAATGGCATTTTTCAAAATGGCAGAAAAATCAACTCCATTGGCGCCTTGAGCATCGGTAGCGACAGGTTTACCACTAGCTGCAGCAGCAAGTGCTTGCATCCGGGTAATCATGGCATCTACGTTTGGAGTACTCATATTCATATTATCCAACAAAATCAATTATTAATAAAGCCAGCTTCTTTGTAAGATTTCAGTTTATAGCGCAGTGCTCTTGCTGAAATCCCCAGTATTTCTACTGCCTTGGTTCTATTACCATCCACTTTGGCCAAAACTTTCAGAATGTGTTCACGCTCTACTGAATCAATGTCTTGTCCAACTTCATCATTACTAGATGCAATATTTGTGCCACCTTCTGGGGCATCTACATCCGTATTTAAAGCCTCATGAACCACCGGTGGCATTTCTTTAGCGGCACTTTTTGCCATTTCTGAAGAATGAATGCTCGCATCTTCTAGCTCCAAGTCTTCTGCCAAGATTTGGTCACCATCTGCTAGTAATACGGCTCTTTGGACAATATTCTCTAGTTCCCGGACATTTCCTGGCCAAGAATAGGTTTGCAGCAGTTTTTTTGCCCCCGCGCTAAAGCTGAGTTGATCTCGACCAATATTGAGGCGGTAGCGGGATAAAAAGAAATCAGCCAGCGGCAAGATATCGAGTGGGCGCTTATAAAGCTCGGCTACATGAATGGGGAATACGGCTAATCGAAAGTAAAGATCTTCCCGAAACTTACCACTTTTAACTTGCTCTTGGAGGTTTCGATTGGTAGCCGCAATCACTCTGACATCGGCTTGAATCAATTCAGTAGAGCCAATCCTTTCTACCATTTTGTCTTGTAGTACCCGCAAAAGCTTTGCTTGTAAAGAGGCCGGCATTTCACCAATCTCGTCTAAAAACAGCGTGCCTTTATGGGCTTGCTCAAATTTACCAGTTTGTGCTTTAGTGGCACCAGTAAAGGAACCTTTTTCATGTCCGAACAGAATGGATTCAAGCAAGGTATCTGGAATTGCTGCGCAGTTAATCGCTACATATGGACCTTTTACTCTTTTTGAATGCAGGTGGATATGACGCGCGACTAACTCTTTGCCAACTCCAGACTGTCCAGTAACCAAGACGCTCGTATCTGTTGCTGCCACTCTCTCGCAACGAGCAAACGTAGCAATGGTTTCAGGATCGGCGGCAATTAATTGATGCTCGGGCGCGAGTATTTCAGAGCCAACTAATGGCGCATCCTTAGCGGGAGTTACCAAGGTATTTGCTTTAATCGATTCTGGTTGATAGCGCGCAATGATGTCAATGAGTTGTTGAGGCACAAAGGGCTTAATTAAAAAATCTCTTGCTCCAGCACGCAAAGCTTCTACAGCCAACTTGGCATCCGCAAAGGCAGTCATGATCACTACTGGAAGATCAGGACATTCTTTTTGCGCGATCTTGAGTAAATCTAATCCTGTCATTCCGGGTAATTTGTAATCCGTTACTAAAACTGTTTTCAGATCTGGGCGCAATAAGGGAATGACTGTTTCTGCTCTTTGGTGAGTCACAAAGTCGATCATATTCATCCGCAAAGTAACGGCAATCGCTTCTCTGAGGTCATCATCATCTTCGATCAAAATCACGGGAAATGGTTGTGGGTCACTGGCACGCATAAGGGTTTTCTGACTTAATGATTTAAAGAGGGTTGGGCATAAGGTAGGTTGATCTGGAAGATGGCACCTTGTTTAGAGTTCTCAGCGCTGATGCTGCCTCGAAAGCTCTCAATCGTATTTTTTGCAATCGAAAGACCAAGTCCAGTGCCATTAGCGCTGGTAGTAGAAAAGGGCTCAAATAAGGATTTGAGCATTTCTTTGGCAATGCCTGGGCCTTGATCAGAAATCGTAATGGTTAGCATGTGTTGATCACTTGTCGCTAGCATTCTGACTGTTTGATTGGCTTTAGAAACAGCTAATGCATTTTCGAGAATGGCAACAATGGCATTGGATATTGCTTTAGGCTCTACCAATAAATTTCCGTTGTTTACATTGCTAGATGTGACAGATAGTTTGACTTGCTTGGCTTCAAAAAGAAACTGAATACTTGCTTGAGCGTCTTCAATAATTTGGACCGCATTTACTAGCGTAGTCTTATTAGGTTTATTAGAAATAAAGCGCAGCATATCTTGCGAGAGCTTTTCTAAATCCAATAATTGTTTACGTAAGCGATCGGCAAATTCCTTAGAGGTGTCAGCGTTGATCTGCCCGTCACAAAGATGCGATGCATATAGCAGGGCAGTTGCCAGTGGCGTTCTAAATTGATGCGCTATACCGGCGGCCATACGACCCATTGCTGCTAAACGGTTTTCTCGCTGCGTTTCTTCGTGACGCAAAATGTTGGTGGTGATATCTTGGATCTGAATGAAGCTACGTGGGCCTTCATTGATCCGAACGACTTGCACAGTTTTTTGGATGCGTTTTTGGACATCCTTTTGGGTAATCAGATATTCCCCTGGCGTGATGGAAGCTTGCCAATCGCTCGGAACTTCAAAAGTGGCCCCGGGTTTTAATTTGGGCAGAAAGATCAGTACTGCAGGGTTATGCAATAAAACTACTTCATTTTCCAGCAAGATCACCCCTGCTGGAATAGCATTTAAGAGAATCGCTAAGCGTTGGTTGGACTTTTGGAGCTCGCTACTGAGTTGATTAATCTTTTCTTGAAGCGCAGTTTGTTGAGCTTCCAGTTTTTGGGATTCTGCATAAAAAATCGCAAAAGCCTCCTCAAGATGTTTAGTGGCATCTAATGAATCTTGCTGAGAGGGTAATTTGCTGGTGTTTTGGCTCAAGTAACGATTTTTTTAAGGGGTGTGGTTTATAGGCAATATTTGCCTCTTTTTGGTAAATATGGCTTTAGGATATCAACATTTAGGCGAATTAGGCAAAAATGTTCTATATATAGTGATATTATTATTTTTAGAATTTCCCCTGACATGACGGAATTGATCAAAATTGAGTGAAGAAACGCAACCGGGAATACAGGAAAGCGAACGAGATGCGGCAGTAGTCAATATTGGCTCTGTTGGTACCTCCGCCTCAGCAACTCCTGTTAGTAGTAGTCTTAGCGGTGGCGGTGCAGTACTCCCCCAAAGTTTAGTGGGCCTACAGAATCGCTTTAAAGCACTGAACGCTCAGCAACGCCTGATTTTGTTTGCCGCAGTGTTTTTGGTGGTTGCTGTAATGGTCTTTGTTTCGATCTCTGGAAGAAGTAAAGACGACTACCGAATCTTGTTTTCGAGCATCAATGAGCGTGATGGGGCAGCCATCGTAGCGGCTTTGCAGCAGATGAACGTGCCTTACAAATTTACTGAAGGTGGGGCAGCAATCTTGGTGCCTGAATCCGCTGTTTATGAGACCCGTCTTCGTTTAGCGGGTCAAGGGTTGCCAAAGGCCGGTAATGTCGGCTTTGAGTTGCTGGAAAACCAGAAAATGGGAACCAGCCAGTTTGTCGAGCAAGTTAATTACCAGCGTGGTCTAGAGGGTGAGTTGGCTCGCAGTATCAGCTCCTTAGCGCAAGTTAAATCCGCAAGGGTGATGCTAGCGATACCCAAGCAGACAGCTTTTATGCGCGAGCAGGAAAAGCCTACCGCTTCTGTCATTGTGACGATGCATCCTGGACGATTTTTAGATCCCCAGCAAGTAGCAGCTATTACGAATTTAGTGGGATCTTCGGTTCCTAATCTGGGCCCAGCTAATGTCACGATTGTTGACTCGGAAGGTAGCTTGCTTGCGCCTAATGCACAACGTCTGGCTGGTTTGGATAGTACGCAACTGAAGTATGTTGCCGAACTAGAGGGTGCACTTTCTAAGCGGGTACAAGCGATTTTGGAGCCTGTGACTGGTAAAGAAAATGTCCGAGCTCAGGTAACAGTCGATATGGATTTTGGTGAGTTAGAAAGAACCGAAGAAACCTTTGGTCGTAATTCTCCGCCTAACCAATCTTCGATTCGTAGCCAACAAACGAATGAGGCTGCTACGCCAAGTTCGACAACTTCAGGTGTGCCAGGAGCTCTCACCAATCAAGCCCCAGGGGCTGGGCAAGCACCGATTAATACTCAAGCAGCTGGCGGTGCAGCAGGGCCCCAAAATCTCAATGCACCCCCTACAAGTTCGGGTTCGAGTGCAAGCAATATTAAAAAAGACGCGACGATTAATTATGAGCTTGACCGCGCCATTCAGAGAATTAAGTCTGAAAAAGGTCAAGTCAGAAGAGTTTCTGCTGGCGTTGTAGTGAACTATAAACAGCCTCCTGGTGTGGATAAGGAGGGCAATCCTCGCAAGCCGATTCCCTATAACGCGAAAGAGCTAGATCAAATTAATAATTTGGTGAGGGATGCTGTAGGTTATTCAGAAAAGCGTGGCGATAGCGTCAGTGTTGCCAATATTCCGTTTAAGGTTGAGGTAAGTGATGAACCACCATTTTATAAACAAGCTGGGGTCATTGAATTAAGCAAAGAATTCTTTAAGTTTGCAATCATTCTAGGTTCGCTCGGCCTCATGTTTTTTGGAGTCGTACGTCCATTGCTCTTTCCTCCGAAAAAGGACGAAGTCTTGGAAGAGCAGCGTATTGAGGAAGAGTTTGACGAGAAGATCAAAGCGGAAATGGCGCAGATGGATCCACGGGCGCGTGAAAAACGTCGTATGGAAGTTGAATTGTTACGCGAACGTCAGCGCGCTGCTGAAGAAGAAGAGCGTGCTAGGGCTGAAGAAGAGCGTAAACGCTCTGAGGAAGAGAAGAAACGGATCGATGAGGAGAAGAAACAAGAGTACGAAGAGCTACTTCAGTACGCTAAGGATTTTGTTGAAAATAATCCTCGAGCAGTTTCTGCTATTTTTAAAGAGTGGCTGTCTGAAGATGCGGTTAAGCAAAATGCAGGCGCAGCTGAAGCTGCCGCACCTGCCGGTTAATATGAGGAGAATCTGTTTTGGCTGATGAAGCTCCCGTAGAAAAAACGCTATCCATAGCTGAGGCCCTTAAAGAGGGCGTGAAAGCTGCACCTGCTGGTGGAACAATCTCTTTTGATGATTTGGATGGTGCTTCTCGTGCTGCGGTAGTCCTATTGGCTGTTGGCGCTGAGTCTGCAGCCAATGTGATGCGAGGTATGACGCCGTTTGAAGTCCAACGCCTCTCGGGAAAGATGGCCGTTGTGCGCTCTTTAAGTAGAGATTTAGTACTGGAAGTATTGCGGCAATTTAAGGATGTCACCGCTAACAATACGCAAGTTGCATTTGATACCGATGACTTCATGCAGAACATGCTTACCAAGGCAATGGGTGCAGAGGGCGCTTCGGATCTATTAGGCCGTCTTGAAAATACGCTGGACATGTCTGGTATCGAAACACTCAAGCGCATGGAATCCGACGTGCTTTACGAGCTCATCAAAAATGAGCATCCACAAATCATTGCAACGGTGATGGTCTTCTTGGATCCTACTCAGGCTTCTGCGTTGCTCAAGTTATTTGATGATGAATTACGTAATGAACTCATCTTACGTATCGCCCTATTAGAAAAAGTTCAACCTGCAGCTCTGAAGGAGTTGAACGAGGTGATGTCTCGTTCAGCAGGTCCAGACTCAGACTTCCGTCGTAGCAGCGTGGGCGGTGTAGTGCCTACCGCGGAGATTCTGAACAATCTCTCTGGTGGCTTGGATAAACAAGCCTTGGAAAACATCCGAAAATACAATAGTGATTTGGCCGATGCTATTCAAGAAAAGATGTTTGTCTTCGAAGACTTCTTGGAGCTTGAAGATCGCTCATTACAGACTTTAATGACAGAGGTTCCGCAGGAAACATTGATCATTGCATTAAAAGGCGCAAGTCCGAAGTTGCGCGAAAAAATCTTCAAAAATATGGCGAAGCGCTCTGCCGATACTGTGCGTGAAGATCTTGAAACAAGACCACCTGTGAAGGTCATTGAAGTTGAGACAGCCCAGAAAGATGTCATTGCAATCGCTCGCGCCTTGAGTGAGGAAGGTCGAGTCAATATGGAGAGAGGTAAGTCCGCTGATGCCTTCCTCTGATGAGGACTCCTTGCTAACGCGATGGGAGCCACCTTCTTTTGATCCTCCTAAACCTCCTAAGCCACCTAAGGTGGCTCCGATTCATTACCCCACCGTTGAAGAAGTCGAAGCGATTCGACACGACGCTTATGAAGAAGCCTATGAACTTGGTTCTAATGAAGGCTTTGTAGAAGGGCGAACAGCTGGCTATGACGAGGGCAAAACAACTGGATATGACGAGGGATATAAAGCGGGCTATCAAGATGCAGAACAAGAGACGCTTCGTTTACAAAATGCTTTGGGGCAACTTTTAGAATCGCTTGTTGGAATGCCCGAGGCAATTGCTGCACCTTTAACTCAGTTTAGTTTTGAAATTGCCTCTCGTTTAAGTGCAAATAGCTCAATGGAGCGCGCTCCCTTTGTAATGGCGGTGCAAGAAGCGTTGATGCGTTTGCCGCGACCAGGTGAGAATCTCTATCTGCGTTTGCGTTCTGAAGAGGTAGATACCTGGAGAAAGATTGTTGAGGATCCAGGTTTGCCATTTAATTGCACGATTTTAGTCGATGCCGATGTACGTCCTGGGCATGCTTATGTTGAGGTGAGTGGCGCTCGTATTGATGTTGGAGTTGAGGCGCGTATGGCATTAGTGAAGACGGCTTTGGGTTTGGATGGCTCAGTTGCGCAAGATAACAAAGTGCTTGAGCAAAAGATCACACCAGAACATTTAGAAGATGAATCTATTAGTGAGGCCCAGAACGCCGATGCATCTCATGCTGAAGAAGAAGATGATCATGATTTTGTAGATGATGCCAACAGTGATTCTGAAATTGATTCTGAGATTGACTCTGCAAGAGATTCTGACGCCGACCATCCAATCAATCCTGATGATCAGGTGCAGTCATAGTGAGTGTTTTACAACCTCAGGAATTGGCAAGTCAGTTAGAGTTGCGTCGCCAACACTTGATGCAAACACCTTACTCTATTCGAGAGGGTAAATTAAAGCGCGTCTCTGGAATTGTCTTGGAGGTTGAAGGCTTGCCGATGAGTATTGGATCGGGCGCTACTATCCTGTCCGAGCTAGGTGGTAAGACTTACGATGCAGAGTGCATTGGTTTTAATGGCGCAATCACTTATTTAATGCCGATTGATGCGATGGAAAATATTTCACCGGGCGCCTTGGTGTATCCAGCCAATACACCATTTAATTCTGGGTCAGGTTACATCTCCAGTAGTGTCGGTGAACCTTTGACGATTGGTGAGAGTTTGCTCGGTAGAGTAGTAGATGGTTTGGGTCGACCTATCGATGGCAAAGGATATGGTGAAAAACAATTTTCACCCATCATTCAAAGAATGTTAAACCCCTTAGATAGAACTCCTATTCATGAACCTTTGGATGTGGGCATTCAAGCGGTGAATGGTTTGTTAACAGTGGGTCGTGGTCAACGCGTTGGAATATTTGCAGGATCTGGAGTCGGTAAAAGTGTTTTATTAGGAATGCTTGCGCGTAATTGTGTTGCTGATGTAATTGTGATTGGCCTAGTTGGTGAGCGCGGTCGCGAAGTACGCGAGTTTTGTGAAGATACCTTGGGCCCAGAATCATTTCAGCGCGCGGTTGTTGTTGCAGCGCCTGCAGATGCTTCTCCATTGGCGCGCTCAAAAGGAGCGTCGTACGCAACCGATGTGGCGATCTGGTTTCGAGATCAAGGTAAGCACGTTGTTTTGATTGTCGACTCACTCACTCGCTACGCCATGGCATTGCGTGAAATTGGCCTAAGCTTAGGGGAGGCTCCAGTAGCACGAGGCTACCCTCCGAGCGTATTTGCACGCATGCCAGAGTTAGTTGAGCGCGTTGGAAACGGCGCTAACCCTGATGGTTCAATTACTGCTTTTTATACCGTCTTGCTAGAAGGTGATGACACCAATGATCCGGTTGCTGATACCGCGCGCGGTATTTTGGACGGACACTTCTTCCTTTCTAGAGAATTGGCTGATAGCGGACACTACCCAGCTATAGATGTGGAGAAATCGATTTCTCGGGTGATGCCAAAAGTGGTATCAAAAGAGCACCTACTCTCTGCTAGAAGAATGAAGCAGCTATACAGTCGGTATATGCGGGGAAGGGACTTGGTCTCGATGGGCGCTTATATCGCGGGGAGCGATCCAGAATTGGATGCTGCTTTACAAGCTTGGCCAAAAATTCAGGCATTCCTGCAACAAGACGCTGATGTAGCCGTTCCCATAGATCAAACAGAGACTTTGTTGGCTGAAATTAGCCCACCCAATCTATAAACCTTATGAATGCTATAGAACTCCTTCATCGCTTAGCCAAAATACGAGAAGATCAGGCTATGGCACGGGCAAAGCGCGTAGCCAGTCAGGTAAATCAGCAAAAAGCCTTTAAAGATCAAGTACTTGACTATGCAAAAGATTATGAGTCTCAATTACTTGCTGGTGGCAAAGGCGGATCTTCAGTGGCATTCATTCAGGATGCCAATGCCTTTAGAGAGAAGCTGCTGCATAGCGCAATAGAGATGGATGGGCAAATTCAAGGCATGACAAAGGCCTCAGAGGAAACCTTAAAAGTAGCTACTTTAGCCAGAATGCGTACTCGGGGACTATCTAAATTAGTAGACAAAATGCACCTTGAGGCCAAAAGAAAGCAGGCTAAAGCAGAGCTCAGCCAATTTGAAGATAACTTCTCAGCAAGGCTAAGTTTCAAATCTGGCACGAAAGATGCATAGTTGGTAGTGTTCCTTTTGGAGAATGCATGCCAACAGTTAGTCAAATACAGATGCAAGCAGTAAATAGCCCCATCACTGAGGCTATTGCGCAACCGGGTAGTCTTGCCGGTGGCGCTGCTGTGCCTGCTGGTTTTGATACTTTCTTAGCATCCTTGAACCAAAAGATGGTGGCACGCTTGGATGGACGATTAAATTCTGATAAATCAGCGAGCCCTAAAGCGGATTTAGGCATCCTCAATATGCAAAATTTGCCACATTTTGCTAGCCAAGCAAAAGAATCTGCAAAATTTACCGATCCTATGCAGTTATTGGCTGCACAGCTAGCTGCACAGGGCCTCATTAATCCTGCCTTAGCCCAGCCTGCCGCGGCCAGCCCATTGCTCAATGGCGGTAACGGCGTCAATGCAATAGATTCAACTATTTCCTTATCTGGTCTAAATGTACCTAATGGACTGGGTTTAAATGGTCAAAATATCGATCCACAGCAAAGCCGATTAATTACCCAATCGCTTGCTAAAGCGATGAAAGACGCAGGCCAAGCCAATAACTTTGGCACTCAAAATTTACAAGTAACGCAATTAATGCAAATGTTGCAGCAAGCTAAACCAGTGAACGCTGCTCAGGCCAGTGCCTTAGAGCAGTTAAAGGGCCTAGTAACTCAGGTAGCGCAAGCACCGATCATCACGCTGACCCAAGACCAAGTCAATGCGATTCGTGATCTTGCCCAGCAAAGCAATCTGCCGTTAGCACCCCAATTGGCTAGCCTGGTGAACCCAGCAGCTCAAGCGGCCGCTAACCCAGCACCGATCATCACGCTGACCCCAGAGATCGCTAGTGCGATTCGGGAGTTACAGCAGCAAGCTAAACCAGTGAACGCTGCTCAGGCCAGTGCCTTAGAGCAGTTAAAGGGCTTAGTAACTCAGGTAGCGCAAGCAGCCCCTCAGCAAGCACCGATCATCACGCTGACCCAAGACCAAGTCAATGCGATTCGTGATCTTGCCCAGCAAAGCAATCTACCGTTAGCACCCCAATTGGCTAGCCTGGTGAACCCAGCAGCTCAAGCGGCCGCTAACCCAGCACCGATCATCACGCTGACCCCAGAGATCGCTAGTGCGATTCGGGAGTTACAGCAGCAAGCTAAACCAGTGAACGCTGCTCAGGAAGCGATAAAAGCATCTACAGGAGAGATGAATCTAGTTAATGTGGCTGCTACTACAACTCAACCTGTAGATGAAAAGCTCAACACGAAGACTCTTTCAGATCGCAGTATTGGATCTGATGGTAAAAATGTTTCAGTTTTCAGCCCTCAAAATTCTAATAATTCCGATAACGCTCTGACCCCCTTGTTTGCTGGCCAGACATCTAAAGAAAACATCGGCGTTGATAATTCCATTCGTCCAAGGCCAGAGTCTGATTATCAGACCAGCGAACAAGAAAAAGTGGCTGATTTAAGTGCCCAAGATGCTAATACTGTAAGCACCCCAAATAGCGGTCTTGCACGTTTAGATAATCACACACCAGAAGCTATACAAAAGTTTCAAATCAAGCAAACAGAGACCTCCCTAGTGAGTGGTCCCTTACATAGTGAGATTATGAGTGCTGCTAAGTCAGGTGGCGGTCGCATTATGTTTGAGTTAACGCCGCCAGAGCAGGGCACAATTCGGATCGACTTACGCATTAATCAAAGTGGCCAGGCTCACCTGATAGTCGAAGGTGCGAGCGACGCTACGAAATCTCGCTTAGATCAAGGCGGCCAAAATCTGAAGCAAGAGTTTGCTCAGATGGGTTTAAATCTCTCGCTAGATCTCAGGCAGGGCAATCAGTCACAACAGGCTTCAGGCCAGTCCTTTGCCAATGCTCGTCAGGAATATTATGCTAAGCAGCAGAATATTGATCCGGCTCCTAAAACCATGACAAGTACTGGTTTTATAGGTTCAGGTCATAATAGAAGTGCTAGCGGTACAGTACATCTGTTCGCTTAATATCATTAAGAATAAAGGGAATAAGCATGGCTGATGAAGAACGCGTAGAGCCTACCTTAGATGTCAATGGCGGGATACCACCCCCACCCGTTGTAGAGCAAGAAGAGGTTGAAGAAGAAAAGCCTAAAAGCAAAAAGATGCTATTTTTGATCATCGGATTGATAGTAGTGCTGGCTGGAGCAGTTGGTGGCTATCTTTATATGCAACATAACGCTGAGCTCAAAAGACAGCAAGAAGCCGAAGATAAGCGGCCTGAAAACATTCTTAAGAAGCAATTAATGGAGCGTAAAGATAATGCCGCTCCCATTTACATTGCCCTAGATGAGATGATCGTAAACCTCCCTGGCAGAGGCGGAGAGCATTACTTACAGACTAAGATGGTACTCAGGACAAACGATGGATCTACTGAAGATAAGATCAAGAAGTTCATGCCCGTCATCAGAGATAAGGTTATTACGGTTTTATCCTCACGCCAAATGCAAGAGTTAGCCACTGTAGAGGGTAAAACAATGATGGCTCGCGAGGTCGCTTTAGTAATCAACTCTATTATTGCGCCGCAACTCACTGCTATTTATATACTCCAGCAACAACCATCAACAGCTGATATTCAAAATTTAGAGAGAATTGGTGCTGTGCCAAAAGAAACCTCTTCAGGTCAGAAGATTACTGGTGAGGCTGCTAGAGCTGCAGCAGAATTTTGGAATGTTACGGAGATGGATCTTCCTGTTCAGGCCGTACTATTCAATACTTTTGTAATGCAGTAAAATAGCGGCTGTACAGTCCACTTAGGAAGATATGGCGACAGGAGCAATCAATGTCGAGATGAACATTGCCGCTGAAGATCAGCAGTCAATGTTCGACAAATCGAAGATTATTGCTCGTCGGCGCATGCCGACATTGGAGCTTATACACGAACGCTTTTGTCGGGCGGTACGTTTATCCCTATTCAATATGATCCGTGCACCGATTGAGGTGCAGATGCATATGCCTAGCGTCAAAAGCTATGAGCAATTTGTGTCTGAATTTCCTGAGCGTACCAATATTAATATCGTAGGCATTCGTCCACTGCGTGGCGTAGGCTGCTGGATTGTTGATCCTGGTGTTGTTTATATCGCGATTGATAATATGTTCGGTGGTGAAGGTCGGTTGGCACCAAGGCTGGCATTGCGCGAATACACGCCGACGGAGTTGCGTATTATTCGTCGCCTAGTCGATGCATTGCTCAACGACTATGAGAAAGCCTGGAAAGCGGTATATGAAATTAAGTTTGACTTCATGCGCCAAGAGACTAATTTTGGATTTGCCAAAATAACTTCCCCTAGCGAGATGGTGCTGCATTCCAAATTTACTATTGAGATTAATGGCAGGCCAGGTGACGTTGACCTCTGTATTCCATTCTGGGTAATGGAGCCAATCAAAGCAATCTTGTATAACAATATGCAAGGCTTTGCAAGTGAGCCAGATGAACATTGGACGAACTTATTAAACGACCAGGTTCATGAAGCCCCAGTGACTGCAGTAGCTGTATTGGCCCGTAAGCAGATGCTCTTGCGTGAAATTACCTCGTTATCAGTCGGGGATATTATCCCCATAGAAATTAATGATCCGGTTACGGTTTATGTGGATGGCTTACCTGTGATCAAGGGTCAATATGGTGTCAAAGAAGGGCGCTATTCAGTTAAGGTTAGTACGATTCAGCATCCTGCTGAATTCCTAAAGAGTCCTCTAGAGAAGGCGCGCCTTGGACCAAGCATGATGCGAAGTGCTGAAAAAGGCGAGTTATATGAGCAACTTGCAGAAAATCCTCTAGCGCCTGCTGCAATGCAGGCTCCTGAACCCAATCAAAGAGATGTCTCAAGCGATACAATGGACCAATTCGCGAATACACTTGAGCCCAATGAATCCATGGACCAAGCAGGCTCAGCACAAGAATAAAAGAGGATCAAGATGGCTGAAAACGATAATGATTTAGCAAAAACACTGACGAGCGCTGATGTTTCTGGATCCCTTCGCAAGGCGACATTTAACAACCTAGAAGATGGCTCTAAAGCTGGCGCAGACTTTAACGATATTGATTTAGTGATGGATGTACCAGTTCAAGTCACAGTAGAACTTGGACGTGCCAAGATGCAAATTCGTAATCTATTAAATCTGACTTATGGATCGGTGATCGAGTTAGATATCTTGGCTGGAGAGCCACTAGAGGTAGTGGTAAATGGTTGCCTAGTAGCTCAAGGGGAGGTGGTGATTGTGAATGATCGCTACGGTATTCGCTTGACTGATATTGTGACTCCCGCAGAGCGTCTGCGTAAAATTAATCGCTGATCCTAAATGGGCACCTCAGTTGGAGGCATGTTGCTTTTTTCATTCATTTGGCTTGCACTAGCGGCCGCACTTATTTGGGTTGTTGCGTATTTAGTTAAGCGGGACTCCGCAGTCCGTGCAAGCAATCCCCACGTCATGATTTTGGCTCAACAGGCTTTAGGCCCAAGAGAGCGAGTGATCATTGTGAATGTACTCAATCGCATTTTAGTGATTGGCCATACACCCACTCAAATTAATTTGTTGACCGAACTAGATCCAGAAGATGTGGCCCATCTAAAGCCACAGCCTAGTAATATTGATTTTGCAAAACAGCTAAGACAGTTGGTCAAGAGGAATATCGGTTGAAAAATAAGATTACCTTTTCCATTGCTGGGGTAATAGGTCTGCTGGGATTATTCCCATTGATAGCCTGGAGTCAAACTTTGCCGCTAGTGACTGCGAAGCAGGTTGGTGGCGGTACATCTTATGCAGTGCCAGTTGAAACGGTGTTGGCTATTACCGCCCTCAGTTTTTTGCCAGCCGCCTTAGTGTTGATGACCAGCTTTACAAGAATCATCATTGTATTTTCTTTATTACGCCAGGCTCTAGGTTTAACGACCATGCCACCCAATATTGTTTTAATTGGACTCTCACTGTTCCTGACTTTATTTATTATGAATCCCGTCTTTGACTCGATTTATAAAACTGCATATCAGCCTTACTCAACAGGAAAGATGGGATTTCCTCAAGCGGTTGAGGTTGGCGCAAAGCCCCTAAAAGAGTTTATGTTGAAGCAAACTCGTAAGGATGATTTGAACTTATTCATGAAGATGTATGGCAAAGAAATCCAAGCACGCGAAGATGTTCCGTTCACTGTCTTAATTCCAGCGTTTGCGATTTCAGAAATTAAGACCGGTTTTTTAATTGGCTTTGTAATCTTTCTACCCTTTTTGGTGATTGATTTTGCAGTGGCCAGTATCCTTACCTCCCTCGGTATGGTGATGG
Organism: Polynucleobacter sp. Adler-ghost; assembly: GCF_018688495.1. Classification (NCBI taxonomy): domain Bacteria; kingdom Pseudomonadati; phylum Pseudomonadota; class Betaproteobacteria; order Burkholderiales; family Burkholderiaceae; genus Polynucleobacter; species Polynucleobacter sp. Adler-ghost. The sequence goes on from NZ_CP061320.1 coordinate 432,800, forward strand.
TTTCGCCGATGATGTTTTCTTTGCCGATCAAATTAATTGTGTTTACCTTGGCAGATGGCTGGGCCCTGCTCTCTACCTCATTAGTACAAAGCTACATTAATTAATTACCATGGAGAGCGGAGTTATTCTCGATTTGGTATACCAGGCATTGAGGATGGCAGCAGTGTTAGCGGGGCCTGTACTAATGGCATTGCTGGTTGTTGGATTAATTATTGGTATTTTGCAAGCAGCCACCTCTGTTAATGAATCTACCGTTGCATTCGTTCCAAAACTCATTGTATTTGCTGCCGTCATTGTCATCATCGGGCCGGTTAGTCTATCTTTATTTACAGACTATATTAGAGAACTTTTTGCCCGCATACCAGGTTTAGTAAATTAATTTATGTTGACCATTACCGGTCTTCAGATTGAGCAATACATGGCAATCTTTATGTTTGCATCACTACGGGTTTTTGGGCTGTTTTTAACGTCTCCAATGTTTGCTATGCGGTCAGTACCGATGCAATTTCGTTTATTTATTGCTTTGGCATTTGGTATTTATCTCATGCCAGTATTGGGGACCGATAAAATTCCTTACCCAGGTGAAATTACTTTTTTTGCTTCTGCAATTGAGTTGGCGATTGGCGCCTTCATTGGCTTTGCGGTACGTGTAGCATTTATGGTGATAGATATAGCAGCAGAGGTGCTCTCTTTTTTATCGGGCTTTAGCTTTGCCTCCTCTAGCTTTCGGGATCCCACATTAGATTCAGGCTTAGTTGCCCAGTTTATGGGTTTAGTTGTATTAGCGCTGGCTTTTTCGCTCAATGTTCATTTAGTGTTAATTGATATTGTGTTGACCAGCTTTAAGACAGTACCATTAGGTGTATGGCCTCAATCCTGGACATCTAAAGGATTGGTGGATTTATTTTCTGCCTCATTTCGATTGGGCTTAATTTTATCAATGCCAGTACTATTGGTTTATGCAATGTTTAATTTAACGCAAGCATTTTTGGGAAGAACTAGCCCACAGATGAATTTATTTTCAATCGGTTTTGCAGTAAGCATACCGCTAGCCTTTTTGGTCTTCTTCATGATTTTGCCTGACCTACAAATTATTTTGGAGCGCTCGCTTGAGAACCCTTTACAACTTATTCGACAAGGTGTGGAGCTGCCTAATGCACAATAAGTTCAATATAAAATCCTTGATGCATTTTTCAGGCACTACTTTATTGCTTATTACTAGCTTTTCTGCAGGTAGTCAGAGCATTAATGTATCCGATCAATCAACATCACAAGCAGGCTCAATTGAAATAGTTATTAGTCCAAAAGAGCAGATTGCTATACAGCAGAATTCGCTGAATCAATCCCTCGATTCTTTGGATGATTGCGATAGGAAATTTCCTTTTCCAGCTAGTGCAGAGAAGAGTGACCCATACAGTGACAAGGGTGCGGATATCTGCAAGAAACTAAAAATTCGTGGGCAGCGCATGCAATGCGAAGTGGATGCGCTGCTAGAAGAAAAGCCTGCATCCAACACTACGGGTGCCAAAATTGAGCTAGCTGCTTGGTCTCGTTGCAATAGTAAGGTAGCTAATTTGCTCATTGAGGGCTACTATCTGCCTGCTAGCGAAATTGAAAGAAGATTGCAAATTTGTAGCTCAAACTACTACGCTGATCCTGGCAAGCTCCCCAAGCTCGGATGGTATCAGCGCTTTTTAAAGTGGTACACCAGTAATGATTTGACTCCACCACCAACTGATGCGGCCCTTGAGGTGGCATTAAAACAATCAACACCACTAGATAGTCGCCAAGATAGCGCTGGATTAATGCAGTGTGAGTGGATGTTTAATATTAGTCGTATCCCTCAGGTAGATCCCTTGCCAAGCTATAGCAACAGTAATATTGAGACTAAACCCACCCCAAAAGCTCCGGCTAAAAAGCCTGCCAAGAAGTAAGCTCCCTTTTTTAATTGTGGGCTAAATAGCCTTTTAGTGGCTTAAATAGCCAAGGTAGGGCCATATTCAGCCTATTAAGGTCGACCATTAAGGTCGCCAATGGGACAGCTGAAAATATATTTATCTGTTTTTCTTAAACGAAATGGCAAATGTTTCCGTAAGCGGACTCATGATGAATAGAATCTTCAACCCTATTGTTATGGCAACATCTGCCATTCTCCTGTTATTGCTTGGTCAGCCAGTAATGGCGTCAGACCCTGCTCCGGTGGCTTCGCCTACGGAAAAGCCAGCTGATAAAGCCAAGGTGACGGTGTCTCCGGGCCCATCTAGTGATGAAGAGATGAGCAAGGCTCTAACTAATAAAATTAGCAAGGGATCTGGTGACATTGTGATTCGTAGCAGTGATCTGTCTGTTGCAGGCAATGCGCCGCTCTATGCGGAAGTCAAATCTAAGCCTGCAGTTAAAGCACCTGCTAAGTCCTCTGAAAAAGAAGCACATAACCATCATTGGTCGTATTTTGATGGACCTGGGGGCCCAGATGACTGGGGTAATTTAGGTAAGGAAAACTTGGCCTGTCTTAAGGGTAAGACCCAATCACCGATTAATATTAATATTGATCGAACAGTCAAGGCAGAATTAAATCCCCTCGAATTTCTTTATAGATCATCACCTTTATCGATTGTCGATAATGGACATACGATTATGGTGAACTACGGCGAGGGTAGTAATCTGATGGTCGATGGCAGGCAATATCGATTGATTCAGTTCCACTTTCATAAGCCAAGTGAAGAGGCGATTAATGGTGAGCGTACCGACATGGTCGCGCACTTGGTACATCAACATCACGACGGTAGCTTGGCGGTTGTTGCCGTTTTAATGAGTACTGTGAAACCAGCGGCACTCAAAAAATATTGGTGGGGTGACGATTCAGGGCAAGAGAACGCTTTAATTAATACTCTCTGGAATAAGGTTCCATTAGTAAAAGGCAAGACTGAGACTCCTGGAGTCATGATTGACATCAATCAAATGTTGCCAGCGGACAAAAGTTATTTCACCTATATGGGATCTTTGACAACGCCACCGTGTAGTGAAAACGTGCTTTGGCTTGTTCTAAAAAATCCTATTTATGTAAGTGAGGCACAAGTAAAGAATTTTGACCGTATGTATCCTATGAATGCGCGACCGTTGCAGCCTAAAGGTGATCGTTTGGTTAAAGAAACTAAAGATCGTTAATTTAGCTACGCACTTATAGCCAACCATATCAAGAGTCTGTTAATGCGCGCTGATAATCAAAAATCTACAAAAGCGGGGGGCAATTTGAGTTTGGTTTCTAGCCAAGCTCGTGCTCCTGAGCTAGTAGCGCAGACCCAAGACTTATTTGAGCAAGGCATTGTTTGTCATCGGACAGGTAGACTCAAAGAGGCTCAAGATTTATATGAGCAAACATTATTAGCCCAACCTGATCACGTTGATGCGATGCATTTACTGGGTTTGATTGCTTATGAAACGGCTAATTTTGATCTTGCCGAACATTTGATGCAAGGGGCGATTACACTCAATCCTAATAACTCTTCATATCATTCGAATTTAGGGAATGTCTTAAAAGCAAAACACAAATACGATGCTGCTATTGTTAGTTACGATAGTGCAATTCAATTAACCCCAAACTCTACCTACACTTATTACAACCGTGGTAATACCCTGCATATTCAGAAGAAACTTGAAGATGCGGTAGCTAGTTTTGACCAAGCCATTGCCATTTCTACTGATTTTGCAGAGGCCTATAACAATCGTGGCAATGCTTTAAAAGATCTTAAGAAATTTGATCAGGCGATTGCAAGCTATATTGCAGCCATTCAAATTAAACCAGAATATGCCGAAGCCTATAACAATCTTGGCAATGCTTTAAAAGATATCAAAAAATTTGATGAAGCGATTGGAAGTTACTCCACGGCTATACAAATTAAACCAGACTATGCCGAAGCCTATAACAATCTGGGTAACGCCTTAAAAGAGCAAAGACAAATCGATAAGGCAATCCAGAGCTATAGTCGAGCCATTGATTTAAACCCTGATTGTTTTGAAGCATTTAATAATCGGGGTAATGGCTTAAAAGAATTAAAGCAATTAAGTGGTGCTATCGCAAGTTACGATAAAGCTATCGAAATCAATCCTAATTTTGCTGAAGCCTATTGGAATAAGAGTTTAGCGTTATTGCTTGGCGGTGATTATATTAATGGCTGGAAATTTTACGAGTGGCGTTGGCAAAGGGATGTATTTATTCCGCTTAAAAGAGATTTCCCTCAACCCCTATGGCTTGGAACTCCCTCCTTATTAAATAAGTCCATCTTATTGTATGGAGAGCAAGGCTTTGGAGATACGATTCAATTTATTCGTTATGCCAAGTTGGTCTCTGATTTAGGCGCAAAGGTGATTGTAGAAGTGCAAAAGCCACTGATTACCTTGCTTACCGATTTGGATGGTATTGCATTAGCCACTTACAAAGGTGAAAAACTTCCTGAGTTTGATTTCCAGTGCCCCCTCATGAGTTTGCCATTTGCATTTAAAACCACCGTCGATACAATCCCCACACGCAATCCATATCTCTTTGGCGACATTGCTAAAGTTGCGCTTTGGGAAGCCAAGTTGGGGCCTAAAATCAAGCCGCGTGTTGGGCTAGCCTGGAGTGGCAACCGCAGTCATAAAAATGACCACAATCGGAGTATCTCTTTAAAACAGTTGTTGTTATATCTGCCAGATAATTGCCAATACATTAGCTTGCAAAAAGGCGCTACTTTCGATGATGGTAGAACGTTGCAGGCCAATCCCCAAGTTTTGAACTTTGCCGATGAGCTCCACGACTTTAGTGATACAGCTGCCTTGACTCAACTGTTAGATTGCGTGGTTACTGTAGATACTAGTGTGGCGCACCTAGCAGCTGCTTTGGGTAGAAAAACTTGGATACTTCTCCCTAACGATCCCGATTGGCGTTGGCTACTGAATCGAGAAGATAGCCCTTGGTATCCAACGGTCAAGCTGTATAGGCAGCCGGTTCCTGGCGATTGGTTTACCGTGTTTACTAGAGTCCGAGAAGATTTATTGACTTTAAAGTGAGTGGCTACTCACTAAGTCTTGGCTCAGCAGGATTGAGCGCGCTCTACAATCTTAAAATCATCTAGTGGCGTATCACAGGGCAGGGATTACCTACTGCACTGCATCAATACCGGCAAAAATTGCCTCTATCTATCCTAACTAAGCGTTTTTGATCAAAAAATAGTCTTTTGGGATCAATAGAGCGGTAAGTCAACGCTGCGTATCTCAAATTCCTAGCAATAATCTAAAACTGGCACGCTCTTTGCATATCAATACATGAGGATTTTCCCCTTAGGTATGTCATTCCCAATTAGGGAGGAGCAGAAATGAATGCAGTGCCGCAATACGACCCATTAAGTTTTGGCGAAACCGCGCTGAAGTTGCGCACCTTTCGCCAACAAATTTTGGGTAACAATTTGGCAAACTCAGATACCCCCGGCTTTAAGGCTAGGGATATTCGTTTTGCGGACGTATTGAAGGCTCAGATGGAAGGTGCATCACCGTCAATGGACGTATCCATGGTGAGAACACATGCTGGACATATTGAAGGAATAATTACAAAAGAAGACCCCCGTTTACTGTATCGAGTGCCAAATCAGCCATCTAAAGATGGCAACACTGTCGATGGTGACGTTGAGCTTAGCGAATTTACCAAAAACTCAGTATTTACTGAGTCAGCATTAAGTCTATTAAGTAGTACATTGCGCTCGCGGATGTCTGCTATTACTGGTCAGGCATCATGAGTTTATTAGCCACCTTTAATATTGGTTCCTCTGCATTGACAGCGCAAGCAATGCGACTGAATACTACCGCCTCCAATATTGCAAACGCGGAGAGTATGTCTGGTCCAGATGGGCGCCCTTACCGCGCACGGCAGGTGGAATTTAATGCGATTACCAGCCCCAATTCACCGGGTGCTGGTGTTGCCGTCAGCAAAATTATTGAAAGTGATGCCCCACTACGGATGGAATATCGTCCAGGCCATCCCAAGGCTAACGGTGCAGGATATGTAGAGATGCCTAACGTGAATCCAGTTGAAGAGATGGTCAATATGATTTCAGCATCTCGTTCTTACCAAATGAATATTGAAGCTATGAATGTTACGCGTCAGTTGATGTTAAAGACCTTAGATTTAGGTCGCTAGAATTTTTTGAAATAAATAAAGAGTCGAGGAAGATATGACAACAACAGGTCCAATGAGCAATATTCCTGTCTACGATCCAAACGTAGCAGCAAGTGCTGCTACCAGTTCGTCTAATGGAACTTCTGCAGCAGATCAAACTCAGAACTTTTTAAAGTTATTAATAGCGCAAATCAAAAATCAAGATCCAATGGCGCCAATGGATGCCTCAACCATGACAGCGCAAATGTCTCAGCTCAATATGGTGACGAGCATGAGCAATATGAATACCTCTATGACAGCCATGCTCAATCAAATGCAAAGCGTGAATTTTATGAACCAAGCTGCGCTAATTGGCCATAGTCCAGTTGTGGCAGGAAATGGTATTGCCTTTGATGGGGTCAGCGAAGTCATTTTGGGGGCTAATTCAGCAAATCCTTTGACTTCTGTAATGGCAACAATTACAGATGCTAGTGGCAACGTAATCAATAGCACTAGCCTTGGCAACATAGTTGCAGGAATGAAAAATTTTGCATGGGATGGTGTGGACGCAGATGGTAACCGAGTTGCCGCAGGAAACTACAGCATCAGTATTAGCGGTACCAATGCTGCGGGAGCAACAGAGTCTCCAACAGTATATGTAGCATCACCTGTAGCAGCTGTCAGTAAGGGTACTAATGGCGACTCACTACTCACTTTAGTAGATGGAAGACAGATTAACGCATCAACAGTCCAGCAGTGGATCAATTAACTCAATTAAAAAATTAAGCTAGGGAGCAAAAAATGGGATATGGAATCGGATTAGCAGGTTTAGATTCAACAGCACAAGCTATTGACGTAGTTAGTAATGACATCGCAAACGCACAAACCGTCGGATTTAAATCCGCGCAGTTTGTATTTGCTGATATGTATTTCAAGGCAAATGATGCTCAGGCGAAAGATCGCGTAGGTATGGGATCACAGCAACAAGCCATTAGAAGAGATCAGTCCTATGGAACATTGCAAACTACACAAAATCCACTGGACTTAGCAATTACTGGCCCAGGTATGTTTATGCTAGCTAAAAATGTAATCGGAACAGTCCCGACCGAAAGTCCGAGCAAGTTTGAATACACGCGTAATGGTCAATTTGGAACCGATAGCCAAAACCGAATCGTCAATCAAAGTGGTTTATTGCTAGTGGGTTACCCAGCTGATACGGCTGGCAATATCATCTCTGGCGCAAAATCAACGATGGTATTGGATCCAGAGCCTCTCCCATCACAGCCGACAATCAATTCAAAACTAGAACTAAACTTGGATACAAGAAATCCTCCAATGGATATTCGCTTTGATCCAACCAATAGCATTACTTATAGCCAAGCAACATCGCAAACGATTTATGACCAAAATGGTAATGGCCACATTCTAAGCTTGTACTATAAGCGAGTCTCTTCTCAGCCTTTAACATTAACGTTGCAGACTAGTGGCGCTTACAACTTCCTTCCAACGCAGCCACTTCCGACTCAAACTGATGCGACAAAATATGACATAAGTAGTGGCAGGCCATTAAATGAACAGATGGGCGTTATTGCTAGTACTTATAAAGGTGAAGATAGTAAGTATAAGGTGGCCTCTGTTACTGCTAACGGTGCAACTTATGTTAAGAAAACACTTGTTGACCCGACTAACTTGCCTATTAATTCCGAGCAAGTGAGCATTGTTGGAGCTCAAAAAACATTGACTGGCGGCACCTTAGGTGAGGTAGGCTCAACCTATGATTTGAGATTAGCAGATGGTACTCATATCCCAATTAAACAAACTGTAAAGTATGTAGCACCTGTAACAGCTAATCCAAGCGCAAACCCTCCAGTTGTTGCTGTAACAGAAGTCCTCGAAAAATTTGAGGCAACCACAGATCGATTTGAAGTTTATGCAACAATCGATGGAAATAAAGTTGGTCATAATCCAGATACAGGTATGGATGGTGATGTGGCATTTAAAAAGTCCAGTGATGGTTCATTGAATACTCAGCAAATGTCTATCGGTACTATGGCCTTTTTGGGTGGTCAAAATATTGATACTCTAGCAAAAGGGGCTGATGGAAAGCCCGCAAATTTTGCAACAAGTAGTTTCAAACTTAATGCATTAAGTGCTTCCCCAGTAGCTGCATATGGCCGTACTAACCAGAACGGAATTATGCAATTTACGATTTCGAGTGACGCCACTTCAGCGTTAACTGCCCCGACTCAAACTTATGCAAATTCCCAAGATGGTCATACCGTATCAAATCTATCTGGTTATTCAATAGATGGTTCCGGTAAGTTATTAGCAACTTATGACAATGGTGTACAGGCAGTTAAGGGTCAGCTCATTTTGGCGCAATTTAATAACTTAGATGGATTGATGCCAAATGGTAGCAATACCTTTGCTGCTACTGCTGCATCAGGCGATCCGATATTGAGTGCTCCTGGCACTGGATTATTAGGTCAGGTTCGCTCGAAATCATTGGAAGCTTCAAACGTAGACTTAACTGCAGAGTTGGTCCAATTGATGGTATTACAAAGACAATACTCCGCTACTTCTCAGGCATTAAAACTCCAAGCAGCGACTATTGTTGATGATGCTATCAATATGAGCCGATAAGCAGTAAGCACTAATCTATGATTAACCGATACGCTTACACTTCAATGACAGGGGCAACAGCCGCAACGCAACAGTTGGCTGTTACCTCTAATAATCTGGCCAATGGTTTGACGCCAGGTTTCAGAGAAGTCATCAGCGCTTTTCGGGCTGTACCGTTAAAGGGTGATGGTGAGCCTTTTACCGGTAATGGTGCAGATACGAGAGTATTTACAGTTGAAACTACGCCAGGAAGTAACTTTACCGGCGGGCAAATACAAACAACCTCCAATCCTTTAGATGTCGCGATTAAAGGCGATGGTTTTTTTGCAGTACGTCGTCCCGATGGTAAAGAGGCTTATACCCGTGCGGGTAAGTTCATGGTTAATGATCAAGGAATTTTGAGTGTTGGTAAGGAAATACCGGTAGTAGGTGAGGGCGGGAGTATCACCATACCAACCGGATCCACACTGCAAATCGCAGAAGATGGCTCTGTTTACACTCAAATGCCAGGAACCCAGTATCTCAATCAAGTTGGTAAATTAAAGCTAGTGAATCCTAATACTAATAATTTGGTACGTGGAGAAGATGGTTTGTTTGATCTACCAGGAGAACAGGCAGCTGCTGATCAACGCGTTAAGGTAGTGCAAGGTGCATTTGAACTGAGTAACGTGAATCCGACGATGGCAATGGTCCAGATGATCACTCAAAATCGACTATTTGATTTAAATACTCGATCAATTACGTTGGCTGATCAAAACTCAAGATCAGCTACGACACTATTATCACTATCACGTAGCTAATAGAAAGAAAGATAAAAATGTTACGTTCACTATGGATTGCTAAAACGGGCATGGATGCCCAGCAGATGAATTTAGATACGATATCTAACAATCTAGCAAACGCGTCTACCACAGCATTTAAGCGAATCCAGCCATTATTTCAGGATTTACTCTACACCACTATTCGTGCATCTGGTTCTGCAGCAAATGCACAAAATCTATTACCAACTGGTCTTCAAGTGGGATCAGGATCAGCGATTACGTCAACCGAAAGAAATAATCTACAAGGTACCTTGTATCAAACAGGTAATCAATTAGATATTGCGATTAACGGAAATGGTTTCTTCCAAATTGCGCTTGCCGATGGAACAACTGCATATACCCGTAATGGTCAATTTAGCAAAAGTGCTACTGGACAAATTGTTACCTCGTCTGGCAACGTAGTGTCACCTGGCCTGACTATTCCGATTAATGCTGTCAACATTACGATTAGCCTATCAGGTCAAGTACAAGCTCTTGATCAGACAGGAAATGTAACGCAAGTAGGTCAATTATCAATGGCCAACTTTATTAACCCAGCAGGATTAGTGGCTCTTGGTGGTGGCAACTATATCGCTTCACCAGCTTCCGGTAATGCAACGAACGGTCTACCTGGATTAAATGGTATGGGTACGATGAATCAGTACTACATCGAGCAATCCAACGTGAACGTTGCTGAAGAGCTGGTTAATTTAATTGCCGCACAGCGCGCCTATGAAATTAATACCAGAGCAGTTACTGCTTCTGATCAAATTTTGCAACGCGTCAGCAATTTGGGGCAATGATGATTCATCTAGGTAGACTTTTTCGTTATGGCTTTGTCAGCGCAGTAAGCGTCATTTTGTTGGCCGCTTGCGCTAGTGCCGACCGGCCTTCTTTATTGTCTACCCCAACGACTGCAAGACCACGTCCTATTCAGGAAACATCTGCAAATATGGGCAGTTTGTACCCAGCTAATTCAGGTGGACCTTATATTAATGCAGTAAGTCATCGACCACTGTTTGAGGATCGGCGCGCTAGAAACGTTGGCGACACTCTCACAGTGCTGCTCAATGAAACAACGAGTGCAGCGAAAAACTCAGGCATGGCAGCTGCTCGCAAAGCAAACGGCACATCCACTTTTGGTAACAATAGCCCAACATTTAATGGGGCAATGTTTAGCCTTGCTAATGCAGCCAATTTTTCAGGTACTGGAGACATTAAGAGTGAGGGTTCAGGCTCGAGTGCTGCAAGCAATACCTTTGCTGGAACAATTACAGTCACCGTTGTGGAGATTCTGTCCAACGGTAATTTAGTGGTTGCCGGTGAGAAGCAAGTTGCGGTCAGTAACGAAGAAGAAATTATTCGCTTTGGCGGTATTGTTAATCCAAATACATTGGTCTTTAATCAGGTCTCATCACAGCAAGTTGCGGACGCTCGTATTGAGTATCGTGGTCGCGGAGCGACAGACGATACTCAAGGAACTGGATGGTTTACACGTTTGATGCTTAAGCTGGCACCATTCTGATGAAGATTAATCATTACCTCTCTTCATGCGCCAAAGGCTTGCTAGTTTTAGTAAGCCTAAGCTGTTTTAGTAGCATCTGCTTTGCTGATCGTATTAAGGATATTTCAGATACAGCAGGGCAAAGATCAAACCAACTTGTGGGTTACGGCTTAGTAGTTGGTTTGGACGGTACGGGCGACCAAACAACCCAGACGCCATTTACCTTGCAAAGTGTGCTACAAATGATTGGGGTATTAGGTGTTACTTTGCCATCTACCGGTAATCAAACTCAGCTGCGTAATACAGCAGCAGTGATGGTCACTGCAGAATTTCCAGCGCTTTCTAGGCCTGGTCAGCAGATAGATGTGACTGTTTCCTCTCTGGGAAATTCAACCAGCCTAAAGGGTGGTACTTTGGTGATGACGCCGCTTAAAGCTGCTGATGGTCAAGTGTATGCACAAGCTCAAGGAAACGTCGTTATTGGAGGTTCACGAGCTGCAACTGGCGGTGCTGCAACTTCTGTCAATCATTTATCTGCGGGCAGAATACCTTCAGGCGGTATTGTCGAAAGAGCAGTCCCAGCACTGTTGGTAGACGAGTTCGTGCAATTGGATTTACGTCAGGCTGATTTTTCTTTAATGCAAAGAACGGCAGAAGCCATTGGCCGTCGTTTTGGTATTGGCACAGCATTGCCTATTGATGCTAGATCACTGAATGTACGCGTACCAACAGAACCACTAAAAAGAACTGCATTTATGGCAGCGTTGCAAGATTTGGATGTGCCAATGGGTAGTCAATCAGCAAGGGTAATATTGAATTCTCGTACAGGCTCAGTGGTAATGAACCAAGCGGTGAGACTTTCCCCTTCTGCTGTAGCGCACGGTAATTTAACAATCAAAATTCAGCAATCCCCCACGGTAAGTCAGCCATTACCATTTAGTCGTGGACAGACCACTACCTCCACAGAAGACACTGCAACTATTACTGATAGTGGTAAGGAAAATAGCTTAATTGCTGTGCCCGGAGGAGCCTCTTTGGATCAGGTGGTTAAGGCTCTCAATATGATGGGCGCTACTCCACAGGACCTCATTTCTATTTTGCAATCCCTTAGAGCTGCCGGTGCCTTACGTGCAGAATTAGAGGTCATTTAATGGATGTTAATCAACTAACACCTTCCATTGATCCTAATAGCGCCAGAATGCTTCAGGGTACTGCCGTTAAAACATCATCTTCTGCATCAACTAATGAAGCTAAATTAAAACAGGCTGCACAGGGATTTGAACGCACTTTATTGAGGCAGATGCTCAGTTCAGCAAGAAATACGAACTTGAATGGCATGGATGGGCAAAGTAGTGCTTCCAAGTCTTATCTAGAAATAATGGATGATCATGTAGCTGACTTGCTCTCACAAGGGCGAGGCGTTGGCTTTGGCAAGCAAATTGCTGAACAGCTGATTGCACAGTCCAATGCGGCAAAACTAAGCGGAATTCAAGAAGTAGCCGTTAAACCTTTAAATACTCCTCGTTCCGCACCCACTTCTGTAGAAACTTTGCAGTCACTGCAAAGACCAAATGGTTTTGAGAGTACTCCTACACTAAGGTAAATATATGGGCGTCTACTCCATCACTGATTCTGCAATGTCCGCCTTAAATATCGCACAGGCGGGCATTCTGACAACTTCACAAAACGTGGCTGGTGCATCCGTGGATGGCTTCACACGTCGCACTGCAGATGCCACAATTAATGCGCTCGCACCCAATTCTTTGATGCTCAATGGCACGAGTTTTGCTGTTGAAGGTTTCACTCGTCAATACTCCTCATTACTCAATGCTCAGGTTTTGAACCAACAAGCAAAATCGAGTTACTCGGAGACCTTGGTGCAGTACACCCAAGGAATTGATACCTTGGTAGCGGATCAGTCCACAGGACTAAATACCGCGATTAGTAATTTCTTTAATGCGCTCGGTACCTATGCAGCAGATCCCACCAGTAAGCCGCAGGCCGCCGCCATTACGGCTTCAGCAAATGAGGTAGCAAGACGTATTGTTGGTATGAGCGGCTTAACCGCACAAATTTCAAGTGACGCAAAAAAAGGTTTGGCAGACACTGCTGCGCAGGTCAATACATTACTACCTGAGTTAGCACAAATCAATGCTCAAATTATTAAAGGTACTAGTTCTGGCAACTCTTACCCATCAGCAGATTTGTTAGATGAGCGAGATCGCCTGCTATCTCAACTACAAAAGCTGGTAGGCGGACAATCGTTGATTAATGGCGATGGTACGGCCACCCATTTAATTGCAGGTATGCCCTTAGTTGATCGAACAGTAGCAAATAAGCTGGTAATGAATGGCGGGCAAGATATGCATACTGCAGTCTATTCATTAAAGAGTGGGGCAGACAATACGACTCTTACAAGTATTCAGCGTCTTGACGGTGGCCAAGCAGGTGCATTACTTGAATTGGTGAATACTTTTGTACCTAAAATTGATCAACGTTTAGATACGATTGCCCTGGGCCTGGTCTCTGCTGCTAATACAGCCAGCCAAACAGAAAACAATGTATTTGCTCAGACTAACCCCTTGCTCGCCATTTTTGGTTTTCAAGTAGGCTCACAAAAATTGCCTAGTCTAGAAGGGGATATCACTGCAGATATCAATAGCGTCTCAGATTCCTTTGGGCAGTTGGTATCAGGTATTAATTCAGAAGAGAATATGAATCGTCTCTATGATTATTTAGCCAACTCAAGTAACAGCCTAACGGCATCAGGCTTTAAGGCCGCTAATTTTATTTCTCTGGCTCCAACTGATACCGCTGCATATTTTGATGTGATGGGCGATCCAATTATTACTTCAGATGCCGCTAATTTTTTGCAAAAACAAAGCTCGATATTTATTGTTAGTTCCGCCAGTTTAGTTAGTGATGTCGGCGTTCAGGTAGCTACTTGGAAAAGCACCCAAAAAGCTGATATCGCCGTGATGACTAATTTAAAAAGTCAAAAGGACTCTATTTCAGGAGTGAATCTTGATGAGGAAGCTGCAAACTTATTGAAGTATCAACAGTTATATACCGCTTCAACTAAGGTATTGCAGACTGGTAATCAAATGTTTAATGCGCTCCTATCGATCATGAATTGAGGGTAGATTATGAGTATCCGAATTAGTACCAATCAAGTATTAGACGCAGGTGTCGATTCTATGAATAATAGTTTGATCGATGCTACCGCTTGGCAACAAAAAATAAACACAGGCAAAAACTACAGTAAGGCCTCAGATAGTATTTATGCTGTATCTAGAGGTGTAGAGCTTGATTTTGATATATCACGCCTCAAGATGTTCAAGAATAACCAAGACATGGTGGCGAGTTTGCATGATAGCGCGCAAACCCAGATGGATAGCATGTTGAATCAAATGATTACCTTAAAGCAATTATTTGTTCAGTCTCAAAATACAGCTTTAAGCCCAGCGAATTATGGCGCATTAAAAATCCAAGCTGAGTCAATCCGTGACACGATTATGAGTCAGATGACCGCTAAAGATGCTAGCGGCCATGCAATCTTTTCTAGCGTAGTAAATCAGGTCCAAATTGAACCTAATGTGATGGTCGACTCTGGGATTCAGTTTAATTTGGCTTTTGGCGTTGGCGGTACTGCTAGCGAACCACAATCTTCAGAGCTCTATACCAGTATCGATAGTTTTGTTAGCTACCTTGATGGGCGCGCTAATGGTGCTCAAGCTATTTCAGGTGATGCGGTGGTTATTTCAACCAGCCTGAACGCCTCCTATGAGCAATTAATGACCGCCCAGCAAACTAGTGGCGCAATTTCTAGCCAGTTAGACGTCTCAAAAAGCGTCATAACCGCCTTGGGAACTGAGTTTGCGGCTGCCTCCTCAGCTATTTTGGATACTGATATGGCTGCGGCTACGGCGGCTTATACTAAAGCCCAAACCTTATTAAACGCTGCGCAGGCGATGTTTGCTAAACTTCAGCAAAGTAATTTATTTTCCAAACTTTAAATTGAGTAAATAGAAGTATGAATATTCCATTAGGCTGGATTATTGCGATGGGTTGTGCCCTAGGGGGCTATGCTTTGCATGGCGGCCACATTGCGGTATTGTGGCAGCCTACTGAGGTCTTGACCATTGTTGGTGCCGCTCTCGGCACGATGATTGCCTCAAATACCATCATTAATTTGAAGAAAACCCTAGGAGCCCTAGGTGGTGCTTTTAAAGGCGCTGGCGACCAAAAGAAAAAACACTTAGATTTACTTTGCCTGATGTTCGAGATTTTGCAAAAAGTGAAACGTGATGGCTTGATGTCTTTAGAGGGTGATATTGAGGAGCCGGAATCAAGCCCACTCTTTGAAGCCTATCCAGATATTTTGAAAGATCACCATTTAGTCGATTTCATTACCGACTATTTACGGATGATGCTTGGTGGCTCATTAGATCTAGTTCAAATTGAAAGCTTGATGGAGCAAGAGTTAGATGTTCACCATCAAGAGAGTCACATACCTGTGGCATCAGTGACGATGGTGGGCGATGGTCTACCAGCTTTTGGTATTGTGGCGGCGGTGATGGGTGTGGTTCATACCATGGGCTCCATTGGTTTACCCCCAGCAGAGTTGGGTAAGCTTATTGGTGCTGCGCTTGTAGGTACCTTCTTAGGTATTTTGTTGGCCTACGCTTTTGTTCAACCAGTCGCTAAGGTTCTAGAGCAGCAAGCTGAATCTGAAACTAGAGCCTTCATGGCAATCAAAGCCATTTTGCTTGCAAGCCTAAATAATTTTCCCCCTGCAGCAGCTGTAGAATTTGGACGTAAAGTGCTCTTTACTTATCAACGTCCAACATTTACTGAGCTGGATGAAGGTACTAAAGCTGCTAAAGGGAAGTAAGCACCATGGCTAAGTCCGACGCGCCAATCATTGTCGTTAAGCGCGTTAAAAAAGGTGGTCATGGTCATCACGGTGGCGCCTGGAAAATTGCCTACGCCGACTTCGTGACGGCGATGATGGCCTTCTTCTTGTTGATGTGGGTTTTAGGATCCACTACAGCAGGTGACTTGGCTGGTATCTCCTCCTACTTTCAAAATCCGATGCGCGTTTCTATGAGTGGCGGCCAAGGGTCGGGTGAGACTACTCGGATTATCAAGGGTGGCGGTGACAATATTTCTAAGGTAGCTGGAGTAGAGGCTAAGGCTGATGCTGATACTGAGCAACGCCGTATCAGTGACTCATCAGTCACTGATGTTGAAAATGCCCGTAAAGACAGAACAAAAAATGAAGCAGTCAAATCCGATATTGAAAAAAGTGTTGAGGCTGATGCCGAGTTAAAAAATATCAAAGGCCAACTCTTTATGGATATCACCTCGGAGGGTCTGCGTATTCAGGTGGTTGATGAAAAAGGGAAGCCGCTATTTAATAGTGGTGGCGTTGTACCTACCGTGTCAGCAAGACGTTTACTACGGGTCATTGGAAAGTCTTTAAATGACAATCCTGGCAAGATTCGTATTGAGGGCCATACAGATGCTGCAAAATTTTCTAATGGCGAAGCGGGTTATACCAACTGGGAGCTATCAAGTGAGCGTGCTAACGTGGCGCGCCGGGAAATGATTGCTGGTGGCTTAGCGCCTTCTAATGTTGCCCAAGTGATCGGTTTCGCAGATACGATCCCCTTAAATCCTGCTGATTTGAGTGATCCCTTAAATCGACGTATCTCGATTACGCTCTTAAATAAGAAGCCTAAGAAAGAAGAAAAGCCGGTACAAAGACCGATTGAGAGACAGAAAGAGGAAATGCCAAAAGGAGCGCAAGAGATTCCGGCCAATTTAAGAGCGCCGGCTCAATTTTTATCTAAGGATGCTCCTATAGCGCCAGCAATGGATACCTCTAAAGTAGATAAACCGGCTACAGGCAAGCCTGCGAGGTAAAGCCTTGGCACTGCTCTTTAGAATCCTACTTGCCTTCATGATACTGGCGCCCTTAGTGAGCACGGCTTCAGACCCTAAAGTTCAAGACAAGAATGTACAAAAAAAGAGCAGCTCTGAGGCTAAAAGTTCTTCTGAGCCGTTTGTTGGGCCTGCGAGTGAGGCAAAAAAACTCTATAAGCGCTATAAACGCAGCTACGATAAAACCATTGTTGCGATTGCTTGCGTTAAAAACCCCAAATGTATTGAGCCGGAGGATGAGGTGCTGCGTTATAGCAAGGAAGCGTCTAGGATCCTAGAAAAACTCGATACCCTAGCAGCAGAGGGAGATGTGCAAGCAAACTATTATCGGGGTTTAATTGCCTTTGAGCGTATGCAGTACTATGACCAGCAGGCCGAGATCGTTACGCACCCTGATTTCATCCTAACCAATACCGTTTTTCGTCGTTACGCTAAAAAACAATATTTATTAGCAGAAAAGTACTTTTCTGTACCTGCTAAAATTCAGAATCCCAGCGCATGTGAATATTTGGGCAATCTATATCTAACGACTATTGTTGGCAACCCGCAACAAGAGAAGGCGGCCATGTATTTCTATAATGCTGCGAATGCTTATATTGAGCAGGGCAACCAAATTGCTGGTGCGAGGATGTATAACGCAATGAAGGATAATCTGAATCCTGCAGATCCTAGAATTATCCAAGTGTATGCAAAGTTGCATAATAAGGAGCCTATTGCGAATTGGCGAAAGTTACCAAGTGATTTTGTGCCAAGTGCCCCAAAGAAAGCTGAGCAACATTGATATGCCATTAATCGGAAAGTAACAGTGATGAATGAAAAGCTTGAATCTTTAATACAGTTGGGTAAGAAACTCCTGCTTTGGCTCATTCTGCCCTTGGTCATTCTGATATCTGGCTTTTTCTTGGGCGAGCAATTTGAAGTGGGTCGATTATCAGCCATCGCTAGTTGTGAGGGTAGCGTGAACAATAGCGCATGCATTCGCTCGAAGGGTTACTTAGCCAGTTCCCCTTACTATCCTGACCTAGGACGCCGTTATTTTGGCGCCTTTGCCAGAATGATTGGTGGGGATTTAGGTGCAAGTTATTATGTTGAGCCTGCCTTACCGGTGAATTTGCCTAAGGCTGGCGATACCCCGCCAGATGAGGATGCGGAAGAGCCTGAAGAGAAGAAGCCAGCGCCGCCAAGCAAAAAGTAAGTATCAAGCGTAACTAAGACAATTATCTGAGCTAGCTATGCCCCAGCTAAATTGGTACGCTCTCTTACGTATGCCAATGCTAGCTGCTTTTGCTAGCATCTTGTTGGGCTGCTCAGATTATCAGCAGGCAAGGTCTGCTTATGCTGCCGGCGATTACACCAAGGCCTATCAATTATTTCAGGGACTCGCAGAATCTGGAGATACTAAGGCTCAGTACGATTTATCTTTGATGTATATCCAAGGAATTGGTACTAAACAAAATATTGAGCAGGGCTTAGTTTGGTTAAATCGTGCTGCCGAGAAGGGCAATATTGAGGCCATGCTCGAATTGGGGGTCCTGTATCAAAAGATCGACGCCTTGGAGAATGCTCCCCAATTAGCCCTCTATTGGTTTGAAAAAGCAGCCATGGCTGGGAGCGCAGTGGGGCAATTTAACTTAGCCCATATCTATATGGATGGCGGCCAAACAGCGATAGATTTACCAAAAGCATACATCTGGATGTCTTTATCTGATGCCACTGGCAATCCAGTGGCCGGTGCAGAGCTAGCAAAGCTCAAGGGATCCTTAAGTCCCCAAGAGCTAATTGCAGCCAAAGAAAAACTCGCCGCCCTCAAAAAAACCTTGCCTTAGTTAAACTCCGAGTCAAATTCCAGGCCCATAGTGACTATCGGGAATTCAGGAATAATAGACTCGCAGGGTGTAAGCTTGAGCCATAGCTAAAATTGTGTACGAGGTAATAGGGTGGCTGAAGGTGGAGATAACTCCCAAGAACGGGAACTGGAACCGAGTGAGCGGCGCATTCTGCGTGCTCGTGAACAAGGGCAACTACCCCAATCACGCGATCTAGCGACTTTTGCTACCCTAGTAGTAGTAGTCATTTTTTTATCAGCCGTTGGCCCTCTGCTACTAAAACAAATGGTCTTAATGACTCAGGCAATTTTTCAGTTTTCAGAGCCTGCCAAACTGATGGATCATATGCAAGAGTGGGTAGGAGGGGCATTCTTAGTCGTGCTGATTCTTTTAGCTTTGATCTTCATCCCACTGTGGATTATTGGCATCTTAGCGCCCTTATCTTTAGTGAACTTCCGCGCTTATTTTGCCCCCCAGTTTAATTTAGGTAGGCTCGATATCATTGCCGGGCTAGGGCGGATGTTTTCTATTAATGCCTTAAGCGAGCTATTAAAGAACTTAGTGAAAACAACCCTCATGTTAGGTGTGGGTATGGCCTATTTATTCGGCTTGTTTGCCTACGTTCGGATGATTGTTAATCAGAATTTTGATGCAGCGCTCGTACAGACCTCATCTTTTATTCTTGATGGTTTTATGCTCCTGATGTTGCCCTTGCTATTGATTGCGGTTGGGGACTCCTGGCTGCAATGGTTCAACTTTCGCAAACAAATTCGGATGAGCCCCGAAGAAATGAAGCAGGAGATGAAAGAGTCGGATGGCTCACCAGAGATCAAGCAGCGCCTGCGGCAAATGCAACGACAGATCTCCGCATCGCGGATGATGGCAGCGATTGAGCGGGCAGACGTCGTTTTAGCCAACCCGGAGCACTATTCTGTAGCGCTACGCTATGACATGGAAAAGATGGCAGCGCCGATTGTGGTGGCTAAAGGGGCAGACCAGATCGCTTTGCGGATTCAGGAGGTAGCCAAAGACTTTAATGTGCCCATTGCCCAAATTCCTCCATTGGCACGCTATTTATATAGTCAGCTAGAGATCGGGGAAGCCATACCCTTACCCCTATTTGAGGCCATTGCCCAAATCTTGGCCTGGGCTTATGACACTAGGGAATCAGGCTTAGCGGGGGATGCCCCCCAGGTGGATTTCATCCCCACCCAGCTCAAACCTAACAAGCCCTTACTTTAGTTAGCCCCAACCAAACTAGGTAGGGCTATAAGAAATAGACCCACTTAGTTCATGACGCTTTTGGCAAAGGTTGCCCCGACATCCTCAGGGAAAAAGTACACCAACATCAGTTCATTGCGGTTATTCAGGCTTCTGCCAATCTGAAAGGCAACTTGCCCGCCCCCAAAAACATAGCTTTTGGTCTTACGAACCCCAGAGGCAAAAGCGCTTTCTTGACCCTCAGAAGGACTGTAATCTAGACCATATTTAATGGAAAGGCGCTCAATAATGGCATCCGCTACCTCTTTTTTATAGTAGCCCAACTCTTTTTTCATCAGCACCATGCGGCCGGCCTCGTTATAGATTAGCCATAGGTCCTCATCTTTTTCTCCATTTTTGACCTTGCAACTATAGGTGAGGTCGTATTGGGTGCACTTAAATTTATCAACCGCCTCTTGCCCGCTAGTATTAAACGGAATACCAGCGTATTCCTCCATGGGTAGTTTGACTACCGCCGTATCTGGTAGCCAAACCTCTGCCTGAGGGGGGGTCTCATTATTGCCGCAGGCAAAAAGGGTGGCGCATAGCGCTAGAGCGGAAAGAGTCTGAATCCTAATCACAGTTATTTCACAGTCTTAATAGGTTATTTGAGGCAGGGGGTAGCTTAAGGTTGGCTAATTAGAGGTTTAGGCATGAAAGCTTGGCATAAAACACGGCATTTATCTGTCATTAAAAGGTACTTTACCCTAGAATCCGTGCTCGATTTAAGGGTTTGAAGATATCCAGCGGCACATAGTGCATCTACAAACTTCTTCACTGTGAGGTGGCTACAGGAAAAATAGCTATATAGCCCCTTCAAAGAGAGCTTTTTGCCTTGTTGTTGTAAATCCAAAACAATCAAAACGACTCCCAGGGGAATACTCGAATATTGACCCTGGAGTTCTTTTTCTGGAAAAACACCCCAAAGAAACTCTACAGGAACTAAATAGGGGTTTGAGAAGATATATTTCATTGATTTATAGATGGAAAGATCATAAGAAAATATTATATATCTAATTTATAGATATAAAAGATAAATATAAATAGACCGGCAACCAAAAAGAAGTAAAAAAAGACTAAACAAATCAACAGAAAAAGCCGAAACAATAAGTAGAAGTCTGAAATAAAGGCTAAAAATCTTATTTTCTGAATGGATATTAATAAGTGAAGGGATTGATTGCCCTCAAAAATAAGCTGAACTAGAAACTATATAAATTATATATATATATATTTTATATATCTTTACTAATCAGCCCCGATTAATTATCCGTAAAAGAAGATAAGTAACTAATTTAATAGGAGTGCGACATGGGTAACTTAGCAATTAAAATCGGTGCCGGTTCAAGAACGTTTGATGATATAGCGTTGGCTTATTCAATGAGAGGCAATCAAAAGCTCTCTATTACAGGCGCTGGAACTGATCTCTATGCCGCACTTGGTCAACTAACCGCAAAAGCTGATGGAATTGGGTCTATTAAGGCAACAAGCGATATTGTTGTTACGGCCGCTGAGGTTACCCAAAATAAAGCAGCACTTCTAAAGCTTGGCACAAGAAGTCTAGTTTTGCAAAATGCTGGTGTTGAGACGAATACAGAAGTTTCTGCCAATTTCAATTCATTAGATTCAGTATATACAAAATTCAAATCATTAAATATCTCAGCTGCTCCAACTATTGACGTGGCTAAACTTAGTACAGCCGTTAATTTAGGGGCAATGGAAGTATTGTCTGGAAAAACATTCAATGTTTCCGGTTCTGCTACAGATATCCAAAATAATATTTCATCTCTGCTTAAAAATATATCTAAGGTTGGTTCGATTACAGTTTCTGCTGGTCAGGAACTTCAATTAAATGTTGATCAGCTCGCTATATTGGGTGATAAGCTTTTGAAATCAGCTGGAAGCTCAGTCACTGCCATCGCCGGTAGTAGTTCGACTGTTGTAAATGCAACTGCTCACGGCTTGAATACTGGTGATGCAGTACAGGCTAACACAACTCGCGGCGCTGTTGCTGCAGGCACCACTTACTATGCCAGATCTTTAAGCTCTGGTACTTTTGCGCTTTATGACACACAAGCACATGCAAATGATACTAACTATACAACTGGAATCGTAAATACAGGGACCGTGGCAGCTAGTGATGTATTCACTAAGTCTAAATCTACAGTAGCATTGAAAGATACAGCTGATAATTTACTTACTACAAGCGGCCTAGCTCTCATTAATAAGTTCAACAATACAAATATAAATGCTCCATCAACACAGGTGACTGCTACTGGGCTTTCTCAGAGTGCCGGTGTTCTTACCTCAACATCACTTGTTGGATTTAATACCGGTGACGCTGTAGCATATAACGGTGGCGATGTAGCCTCTGGTAGCGGTCGTTTAGCCTTAGCAGATGGTCAACTTGCCTACGCTAGAAAGCTATCTGACAACTCATTTGCGCTCTATGACAGTTATTTAAACGCTGTTACTACAAGTTCTACAGCGGGGCTTCTTAATACAGGCGCTACTTCTACAGCCGTTGGTGCTACTTATTCAAGTCAGGTAGGTAATTCACCTTTAAGAGTCACGACCTTAGATAATGTTCAAGTAAAGGCCGCATCATTAGCACAGTTAGATCAATTTACCACTTTGACATCCTTAACTTCTACTAATCAAGGTTCAAATACTAGAGCTTTGTCTAACATAGTTAGCTCTGTAGAAGTTGCTGATACATTGTCTAAATTGCAAGCTAATGGTGAGACAAAAACAGGAACTGTAACTTCAGGAGCCGCTTCTGATTCTACGGGTATCATAGCTTTGAATACTCATGGCTATGCGAGTGGTGACGCAGTTACTTTTGCTACTACTGGAACAAAAGCTGCTACAGGATTAACTAGTGGAAACGTATACTATGTTGGTAAGTTAGATGCTGGTAGATTCGTACTATATGACAATAAGGCTGACGCTGTTGCATTGGACGTTTCTACTAGTGAGGCTGCTGGATACCTTGCCAAACCTTGGAAAGCAATAACTGCCCAATCTGGAGCTGGTACCCTCACATTTTCAAGAAGCGCCTTGGAAAATTCTATGAAAGCAGTCACTTCTTATAAAGATGGTACTGGGTCGATTAGTAGGGTGACTATAAAAGGATCTGGTGCTATTACGTCTACAGATTTACAAAGCATTACTTCTAAAGTTTTAAGGACTAACGCCAACGCAAATGTTACATATTCAGCTAAGGCAGTTGATATTCAAAATAACCTTCAGGCTATATATGACAACAAAACAGTCTCTGGAAACAATCCACTAACTGAAATTGTAGTTACAGATGGAACTGCGATGGGGAAAAAGGGATTCTCCATGTCTCAGACCTTCTATACAGCTTTGAAATCAATATTCGCTAATGGTGTAGATAATCCAGCTGGAAAAACCACAAATAAGAACTATTCATTTACTATCTCGTCCGCAAGCTTTGATAGCGGTAATCCAACTACACTACAAGATGATGTTAATGTTTCAACCTATGCAATAACAAATGCTTCTTACAGTGATCTTGATCCTATTGCCCATCCTGATTATTTACGCATTGCGTTAGGTCAGTCAAAGCTCAAGTCATTAACAACACAAAGTATTTCTGACTCAACTCAGAGAAATGTAATTAAAAATCTGTTGAATGCAATCGGAAATCCTGTGGATAGAGCTAAGTTAAAGTTGATTGGATAACTAAGATTGCTTAAGTAAAGAACTCGTGATCTTTTTATAAAGATCACGAGTTTTTTTTGCTTTCTGAAATATTGTTCAACTGACACTCGAAAACGATTAAGCTTACGCCCTAAAATTCACATGCCGTCCAAGGTCGCCAAGCGGCTCCGTTTTCTGAACTTGGAATTTAAAGTTAGTGGGTTTAAGTTCTACCCCTTTCATTTCTTCCATTTGTGACTGGGCACCACCTTTAGTGCGCATATCGCTTAAAGATGCTCCAGCGGAAGCGAATTGAGACTGGTAAGAGATCGAAGTGTTGATAGCAGCCATATTGATTCCTTGAAAATCGAGATACTGATATACATATCTTTATCTACTTTACAACGAACTGAATTAGTAATCACTAACTTATTTAGATCTAAATGTCACCCAAACAGTAAAAACTCTTGGGGCAGGGTATCGAGGTCTAAAAAGAAGGGATGGATCTTTAAATGCATTACTAAATAAGTCGATATCTCCTAATGAATAAGCCATTTTTAGCCGTAAATTGACTGTAGGCACTATGTAGGTGCCAATAGGATAATTCAATGACGGCGTTGTATACAGTAGGGGGTACCGGGTACAGCACCCTAGTAACTGCCCTTGCCAATCAAGGTAACGTAGCTGTGACAGGCGCTGCAGGCGACCTGTCTGACACCGTATTGTCTGAACTTGAAGCAAATAGCGCAAGAATTTCTACCATCACGCTCTCGGGTAACGATAATTTATCGTTGACAGGCTCCAAGGTGACATCTTATAAAGATGTCATTCTGAAGTTAGCTTCTGCAAAATTGAATGTTGCAGACACTGCTGCAGGAATCGGCGGTAATAATTTCAAGAGTCTTGATGCTGTGTATACAAAGATTAATGCAATCACTGTAAGTGATGCTGGTCCAGTATCAGTGGCATATAGCGTTTATAGCTCAAATACAAATGAACAAGCTATAGAGACGCTAATAAGAGCTAATGATAATAAGGGGGTTGCAGTAACCAATTTCTCTGGAAATGCTAATGCTCTAAGTACTTTGATAAGCGATGGTGACGTAAAGTCAATTTCCTTAAAAGAAAGCATTGCAAACCTGACTACAAACGCAACTGCAATTAATGGCAGTAGCAAGATTGCCTCAAGCTCCATTACCGTCTTTGATACCTTAACAAACATTAATGCTGATGCTGCAAAAACCCTAGTTGGAACAACGCTAGCAGCTAAGGTATCTTCAGTAGCAATATCCATGGGTGCCGCAGATTTAACTACTGAAAATCTGGCAACTATCAATGCATTGCCAGATGCAATTAAATCAAAAGCCAGTATTAGTATTAACGATAACATCGCCAATCTGAATACAAACTCAACTGCAATTAATGCTAATAGTAGGGTTGCCTCAAACTCGATTACTGTTTCAGATACATTAGCAAATATTTCTGCAAGCGCTGCAAAGACTCTGATTGGAAGCACTATCGCAAGCAAGGTATCTTCAGTCGTAATATCTTTGGCTGCTGCAGATGTGACCACTGCCAATCTCCAAACAATCTACGCTTTGCCAGATGCAATCAAATCAAAAGTCAGCTTTAGTATTAGCGGTAGCGTAAATTCAGTTCCATTGGCCATGTCTGCTACTGAAATGACCTCGGCAAATTTGGCAATTATTAACGCTTTGCCCGATTCCATTAAATCAAATATTAGTCTTAGCATTACCGGAAGTGCTACCGACATTATCAGAAATTCTGACACCATCACCGCATTGGGTAGCAAGGTTACATCTATCGTAGGAACGAATGCATCAATTGCAAATTTAACAACATTAAATTCTTTAAAGAATAAGTTCACAGCAATTGGTATTACAGATATAGGCGCCAACTTAGCGCAAACCACTTCGACAAATCACACAGCCTTGGGTGATGCAATCACATCATGGACATCTGGAAAAATTTCAGGCCTCAAATTATCTGCAATACCGACAACTACAGCGCTTGCGTCAATTTTATCGGCAGTTTCTGGTAACAGCATTGCTGTCTCAGTTTCGGATACAGCGTCTAATCTGAACAAAGATTTGGCGTCAGCAAGCTCAGTAATTGGATCTAACATCAGCAATCTATCATCCGTTGCTGTTAGTGATGGCACATTACTGAAAAAAGCAGTATTGAATATGTCTAGCGCACAATACACTGCTTTAAAAATCAAATTA
Organism: Polynucleobacter sp. Adler-ghost; assembly: GCF_018688495.1. Taxonomy (NCBI): domain Bacteria; kingdom Pseudomonadati; phylum Pseudomonadota; class Betaproteobacteria; order Burkholderiales; family Burkholderiaceae; genus Polynucleobacter; species Polynucleobacter sp. Adler-ghost. The sequence goes on from NZ_CP061320.1 coordinate 458,797, forward strand.
ACTGGTCAGAACACTTTTATTTTGAGTACAGTCCCATATGCTGACTACAACACAGTAAAAAATGATACCGCTGTTCTTAAATACAGCGTTCAGGATACTTATACAAATTTAGCATCGGCTGATCTATCCACAATGCTTAGTAGTACCAGTTTATTAGGTCTGAAGATCACAAATGCAGCAGTTACTGACGTAAGTACTATTAGTGCGCAGTATGCAGCATTAGCTCCCTCTTATAGAAACAAGTTAAGTTCTGTAACAGTGACAGACACCTCAGCAAATTTGCTGGGAAGCGCTTCGACATTAACCAATCTGAGAAGCAATAATCTGATTAAGAACATCTATGCAACAGGAGCAAGCCTTGCTAATGTTCTAACACTCAAATCCAATCCTAAGGTCACAGGTATTACTGTGTCTGATACAGAAGCGAATTTCAAACTGGGCGCTAATGCTTCATTAGTTTCTTACTCAAGAGTAACGAGTTTTTCTTTAACTGCTGTTGGTACAGCCTCCTTATCTGGTACTAATAATTATCTCAGTAACAGTAAGATCACATCAATTGACGTAGCTGACACTCTCACGAATATTAATGGAATTAGCGATACGATTATGAATAATACAAAGCTCAATCAAATTACTGCAAATGCAATATCGATCAGTGATATTGCTACCGTAAGCAGTAAATCAAAAGTTGCATCAATTAATGTATCCGATTCCTGGGCAAATATTAAGACCTATTTTGCTGGTACCGGTGCGACGCAAAATTCAAAAGTAAAAACGTTCACCGTTGTTTGATAATTGCTAATTAATGCAAATATGACTTGAGATAGCCCTCATTTAATTGCCCCACCTGGTTTTGGTATTCAAAATGGATTTTGACGCTAGAGTGATTGTTGATTGACTATGCTGAGCAATATCAAGACCGTTTTATCTTCAGTAATTTCTGCTGGTTTAAAGTCAACGACGGCAAAAGAAGGTTTGTTGTATGAAGGCCAAACACTCTGTGGGCTCGCAAGAGTAACGCAAGATCGTGATGGTATCCGCACACTACGCTTTGGAAAAAATGGGCCACGTCAAAGCGTAGTCAAACCAGGCGACCTTAATTACTTAGGATTGCCATATATAAAATCGGCGACGATCGGTCTGGCGTTTACTGAGCATATAGATCGCATTTTGGTAATTGGGGTAGGGGGTGGCTCAATACCCATGTTTTTGCACAAACACTATCCAAGCGTGCACATCGATGTTGTTGATATTGATCCGCAAATTATTGCTTTAGCAAAGCAATATTTTAATTTTGCGGAGAATCGTTCTTTGATCTCTCATGCACAAGATGGTCGAACCTTTGTTGAAAATGTTCAAAAGCCTTATGACCTGATTTTTTTAGATGCTTTTACAGCAGCAGGAATACCAAAACACCTGGCAACCAAAGAGTTTTTGTTGGCCATGAAAAATGCTCTCAATGCATCTGGCGCCATCATTACCAATATGTGGAGCACTGTCACTGCCAATCCCCTCTATAAACCCATGCTTCGCACTTATCAGGAAGTCTTTCATGAGGTCTACACCTTGAGGGTCCCAAAAGCAGGTAATAAGGTTGTGATTGCACTACCAATAATAAAAAAGGTGACCTTAAATGGTCTTGCTGAGCATGCGCAGCAGATCAGCGTGCAAAAGACTTTGCCATTTGATTTGAGCGAATTATTACAGCCCGGATTGGTCAAGTTAATTGATCTTCAGGGTAGCAAAATACTGCTCGATAGCGAACAATAGTTAGTGGGTGCTATGCATTAGGACCCAGCATATGGCTATTTATAAATCCCTACTATTTATAAGGATTATTAATGCCATTATGAGCTCGCCAATCACTAACAGCAATTGGAGTTAAAGCCGTATACCCTTATTGGTGCATTGAGATAAGGCGTGTTTAGGGTTGCTCTATTTTTGTGCAGCGCAACTTTTGTTTATAACTTTTTTCTGTTATTTTTTCCCTTCTAGAAATTACAAAGCTTCCAAAAATCATGAGTATGCATTTACCTCATTTTCCTGAAACTACTTTCATCCGTTTTAAAGCCCTTGTGGCTTTAACGGTGGCAGATATTTGTCTGGTTCATGATAAATGGCTTACCTTTACCGTGTTGCTGGTCATTGCCGTTGCTCTAGAGTTTCTCTATCGCAGTTTGCATGAGGTTTTGTTGCACAATCATGAAATTGAAAAAGCGACCGAAAAAATTGCTCAGCGCAAAGCCCATCAGAAGGCAATGGAAGAAGCCGGCGTGCATCATTAAGCCGCTTTAAGTCAGATCGATTCATTAGAGATACTTTTCGTCTAAAGCCGTTTTGCGTAGGGTAATCTTTTGAGTTTGGTGCAGCTCGTAGGCCACTTTCAATACCTCTAACTGCACTGCATCAATTTCTGGGCTTTTCAGCTTCTCGCTATTTTGTAAGTCTTCCCCAATGCTCCTGGCTCTGGCCTTGGTCATGGCACTCAAGATCTTGATACCCAAAGGTTTGCTCACCTTTTTTAAACAAATCACGAGGCTTTTATCCGAAATCTTGTGGAGCAGGCTTTGCATATCTAGATCTGTAAGAAAGACCAAGTCTTCAAAGCTGTAGAGGCGATCTAGGATTTCCTTAGCAATTTGGGCATCATGACTCTCTACATGCTTTACCCCCAAATCCACCTGGGCTTGATGCAGGTGCGCCAAAATCGCGGCGGCATTTTTCACTGTCATGGTTAACGGACGCTTCCCAAAGGCAGGCTGAAGCTGATTAACGCCTCCAAAAGCAAGAAAGTTTGCGATCCATACCCGCCGCGTAATCGTGATAAACCCACTGATTGCAGATCCCCTGATCAATGAATAGCGCTAAGCCTAAGACTGCCAGAGCGCTGAGGAGGTATTTGTATACATGCTTCATGATTAGCCTATTGTAGGATTAGCAGCAAATTTACACAAAGTGGCAATTTACCCCAGATTAAAGGCGTTCTTATCCTGCTTTGGGAGGGGTGACCACCTATCTCACTGCCCAAAAGCTCCTGTTAGCGGTCATCTGCGTCAAATCACGTTTTTTATATCAAATTTTGCGGTTTTTAGTCATTTAAGGGGTAAATGAAAGCGTCACTTTAGCCGTAATAAGTTCAATAAAACTATAATTTTTGGGCAAAAAGTGACTTTATCGATAACTTCTAACGGAGTTAATTTGTGGGATAGCAGTCACGTCTCTAAGCGCAGCACGCTGGAGATTAGGCAGCTAACAACCGACCAGGCTGCGTTAATCAGCCCGGCTCAGATCGCCCCTTTTAAGGCGATTCAAATCCACGCCTTTGAGAGTGCCGATTTGAACGCCTTAACGCCAGAGACCTTTGCGGCAATCGATCCTTTTTCAATTACCGGTATGACTACCAGTCAACTGACGGGTTTATCAACTGCCAATGCAGGGGCTTTTACCGCCACCCAAATTTCGAAATTAAACTCCGCCCAAATTGGTAAGTTGTCAGCAGACGACATTAATGCTTTAACTCCAGCCGCAATGGCGGCCATTACCAAAACTGCCGCCAGAGGATTTACCACAACGCAATTGGCTGGTTTATTGGCTACTAATGCTACTGCAATGACAAGTTCGCAAGTGGCTCAGCTAAATGCAGCTCAAATTGGATCCTTATCCACCGCCGCTTTAAATGGGTTAACGACAACCGCAATCGCTGCCATTTCGACAACTGCCATTCGCGGTTTAACGACCACGCAAATGGCCGCCTTATCGACGACCAATGCTGGCGCTTTAACCAGTGCTCAAGTGGCCCAGTTGAACGCTGATCAAATTGGCGCCTTAGCTCCTGCCGCTTTAAATGCATTTAGTCCTACTGATTTTGCAGCAATTCAAACTAAAGCGATGGCAGGCATTACTGGCACACAAGCCGCTGGAATCTCTGCCGCTAATACGGCAGCCCTGTCTTATCGACAAATTAATGCCATGACTAGTGGCGGTATTAATGGCTTCACAGCCCTAGCCTTTGCTGGTATCGATGCAAATGCAGTTCAAGGTTTCAATTCCACTCATCTCACTAGTTTAGTGACGACGAATGCTACCGCCCTAACAACTACCCAAGCTGCTAAATTAAACTCCACGCAAGTGAGTAAATTGTCTGTCGATGCTATTAATGCAATGAGTACAAACGCGATTGCGAGTATTCCGACAGGGGCAATCAAAGGCTTTACTGCTGCGCAATTGACGGGCTTATTAGCAACCAATGCTGGAGCGTTAACGAGTGACCAGTTGGCTCAGCTTAATGCTGTACAAATTGGAGCTTTATCGACAGCAGCCTTAAATGGACTAACTCCAGCGGCAATGTCGGCGATTTCCACAACTGCTATCCGCGGCTTAAGTACAACTCAACTAACCGCCTTATCGACTACCAATGCTGCTGCCTTAACAGGGCCTCAAGTGGCTCAGCTCAGTTCAGATCAAGTTGCCGCCTTAGTCAATCTAAATTCTATGGGAGATGATGCCATTGCGGCCATCTCTTTATCTGCGATAGCTGGTATGAGTTCTACTCAAGCAACGAGTATGTCTGCCGCGAATGCGTCCTCACTGTCTGCTCGACAAATCAATGCCTTCACTACAACCAATCTGAATGCCTTAAGTACCACCGCCTTTGCGGCCATTGAGCCGAGCGCAATTCAAGGATTAAATACTGCGCAAATGACTGCTTTATCAACCGCCAATGCTAGGGTTCTAACTGCGAATCAAGTAGCCCAGCTTAATTCAACTCAAATTGGCGCGCTCAACAATGATGCTTTGAACGTGTTGAGTACAGCAGCGATGGCAGCGATCACACCAACGGCAATTCGTGGGCTTACTACTACACAGCTGGCTGCTTTATCTGATACCAATGCTGGTGCCTTGGTCAGCGCTCAAGTAGCTCAAATTAATTCCACTCAAATCGCTGCTTTTACTCCTACAGGATTAAATTCATTCAGTACAACAGCAATAGCAGCCATTACCCCAAGTTCCATAGCCCGCCTGACTACTGCACAGGCGGCTGGATTATCTGATGCCAAAGTTGCCGCGCTTTCTTATCAGCAAATCAATGCCATGAGCAGCGCAGATTTAAATTCTTTAACCACTACCGCCTTTGCTTCAATAGATCCCAACGCAATCCAAGGTTTAAATACTAGCCAACTCACGAATTTAACGACTGCTAAAGCCACGGTCTTCACTGCTGATCAAGTAGCAAAATTGAGCTATGTGCAAATTAGTAAACTGCCTTTTGCCGATCTCAATGTGATGAGCACCAGCGCGATTGCGAGTATTCCAGCTGGAGCAATTAGGGGGTTGAGTAGTGCGCAATTAGCTGGTTTATCCACTACGAATGCAGCGGCTTTAACCGCCGACCAAGTGAGCCAATTCAATTACAGTCAAATTGGTGCTTTGCCTTATGCCACATTAAATAGTCTAACTACTGGAGCAACGGGCGCAATGGCAGCCATTACTCCCAGCGCAATCACAGGTCTAACTACGGATCAAGCCAGTCACTTATCTGCTGGCAATGCAGGGGCCTTGGTTGGCACTCAAGTGTCTCAACTTAACTCAACTCAAATTGGCGCCTTCTCCACTACCGCATTAAATGGACTCACTCCCAATGCAATGGCTGCGATTTCAACCTCAGCCATTTCAGGGTTAACGACTGGACAATTAGGAGTTCTCTCTTCTGCCAATGCTGCAGCATTGACCCCCGAACAAGTTGCTACCCTGAACTCTACTCAAGTTGGTGGTCTATCGACTACTGCTTTAAATGCCTTGAGCCCAACAGCGCTACCGGCGATTTCAACCTCAGCGATTACAGGTTTAACGACTGCGCAACTCAATGCACTTACTACAACCAACACTGCGGAATTGACTAATCAGCAAGTAGGCTATCTGACTTCAAGTCAAATTGGCGATTTAACGAATTTAAACTCCCTAAGCCCTGATGCTATGGCAGGAATTTCAACATTAGCTATTTCTGGCTTAACAAGTACACAACTAGGTGGACTCACGACTAACTCCGCTGAGAACCTCACAGACGGTCAAGTTGCCCAGCTAAGCTCTACTCAAATTGGACAGCTCAACTACGCCGCCTTAAATACATTAATCCAAGAGTCAGGAACGGCGATTACGGCAGCAGCAATGCATGGCGTAACGGATACGCAGGCTCCGTATTTAGATACTCTTAGTATCGGTGCAATGTCCTCTAGTCAAGTTGCTCAGCTAACTACCACCGCCTTAAATCTGCTAACTACAGCAGCAATGGCAGCAATTACACCTACGGCTATTTCGGGTTTGACGACTACGCAATTAGGAGCCCTTTCTGCTACCAATGCAGGTGCACTGACTGGTGAGCAGGTTGCTAAGCTTAGTTCGACTCAAGTTGGCGGCTTGTCCACTACTGCATTAAATGGCCTTACTCCAGAGGCAATGGCCGCGATTGCGACAACAGCTATTTCGGGTTTAACGACTACGCAATTAGGAGCCCTCTCTACTGCAAATGCAGGAGCGCTTAATAGAGAGCAGATCGCCATGCTCAGCGCAACGCAACTTACCAGTCTTTCAAGTGCAGACGTAAATACATTCACCAATGAAGAGTTTGCCGCGATTACAACTAATGCAATGGCGGGAATGACTCTCAGCCAAGTTAATGGACTAGGTTCGACTAGAGCAAAAATGTTGTCCGCTTACCAAATAGCAGCGTTAACTGATGTATCAACAGATTTCGTAAAAACTCGATTTACTACCTTGTACGCCTAAAAATATTTAGAGCTTAATTGGCTGTCTGTCTAGCCAATCTATCTATGCAGTTTTAATGCAAAAAATTTGCTGTGAATTACCAGTATTTCGATGGCGGGGCGTAGACCAAAATCTTGGCTGGATTGAGGTAAGTATTATTTTGGTGAATCTCATAGTGAAGATGCGGGCCAGTCGATCTTCCGGTAGAGCCCGATTGTGCAATCACTTGACCACGCTTTACTAGTTGTCCAACTTTGACCAATAGTTTGCTGTTGTGAGCATACTTAGAAATAAAGCCCTCGTTGTGGGCAATTTCAATAAAGTTGCCGTACGCTGGATCAAAGGCTGACTTAACCACCGTGCCATCACCTGACGCTACGATAGGGGTGCCAGTTGGAGTAATAAAGTCAATGCCAGAGTGCTGCGCCAATTGCTGAGTAATGGGATCTATGCGGACACCAAAGTTGCTGGTCATGCCCAGCCTGGCATCAATTGGCGGGCCAATGGGTAAGGCTCTGAGCCAGCTATATTGCTTTTGCCATTCAGGCTCTAGCTTGGTGGCGATATCCAGAATTTGATTGGACTTATTAGTAAGATCCTCTAGGTTATCTACTAAAGCTTTGGTGGGATCAAACTGAAAGTTCACCGGCTTGAGAGGGCCACCAAGGTGTGCGGGATCTAAGAGCTTCTCTTTGATAGTGCTCGGGGTAGAGATGGCAAGGTAGCGGTCTTTACTGGCTTTGAGTTCATTAAAGGTAGCGCTAGCCTCCTTTAGACGCTCTTGGAAAGAAGCCAGCTCTCGAAGATACATACCGTCTAGTCTTGAGCGCTCTTCAGGCGTCACTATCCCGGTAACTTCTTTAGCTAGCTCAGGGTTGACTTCAAATGCGATGGTAATGCCGGTATAAAAAATCAAAATCCCAAAAGCACAAAACGTACAGCCAACAATAGCCAACAAGCGTAAAACACTCTTTTGGGTGATATTGATTTGTTTGATCGAGCCAGTCGACCCTGAAACCCAAAATAATTGCATGGATATTCTATAAGTGTTTGATTTTTTTCAAGAAAATTACGTAGCTTGTCTGCAAGGTGATCTATAATACCAATGAATTTACTTTAAAGCGACCCTCTTTCTCGCTCCTTATGAATCTGTTACGTACCATTTTTAAAATACTGTTAGCTAGCATTTGTCTATTGGGTAACCAAATTGCTCAAGGGGCAATCATTGGCCAAATGCCAGCCCATGGCGACATTTTGTACATTACCGCCGAGCCTTGTACCTCCGAAACGGGTAGGATTGAGCCTAATTGGTTTTTTTCCTACAGTGTCAGCGCTACAGGTAGCGTGAGCCGTAGTTGCTACGTGAGATATAACGATCAAATCTGGATTCGGGGGCCATTTGGAGCAGAAACTACCTACCCAATGAGCTACTTCTCCAAACCTGCTAACGCTGCTGAAAATAAGCCAGACGCCACTCCAGAAGTGAAGCCGTAATTAGTTCCAGCGGCTACTTGCTGCTTTGGTCCTTGTTGGGTTGACTTGGTTTACAAAAAAACTGAAATAAGACATCACTCATCGTTTCAGGAATGACGCGTTCCCAGGGAGAGTCCGGGGTATTTTCAGCGCCCAAACTGGTGCCAGAACCCCCCGAACCTGCGTAATAACCAATATAAAACTGCTTATAGCTCTCGTAGCCAGTCCGGCAAAAGTAGGATAAATCCTGAATGACAGAAAGGGTGGGCTCTCCATTGGGGCCGGAAAGAGCTTGAGAATAGCTTGTTAATAGCCAGGTGCTCACTTGCTCTGACTGGGTTTCCCTGACAGTTTTACTGTCATCGTAATAGTAGTGATTTCCCAGTGCATCAGAGGAGATAAAGCTCCACCCAGCATAGCTGGCATTAAGCGGGTTTAGTAAAAAAGCCGTTAATGCCATCAAGAGCCATTTTTTGGTCATAAAAAGAGGGTAGATTTTGGTGCGTGAAATATTTAAATTGTTCATATATAGTGCGTTTAAGCCCTTACAGGGAGTTTCAACTGATAAAATCGTTGCAATTTATACCAATAATAGAAGTACTGCCCCCAAGGAGTGTTAAGCATGGCTGAAGCAAATCAACAAGGTTGCCTATTTGTAGGTGAAGGCGTAGTTCTCAAAGGGAATTTTGAGGTTCCGGATATCGCCTCCATCTCAGGAGTTGTCGAAGGTGAGATTACTGCAAAACAAGTCATCATAGAGGCAACAGGCGTCGTACGTGGCAAATTGTCTGGTGAGTCGGTCGATATTCGTGGTGAAGTGAATGAGTATATTTCTTCAACCCGTAGTCTGATTATTCGTTCCACTGGTAAGGTTAGTGGTTCCATTAATTATTCTGAAATTGAGATTGAAAAAGGTGGCCATTTGCATGGTGAATTACATAATCTCAATCCCCATTCCTAATCATCTTAAGCAGAACATACGACGATGTCTATCTTTTCAAAAAACACCACTTCACAAAATAACCCAGAGCAAGATATGCAAGAGCAGCCTGATAACTTTTCTCAGTCAAATGTGCCTGAAGAGATTGACTCTGAACCAGTCGAGCAAAATCTTCGCAGTGAAGTACCAGTTCGCTCTTCCATCAACAGTAAGCCATCGATTCTGAGTGAGGGCTTTACCTTTGAAGGTACGATAGTTTCTGATGGTGTATTGAATATTTCTGGGACTGTACGCGGCAAGGTTACCGCTAAATCTATCTTGATTGACTCGACTGGCCAAGTTGATGGTGAACTCAATACTGAAAACCTAGTAATTAAGGGTGACTTGAAGGGAGACGTCAACTGCGATGACTTGAATGTTGGTCCACTTGCTCATGTGAGTGGGAATATCAATTACAAATATATTCATATTCAACGTGGTGGCAAGATTAGCGGCAAATTTAATAAAAACTAACCTGCAACTAATATTGCTTTGAAACAAAATACCGTAATACGCCTGCTTGATCCGTCTAAAGAAACCTTCGGCTCAATTATTGGATCTGATTTAGAAATTACTGGTAGTTTATTAGCAACAAAGTCCCTAAGAATCGATGGCACGATAGTTGGCGATATTAAAACGAAAGCGGGCGCAGATGTTTGTATTGCGCTTGGTAAAACGGGTTTAGTGCAAGGCAATATTTCTGGGGTGCGAGTGTTGGTTGCCGGTCGAGTAGAGGGCAATGTGCTTGCAACCGAAAGAGTGGAATTGCACAGTGGCGCAGATGTCCATGGAGATATTATTTATGCTCAAATTGGCATCGAACAAGGTGCACGTTTGAGTGGATTACTTTCTAAAATTATCAACGATGATGATAATTAGGGAGCTGGCATTGTTGGCAAAAAAAGAGTAATTAACATGTATACCAATGGCACAATCAAAATTCTAGTGACCAACCAAAAGGGTGGTGTTGGTAAGAGCACGATTGCCGTTAATCTAGCAGCCTACCTCGCGATACAAGAAAACATCAAAGTGTCCTTGATTGATATGGATCCTCAGGCATCATCCTCTCGCTGGGCTAAGAAAGCGCCGGATATCGGCGTCCAAGTCCATTGCCTTGACGTCAATTATGAAAGTAGTGGGGCAGCTCTTCTTAGCGCTCGCTCGGGTGTTCGCAAGTATTCATCTGGAGTTGAGGTCTGTATTTGTGATCTCACTTGGACGCCGGCTATGTCTGAACAATTTATCTTAGATTTTGATATGGTTTTAGTGCCCAGCTCGAACTCTAAATTTGAAATGGCGAGTACTGAAATTTTTATTCTGAAATATGCGCAACAGTGCATGTCTCGTCTGGCAGTAAACAAACAATTTATCTTGGTCGTTCCTAGTAAAGTGGAAGAGGGCTACTCTTCTCATGCAACTTTTACTAACTTAGACTTTCTCATGAATTGTCACATCACACCGCCTGTCTATCGAACACCAGAAATTGACAGTTACGTGTATGAGGATTTTTTATGTGTTTGCCCTGATCAAAAAATTGCAGCGAATTTTTCTTCTTTTGGAAAGTATATTTCTAAAAAAATCATTGAACGCAACATTGTTAGAAAGTCAATTTCGATCAGTGGCAACTCTTTAAATCGTGCGATCGTGAAAAAAGTGAGTGTCCTAGATGATTATCGTGAAAGAGCACGTGGCCTCAATTTTTACGGCGGCATTGCAAACACTCTACCTGTGCCGGAGCTAAAAAATGAAGGCTCAACAGAATATCGCTCGAAAAAGGGAAGCTTGGTGCCCTCTTTCTTGAGAAGGGGTGGTAATTGAACTCATGACAGACGTGAAAGATCCCTACAGAAACGATGTATTTGAAGATGAGCATGGGCGTCGAGTTGCTGTAAAGCGACTCTATACTCCCAATGAGTTAGGCGTGAGCTATGTTGAGTATAAAAATTATGATGACTCTGCTTTGCGTTTTATGCCCAAAGAACAGTTTTTGGAAGTCTTCCACTGGGTCGATAACTTTGGCACAACAGATACTTTTGTCAGAATGGAAGAGGTCGTAGAGGCTCCAAAACAGGCTGCTAAGGAGCCAGATTCCTCGGCTAGCCCAAAGGAGGAGTCTGGACAACAGCAGGATGCGGATACCACTCCTCCTAAGCGTATATCTTAGCTTTGCTTTAGAGCTTTCGGCTTGGGCATAATAGTATTCGTTTGATCATACAGCGAGTAACCAAATAGATTAGCTGGTAGAAATTTTTTGGAGTCCTTGAGTCCAATATTTATTCTCTTTGCATTTATTAAGGAATTTTAGTGTCCGACAATCCAATATATTCTCGCTACTTGCAAATTGCTATGAAGGTGATTGCAGCTTTGTGCGGTCTTACCTTGTTATTCTCTGCAGCCCAAAGTCAAGTTATTGGATTGGATGGCGAAGGATTGCTGCAATTTTTCCTGAGTCAAATACAAAATCCAGTGCAATTTAAATTACTGGTGGGCCTCGCCTTTTTAGTTGCGGGGATTTTTTTTCCCATGCCCCAGAAAAGTAGCGCAAGATTATCTGGACCTAAAGATTTACAATCCAGCGCATACCGCTTGTATTTGGTTAATAAGTACAAGATAGAAAGAAATGCGGTCTTAAATCAATTGGTTTGCCGCGATACAGTCTTTGCAAGTCTGGAAGAGGCTTTATCCTATGCACATGGACTAGAGTGCCCACCACAACATCCTAGCTATAAAGCCCCTACTTTGGATTCCTTAAAGGATAGTTTCCCTGAAACTAGTTCTGAATTAGCAAAGGTTGCTAACACCGAATCGCCTGAGAATGCTTCACTCACGGTCGGGCAAGAATCTAGAAATCCATTGCCTATCACCATGATGATAGGTTCCTTGCTGTATTTAATTATTCTAGGTGGTATGTTTTACGCCCTTTCTCAAAATATAGTTAGTACTGAGATTGTTGAGGTTTCTAAAGCCCCAGAAGTTCAGAGTCCTGTAGAGGCCAATTCTAGTAACCCTAACGCTAGTGCAGAAGCCCCTAGTAGTGATGCAGTTCCTGCCGAACTGACTGCTCAAACTGTAGCTATCAATGAGCGCTGGCTTGGGGTATGGGCATCAGAGGGCAGCACTCAAAAGCTGTCGATTACTTCTACTGCGGTGAAGTATGGCAACGATGAGTTTTTATGGGTTGGAGTTCGTCCAAAGGGCGTTGTAAAGTGCTGCCCAGCTTTTTATGAGGGGTCAACCAATAAGGCTGAGTTATTGACAAGAATGCAGGCTCAGCAAGCTTCGCCTGAAACCCCTACAATTGACTCTCAGAAGACTGCAGCCCTGGTGAATAACCTTGGCCAAGGTAATTTTAAAAAGATTGTATTGGCCGATCCATTTCTACGAAAATATTTCTTTATTTACGATCAGAATTATGTCTATCGTGTTGGTAGAGACGTAGGTGATAAATCGCCATTCATCTTTGAGCAATTTAAGAGGCAAGAGTGAGTGATATTGATAATTCAGCATCTAAAAAAGAAGATAAGCTTCATCCTATAGAGCACTTACGATTACTACGCGAGACTACTCCTCTACAAAAAGTCATTAATGAAATAGCTGGTCGTCAATGCATCTTTTTTTATAATACTTCTTGGGTTTTTGATTTTTCATTGAGTAACTCAGATCAGCCGTGGTCAGTTACCAAACAGGTTTATTTTCGCAACTCGCGAAGACACAAATGTTTAGCCTTTGCTTTGCCCTATCTAGTTATACAAATGAAGTTTTTAGACGAGCCTAAATATTTGCGCGCAGTCGTGACCTATGGCGAAGATGTTGCCACGATGATTGGCTTTATGAGTCAGTTTGTTAAGCAAGAAAAGGGTACTAAGGTATGGGCCGAAAAACCTGGCTTTGATTGGGAGCCGTGGAATATCTCTGCTTTGTTTAACCATCTCTTGAATGCCGATGGACGCTTTAATGAAATTGAGTTTTATCGCTATACCGATGCCTTTCATGTGAAATTAAAAGGTAGTTGGGAAATGATTAACGTCTAAGAGGTAGACCCTTGATTTTGATATACGTTTTCACGCAGACTATTTGGGTATAAGTAAGCCCGCTTGCACTACTTTTATTTATATTGAAGAGCCCAGAACGATAAAATTCTATATTTATCAACAAGTTCTAATGCTTTCCTTACCTATTTTTGAGAATCTTTTGATAGGCCAATGAAGTTACTCATTTATCTACTTGCAGAGTATTGTGGGGATGACAATCAGCTTTATTCCCATCAATAAAATAGATATAAATCAATTACTTGCAAAAGGATTTCATTAGGCGAGAAAATCACTTTGACTTGTGCAAATCACTTTATTTTGCTTGCGAGAGCGTCTAGGATGGAGCTATCAAGTTGACGCTTTTATAAGGAGATAAGGTCATGAACCAGTTCCAAGCGAAGAGTGATTTATCAGCAGTCTCAGCAACATTTATTAAATTAGAAATCGATGACTTGGTTAGGGATCGCTTGCTTTGGCAGGAGCAGATTGCAAGATCATTCAATCCCACGGAAATATTGCCCAATGTGATTCATCCACTTCAGGCCAATATTCTCAAGATACTCTGAGCTGGAAAAGCCCTTGAGGACATATATCGCCCCAGTTAGCTTTGCCCTATTAGTCATAGTAGCTGGTTTATACCTTTTTACCTATGAGGCTAAGCCAACATCAGGCCCCCATAAATTTGAGGATGTTGCGATGGACTCTGACGCCAAAAAACATTTTTCCCTTATCGCTGAAAAATATGCTTCTGAAGCTTCTGAAGCATCCAGAGCCTCAAAGAACTAAGTCCATAGTAAGAAAGACCCTTACGTAGAGTCTTTACGAGTCCTCAGGACTCTATTTTGCAAATAAAGAGCCTACTTAGTTACAAGTGAGTTAGCTTATTGGGAACTTATCTGACCTAGTCCTCACCGCTTGTCAATATTTAATATCTCAGGCGTAGTAAGCTATGCTCTTATTGTTATTAAATGAAGTGAAATTTATGACTGAATTGGATTGGGATCATTGGATTGCTAAGCAATATGTTTATACATGGCAAGCAGCTGCTTTAGTGCTTGGATTAAACCCTCGCCAAATTAAATTTCCAAGAAGAGATTCCGCTGGAGAGCTCCATTTCGATCGGGAAAATTTTGAAGGTCTCTTTTCTGATTTCAAGCTTAAGCTAGATTTATTGATCGAGCATGCCTGGATGCAAAACTTTTCCGCTCAGAACATGCGGGTCGACTTAAAACGATTTTTGTATTGGGCTCACAATGTTGTCAAGTGGGAGATGCCGCAAAAGCTATTGTCCTTTGCTAAAGAAATTAATCTACAAGATTTGGATGAGAGCGCAGAAGATAAGGCAAGTATTTTATTGGATGAGCGCGCCTCCTTGCAATTGATTTGGGCATTAAGAACGATGCTGAAGGATCATCAGTTTGGCAAAACTGATCGGGAGCTCATTTATTATTTGGCAAAACAATATCCAGATCAAGCGGCTTTTAAGCGCCTCGCTTTAGAAATGAGGTTTGCTGAGGCACAGGTAGCTGCCGAAAACTAGATACTGGCACTCAGAACTCACTCAGACCTGATTGAGATCTGAGTGAGTTGGATGTTTATGAGCGAATTAAATAATCAAATGCTGAGAGTGAAGCCTTTGCCCCTTCACCCATGGCGATAATAATTTGCTTATAGGGAACAGTGGTGCAGTCACCGGCTGCAAATACACCAGGCATCGAAGTTTCTCCCTTTTGATCAATGATCACTTCTCCGCGAGGAGATAAATCAATCACCCCTTTGAGCCAATCCGTATTGGGTAATAATCCAATCTGAACGAAGATTCCTTCCAGTGCCACATCATGCATCTGATGATTAGCGCGATCTTCATAGCGCAAGGTAGTTACCTTACCGTCAGCACCGAACACTTCCTTACTTAAGGCATTGGTAATTACCGTCACGTTGGGCATGCTGAACATTTTTTTCTGCAGTACGGCATCGGCACGCAACTTAGTATCAAACTCAACTAGGGTGACATGACTCACAATGCCCGCCAAATCAATAGCGGCTTCTACTCCAGAATTACCACCGCCAATCACTGCGACACGTTTACCTTTGTATAAAGGGCCGTCACAGTGAGGACAGTAAGCAACGCCTTTACCGCGGTACTCTTGCTCGCCTGGTACATTCATTTCGCGCCAGCGTGCGCCCGTACTCAGGATGACTGTTTTACTTTTCAGTACGCCACCATTTTCTAAGGTAATCGTAATTTCATCACCAGTCTTGCTTAAGCTCTTAGCGGTTTGTAGATTCATCACATCCACCTCATACTCTTTGACGTGCTGCTCAAGAGCTGTGACTAATTTAGGGCCTTCAGTTTCTTTAACGGAGATGAAGTTTTCAATACCTACGGTATCAGCAACTTGCCCGCCAAAGCGTTGAGCCACAATACCAGTCCTGATTCCCTTACGGGCAGAATAAATTGCAGCCGAAGCACCTGCTGGACCGCCACCAATGATCAGAGAGTCGTAGGCGGCTTTGGCACTTAATTTTTCAGCATCACGTGCTGAGGTATTGGTATCCAATTTAGCGGCAATTTCTTCCACGCTCATGCGGCCTTGACCAAAGACTTCGCCGTTCAGAATGACTGTAGGTACTGCCATGATTTGGTATTGATCCACCAAACCCTGAAAGAGTGCGCCATCAATCATTTCATGTTCGATGTTTGGATTCAGTGCTGCCATGAGGTTCAGGGCTTGCACTACGTCTGGGCAGTTGTGGCATGACAAAGAGATGAAAGTCTGAAAGCGCTTCTTACCTTCTAGGCCTTTGATGCTCTCAATCACGTCTTGCTGAACCTTTGGTGGATAACCACTAGCTTGCAAAATAGCCAAAATGAAAGAAGTCATCTCATGACCCATTGGTAGACCAGAGAATGCAATACGAGCAACTTCATCTACTTTGCCTACGGTAAAGCTAGGAATATTTTTACTGCCACCTGAGGTCTTTACAGTAATCTTGGTAGATTGCTCGGCAACCTCATTCAGTAGTTCCAACATCTGAGCTGATTGAGTGCTGTCATCTAAAGTGGCCTCAAGAACAATGGGGCTCTCTATTTTTTCAAAATAGGCTTTGAGTTGGGTTTTGATGTTGGTGTCTAACATGCTGTATTCCTTAGTGTTGAATCTTGATGAGTCTATTGGGCAGGAATTTTTTTTCTCATCCTGCCCAATAGACTCTCCGAAGAGAGTCTATTGATTGCTAATTACTTCTAACCTTGATCCTCAGATCTTGCCTACGAGGTCCAAAGATGGAGTCAATGTTGCTGCGCCTTCTTTCCACTTAGCTGGGCATACTTCGCCTGGGTGAGCGGCTGTGTACTGAGCAGCTTTGAGCTTGCGTAATGTCTCAGAGATATCGCGGGCGATTTCATTTGAGTGAATTTCAGCGGTCTTGATAACGCCCTCAGGATTGATAATGAATGTGCCGCGCAATGCGAGACCTTCTTCATCAATATGCACACCAAAACCACGTGTCAATGTATGTGTTGGATCACCAACCAATGGGAACTTTGCCTTACCTACTGCAGGTGAAGTCTCATGCCATACTTTGTGTGAGAAATGAGTATCGGTAGTAACGATATAAACCTCTGCACCCATCTTCTGAAATTCAGCATAGTTATCAGCCGCATCTTCAATTTCTGTTGGGCAGTTGAATGTAAATGCTGCTGGCATAAAAATCATTACTGACCATTTGCCTTTGAGGGTCTCATCGGTAACAGTGACAAACTTACCGTTATGAAAAGCTTGGGTTTTGAATGGAATTACTGGTGTGTTGACTAATGACATAAGGTTTTCCTGTTAAAAATAAATGGGTTAATGCACAACAGGAGTCATTCTGAAGGGGATTGATATATTTGTATAACAAATAATAATGATATAAATGATCGTTTTTTTAGATCAATTAATTTAGCGTTGGCTTGATAATATTGCGATGAAACCGATTTTGTATTCTTACCGTAGATGCCCTTATGCCATGAGAGCTCGTATGGCCTTGAAATACGCCGGTATTGAATATGAGCACCGAGAGATAGTTTTGCGAGATAAACCGCAATCTATGTTGCTGGTCTCGCCCAAAGGAACTGTTCCAGTTTTGTGTGTTGGTGGACGGATTCTGGATCAGAGCGTGGATATCATGCGCTGGTCATTAGATCAGTCTGACCCTGATGGTTGGCTGGAGATTGATCAGTTGCCCTCGATAGAGTGGCTTGAGAAAAATGATGGCCCATTTAAAACTCTTTTAGATCAATACAAATATCCTGAGAGATATCCCCATCTCAATCGAGAAGCGATTTTGGATGCCGCAATAGAGTTGATGCTCAGGCCAATGGAGGCCGCGCTGAAATTGAATACTTATCTAATGGGTAATAAGTTATCTTGGGTAGACGTAGCTATCTTTCCGTTTATTCGGCAATTTTCAATGTCTGATCAAAAAAGCTTTGAGGGGTTGCCGCTCCCCAATATTCAGAATTGGCTTGGTGAACTGATTGAATCCGAATTGTTTAATTCGGTAATGCACAAGCATCCAGCCTGGATTGATTAAGCCTGAAAAAAAGCCCCCGAATTTTTATTCGAGGGCTCTCAAATTAAATGACTTAGCTAATTAAGCGTTTGCCAAATGGGCTTCTAAAGTCTTAGTGAACTTGTTAGCGTGGCTACGCTCAGCCTTAGCTAATGTTTCAAACCAGTCAGCAATTTCGTCAAAGCCTTCATCGCGTGCTGTCTTAGCCATACCTGGGTACATATCTGTGTACTCATGTGTTTCTCCCGCGATAGCTGCTTGCAATGCTTCAGCAACTGTCTTAGCTGGCATACCAGTACCTGGCTCGCCTGCGCCGCCTTCGATCAAGTATTCCATGTGACCATGGGCATGACCTGTTTCACCTTCAGCTGTTGAGCGGAAAACTGCTGCAACATCGTTTGCACCAGCGATATCAGCTTGGTTCGCGAAATACAAATAACGACGGTTTGCTTGTGATTCTCCAGCAAATGCTTCTTTCAAAGACTGCTCAGTCTTTGTACCTTTTACAGTTTTAGCCATGATTGACTCCTAAAAACGGTTAGTTGAAATTGGGTGATTTGCTAAGTTACTAGCTCTATAAGGTTCACCTGCCGATGATTATGAACAAATCTGCGTATTTGAATGATCATATTTTTGTATGGACTTGATAGTTAAAAACAACTGATAAGTAAATATCAATTAATAAAATATAAGGGTAAATGGTGCCGCTTTTAGGGCCTTTTGTCGTCAAATAACTCCAATAGAGAGCTGATTTGAGTAAATGTTAGTGTCTACTACCTCTTATTTATGAATTCAAAGAGCAACTAAGAGGATTGAATCAAGCTAATTAGGTATTTTCTATGAAGATTGTTAATTAATACAATTTCACTATCGACTGGTGGAGCTCTAAACTTAGCCCTACAAAATTAATGCATTGCATACGTTCAAATAGTAGAGGACATACATGACAACTCGCGAAGGTAGTTTAGAAGCCCCAACCAGACATCCTTTGGATTGGCAAAACCCCAAGTTTTACGATAAAGCCGATCTAGAAGCTGAGATGGAGCGTGTCTTCGATCTTTGTCACGGTTGCCGTCGCTGTGTCAGTCTTTGTGGGTCATTTCCAGCCCTTTTTGATTTGGTAGATGCCACTGAAGATTTGGAGATGGAGCAGGTTGATAAGGCCGATTACCAAAAGGTAGTTGACCAATGCTACCTGTGCGATGTTTGCTACATGACCAAATGTCCTTATGTTCCTCCACACCCTTGGAATATTGATTTTCCTCACTTAATGCTTCGTGCAAAGGCAGTGAATTTCAAGGACGACAAAGCCACCTTCCGCGACAAACTACTCTCCTCTACAGATAAGCTTGGCCACTTTGCTGGCATTCCAATCGTTACGCAAGCAGTCAATGCTGTAAATAGCACTGGGCTTGCACGTTTGGTGATGGAAGGCGCCTTGGGAGTAGATAAGAATGCTTGGATCCCTGAATATGCTCATAAGACATTCCCGCAGCTAGCTGAGAAATCTGAAAATCTGCCAGTAGTGGATGGTGTCAAGACACCCGGAAAAGTCGCTATCTATGCCACCTGCTATATCAATTACAACGAGCCAGGCATAGGGCAAGATCTCATCAAGATTCTGAAACACAATGCTATTCCGTATGAGCTTGTGGATAAAGAAGCTTGTTGTGGCATGCCTAAGCTCGAGCTGGGTGATTTAGAGTCTGTTGCGCAGAATAAGGAAAAAAATATTCCAAAGTTGGCTAAGTTGGCACGTGAAGGTTATGCCATCTTGACGCCAATCCCATCATGTACTTTGATGTTTAAGCAAGAGTTGCCACTCATGTTCCCTGATTGTGCTGATACGCAATTGGTGAAAGAAGCGATGTGGGATCCCTTTGAATACTTTATGGCGCGAAATTCGGATAGCCTCTTGAAGAAAGATTTCAGTAAAGAGCTCGGGAATGTGAGTTATCACATGGCCTGCCATTCACGGGTTCAAAACGTAGGTCAAAAGACTGCGGAAACTCTAAAGCTAGTACCTGGTACTGAAGTGAATGTTGTGGAGCGTTGCTCAGGACATTCCGGTACCTGGGGTGTGAAGAAAGAGTTTCATGAAATGGCAATGAAAATTGGTAAGCCTGTATTCAGAAGAATGGCTGAAGAAGAGCCAAACTATATTAGCTCTGACTGTCAGCTAGCGGGTCATCATATTGAGCAGGGCATGGAAGAGTTGGGTTTACCTAAGTCCGAGATGGCTCACCCATTGACCTTACTTGCAAAAGCATATGGTCTTTAATTTATATAAATAAAGGAAGATAGCAGTATGGGAATCATTACACGCGATAGTCTTTTAAGTCTTGAGACTTACCACAAAGAACGTCCCGTTTTTCGTGAAAAAGCGATTAAAGAACGTCGCCTTCGTACTGTTCATCTTGGAGATCACGTAACACTGATTTTTGAGAATGAGTTTTTAATGCGCTATCAAATTCAAGAGATGCTGCGTGTAGAAAAAACATTTGAAGAGAGCGGTATCGAGGATGAGTTGAACGCGTACAACCCCTTGGTGCCTAGTGGTTCGGATTTCAAGGCCACTATGATGATTGAGTATCCCAATGAAGCAGATCGTAAAGTTGCGCTTGCGAAGTTAGTGGGCATAGAGCACAAGATCTTTATTGAGGTCGAAGGTCAGCCACGTGTCTATGCAATTGCTGACGAAGACTTGGAACGCTCTACTGCCGAGAAAACATCTGCAGTGCATTTCATGCGCTTTGATCTCACAGCGGATATGAAGATGGCTCTAAAGGCTGGCGCTCAGATGATGGTTGGTTGTGATCACAAGGGCTATCCAATGCATGTACAAACTCTCCCTTCAGAAACATTGGCTTCGCTCGTTTCTGATTTGAGTTAAAGCAAGCTAGATCTTAAAGATATTGAACGCCAGGTAGGGCGCATTGACGAATTACTTCGGCTAATTCATTCATTGCAGCAGCGCGTGGAAAGTTTTTCCGCCAGACGAGACAAACTCGTCTGGTAGGAATGGGGTCCTCAAATGGAATATAGCGAATGAGCTGATCAGAAGATACATTATCAAAAGCGGACGTTCTAGGTAGTACTGAAATACCAATGCCACTGGCTACCATCTGTCGAATAGTTTCTAGAGATGAGCCCTCAAAACTACGTTGTTCCCCAATCGTTGTTCCAGAGCCTAAATGATTCAACTCTGGGCAGACACCAAGTACATGGTCTCGAAAACAGTGCCCAGTACCTAGTAACAAAGTATTTTGCTCTTTCAGCTCTCGATGCGGAATTGATGTTCTATTTTCCCAAGGATGACCTTTAGGCACTGCTACTAAAAAAGGTTCATCATACAATTCAATTTGATTGAGTCCAGTGCTTGCGAAGGGATCTGCAATCACTATGCAATCTAAGGCCCCTTGACGTAAGACTTCAAGAAGCCGAACGGTAAAGTTTTCCTCTAAAAATAAAGGAGCATGTGGCAGGCGCTCTCGTGCAACCCGCACTAAGCTGGGCAATAAGTAAGGTGCAATGGTGTAGATCGCACCAAGCCTGAGTGGGCCAGATAGAGGGTCTTGCCCATGCTTTGCTAAGTGCTTTAAGGAATTGGCTTCTTCAAGCACTCTTTGAGCCTGATCCACAATCAGTGAGCCTAGGCTAGTCATTGCAACCTCAGTATTGGTACGCTCAAAGATTTGGGTATTGAGTTCTTCCTCCAGCTTTCTAATGGCTACTGATAGGGTAGGCTGAGATACAAAGCAGGCATCTGCCGCTCTTCCAAAGTGGCGTTCACGTGCAACTGCGACGATATAGCGAAGTTCAGTAAGAGTCATTTACGTCCTAGGGCTAGTAATAGGCATAGCGGAATATGTTTAACTATAGTGTATTTGTAGGCAATTAAATCAGCAGGGATTACCAGCGGGGTATCTTAACTGACATAGTAAATCTCCATTACCATTAGAAATATAAAAAACTGTACTTTTTGATAGGTTCAACATCAAACTCTATATTGAAATCGTAACGCCGGCACCACAAGGGAGTCTGCACGGAAACCGGATCACGGCGCTACGCTGGCAGAATTTCTTGGAGAAACTTGGCTATGCGGTTGTAGTGAGTGAATCCCTGTCAGGTGAAGATCCCGCCATGCTGATAGCGCTGCATGCCTATCGAAGCTATGCATCCATCATGGCGTTTCATACGCAGCACCCTGATCGACCTATTGTCTTGGTTTTGACGGGTACTGATTTGTATCGAGACATGGCAGTCCATGGTGAGGTTCTTCACTCAATGGAGGTGGCAGACCAACTGATTGTCTTGCAGTCCTCAGCCTTAGATTCTATTCCAGCGCATCTACGTCATAAAGCTCGAGTGATTTATCAGTCAGTTCAGCTTGATACCCCCGATGCAGTGAAGAGCACGAGTTTCCTAGTAATAGTGATTGGCCACCTGAGGGAGGAGAAGGATCCTTTTTGTATCGCCCGTAGTCTTCCCTTGATGCCCCTAAATTCTCAGATCAAGGTTTTGCATTTAGGTATGGCTATGAATAAGCAAATGGAGCGTACTGCTAAGGTGTATAGCGAAACTCTAAAGCGTTACCAATGGGTTGGCGAGGTAAGCCATGCCGATACATTAAAGGCACTCTCCCAGAGCCGCCTGATGGTGATTTCCAGTCGGATGGAGGGCGGCGCTCATGTAGTTTCAGAGGCAATAGCATTGGGCGTTCCAGTGATCGCTTCGGACATTCCTGGGAATCGAGGCTTGCTTGGAGATGACTATCTTGGCTACTATCCCGTGGGTGATGAGCTTGAACTTGCAGCCCTACTATATCGCGCTGAAACTATGCCCGATTTTTATTCTGCGCTGAAAAAACAGATTGATACTCGTAAAGATCTGGTGAGCCCTGATCGAGAGATGCAATCTATTCAGGGGTTGATGATGCAGTTGCTTAAGGATTGAATAAAGACTCTATTAGACTTTTGCAAAACAAACTAAAAAGTACTTATTTGGATCGGTCCAGCATTGGATGTCAGCAAACCCAGCGCGACGAAGTTTTTCTACAAAATGTTCCTGGGTGTATTTATAGCTATTTTCGGTATGAATTAAATCACCTACACCAAAAGAAATAATATGATCCTGACTTCCATTGCCCGGCAGAATTACCTGCACATCAGAGCGTGCTCGCAGGTGCATTTCAATACGGGACAGTGAGGCGTTAAAAAATGCATGATGCTCCCAATCCTGAAGCTGAAAATTGCTACCAATGAGTCGATTGACGTTTAGCAAGGCATTTAAATTAAATGCGGCAGTGACTCCCAAGGGGTCGTTGTAGGCAAGGTGCAGGGTTTGTGTATCTTTAACTAGATCGACTCCAATTAAAAGTCCGCCACTCTCGTAGCACTCCTGAGCAAGATTCATAAAAAACTGATCCGCTTTTTCAGGATCAAAGTTACCAATTGAAGAGCCCGGATAGAAAAATACTTTACGAAGTGCTTGAAGATCAGGAAAGGCTAGCGGCAAGCTAAGATCGATGGCATGAGCTGACATCTCAATCTGAGGAAACTGCTTCTGTAGATCGGCAACGGCGGCCTCTACATATTCTTTTGAAATATCAAGCGCTCTATATTGTTTTGGCGCAATACTATCAAAAAGTTGACTTCCTTTGGCACAATTACCGGCGCCCAGATCAATTAAAACATCACAATGAGCTACGGCATCAGCAATCCCACGCTGATAGGTATCCATAATCCATTTCTCTGTTCGAGTTGGATAGTATTCATCAAGAAGCGTAATGACATCAAACAGGTGCGAGCCGATATCATCATAAAAAAACTTTGGCGATATCGATGGTGTATCGGCAGTTAGGCTTTGAAGTAATTCTTCAGTCAATATATGTTTCATTCGCTTGATTATCTATGAGGATGAATGAGCGGGCGCCTTAACCCTGGTTGTGCATCTGAATTCGACGTAGTTTGTTGCTTACAAAGTCTACGAAGATAACCAAGACTAGCATTGCCATGATGACGGTTGATGCCTGTGCCTCTCGCAGTAAGGAGAGTTCGTAGTACAACATCTGTCCCAGTCCACCTGCACCTACAAAGCCCAATATCGTTGCCATGCGGATGTTCATTTCCCAGCGATACAGACTGTATGAAAGTAATTGAGGTGCGATTCCGGGGAGCGTGCCATACAAGAAGCTAGTCACTCTTCCCGAGCCGTTCAGCATCAGAGCATTACTAGAGACTGTAGGATGATTTTCTAAGCTTTCACCAAACAGTCTTCCCAAAACTCCGGTAGTGTGCAGCATTAAAGCTAGGGTTCCTGCAAATGGCCCAAGGCCAACAGCCAGAACCATGAGAGCCGCCCAAACTAATTCCGGGACGGATCGTAAGAAGTTACAAATAAAGCGAGTGATCCCTTTTGCAGGCGGACCAAATCTGCCTGATACTGGCAGTGAAAGTCCGAGACTGAAAATAGCTGCAATGAGGGTTGCTAGAGCGGAAATCGCGAGCGTTTGTAAAACACCATGCCAAATTTTATCTAAAAAATCTGGACTCAAATCTGGTGGAAAAAATCGCCCAATAAACTCTGCAATATTTTTCAATGCTTCAAGTGTGAAGAGATTGGCTGGATTTAGTGCAAGGTAGATAAAGCTAGCAATCGTTAATCCAAATACGATCAAGAGCGTTAACAGGCACTTGAGACAAAATTGACGAGCAGGTTGAATATTTATTGGAGTGCTCATGCCAATTGTTTCCGAATGATCAAGCTGATGTAGTCAGCGAGTAACACAAGCCCCAAGAAAACTACCAGGATAGTTGACACCTCTCCGCCATTGAGCATTTTCATGGACTGATCCATCAATTGACCTAATCCGCCTGCACCCACAAAGCCCATCACCACAGAGGCTCTTACGGCACACTCCCATCGATAAACTGTATAGGATGCAAGCTCTTGCGCTGAACCTGGTAATAAGCCATATAGAAATGCCGCTATTCGATTGCTACCAGACAAAATGAGTGCGCGAGCTGGAAGAGTATTGCCAGACTCCAAAATTTCTGAATAGACTTTAGCGAGCATGCCACCATAAGTAATGGCGATGGCTAAAACACCTGCAATAGCACCTAGGCCGAATACTCTCACCAATAAGAGCGCCCACACAATCTCTGGGATGCCGCGCAACACCAGCATGAGCGAGCGCGCAAGAAGCCGAATAGATTGAGCAAACTGATGGTCAGATGTAGGGCCAATTCTTGAAATCGAGAGGCTATAAGAAATGATGAGGCCAAGCGGTACCGCAATTACCATTGCCAAGGCAATTCCGGCGGTAGCCATGGCTAAAGTTTCTACAGTAGCTTTGATTACGAGCGATAAAAATGTTGCTTCAATATTGGGTGGAAAAAACTGCACTAAAAAATCACCCATGACTTGGATATTATTTGGGTCGATTAAAAGCTTGGGCTCAAATTGGGTAAGCTGTAGCATCGGCCAAAGAATGGCGATGGCAAGCAGTAGACCCATGAAACGATAGGGTGTTGCGGGGTCCCTTGAAATAATGGATGTTTGCATTAGGAGGCAGTACTGCTGGCTTGAATTGGAAGTCCTCCAAGCTCAGATGCATATAACTCTCTTAAGATGTGTTCGCTGACTTCGCTTGAGGGCAGATCAAAAATCATTTGACCATCTCGAATGCCAATAATGCGTGGAAACCATCGTAAGGCAATATCGACTGCATGAAGGCTGGCGACAAGAGTAGCATTGCGCTTTTTTGCCTCTTCAATCAGTACGCCAATCGTCAGATCTGAGAGAACTGGATCCATGGCGGATACTGGCTCATCGGCTAGGATAAGCTGGGGTGCTTGATACATTACTCTGGCAACCCCAACCCGCTGCAGCTGACCGCCCGAAAGACAGTCGCAACGATCAAATAACTTATCAGTTAGATCTAGGCGTTCCAAACACGATTGCGGGCCAGCAATGTCTACTGGGTACACCAATGACAGAATCGATTTCCAGAGCGGCCACTGTCCTAATCGCCCAGCCAGAATGGCAGTGATCACTCTTTGTCTTAGTGGTATCGGGGGCGCCTGATGCACTAAGCCAATCTTAGAGCGTAAGCGCTTGAGAGATGACTTAGAGAGTTTCCAAGGATTCTCTCCAAGTACCACAGCGGTCCCAAGTGAGGGCTTCAGGGCAGTGGCTAAGATATTTAAGAGCGTTGTCTTGCCAGACCCCGATGGGCCAATCACAGCGATGCACTCGCCAGCCTGTGCCACTAATGAAATTTGACTGAGCGCCGGCGTTCCGTTGCTGTGCTCAAAGCTCAGCTGCTGTAAGAAAAGCCCCACGAGACTACTTAATTAATCCAGCAGAGCGAGCTGCTTTTTCGATGTCATCGTAATTCGACGATTTAGTGGTGACATATTTACTGGCACGCTGAAGATCCATGATTTCTTTGTAGTTCGGATTATTAGCATCTAACTTTAAAAATGCGTCGATAATTTTCTTTACTGTTGCTGGGTCAAGATCTCCGCGAACAGTCCAGTTGTAATCAAAGTAGGGTGGCGTTGTGGAGAGTACTTTTGACTTTAGTGCATTGGGATTTTTTGCCTCATTGAGCTTAACCCAAACTGATGCATTGAGCGCGCCAACATCTGCCTTCCCGCTTGCTACGAAGGCGACAGTCGCATCATGCGCACCTGAAAAAGCAATGTTTTTAAAGTCTTTGTCTGGATTTATGCCGGCTTGCATCAGGAAATAGCGTGGCATGAGGTGTCCGGATGTTGAGGACGGTGAGCCAAATGCCATGGTCTTACCCTTGAGTTCGCTTAATGACTTTAATGAGCTATCAGCTGGAACAATGAAAACACTGGTGAATTTCTCATCTTCCACTCGTTGAATAATTGGGTTAGCTGTGCCATTTGTTCTAATTTTGGTTTGAACGTAAGTAAAGCCACCCAACCAAGCCATATCAATCTTTTTGGTCGCCAAGGCCTCCACAACTGCCGCGTAGTCAGTCACCGGCGTGAACTCCACTTTCATGCCAGTTTCTTTTGAAAGATACTCGCCTAGAGGTTTGAATTTGCGTTGCAACTCTGTTGGCGATTCATCTGGAATTGCGGATATCCGCAACACCTCTTGTGCTAGGGCGGGAGTGCTTACGCTAGCAGCAATGCCAAAAGCAAGTAATGCTCCAAGGAGGTGCTTCAGTGTATCCATTTTGATTGATTTCATAAAATATCTTTCTATATAGGTAATCACAAATTGCGGGGTACAGATTTAGTTAACAGACAAGCCTGTGCCAGCTACAAACTGTCCGATTTTCTGAGCGCTAGCAAAGCCGCCCAAATTAAGTATTGAGAGCACTTCAGCCTCTTGCTCTGGTGCGCAAGAAATCAGCAGGCCACCACTAGTTTGGGGGTCCGTAAGAACATTTTGTTGCCAGAGCCCCAGATTGCTTGCGAGTTGAATTTCATTGCCATAGCCAGCCCAATTGCGAGTAGAGGCACCGGTAAAAATATCTACCTTAACGTGCTCAATTGCTTCCTGCACAACCGGAATAGCATCCCAGTGGACCTGTGCCATTAAATGAGATCCTCTCGCCATCTCTAGCAAATGCCCTGCCAAGCCAAAGCCCGTAACATCGGTTAAGGCATGTACGCCATCTAGCTGGGAGAGTGCAACACCAGGCTTGTTCAGCTTTGTGGTGAGAGCAATCATCTCTTTATAGCCTGCATCAGAGAGAACTTCTTTCTTGAGTGCTGCAGAAAGAATGCCTACACCCAACGGCTTGCTGAGGATGATGCTATCTCCCGCTTGAGCACCACTGTTACGTTTCAATTTTTTTGGGTCAACGATTCCAATGGCAACGAGGCCATAAATTGGCTCAACAGTATCAATCGAGTGACCACCGGCAATCATAATGCCGGCATCATTACAAACCGATTCGCCACCAGCAGTCACTTGCTGGATAACTTCTAAAGGCAATACTTGAATTGGCATACCCAATAGTGCCAGTGCGAAAAGAGGTTGAGCACCCATGGCGTAAATATCTGAAATAGCATTAGTGGCAGCAATGCGACCAAACTCAAATGGATCGTCCACGATTGGCATAAAGAAATCCGTCGTCGCAACGATCGCCTGATTTTCATTAATTTGATAAACGGCAGCGTCTTCGTTGTTATCAGAACCTGCTAATAAGGCAGCAGGTAAATTGCGCATCGGTGAAGCCTTGAGGATGTCACTTAAGACACCAGGTGCAATCTTGCAGCCACAGCCTCCACCATGAGATAAAGAGGTAAGGCGACCGTTATAGGGGGTAGTCATAAAGTATTGCCAATTCAAATTAAAAGTAGTGGTTACCGCAACATCAAGAGCTTACTCAATTTAGAGTAAACACGTACGAAAGCCGCAAAAATGATCACTTCTATGAGCTTGATAAAAGTTACGAAATGCCACTCTTTTTAGGCGATCGGGGGTAAATAGACTACCACCCTTGAGCACCTGATAGCTGCCATCGAACCAGGGCTGTGAATAGTCGATATAGGGATCGGCGGTAAATCCAGGGAAGGGGGTAAAAGTGCTGCTAGTCCACTCCCATAAATTAGAGGATTGCCAGACTCCCTGCTTTTGTGACATTAGTAGACTAAGTTCATGTTCGTTAGGCAAACGCACTTGATGATATTCACAAAAACGCTGAGCATCTAGGTAGCTGATGTGGCGTAGAGCGGATGCGCTACTTAAGGGCAGCCATTCATTAAAAATTCGCTCTAGCCAAATATCTCCCTCCTTTTTCCAGTGAGAGGGTGGCGCTACAGGCATGGACTGGCCAAGATTGCTTGGTGATTGCAGAAACTCTAGGTATTCGCCATTGGTGACGGGCGTGCTTGCAATATCAAATGCAGGGAGATCATTAGAGTGTGCCCACTTTTCATTATCAAAGATAAAGCCGGAGCCCTGCTCAGAACCAGCTTGCATCGTTGATTTTGGAAAATGAATCCAGTCTCGCGCTTTAGCCTCAAACTTACTCGTACTAGTGAAGGGAGTAAAGGGTATAGAGCGCCCCATGGTCTGCCACATATAGGCAAATGCCTCATTGTGCATATCCTGATGCAAGATCGCTAGCTGGATAAAGTAAGCAGCTTTATTGTCGATTGGTGTGCGTAGCAAATCTTGAGTACTGCTAACGACGCTGTAGTTGTATTCCAGTAGATTATCTAGAGATGGCATTGGAGTGGACCAACGATCTTGATGTGCCATCTCTGAAGAATTAAATAAGTAGTCAGCGTTCTTCATGAATGATGGCTTACTCTCTTGGCCATCGCGATGAACCCAGAATTCATGAAACCAAGTTAGGTGACCCAATTCCCACAGCGGGGGATTCAGAATATTGAGCTGAGGAACTATCTGATCCGCTGCCGAAATATGGCTCAGAATTTGACGGGTGATACGGTTGCTTTCCTCTAGCCACTGTGCCAAGGTTGACGCAGGTGGATGCGGAGCATAAAGAAGATAGTCCTGGCTTAAAGATTCAGACATACAGTATTTTGGGAAAAATCTTCTGTTGAGTTGAGTGATTGCAGTATAGAAGACCACCAATAAGACTTCAGTTTGTCAGCTAAGGGAACTATTTGCAGACTCCTTTTCTGCAATTTGTTCCCTTGCCTAGGTAAATATTAGATATTTTTTGATCTACGTTTCGGCGTCAGAATGATTTGAGCAAGCAGAGCCAGCATGGCGGCTGGTATAGCTCCAGCAAGCATGAGTGCGTGGTCGTTTACGGCCAGCCCAGCTACTATGCGATCACCAAATCCACCAGCACCTACCAGCGCCGCTAGGGTGCAAGTACCAACTCCAATTACCGTTGCCGATGCTAAACCCGTCATGATGACGGGCCGAGCAAATGGAAGCTCGATCGAAATGAGCAATTGCCATTCATTGCAACCAAGGGCCAGCGCTGCTTCTTTTAGATTCGATGGAACTTCTATTAAGCTGATGTGGGTCGCATTCACAATGGGCAGTAGGCCATATAAAAATAAGGCTAAAACCGCTGGCACAGCCCCTATTTGATCTAGTAGAGCAATCAATATCGTCAGCAGTGCAAGTGAAGGGATGGTCTGCAAAATACCGGTAGCACCTAAAATCCAAGCCGCATATCGGGGTCGTCGGTATGCCAGAATGCCTAAAGGGATTCCGACGAGCAGGGCCATGGTTGAGGAGATCGCTACCAGCAGAACATGATCACGTAGGGCGGTAAAAAAATCTGGACCAAGGAGTAACTTAAAAAACCTAGAGAGCTGTGTAGGGCTTTGTTGATCATTTGTGCTTGTCTTTAAAAATACATTCACCACTTTTTCAAAACTCATGCCTGACTCAGCTAGTCCATTGAGCTTGGCCATAGTGGCTTCATCTAATTTTCCCTCTAAGCTTTGTAAGGATTTTTCATCAAAATCAGAGCGCATTAACAGAGCGGCATCGTAGCGTGGAAATGCCTTCCTATCATCTTCCAATAGAACCAGATCTTTTTGGGCAATCGCTGCATCAGTGGAGTAGGCGTCCACAATATCGGTATCGCCTCGTGCCAAAGCATCGTAGGCTAAGCCATGCTCTAACACTTTCGTTGGCTGTATTGTTAAAGCATAATTTTTAACAAGTGCTGACCACCCGTCAGCCCGCGTCTTAAATTCTGGCGATAACGCAATCCGCAGAGTGGTTTGCTGTTTAGTGCTGAGGTTTTCGATATCACTAATACGTTTGAGGCCTAAAGCTTTTGCTTGCTCTGCCCTCATGGCAAGTGCATAGGTGTTATTAAACCCAAGGGGTATTGCTACTTTTAAGCCCTTAGGTTTAAGCCAAACATTGAGCTCACTTAGTGATGCTTGTGTTTCTGGGCGTTTTAGGATTTCTCTCAGAATGGTGCCGGTATATTCTGGGTAAACATCAATCTGCCCCGTTGTAAGTGCTTGAGTGACAATTGCAGTATTACCAAGACCCTGTCGATGAATGGCCTGTACGCCAGCAGCACGTAATGTTTGATTGACCAACTCCCCAAGCACATAGCTTTCTGTAAAACGCTTTGAGCCAACTACAGTACTTTTTTCCATAGGCTGCGCCATGATGGAAAAGCTGATAGCCACCCCAATACATAAGCTGAGCTTCGTCCACAAAGGAAAAATAGATTTACTGAAATACAAGTGAGATTGACCTTGTTAAGAACGCAAGATCCCATCATAAAAGCCTTTGGCTAATTTTGCCTGGCTAGCTAGCTAGTTTTTAGTTATGCCGCTTAAGGGTAGCATTTACTGTTACATTGGTATTGGTACAACTTAATGGTAAAGACTATTTATATGTCGGTCACTTTGGATTTCAAAACGCTCGTCACACAACTGGGTGAGGCAGTCATTATTTCTGACCGAGATGAAAATATCTTGTTTTGGAATGCCTCAGCAGAGCGTATTTTCGGATTTACTCCAGAGGAGGCTTTGGGTAAAACGCTCAGCATCATCACGCCTGAGCGCTTTAGAGAACGTCACTCGAAAGGCTACTTTCACACCATTCAAACTGGACAAACGAAGTATGGACATACTTTACTGAGGGTTCCTGCAGTCCATAAAGATGGACACTCTATTTCAATTGCATTCTCGGTAAGTATGTTGTTTGATGAGCAAAAGCAAGCTATTGCAATAGCAGCAATCATTCGCGATGAGACTGAGCGGTTTCAGGAGGAGCGCCAATTAAAAGCAAAGTTAGCAGCTTATGAGAGCAGTGACTGAGTTGCCAGCCTAAAGAAAAAGCCCCTGAACTTTCATTCAAGGGCTTCGTATTACTGGTGGGTCGGGCGAGATTGACTTCGTCGAAACTGCGTTTTCGAACTCGCGACCAACGGTGTTTAGGCCGTAAGTTGACGCTGTTTGATGAGTTCTGCAGCAGAGATCCGAACTATCTTACCGTCAACAGTGGTTACGATAGCCGTATTAGTTTGGATTGCCAAGTCTATTGCTGCTTGGCCTGCTCGTTGCATAGCGTAGGATCCAGCAATATCAGGATCTGATGAATTACGAATGTCTTTGCTTGGAGTCAACACAAAAGATTTTTTTATGGGATTATTTTTTTCCATACGCTGCATCATGATCCGGTTGAATTAATAAGACGCGTAGAAAATGATCCTCTCTAAAGCCAATTCCTCGAATTGATTTACTGACTCTGAAGGAGTATAGGGCATCAATTCCATTGGGCGCTGGAATGCTCTGGATCTTTTCCCATTTCAAACCCTTATCACGGTAGACCTGGTTCCAGGTTAGTTGGGTAATTTTTTCAAAAGTAGCAAAAGCTTTTTCTTGCTCCGTTAACTCTAGTTTTTCCCAGGCTGATTGAAAAATAGGGCTATTGAGGTCTAGCTCTACTAAAGGCTCAGGCTTTGCGTTTCGAACCATTCGTTTTTGCCATTTTTAGTTTAGAAAGATTGGTAGCTTTTGCAGGCGTCTTTTGTGCCCAGGCTAGGGCGGTAGCTAAATCTTTTTTAACAGTAGGCTTGTGCATCCACTTTTCATTATCTGGAATAACGGTGGCGGTACGAATCACCCAAACTCCTGGTTCAGGGTTTTCAACTAGCACTTGGCGGCCGGCATGCTCCTTGCCAAGTGAAATTTGTCCACTGGATCCAATGGATTTAATAACTTGATGATCTATTACTGCGCCCATGGCATTCTCCCGTATTCATGCTGCATTAATGCATTATAGCATGATAATTCTGAAAATTATACTTATCTGGAGTAATGTAATAGCATATTCTGGCTTGAAGTATGGTCTTAGCTTGATTATGCAAAAGAAAAAGCCCTTGAACTTTAATTCAAGGGCTTTGTGTTTCTGGTGGGTCGGGCGAGATTGACTTCGTCGAAAATGCGTTTTCGAACTCGCGACCAACGGGCTTAAAGAGGTTTAATTGGCTCAAACAGGTCGGTAAATTTCTCAAATCTATTCATTGCTCTCCAGGTGCTCTAGGATGAGATTGGCAAGAATGGATTCATCGCCATTAAAGGCTAGTTCCATTGCTAGATAAATTTGCTCTTGCTCCAGGTCGGAGTAGTCGAGTTGATAGCCGGTTGATTGACTAAGTTGGGAGATGAATATGCGTTGTACGCGACCATTTCCCTCTCGAAAAGGGTGAAGGGCGTTTATCTCTGATAAGTAGTGAGCTAGTCGTTTTGATAGGGAGTTTGAATCTAGCCCCTTAAGCCAGTTTTCACGAGCTAGTTTGTTAAAGATGTCGTTTGCCGCAGATTCAATAAAGCGCACATTAGCAAAATGACTATTGCCACGGCTAATATCTACTGTGCGAATCTTCCCGGCCCAGTCGTATACATCCTGAAAGAGGGCTAAGTGAATGCGCTGAAGATGAATAAGGTCAAATTGACCTGCTATGGGACTCTCTAGAATCTCAATTGACCGCAAAGTCGATAGCTCACCTTCGTAGGCGTCTAAATCTTGTGTGTTAGTTATTTCTGCTTTATTTCGAAGTACGTCTGTACCTGGGTAGCAGTAAGTGTCATCCGCGTCGTAGCGTGACATAACGTTGTTTGGTTTCTTCCAATATTTGCGCAATACTCTTTTTGCCAGCAACGTAATCAGTTAGGTTTTGTTCTAATTGCTTAGTTGGAATAATGCCCTCAATCCGAGCAGAAGCTACAGCATTAGAAACGTTGTATTGGCGGGCTTGAGATTGGGTGGCAAACTTAGTTGGCATAGTACTATTTTAGTGGATTTGGAGCTGTTTTTCTAGTTAAAAAAAGGCCTAAAATAAGGTTTAAAGAGCTATTTTTGAAGGATATCGCAGTCAATAAAAAAGCCCCGCAAAAGCGAGGCTTAGTAATATTGGTGGGTCGGGCGAGATTCGAACTCGCGACCAACGGATTAAAAGTCCGCTGCTCTACCGACTGAGCTACCGACCCAGTAAAAAGAAGATTATAGCAAGAAGTTTATGGGCGCCCTTGGGTCAGTAGGCCTCTGCCTTCAAGCCCTTGTACTTACAAGAGCGCTATGCATTTGCGCGTCTGGCAACAGGTGGATTTTTAGAGAAATAGTCCTTAATTCCCCTCATAATCGCTTCAGCAATTCGATCTTGATAAGCATCATCATTGAGGCGCGCCTCTTCCTGTGGATTACTAATAAAGGCAGTCTCTACCAAGATAGATGGAATATCCGGGGCCCTTAGAACAGCAAAGCTGGCTTGTTCAACTTTTGGTTTATGTAGTGGGGCAAATCCACTGATTTGTTTGAGGATTGAAGTGCCCACTTGAAGTGAGTCTTTGATCTGGGCAGTGGTAGACATATCCAGCAACAGATTAGCCACCTGCTTATCTTGTGTTTTGATGTTGATGCCACCAATGAGATCGGATGCATTTTCTTTATTAGCCATCCAACGAGCTGTTGTGCTGCTGGCACCCATTTGAGATAGGGCAAAGACCGAGGCACCTTTTGCTCTCGGTTCGATAAAGGCATCTGCATGAATAGAGACAAATAGATCGGCCTCTACCCGACGTGCTTTTTGAACTCTGGTGTGGAGCGGCACAAAGTAATCGCCATCTCGAGTGAGAAATGGACGCATATAAGGATCGCTCTCAATTTTGTCGCGTAAGCGTTTAGCAATCGAGAGCACTACATGTTTTTCTTTGGAACCCATGGTGCCAATAGCCCCTGGATCCTCTCCACCATGGCCTGCATCAATTGCAATGGTGATAAGGCGCTTATGTTTAGTTTTTACTGCGGACTCTTTTACGTCTGGGATCGCTTGGGCCACTGGCGCCCTCGGAGCCTCTTTCTCTTTTTTAGTTGCGAACTGCGCAATCAAGTCAATTTCTTCATTGGCTTTTTCTAGAGCACTTTCTTTACGTGCGCTACTTTTAACTAACTCCATTAGCGGATCGGGCGGAATGGCTGGGTAGAGATCTAGCACCATACGATATTGGTATTCCGCAATGGGCTCTAGCGTAAAGAGTTGAGGTTTAACAGGCTCTTTTAGGTCAAAGACCAAGCGAACCATGCCTGGTTGAAATTGCCCCACTCGGATTTGTGAAACGTAAGGGTCATTGGGTTTGACTTTAGCTACTAAATCTTTCAGGGTGGAGTTGAGTTCCATACCTTGAACATCAACTACCAAGCGATCGGGGTTGGTAAGTAGTTGTTGGGTAATCGGTAATGCTTTATCAGACTCGAGTGTGATGCGTGTGTAATCTTCTGCAGGCCAAATGCGTACCCCCAAGATCTTGGCTCCCCAAGCAATCTCTGTCTCACTGAAGAAGAGAATAAAGCCCAGCATCTTTACTGAACTTTTGAGATGCTTTCTTCTGGAGAAATTAATGGGCAGCTTACTCATTTCTATTAGATGCACATCTTCTCGAAAATAATCATTCCCTGATTTGAGTTTGCTTGGAAGGTAATATTTCTTTCATTTTCATCTGTACCAGCTATCAGATGAATTTCAACATCAAACGTAGGCAGCGTCCCTTCAGCTTTTTCTGGCCACTCTACTAAACAGAATCCAGGCTCGTCAAAATGTTCTGCAAAGCCGGCCTCTTGCCACTCCAAAGGATCTCGCATGCGATAAAGATCAAAGTGGTTCATCGCTAGAGTCTTGCCATGGATGATGAGCGGGTAGGGTTCACATAAGGTGTAGGTTGGGCTCTTCACCCGGCCCTCATACCCTAGGCCTTGTATGAGATGGCGAGCAAAGGTGGTCTTGCCAGCTCCAAGATCACCCTCTAGGGAGATATTGAGGTGAACGCTTGGATCGGCTTGAAAAAGATGGTCAAGACTCGAGGCAAGCTTTTGCGCTAAGGTAGCTGTATCCGCTTCTTGCCTACAATGATGAGTAAATGAATTCTGAGCCATTTGCCTAGTTTATTCAATTATTCAGCTACATTCTGTATTCCTAATGACTTCTTCTCAAATACCCAACTCTGTTGATCAGACTAATCTGCGTGAATGGCTGGGTGAGCAGTCTCGAAAATTGGGTTTTGATGACTTGCGTATTACTGATACCCATCTTGGTGTCGCAACTGAGCGTCTGAATGACTGGCTTGCACAAGGGCGGCACGGTCAGATGGAATACATGTCCAAACATGCTCAATTACGCTCTGACCCAGCCCTCTTAGTTCCGGGTACGGTGAGGGTCATTTGCGTCACCATGAATTACCTATCTCCCGCAATAGACTTCGATCAAGAATGGGACAGATTAAGTGATCCCGCTCAAGCAGTGGTATCGATGTATGCCCGTGGGCGCGATTATCACAAGGTGATGCGCAATCGTTTACAAGAGTTTGCTCAAATCATTGAAAAGCAAATCGGAGCATTTGGTTATCGCGTGTTTACTGATTCTGCACCCTTGATGGAAGTGGAGTTAGCGCGTAAGGCAGGCTTGGGTTGGCGGGGCAAACATACTTTATTGCTCAATCGCGAATCTGGATCAACATTCTTTTTGGGTGAAATCCTAATTGATGTTCCATTGCCTGTAGATCAAGAGCAGGAGTCGCATTGTGGAACTTGTCAGTCTTGTATAGATATTTGTCCCACGCAAGCGATTACCGCGCCTTACCAATTAGATGCGCGACGCTGTATTTCGTATTTAACGATTGAGAATCCAGATGCTATTCCGGTGGAGTTTCGAAGGTCGATGGGTAATCGTATTTACGGATGTGATGACTGCCAATTGATTTGCCCATGGAACAAATTTGCACAACGTACAACCATGCCAGATTACGCTGAGCGTCATGGTTTGGGGAGGGCAAGCCTTTTGCAACTTTGGTCTTGGACTGAAGATCAGTTTGAGAAACGCCATGAGGGTAGTGCTATTCGGCGGATTGGCTACTCTAGGTGGCGCAGAAACTTAGCAGTGGCCATGGGGAATGCTTTGGCTGCTGATCAGGTCCCCGAATTAGATAAAGACCTCCTGCGGCAAGCTTTGCAGGACGCCTTACCTTTGGCGGATGCCTTGGTAGCCGAGCATATTGAATGGGCGCTGAGTTCCTAAGTATTTTTTGGCAAAGTACCTAGCAACTCTTACAATCAAAGCATGTCATCAGCCGATCAACCTTTTATAGACCCTAGTGAAATCAAGCTAGAGGCTTCGGTAGCGCAACGCTATAAAAATCGCAGTGAGGCTTTTTGGGCGGGTATTCGGGATGCAGCTGGTGCACCTGCAATGGTGCTCTTTGCTGGCATGGTGGGCTTCGGTGCGATGGGTAAAACCAATGGTATGGATGCTTGGTTTACCACTGCCACTAGCTTTTTCATGTTCGCATTACCTGGCCAAGTAGTTTTGCTCGAGATGGCAATTACCGGATCATCAGTAGTCGCGATTGCTCTCGCAGTGACTTTAACTTCTTCGCGCTTCATCACGATGACGGTGACACTCTTTCCGCAGTTTCATGAAAAAGATCGTAATCATGGGCTTTATGCTTCGGTCCATCTACTGGCAATGACTGCTTGGGCTATTTCCATGCGCGAGTTTCAGACAATAGAAGCGAAGCATCGTTTGAGTTACTTCATTGGTCTTGGTTTACTGTGTTGGGTTATTTCTATTCCGGGCACCATTCTGGGATATTTATTGGCGGGTGTAGTGCCACCATACATCACGCTTGGCCTCGTTTTCATTAACCCATTATTCTTTTTGCTGACGTTTACCGAGGTGAAGCCCTGGGTTAACCGGATCGCCATTGGCCTAGGTTTTGTATTGGGCCCCCTTTTCTTTCTCTTGGATCGCGATACCAGCTTACTGACCACCGGTCTGGTAGGGGGAACGATCGCCTATGTGTTTGATCGCAAAGTACTACGCAAAAGAGCGGGGGTGATCAGTTGATGAATGCTGGCCTCCAGGGTTGGGGTTTGTGGATTGCCTTAGCAGGCGCCACAATAGGAACCTATATTTGTCGTGCCATTGGTGTTTTGCTAGCCAAAAGAATTAATCAAGAGAGCGAAATCTTTCGCTATCTTTCTGCCGTCACTTATGCGATGGTAGCGGCCCTCGTTGTCAGAATGGTCCTAATGCCGATTGGCCTCTTGTCGACTGTACCCGTATGGATTCGACTTCTGATTTGCATCTTGAGCATTGGTGTGATGGTTTCAAAACCAACACACCGTCTCGTTCCAGCCCTATTGACTGGAACCTTGCTGATGCTAGCTTACGGCGTTATTCGTTAGCTAGTTTTGACATCCTGTTTTAGAGATGGGCTGCCAAGATCTTGGCGATATGCACGGCGTCTCTTTGGGTGCCATCGGCAATCTGATGGCGACAACTGGTGCCATCCGCAACCACCCAACTATCTGGCGCTTTACGAATCGCTGGCAATAGACTAGCTTCTGCCATTTGCTTAGACACTTCAATGTGCTCAGCCTCATAACCAAAGCTACCAGCCATTCCGCAACAGGAAGATTCAATCAGCTTAGGCTCTGCATTTGGGATCAATTTTAGAAGTTCCATTGCCGGTGTTACGGCAGCAAATGATTTTTGATGGCAATGACCATGAAACAGCACTGGTCGCGTTGCCGTTTTTAGTGACAGTTTGAGTTTGCCCGCCTTGACCTCACTTTCTAGAAATTCTTCTAAGAGCTGTGCATGCTTACTTACAGTAACTGCCCGCTTACCAAAGCCCATAACCAATGCTTCGTCCTTTAAGGTGAATAAGCAAGAAGGCTCAAGACCAATGATCGGAATATCTTTTTCTGCAAAGGGGGCAAGATGATTTACTAATTCATCAAGACTTGCTTTAGCTTTATCGACCATACCAGCTGCTAGGTATGTGCGACCACAGCAAAATTCTTTAGAGCAGGTATTGGTACTATCGCTTGAAGTTTTTGTCTTTTGAGGAATGTGAACGCGATAGCCCGCTGCTTCTAAAACTTGCAGAGCTGCACGTAAGTTCTCATCCTCAAAATAGGCATTAAAGGTATCGGCCAATAACACCACCCCCTTATTACCATTGACATCTGCTTTGCTCAGTTCTGCGGGTGTAAATTGATGGGGTGCAATAGCGCTCTGATTATTCCAGAAGGTTTTTGCTTTCCAGATCGGTAGACTTCTTTGTGCAGAAATACCCATAACCCATTCTTGTAATTTAGCAATGGGCGTAATGTGGTTGCGAAGATTGAGTAATGCGGGAAGCCCTGGAATACTGCTGATGATAGGGGCGTATTTCGGTAAGTAGGCAACCGCGAGATCGCGCATCGTATGGCCAGTCCGCTTTTTATAAGCAGATAAAAACTCGATCTTCATCTTTGCCATATCAACGCCAGTAGGGCATTCACGGCGACAAGCTTTACAGCTGACGCAAAGCTCCATCACTTCTTTAATGGCATCACTACCGAGAGGTGAACTCCCGCCTTTAATATCCAGTTGGTTAGAAAGGGCTAGGCGCAATGTATTGGCGCGACCACGGGTGAGATGTTTTTCATCGCGCGTAACGCGATAGCTTGGACACATCACTTCCGCATCAAACTTACGGCAATGACCATTGTTGTTGCACATCTCCACAGCTTTAGCGAAGCCCATCGCAGGATCACCACCGCTACCTGGTGCACTAGTCTCTTCAGTGACTGGATTGTTCTGTACGTTCCAGGCGGACCAATCTAAGGCTGGTTGCAGCGGAATCACTTTGTAACTTGGTGGAAAGCGGAAGTTACTCGCATCATCCATCTTTGGTGGGTTCACGATCTTACCGGGATTGAATAATCCCTTTGGATCAAATGCATGCTTGATTTCAGCGAGGGCTTGCGTAATCTTTGGGCCAAATTGCCAGGAGATCCATTCTCCTCGGCAGAGTCCATCACCGTGCTCACCGCTATAAGCACCTTTGTACTTACGAACTAGGGCGGACGCCTCTTGCGCAACTGCACGCATCTTTTGCGCGCCATCACGACGCATATCTAGAATAGGGCGGACGTGGAGGGTGCCGACGGAAGCATGCGCATACCAAGTACCACGTGAGCCGTATTTAGAAAATACCTCTGTGAGCGCTTGGGTGTATTCAGCAAGACTCTCTAGTGGAACTGCACAATCCTCAATGAAGCTGACTGGCTTGCCATCGCCCTTGAGGCTCATCATGATATTGAGGCCAGCCTTACGCACTTCCCATAGATTCTTCTGCAGGCCGGCATCCGGCATTGCAACTACCGAGCCTGGAAGCCCCAAGTCACCCATCAGATCTTGCAAAGACTTTAATTTCTCCAGTAAAGAGGCATGCGCTTCCCCTGAGAACTCAACTAATAAGATAGCTTCAGGCGTTTGAGCGCTAGGGTCAATCAGCGCGGTCTCAATTGTTTTCTTAAAGCTAGGATTGTGGCGCGCCAAGTCAATCATGGTGCGATCGACTAACTCAACAGCAGTAGGTCCGAGCTTGACGATGTGTTGAGCACTATCCATTGCCTTAAAGAAGCTCGCAAAGTTCACCACTCCAAGTACTTTATGTTGCGGTAATGGCGCCAGCTTCAGCTCAAGTGATTTGAAATAAGCTAATGTACCTTCGCTACCCACCAAAAGGTGTGCCAAGTTGACACTCCCATCTTGGGTGTAAGGGAGCTCACTTTGTGGATGGAACACATCTAGGTTATAGCCAGCGACACGACGTAGGACTTTGGGGAAGTGCGCCTCAATCTCAGGCTGTAGTGTATTGGCAAGGCTTTTAACGAAGTCACCCAATTGTTTTGCAGCACCAGAACTTTGGGCGTAATTACCAAAGCTTGCCACTTGTCCATTTGCTAACCAGGCATCGATTCCTAAAACATTGTGCACCATGTTGCCATAAGCAATTGATCGACTACCGCAAGAGTTATTACCTGCCATGCCACCAATGGTTGCTTGCCCTGCAGTAGAAACGTCTACTGGATACCAAAGGCCGTGTGGTTTGAGCGCAGCGTTGAGGTGGTCGAGCACAATGCCCGGCTCAACAATTGCTGTGGCCTTAGCGGGATCTGCATGCAGGAGTTTGCGAAAGTATTTAGTGTTATCGATGACAAGTGACGTGCCCGTAGTCTGCCCACACTGACTGGTGCCCCCGCCACGCGGAAGAACTGGAATATCTAAGTCGGCTGCAATCTGAATCGCCGTCGCAATATCCTCTGCTGTTTTAGGGATAAAGACCGCAACTGGCATGGCTTGGTAGATCGATGCGTCGGTTGCATAGCGTCCGCGACTAGCGATATCCGTCAGGACCTCGCCAGAGGTTTCTTGTTTTAGGCGCTTAGCAAGCTCCGCTTTATTGGCAACGAATTCTGGCAATGGCAAATCAACAGGCTTGTTCATGCTGCAACCTTCTCTTTAGACTCTGAGTCAATTAATTGAATTACAACATCACG
Source organism: Polynucleobacter sp. Adler-ghost (assembly GCF_018688495.1). Lineage (NCBI taxonomy): Bacteria > Pseudomonadati > Pseudomonadota > Betaproteobacteria > Burkholderiales > Burkholderiaceae > Polynucleobacter > Polynucleobacter sp. Adler-ghost. Next base: position 499,939 of record NZ_CP061320.1, read on the forward strand.
CTTATTCATCACATGCTGCATCATGACCTTGCGCATCCGCACGCTGTCGCGAGCCTTTAATGCATCCAACATCTCTTGATGCTCTTCGACGGCTTTTTCCCACTTAACGCCATTCTGATTGGAGCGAAAGCGGAGCGCTTCAATGCGAGCGTTGACTTGGCTAAATAGTTGGCTGAGTACGGGATTGTTCGCTGCGTGATTAATAGCTTGGTGAATCTGAAGATTGAGTCGATAGTAGCTAGATAAATCCCTGCGAGCATACGAGGCCATCATTTCGTATTGGAGCGCTTCAAGTTCAATCAGTGTTTGATCACTAATGTTTTGTGCTGCTAGCTCCCCAGAGAAGCCTTCTAAATTGGCGATCACATCAAAGGTATGAATGATGTCATCTTTGCTCAGTTGAACGGCAATGGCGCCACGGTTAGCAATTAATTCAACCAGACCATCGGCGGCTAGACGGCGAATTGCCTCGCGGATAGGGGTGCGTGAGACATTAAGCTGCTCTGCTAGCTCACGTTCATTGAGCTTGCTTCCCGGCGCAATGGAGCCTTCTACTAATAAAGCTCTGAGCTTAAGAAAGATGGCTTCATGCAGGTTTCGTGTATTAGCTGGTGTTTTGAGCATCATTTGAAATGCCTTAAATTTGTATACATAATCACTATAACGCATCTATAAGCATAAATAACGCTGTAAATCGCTTATTTTTTTGATTATTTAGAAATTATTTTGCATACAAAATTGTAAATTGTCAAAAAGTGACTTACACTGATCCCCAAGATTAACTACAAAAACCAAGCGAGACTCAGCATGCTAAAACTAGATAACCACCTCTCAGGACGCCATTTTTTACATATCCCTGGCCCAAGCCCAGTGCCTTCCCGCATTCTGAGGGCGATTAGCTATCAAACCATTGACCACCGTGGCCCTGAATTCGGGGCATTTGGCCTGAAGGTTTTAGATGGCATCAAGAAGATTTTTAAGACTGAGCAACCTGTCATTATTTATTCCGCATCTGGAACTGGTTCTTGGGAAGGGGCTCTAGTTAACGTTCTCAATCCTGGTGATAAGGTGGTCTTTTACGAGACTGGCCATTTTGCAAACTTGTGGCGTGCTTTGGCCAAAAAGATTGGCATTGAAGTTGAGGTGGTGGGTAAAGCAGGTGCTGATACTTGGCGCTGGGGTGTTGATGCATCTGTGATCGAAGAGCGCTTACGCAAAGATACTCAACATGAAATTAAAGCAGTTTGCGTAGTGCATAACGAAACTTCCTCTGGGATTACATCTAATATTGCTGCCGTTCGTAAGGCGATTGATGATGCAAAGCATCCAGCACTATTGCTTGTTGACAGCGTATCTGGCATCGGTTCTGCCAACTATGAGCATGACAAATGGGGTGCTGACGTTACTGTTTCAGGTTCGCAAAAAGGTTTGATGTTGCCTCCGGGTATTGGCTTTAATGCCTTGTCACCAAAAGCAATTGAAGCAAGTAAGCACAGCAAAATTCCAAAAGCCTATTTGGCTTGGGATGAAATTTTAGAATCCAATAAAACTGGCTACTGGCCAACTACACCCAGCACCAATCTGATGTACGGTTTGCATGAGGCAATCGACATGATGCAGACAGAAGGCTTGGATGCGATTTTTGCTCGTCATCAACGTTTGGCAGAAGCTTGTCGTCGTGCGGTTGCCGCTTGGGGTCTGGAGAACCAGTGTTTAGACCCCAATGCCTATTCACCAGTGTTGACAGCGATCGTAGTTCCGGAAGGAATGGACGCAGATGTTTTGCGTAAGCATGCCCTAGAAAAGTTCAATCTTTCGCTCGGAACTGGCCTTGGCAAGCTCAAAGGTAAGATTTTCCGTATCGGCCACCTTGGTGATTGCAATGAATTAAGCCTCATGGCTGCTTTGAGCGGTGTGGAGATGAGTTTTAGTGCTATCGGCTATAAACCCAAGGCCAGCGGTGTGGTTGCCGCCCAAGAATTTCTAAAATAATCAGTCAGTTGGGAGTAAATGGGGTACAGGCTAGCGTATTAACTGGCTTGCACCCCTTATAATTCAAGTACTTATAAAGATAGCAGTTTCATCAAATAAAACATATTCGAGACAGAGAGATTAATCATGTTGTCAACTAAACCGTATTTAACCCAGGCTGATGTTCAAAAGATTTTGGATGCAGCTGACAAGCACGCTGCTGCCAATAACTGGGCTGTGACGATTGCTGTCTGTGATGATGGTGGTCACCTATTAGGTTTGATCCGTCGTGATACATGTGCTCCTGTCTCTGCTTACATTGCTCAAGAAAAAGCACGTACTGCTGCAATGGGTAAGCGCGAGAGTCGTGTATACGAAGAAATTATTAATAACGGACGCACTTCCTTTTTATCTGCCCCACATATTTCGGGCATGTTGGAAGGTGGCGTCAATATCGAGGTAAACGGGTTTACCATCGGCGCAGTCGGCGTTTCCGGCGTTAAATCGACTGAGGATGCCGAAACCGCAAAGGCCGGCATTGCAGCCATTCTGTAAGTTACCTTGATAAATACTGTTCCTGAAATAAATTCCCCCACCGGCGCTACTGAGAGTAGCGCCACCCCAGCAACAATGACCTTTGCTGACTTTGGTTTAGATCCAAAGATTCAAAAAGCGGTATCCGAGCAGGGTTATAACACTCCAACTCCGATTCAAGCGCAATCGATTCCGCACGTTTTGGCGGGAAGTGATTTAATGGGCGCGGCTCAAACAGGTACCGGTAAAACGGCTGCTTTTGTACTGCCCATTATTCAAAAGATTCTGCGTCATGCTAGTAGCAGTGCTTCGCCTGCTCGCCATCCGATCCGTGCTTTGGTGTTAACACCGACACGTGAGCTGGCTGTTCAGGTTGCTGAGAATGCAGCGAGTTACTCTAAGCATACCGATCTGCGTGCTGCCGTGGTTTACGGTGGCGTGGATATGAAAGAGCAAGTGGCTACACTGCGTGGCGGTGTAGAGATTTTGATTGCTACCCCAGGGCGCTTGCTTGATCACATTGGTTCTAAAGTAGCGAACCTGTCTCAAGTAGAAATTCTGGTGCTAGACGAAGCCGATCGCATGCTCGATATGGGCTTTTTACCTGACTTGCAGCGCATCATTGATTTGATTCCGGCTCAGCGCCAAACACTATTGTTCTCCGCTACGTTTTCACCTGAGATTAAGAAATTAGCCCAAAGTTATTTGCGTACGCCAGTGACTGTTGAAGTGGCGCGCCAAAATGCTGCGGCAGATACTGTTAAGCAAGTGGTGCATATGGTAGCTAGTGCTGATAAGCAACAGGCGATTGTGAAAGTGCTTGAAGCACGTACTCGTCAAGGCTTATCTCGCCAGTGCATTATCTTTACCAACAGCCGTTTAGGCTGTGCAAGGCTAGCTCGCTCATTAGAGCGTGATGGCATTAAAGCTGGCGCGATTCATGGTGATAAGAGTCAGGGTGAGCGTACTCTTACTTTGGATGCATTTAAATCTGGAGCGATCGAAGCCTTGGTTGCAACCGATGTGGCTGCTCGTGGTCTGGATATTCCATCTATGCCTTGTGTGATTAATCATGAGTTGCCGTTTAATGCGGAAGATTTTATTCACCGCATTGGCCGTACGGGACGCGCTGGAAGTAAAGGCGATGCCATTGCATTGGTCGATGCTAGTGAAAAACGTTTACTCGATGATATTGAAAAGTTGATGAAGCGCAAGTTGGACATTCAGCCATTACCTGAGGGCAGTTCACGCCCCGCATCCAGCAGGAATTCGTCGAGATCAGATGCGCCAGCAAAAATGTCAGATCCATTTTTCTACAAGCCTTATGAGCCCAGCGCTGTAGTTAAGCCAGCATCAGAGACTGTAAATCCTACAGAAAAAAAAGTGGGGATTACTCCCTCAAAACCAGCGCTTGGCGCTTTGCTGGGCGGCTTTAAGAAGAAGTAATTTTTCTATCCCAGGCTTGGGTGGCTGCCAAAAGCCACTGTGCAATCGTAGTTTCTTTTCCGTCTGGTAGATCTCTCAGTCCTAAATGCATTGCGGCTTTACGTAACTCTTGTAAAGCCTGCTGCGCATTCTCAGTATGAATGGCGCTTGCCAAAGTTTGCTTGCTGAGTTTTTCGCCATGTTCATCAAGCACCAAGGGTAGGTGCAGGTAGCTCGGAGTTTGATATCCCAAGACTCTTTGCAGATACATTTGTCGTGCTGTGTTGTTCAGTAAATCCGCCCCACGCACAATGTGTGTAATCTTTTGCTCAGCATCATCCACCACGACGGCCAGTTGATAGGTAAACACACTATCTCGGCGATGCAGTACAAAATCCCCCACTTCTCGATTGAGATTTTGCGTTTGTTTACCAAGGACCAGATCTTCAAAATGCATGGTGATCCCTGGTGGCAGAGCAAGTCGCCAAGCCACTTGTGCTGATGATCTTTCTACCTCATCGTAGGTGCCAATTTGATGTGGGCGACAGGTTCCCGGGTAGACCATCTCTTGATTGCGGGGAGTCATTACGCCACGAGCTTCTAGGACGTTTGCAATATCTTGTCTAGAACAGGTGCAGGGATAGATGATTTGGAGCTGATTTAAGCGCTCTAGAGCCTTTTTATAGCGCTCTTGATGTTTAGATTGCCAAGTTGGCTCCTCGTCCCAATTAAGGCCGCAAGCAAGCAATTGGCGCAGGATTTCTTGATCTGCCCCAGAAATACAGCGGGGAGTATCCAAATCCTCAATTCTGAGTAGCCATTTCCCGTGATTTCTACGGGCATCTAACCAGCTTCCCAGGGCGGCAACTAGGGATCCCGCATGAAGCGAGCCAGTGGGCGAGGGGGCAAATCGCCCGCGATAGCCGTCGGCTGGGGGTGAGGGGTTTTTGAAGTTCGGCACAGCTAAAATGATCTCATGGCTTCACCCCGTTTTGTTCATCTGCGCGTCCATTCCGAGTTTTCGATTACGGATGGCGTCGTTCGCATTGACGATGCGGTAGCTGCTGCCGAAAAAGATGGTATGGGCGCCTTAGCCCTCACCGACTTAAGTAATTTATTTGGCTTGGTCCGTTTTTATAGTGCTGCACGCTCTAGCGGCATCAAGCCAATTGCAGGCGCAGATGTTTGGGTTAGCAATCCTCAAGACCCAGATCAACCTCATCGTTTATTACTCCTCGTTCAAAATCACTCCGGCTACCTCAATTTATGCCAGCTCTTAAGTAAGGCGTCCCTTGAGAATCAATCCCGAGGTCGAGCTGAGGTCGATCTCAAATGGTTTAGCGAACCAGCCTCAAAGGCTGAAGATAAAGCTGCAAAAAGAACACTGTCTTATGGATTAATTGCCCTTTCAGGTGGACGCTGGGGTGATGTTGGTGCTGCGCTTCTAGCTGGTCAAGAAGATTTAGCTAAAGATGCTGCCAAGCGTTGGGCAAGCTTATTCCCAAATGCTTTTTATATTGAAGTGCAGCGCGGTGGTCATCCTCAGGATGAGCAGCACCTACAGTTGGCTTGTCACCTTGCGAGTGAAATGGATTTACCAATTGTTGCCACACATCCTGTGCAGTTTATGCAGCGTAGTGATTTCACAGCCCATGAGGCTCGAGTCTGTATTGCTGAAGGTGAACTTTTAGGTAATCCTCGTCGCACCAAGAAATTTAATGAAGAGCAATATTTTTTATCTCAAGAGGAGATGGAAAAGCGCTTTGCAGATTTGCCAGTCGCACTTACAAACTCAGTGGAGATTGCCAAGCGTTGTAATCTCTCTTTGACCTTAGGTCAGCCGCGCTTGCCGGATTTCCCAACGCCACCAGGTATTACGCTCGACGATTATTTATTACAGCAATCCGAGATTGGTTTGAAGCGCCATATGGAGCGCAATTTTCCTGATCCAGAAGAGCGCGCCAAAGAAGAGGCTCGCTATCATGAGCGCCTCGTCTTTGAAGTGAAGACGATTGCTCAAATGGGTTTCCCAGGTTATTTCCTGATTGTTGCGGACTTTATTAATTGGGCGAAAAATAATGGCGTACCTGTAGGTCCGGGCCGTGGATCTGGTGCTGGCTCTTTAGTTGCTTATTCACTGGGTATTACCGATCTTGACCCACTGCGTTACAACCTCCTCTTTGAGCGTTTCTTAAATCCTGAGCGGGTATCGATGCCCGACTTCGATATTGACTTTTGCCAGCATGGGCGAGATCGCGTTATTCAGTACGTAAAAGATAAATACGGAAAAGATGCGGTTAGTCAAATTGCGACCTTTGGAACGATGGCTGCACGTGCTGCGATTCGTGACGTAGGCCGCGTGCTTGAACAAGGCTATAACTTCGTTGACGGTATCGCAAAATTGATTCCGAATAAGCCAGGTCAGTACATGACTATTGAAATGGCTAAGAAGGAAGAGAAGCAATTAGGCGAGCGTGAAAAGAATGAAGATGAAGTGCGTCAACTGTTGTCTCTCGCACAGCAGTTAGAGGGTATGACCCGTAACGTGGGTATGCATGCGGGTGGTGTATTAATTGCGCCTGGCCGCTTAACTGATTTTTGCCCGCTGTATACGCAAGAAGCGAAAGACTCTAAAGACCAAGAGAGTGGTTCCGTCATTAGTCAGTTTGATAAAGATGACGTAGAGGCGATCGGTTTAGTGAAGTTCGACTTCCTGGGTTTAACCACCTTAACGATTTTGGCGGCTGCTGAGAAATGGATTAAGACGCTACACGCCGACCGTAAAGATTGGAATATCGGTGAAATTTTGCTCGATGATCAAAAGGCTTTTGAAGTTTTAAAGAATGCCAATACAGTCGCCGTCTTCCAGCTAGAAAGTCGCGGCATGCAAGGCATGCTTCGCGAAGCTAAGCCTGACCGCTTCGAAGATATTATTGCGCTCGTTGCCCTCTACCGTCCTGGCCCAATGGATTTGATCCCGGACTTTATTGAACGTAAGCACGGGCGGCAAAAAGTAGAGTATCCAGATCCTCGGATTGAGCCCGTTCTGCAAGAAACCTACGGCATCATGGTCTACCAAGAGCAGGTGATGCAGATGGCGCAGATGATTGGCGGCTACTCACTGGGTGGTGCAGACATGTTGCGTCGAGCAATGGGCAAGAAGAAGCCTGAAGAGATGGCACAGCATCGTAAGATTTTTAGTGACGGTGCAAAAGCAGGCGGTATTACTGAAGGTAAGGCTAACGAGATTTATGACTTGATGGAGCGTTTTGCAGGCTATGGATTTAATAAATCCCATGCTGCTGCTTATGCGCTCTTGGCATATCAAACTGCTTGGCTAAAGGCCTATTACCCGGCTGAATTTATGGCAGCCAACTTATCGCTCGCAATGGATGACACCGATAAGGTGAAGATTCTGTATGACGATTGTTTGGCAAATAATATTCGCGTGTTCTCACCTGATATCAATACTGGCGTTTATGTATTCACACCATTGCGTGCACCAGATGCTGCACCGGATTCCCCCATTAGTCATATTCGTTATGGTTTGGGTGCCGTGAGGGGAACAGGTGAAGCGGCCATTGAGGTGATAGTGAAGGCGCGTGAGTCTGGCGGCCCATTTAAGGACCTGTTTGATTTCTGCGCACGCGTTGATCGGAGGCAGGTGAACCGTCGAGCGATTGAGGCTTTGATGCGTGCTGGTGCTTTTGATAGCTTGTATAAGGACTCTATTCCTGCGGGTGGCAATCCTTACGATATTCGATCCACTCTCTTGGCTTCTCTTGCGCGCGCTATTGAGGCTGCCGAGCAAGCTGAAGCTTCAATTAATCAAGTGAGTTTGTTTGAGGTGGCAGGGGAAGATGATCGTCATTTGCCAGAGCTAGTCCGCGAATTACCGTGGTCTGAAAAGAAACGTCTCCAAGATGAGAAAAGCGCCCTTGGATTGTGTTTGACCGGCCATATGTTTGATGCCTATCGCGACGAGACGGCGCATTTCATTCGCCAGCCATTAGCCAAGGTGGCTGAGGGTAAAGATCAGTTGATTGCCGGCATTATTACCTCTGCTCGGATGTTGACTGGTCAGCGTGGCCGCATGATGATTGCAACCATTGATGATGGCACTGCTGCGATTGAAGTGACGCTCTATAGCGAAGTCTATGAACCAAACCGTTCTTGGCTCAAAGAAGATGAGTTGCTAGTGGCCAAGGTCAATATCACTCCCGATAAGTTTTCTGGCGGGGTACGAATTGTTTCTGAGGCAGTGATGGATATTACGGGAGCCCGTATGCGTTTTGCGCGTAACCTTCATCTGTCCATCGATTCGGCCATAGATCTCAAATCCTTACGCAGCCAAATTGGACCTTTCTTGATGAGCAATCGTGTGCGAGATCCAAAGTTAGGGCCTTCAGCAGTCTCTATGCCAAGCGCTAGTGAAGGTATGAAAGGTTTAATGCTGACTGCTGCAGTTACCACTAGTGGTGGAGCCTGCTTGATGCAGTTCCCGGAAGAGTTGCGGATTTATCCAGATGATGCTTGCTTACATAGTTTGAATCAAATTTTGGCAGCTAAGCAATCTAATGTGGTTCAGGTTCAGTACCACTAAACACGCATTTTTTATTTCTTTGTCGCGCTTTGCAATGCTTCGATTACTTGGTTGGGGTCTAGCTGGTCCAAGCATTCGCTATTGCTACTTGCACGATCCTCACAGCCTGCTTTTCGGCAGGGAACGCATTCACCGGGCCCTTGTAGGATTGTGACATTACCAACCGTCTGCGTGCGAGATCTTAATTCATAGGGTTGTTCGCCAACAAAACCATTGGGCCAAGGCCCAAAGTTAGTGGGTGGTGTTGGACCAAATAGAGCAATGGTGGGTGTATTGCATGCTGCTGCTAAGTGCGTGATGGAGGTGTCTACCCCAACATAAGCTATCGCTCCACGAATTAGTGTTCCCGCCCGTGGGATAGTGAGTTGGCCCGCAGTATCTACAACCTGTTTACGGGTTTCCTCATCGAGCAATGAAAGAATATCTTGATTGAGTTGTAGATCTTGCTTAGCCGGGGATGCGCTCAGTACCACTTGCCAACCTTGCTTTGTGACCCATGTGAGCAATATTTGCCAATACGCAAGTGGCCAACGCTTATATGCGGTTAAAGGCCCAGGGTGAACTACTACATAAGGTGAGTGCAGTTGGCTGGCAATACTGGGTGTGACTGGGTCACCGGCCGGTGCACTTACTGAAATAGGTTTATTGAATAAGTCTAGCGGTTTTCGATAGAAGATCTCGAGCAGACGAAGCTTTTCGGTGATGACGTGTTGTGCAAAATAATCTACGTCAACAGTATGTAAGCTAATCGCCTTCTTCCAGGCATTTTGCTTATCAGTCTTACTTCTCTTCGCTTTATCTTGTTCCGTGTGACCTTGGGGGTGGCCGCCCAATACGCCCACACGGTGATGCGCCGCTACTAGGCCATAGCAATAGGCGCGATCACTGGGTTGTGTAACCACTGCCAAGTCATAACGTTGAAAGAGTCTGAAAAATAAAGTGAGGTATTCCCAAAACTTGGGACGATCTGAGGTTTCAATAATCTGGGCAATATCGGGATTGCCTTTGAGCATCTCGAGCTTACCGCGGTAGCCTAGAAAGTGAAACTCCGCATCTGGCCACAAGTCACGTGCTTGTGAAATTAGTGGCGTAGTGACAAGGACGTCTCCAATTTGGCGAGTCGCAATAAATAAAACTTTTTTAGGTTTTAGTGCTGAGAATGCAGTCATGGGGCTAATGTAACTCAATCTTACCGAGCTTTAGCCAGAATTTTTTCACGGACGCGACGTGCATTTTCGGCAGCATTGGATTGATCGTTGATGCGGTGGTAAAGGTGTAAGACTTCAGTTGCCCAAGATCCAGATTTACGAATCAAACCTTTGCTTTGAAGTCTGAAAACAAAATCAGCATCCTCGTGTCCCCAGCCTGTCATAGTTTCATCAAAGCCGCCAATAGCTAAGGCATCAGTCTTCCAGCAGGCCATATTGCAACCTTTAATACGGCGCCAGACAAATTTTTTATATTTGCGCCAGGCGCCATCACCTAACTTAATTTTGAGGGGCCAATACTTATTGATGCCGCCGGATAGTCGAGAGCTTAATAAGTTACCGGTGAATTTCTTAAAATCCCAATTTGCCCATAAAAGTAATTGCTTGCTGAGCTCGTCATTCAGCAAGACACGACTTCCTGTCACTAGATGGTTCGCCTGAGACAGTGCGCGATGTTGTGAAATAAAGTCCGACTGAACGATACAATCACCATCGAGAAATACGAGATATTCACCATGCGCTGCTTGAATGGCTTGATTGAGAATGCGGGTCTTACGAAATCCTTGATCTTCTTGCCATAGATGAGTGATTTTTACTGGGAAATTTTTCTGAATTGCCTCTATGAGATCTTTGGTAGTTGTGGTGGACCCATCATCGGCAATGATGATTTCAAAATCTAAATCTGTTTGAGTGCTAAGTGACTCAAGACAGATTTTGAGGGCTTGCGGCCAGTTATAGGTCGCCAGAAGTACGGAGATCATTTACTGAGAGAATGATTGGAGCTTGCTTCTTGGTGTAATTGCCACAACTTCATATAGCGATAGTAGGTTCCTTGCCCGTTCGAGATGGCTAATGCAAAACCCTGAGGACCATCTAAAAAACCAAGACGGATAAAGTAGGTACGAGTAAAAGCCCAAAAACCATGAAGTACGGCAGTTAATGGACTACTCTTTTTGCCTTTAGAAAATGCCTGTTCTGCTGAAGCTGTTGAATAGCGATCTAACTTCTGAAGTACTTGTGAGTAGTTCATGAAGCTAAAATGCAGCATCGGATTCTCTAATTTTGCTACTTGCCCGCTAGGAATTAGTCGTTCATGAACCAGATCATCCGAGAAGCGGGCGGTGCCGCGCTTAAATAATCGATCCACATAATCTGGACTCCAGCCAGAATGCCGAATAAAACGACCGCAATACCAAGATAGGCGTGGAATTGCAAAGCAGTCAACATGAGCTGAATGATTAATAGCGGTCAGAATCTCACTTCTGAGGGCGGGAGTTAGTCGCTCATCTGCATCTAAGGAGAGCACCCACTCGCCAGTTGCCAGGTCTAAGGCACGATTCTTTTGAGGCCCAAATCCAGGCCAATCCGCCGGTTGGCTAATGACGGCCTCATAGTTTTTAGCAATCTCTAGGGTTCTATCGGTGCTATTGGTATCCACCACCACAATTTGCTGGGCAATCCCTTCCAGGGAGGCCAAACAATCGGCCAAATTGGCCTCTTCATTGCGAGTAATGAGTATGACGGATAAGGTGGGCATAATTCATTATATGAATGCTCAAGACCGTACCGCCCTAAATCGCTTAATTCAGTACCTTAAGCCCCATATTGGCTTAATTATTGGCTCTATATTGGCCATGGCACTGGTTGCTGGCGCAGAAACCTCTATTCCGGCCCTCATGAAGCCTTTGCTCGATCGTGGCTTCACTGGTCAGATGGATCAAAAACTCTGGCTGGTGCCAGTTTTCCTGGTCGGCCTAGCTTTTGTTCGAGGGATGGCACAATTTTTGTCTAGTTATCTACTTAATCGCGTTATCAATGCCGTTTTGCTGAAGATGCGTATGCAAATGTTTAAGGCATTACTGCATTCAAGTACTACGTTCTTCCAAAAGAACTCTGCATCCAGCTTAATTAACGCGGTAGTTTTTGAGGTGAATAATGCCCTCTCCATTATGGGTGGTATGTTGATTAGTTTAGTACGTGACTCTCTCACCGTAATTGGATTGATTGGCTACTTGATTTACCTAAATTGGCAACTGACATTAGTAGTGCTGATGATTTTCCCAATTATTGCCTTCATCATTGGAAAGATTAATAAACGCTTACGTTCACTGAATCGTGAGCAGCAAACAATGACCAGTGAGCTCGCTTACATTGTTGAAGAGTCAGCCGCTGGGTACAAGATCGTGAAGGTGCATGGTGCTGAAGAGTACGAGATGGGTCGCTTTATGGAAAAGGCTGATCGTCTTCGCCGATTTGCCTTGAAATCAGCGGTTGCTGGCGGCTTGAATCAGCCAATTACCCAGCTCATCGCTTCTATGGCGCTATCGATCGTCTTGGTCATCGCCTTGATGCAGTCAGCTACCGAGGGAACTACGGTTGGTGGCTTTGCCTCTTTTATTACTGCTATGTTGTTGGTGATATCGCCGATTAAACATCTCGCTGATATTAATCAGCCATTGCAGCGCGGCTTAACTGCTGCGGAAATGATCTTTTCCCTCATGGATCAACCCTTTGAAGAAGATGAATCCCGTAAGGAGAGTATGAAGCCTCTAGGTAAAGCTAAGGGTGGAATTCGGTTTGAAGATGTCGGCTTTTCTTACCAGCAAGAAGCTGGACGAAAAGATGCTCTCACTGGTGTGAGTTTGAATATTAAGCCTGGTGAAGTGGTTGCCTTTGTTGGTCCGTCTGGTGGCGGTAAATCAACACTAGTCAATTTATTACCGCGTTTCTTTAAGCCGACCAGTGGGCAAATTTTCTTGGACGATATTCCCCTAGAGGATATTGTGCTGGCTGATGTGCGTAAGCAAATTGCTTTTGTGAGTCAAGATGTGATTTTATTCAATGACAGTATTGCGGCAAACGTAGCCTACGGCGCTACGGGCACGGAGGGCATTGATCGAGGACGTGTCATAGAGGCTCTTGAGGCGGCAAACTTATCTGCACTCATGAAAGAAATGCCCGAAGGAATTGATACTCAAATTGGTGACAACGGTAATCGTCTATCAGGCGGTCAACGTCAGCGTTTAGCTATCGCAAGAGCCATCTATAAAGATGCGCCTATTCTGATTTTAGATGAAGCAACCTCAGCACTCGATTCTGAATCAGAGCGTCAAGTTCAAGATGCTTTAGAGCGGTTAATGGCCGGCAGAACCACTTTGGTGATCGCGCATCGCTTATCAACTATTGAGCATGCCGATCGGATTGTGGTGCTAGAGCACGGTCATGTGATTGAGAACGGCTCACATGAAGAGTTGATTGCTAAGGATGGCTTATACGCTAACTTGCATCGCATTCAATTTTCAAATGCTTAATCAATGATTAGCTAAGAACGATATCGTATTGTTCTTGGCGGAAGTTGCCTTCTGCCTGGAGTTTGATGGGCTTGGCAATAAAGTCACCTAACTGTGCCAAGAATTGATTTTCTTCCTCAAGGAAAAGATCAATCACATCAGGTGCGGCAACGATTCTAAATTCCCGGGGGTTAAATTGGCGATGCTCGCGCACAATCTCTCGCAAAATCTCATAGCAAACCGTTTGTGCAGTTTTGATTTCACCTTTGCCTTGGCACGTAGCGCATGGCTCACAGGTAATATGGGCTAGAGATTCTCGAGTACGTTTACGCGTCATCTCCACCAGTCCCAGCGAGGAAAAGTCATTCACTGAGGTGCGAGCATGATCGCGTTCTAAATTGCGCTTCAGTTCGTGTAAAACCGATTCTTGGTGGTCTTTGCTCAGCATATCAATAAAGTCGATGATGATGATGCCGCCAAGATTACGTAAGCGCAGCTGACGGGCAATAGCTTGGGCAGCTTCAAGATTGGTTTTAAATACGGTGTCATCCAGATTGCGTGCGCCTACATAACTTCCGGTATTGACGTCTATCGTAGTCATGGATTCTGTTTGGTCGATCATCAGATAGCCACCCGATTTGAGATCAACTCTTCTACCCAGTGCTTTATTAATTTCAGCATCCACATCGAATAAATCAAATAAGGCGCGCTCGCCACGATGCAGTGTAAGTTTGTCCAATAGATTTGGCATATAAAGCGTAGCGAATCCTTTGAGCTTTTCAAAGTTCTCAGCTGAGTCCACCCGAATTTCTGAAGTTTCTTCGCTAGCAAGATCTCGTAATACACGTTCAGCTAGACTGAGGTCCTGATAGAGCAAGCTAGGCGCGGCCTTGTGATTTACAGCCTCACGAATCTTTTCCCAGGTTGTGCGCAGGTAATGCATGTCATGCTCAAGCTCAGTATCGCTGGCATCTTGTGCGCTGGTACGCACAATGATCCCACCCTTTTCGTCGGCAGGCATCAGTCCTGCAAGGCGCGCCTTAATGGCCTCACGTTCGTCAGCTTGATCGATTCTCTGAGAGACGCCAATATATTTCTCGGTAGCTGCATCCGTACCAGCTGGCGGGAGATAAACCAAGTTCCGGCCAGCAATACTAAGTTGAGTAGTGAGACGTGCACCTTTGCTTCCCAAAGGATCCTTCAGAACTTGAACTAAAACATTTTGGCCCTCAAAGAGTAGTTTTTCTATTTGAGCTTGAGGATTATTTTGAGTAATGTCGGCGACATGCATAAATGCAGTGCGCTCTAAGCCGATCTCAATGAAGGCGGACTGCATGCCAGGCAGAACCCGTACAACTTTTGCTAAATAGATATTGCCAACAATGCCACGCTGACGGGTACGCTCGATCTGAAGCTCTTGAACGGCCCCTTGCTGAATTAGTGCCACCCGTGTTTCTTGGGGGGTGATGTTGATCAGAATTTCTTCGTTCATATGCGGGCGACTTTTGCGAAATCTAGTAATTGGTTAACTTCGAAGATGGGTAATCCCATGATACCGCTATAGCTGCCTTTAATTGAGGGAATAAAAGCGCCACCAAGACCTTGAATACCATATGCTCCAGCCTTACCAAAAGGCTCGCCACTCTGGATATAGCTATCAATTTGAGCTTCAGTTAAGTGGGCAAATTCCACCTCAGAAACTTGAACTAGACACAGTGGATTGGTTTTTGGGTCAATCGTAAGCACAACTGCAGTTAATACCTGATGTATTTTGCCGCTCAGAATTTTTAGGATGCGCGCAGCATCAGCGGCATCATGAGGTTTTCCAAGAATTTCACCGGCTGAATTGCTAGGTAGGCTGACGGTAGTATCTGCACACAAGATCGGTGCCCAAGGTTTACCACTGTGATGCCACCTGGCTAAGGCAATAGCACTTTTGGCAAAGGTAACTCGTTCAACATAAGCACGCGCCTTTTCATCAGGGAGTGGGGTCTCAAGGGTTTCCGTATCCTCACCTGTTGCTGCAATCAGCATCTCAAACTTGACGCCAATCTGTTTAAGCAGTTCTTGGCGTCGTGGACTCTGTGAGGCAAGGTAAATATAAGAAAACATGAATAACTTACTCGCGGTGATAGGGGTGGCCTTGCAAAATAGTCCAAGCTCGGTAGAGTTGCTCAACCAGTAAGACTCTTGCCATGGCATGTGGCAGGGTCAGACTCGAGAGGCGCCACATCGCTTGAGCATTCTCCTTAAGGCTGGGATCGAGTCCATCGGCACCACCAATCAAAAAAGTAATATCAAAACCTTCTTGCCGCCAGCCTGCCAACTGGGTAGCTAGATTTTGTGTGGTTTGATCTTTGCCACGCTCATCAAGCGCAATCACCCGAGAGCCTTTCGGAATAGCTGCTGCAATTTTGATAGCTTCTTTGGCTGGACTGAGATCCGGTTTGATCTCTTTGATTTCAATGCTGCAATCTGTGGGCATGCGCTTAATGTAATCATGGGTTGCAGTTGCAACCCATTCTGGCATTTTGTGACCAACAGAAACAATCGTTAAACGCATTACTAAAGCATTACTCTTCGTCGTCTGGGTCGCTTGCTTTCACTAGCCCCTTATCCGCAGCTAGTTTCACTCGCACAGGTTTGGCTCCCCACATGCCTTCAAGCTGATAGTAGGCGCGTAATGCAGGTTGCAAAATATGAACGACGATATCACCGCAATCAACCAGCACCCACTCACCAGTCTCCAGACCTTCCACCGAGATCACTTCACCACCTTTTGTATTGACAGCCTCTTTAACGGACATGGCTAGCGATCTAGTCTGACGATTAGAGGTACCTGTGGCGATGATGACGCGATCAAATAATTCACTGAGCTTAGTGGTGTCATATACACGAATATCCTGTGCCTTGACGTCCTCGAGAGCATCAATCACGACGCGTTGTAATTTTGTTAAGTCCATAGTTTCTTTAGTATTTTTCTGAGATTTTTGAATATAAGGGTGATCTTAGCCTGATTACCTGTACAGACCTAAATTTGTAATGATCTCTAAGGCATGAGACGGAATATGCTCTGAGGCAATATCCCTGTGAGAAGCGCTTTTCAGCTGTTTTCGAAGCTCTGTGGATGAAAGATCTATTGCAAGACTGTTATCTAGATAGATGTGGCCAAATCGGCTTTTTTCAAGGGTGTCTGTATTAATACATGAATGCTTTTCTAATAAAGCCTTAATTTCAGGGCTGATTTGGGTATCAAGTTGATGATGAGGTCTGCTGGCCACCGCCAAATTCACAAAGCCTAGTAATTGATCCCAGGACTTCCAGGAGGAGAGATTGATTAGAGAGTCGACTCCCATCAACCAAGTTAAGTTGACCTCTGAGCCAAAACGCTCTCTTAGGGCTTTGGCTGTATCGATTGCATAGCTTGGACCTGCCCGATCAATTTCAATGCGATCAACTCCAATTTGAGTCGGTATTTTTAGATACAGAAATGCCCTAGCTAAATCAGCGCATGCTGCTTCAGTGAGTTCAAGACGAATTTCTGCGGGCGTGATGCCAGGGCTTTTTTGCCAGGGCTCACCACTCGGGATGAGGAGCAGAGTGTCCAGGTGTAAAAGTTTCGCAAAATGCATGGCCAGTTTAAGGTGGCCAAGATGTGGTGGGTCAAAAGTACCTCCCAGAATGCCAATTTTTTTGGGAGTATCCAAATGTATTGAGATCAAGTTAGGCAAGCCAGTCGCGCGGCTTAAGGTAATAGTCGTACAACTTCGCCTCTGGCGTACCTGGTTTTGCTTGCCAGTTGTACCACCACTGCACTACGGGTGGCATCGACATCAAAATAGATTCTGTTCGTCCGCCAGAGTGCAGGCCAAAAATGGTGCCTCGGTCGAATAACAAGTTGTACTCTACATAACGACCGCGACGGTATTCTTGAAACGCTTTTTCTTCGGGCGTAAAGCTGTCTTTATAACGACGCTCCACAATCGGCAAGTAGGCTTCAATAAAGGCATCGCCAACAGCACGTGTCATGGCAAAGCTTTGCTCAAAACCCAGCTCATTGAAGTCATCAAAGAATACACCACCAATACCGCGAGGCTCTTCACGATGCTTGAGATAAAAATATTCATCACACCATTTTTTGAATCGTGGGTGTAGCTCTTTATCAAATGGATCTAAAGCATCTTTAGCAGTTTGATGGAAGTGTTTGCAGTCCTCATCAACGCCATAGTAGGGGGTAAGATCAAAGCCGCCTCCAAACCACCAAACCGGCTCTTTATCGGGAGCTTGTGCTATAAAACAGCGCACATTCATATGTGTAGTTGGCACCTTGGGATTATTTGGGTGAAACACCAAGGAAACGCCCATGGCCTCAAAGCTACGACCGGCGACTTCGGGGCGGTGGTGTGATGCTGAAGGAGGCATTTGATCACCGCGTACATGAGAAAAACCAACGCCACCTTTTTCCAATATATTGCCGCCATCTAAAGTACAAGTGCGACCATAACCACGTAGCTTGCTATCTTCTGGCTTCTCCCAGGCATCCGCTATGAAGGCCTTACCATCGAGGGCGCTCATTGCAGTGGTAATGCGATCTTGCAGGCCTAAAAAGTAAGCTTCTAATTCTGCAATATTAATTTGAGTCTGTTCAGTTGATGACAAGGATGAAAAGTCCTTTGTAGTTAGGGTTATTTCACTGCCCGATAGCCAATATCTTTGCGATATTGCATGCCATCGAATTGGATCTGAGCAATTGCTTCGTATGCCTTTTGTTGCGCACCGCGAACGGTATCCGATAGACCTACGACGCACATGACGCGACCGCCAGAGGTGACCAGCTTCCCATCTTGCAACTTAGTGCCGGCATGAAAAGTCAATTGATCTTCAGTATCAGTAGCGATACCTGTAATAACATCGCCATTACGTGGAGTATTGGGATAGTTGTGAGCTGCCAATACTACGCCTAAAGCAGTGCGGCGATCCCACTCCAGGTCCACTGCATTGAGTGTGCCGTCAACAGCATGATCCAGTGCGTTTACGAGATCGCTACGCAGACGTGCCATGATGGGCTGTGTTTCTGGGTCACCCATGCGGCAGTTAAATTCTAGAGTTTTAATCTTCCCATCGGGAGAAATCATGAGCCCAGCATAGAGGAAACCTGTGTATGGAATGCCATCAGCTTCCATGCCTTTCACTGTAGGCATGATGACTTCGCGTAGGGCGCGCGCATGAATTTCTGGAGTCACTACTGGAGCAGGGGAGTAAGCGCCCATCCCACCGGTATTGGGCCCTTGATCGGCATCGAGCAAGCGCTTGTGATCTTGACTCGTTGCTAAAGCCAAGACATGTTTGCCATCCACAAGAACAATAAAGCTGGCTTCTTCGCCCGTCAGAAATTCTTCAATGACTACGCGTGCACCAGCATTTCCCAGTTTGTTATCTGCTAGCATCATGTCAACAGCTGCATGCGCTTCCACTAAGTCCATTGCCACAACGACACCTTTACCTGCAGCAAGGCCATCTGCCTTAATCACGATCGGTGCGCCTTTAGCATCAATATAAGTGTGAGCCTCTAATGCGTTTGAAAAAGTCTGATACTCCGCTGTTGGGATGCCATGACGCTTCATAAACGCTTTAGAGAAATCTTTGGAAGACTCTAATTGGGCTGCTAGCTGAGTAGGCCCAAAGATGCGCAAGCCATTGTTGCGAAATACATCCACGATACCTGCAGCCAATGGTGCCTCAGGACCAACTACAGTAAGGTGAATTTTTTCACGCTTGGCAAAGTCTGCTAATTCTTGAAGGTCGGAGATCGGGAGGTTTTGGATACCTGCTACGGTTTGTTTTGCCGTAGCTGTGCCGCCATTACCCGGAGCTACATATACGGTTTGAACTTGTGAAGATTGCGCAAGCTTCCATGCTAGTGCATGTTCACGACCACCAGAACCAATTAAAAGAATTTTCATAAAGGACTAAAGGATGTATTAATAAGTAGTTTCAAAAAGCTGGTCGATTACAGGGAAGCGTTCGTGAATACTTCTTGAACATCATCCAAGTTCTCAAGCGCGTCTAATAGTTTTTGCATACTCTCCGCTTGATCACCTTCGAGTTCGGTTTCAGTTTCGGGGCGCATCGTCACTGTTGCTAGCTCTGCTTTTAAACCAGCCTGATTGAGTGCGTCTTGTACCTTAGGAAACTCAGGCACTGGGGTGAGTACCTCAAGCGAACCATCATCATGGGTGATCACATCTTCTGCGCCAGCATCTAGTGCGAGCTCCATCAGTTGATCTTCATTGGTGCCTGGGGCAAATAACATTTGACCGCAGTGCTTGAACATGAAAGCAACAGAACCTTCGGCACCCATATTGCCACCATTTTTTGCAAATGCATGGCGTACTTCAGCAACAGTTCGGGTACGGTTATCCGTTAAGCAATCGACAATGATGGCGGCGCCATTAAGGCCATAACCTTCGTAACGAATTTCTTCGTAGTTAACACCTTCCAAAGAGCCTGTACCGCGCTGAATTGCCCGCTGCACGTTGTCATTCGGCATATTGGCATCTTTAGCCTTATCGATCGCTAGGCGCAAACGGGGATTCGTGGCAATATCGCCGCCGCCTAATTTAGCTGCAACCGTAATTTCTTTAATGAGTTTGGTCCAAATCTTGCCGCGCTTTTCGTCTTGACGTCCTTTGCGGTGCTGAATGTTGGCCCATTTCGAATGGCCGGCCATACGGGTAAGTCCTTTTGAGTAATGTGGCTTGAAGAGCCTATTTTAAGGTCTTCTGAGGCTAAGAATAGGGGCTCTACAACTTTTTTGTTACACTCTCACCTCTTAGTAAGCTTCAATGCAGTATTTCCACTGCAAACACCTGCCCCGGTGATGGAATTGGTAGACGTGCCGGACTCAAAATCCGGTGCCGCAAGGCGTGGCGGTTCAAGTCCGCCCCGGGGCACCATCTCAAGTAGGCTGTTATTTTCGCCCCGAGACCTTATCAATCTTAAATCTCGTAAGTTTCTGACTCGCTATTCATCGCTTGCTCAACAATTTTCTTGGTGAGCGTGGGTGAGAATAGTTCGATGAAAGTGTACACAAAAGAGCGTAAGTAAGCCCCTTGTTTAACACCTAAATGCGTTACGTTGTTGCCAAATAAGTGCCCAACTGGAATGACTCGGAGATTGCGATCTCGATCTGCGTCATAGGCTAAGCCAGCAACAATTCCCACACCCATTCCAGTTTCTACATAGGTCTTAATGACGTCTGCATCAATCGCCTCCAAAATAATATCGGGGCTGAGATTGCGTTGTGCAAAAGCGGCATCAATCTTGCTGCGACCCGCAAAAGCTTTGTCGTAGGTAATGAGCGGGTACTTCGCAATTTCTTCTAGAGTGATTGTGGATTGATTGAGGAGTGGGTGACTTAGTGGCACCATGATGACGTGATGCCATTGGTAGCCTGGGAGTGCCAGTACTCCAGGGGTATTGGCAATACCTTCAGTGGCTATGGCGATGTCAGCACGATCATGAATGAGTAGCTCTGCAATTTGACCTGGGCTTCCTTGCTGAATACTGACCCTTACCTTGGGGAAGCGTTTTGTAAATTCAGTCAACACTTTAGGCAGGGCATAGCGAGCTTGGGTGTGGGTGGTGGCAATCACAAAGTTACCCTGATCTTGGCTAGCGAAGTCTTTGCCCACTCTTCTTAAAGTTTCCACTTCATCCAAAATTCGCTCAATCGAGATGAGGATGCGCTTGCCCGGCTCTGTAAGGGAGCGAATGCGCTTACCATGCCGTCGGAATATTTCTACGCCAAGCTCATCTTCCAACTCAATAATGGCTTTGGAAACACCGGGCTGAGAGGTAAAGAGTGCCTTGGCAGCCGAGGTGAGATTAAAGTTCTGCCTGACGGCTTCACGAACAAATCGAAATTGATGCAGATTCATATGGATTCCATTCTTTATATCAACTGCGATATAGGAATCAGATTCTATATGATTTTGAGGTATTAAGCTCTAGATACCCAACGTAAACCCACCATCGCCAAAATGAAATACACCAATGGAGGTGTTAGGGCGGTTAACAATGCCGGCCATGACCCTAAAAGCCCCACATTTGAGAAGAGCGAGTTAAAGAGCTGGAAGCTCATGCCCAGCATGATGCCGCCAAATACCTTAATGCCAACGCTGCCTGCCCGAACCTTTAAGTAGGCAAATGGCAGGGCTAGTGCCAGCATGACGAAGATAGTGAATGGATAAATTACTTTTTTCCAAAAGGCAATGGAGTGCCTTTGCGCATCTTGTTTGTTATCTCTTAAATGAGAAATGAAGCGACCCAAACTAAAGATCGACATTTTTTCTGGGCTGACTAAAAGTACGCTCAAAATTTGTGGAGTGACTTCAGAATTTAGGCTGATGATCGGGTGAACAAAAGTTTGCGCTGAATACACTGGGTTTAGTGGATCCGCTTGCTTGGTTTCTTTAAAGCGAGTTTCGGTGACATCATCCAAAATCCAAGTTCCGGTTTGATCAAAGCGTCCAGATACGGCACTGCGAATAGATAGCAGACGATAGGCATCATCAAACTCATACATGCGGATATTTTTGATTTCGTTGTCCCGCTCAATTTTTCCAACGTTGACATAGCGAACTCCTGGCCTAATTGGACCACTACCATCCTCATCACGTAAGCGATCTTTGACCCACACTCCAGTTTTAAATTGCGAGCTATAGGATGAGCCCAAAGCCTTCATACGAATTTGATCAGATAAGTTTTCTGTGTAAGGCCCAAGCCATTCACTCATCATGAGCGTAACGATCACTAGGGGTAGTGATATCTTTGCTAGGGTAGTTAAGCCCCTACGCATATCCAATCCAGCAATGCGTAAGATAGTGAACTCAGATTGACTTGCGAGCATCGCAAATACATAGATGCTTCCAATCAAACCAGCGATAGGAATAATTTCAGAGATACGGCTTGGTGCTTTCAATAAAACATGCAGCAATGCTAGTGGCAAAGTGTATTGACCCTTAACTGAGCCAAGCTCACTGAGGATGTCAAAAAATAAGAACAGTGTGACTAAGGCGAAAAGAATAAAACCAAAGGCCGCATAAATTTGCCTAGCTAAATAGCGTTCAAAGATATAAGGAAATAGGTATTTCATCTATTAGCCAAGAACGAAGGTAGTTGACGACGCCACCATTTCAGGGATGGATTAATACGATTGCGAATGAGTAAAAAAGCCATGCCAAAAGCGAGGGCGTGAATGGGCCAAGCCGCCACCAAAACATTCACCTTGCCTTGTGACACAAAATTTTGCGTGAGGTTTAAGAGGTTGCTATAAATGAGGTATATCAACACCGCATAAAACATTGCCGTGTAATTACCCAGTCTTGGGTTGACATAAGCAAGCGGGATTGCAATTAATACAAGCCCAAGTGCCATTAGTGGTAAACCGATTCTCCACAGTAATTCGGCATGATTGGGATTAGCCGCGGCCACATTGGGATCGTTTAATAACTCGGATACCGATTTTTCTCGATCACGTGGTGCTGGATCGAGTGCGCTCTTGTTTTGGATGTTGGTGCTGTATTGGGCGAACTCTAGAATCCTAAAATCAGCTTGCGTTGGTACTCCTTCGTAGCGCCGGCCATTATTTAAGACGATGGATTTGCCGTCACCCTTTGCATTCTCAATAAATCCAGTGGAGGCAACGGCGACACTCAGACGACCATTTTTGGTTTCTGCGGCAAAGATATTTTTCACTTCGCTTTTATCCACATCTAACTCTTCAATGAAAAATACCCGCTCGGCTTTGGCCGACTCTCTAAACTGGCCTGCAGCAACCATGGAGACATCACTTCGCTGCTGAAAGCGCTGGCTGATGATGGTGGATTCGCGATTAGCCCAAGGCCAAACAAAAAGGGCTAAAAGGGCAATGATGACAATCAGCGGTGCTGCAAAGCGCAGGATGGGTCGAATGAGGCTAGCAATGCTGAGGCCGCTAGCAAACCAAACAATCATTTCTGAGTCTTTGTACCAGCGCACTAGCACCATCAGAACGGCCACAAAGAGGGAGACGGTCAAAAGAACGGCCATATAGCCAAGAGTGGCCAGCGCAATGAGGACGAGAGCATCCTCTGGATTGACGGCGCCGTTGGCCGCAAAGCCCAGAATTCGGATAACCAGAGTGGTAATCATGATGGTAACCAGGACCAAGAAAACGCCACCAGTCGTAAAACTGAGTTCGCGGCGAAGGGTTTGGTGAAAAATCATGAATAAATGGTGAGTTCACTGTTATTGGCTCACTCAAGATGTGAACCTGCATCTCGGAGGATAATGGATAAATACCCATTTTTTCCCTTGAATTGACTTAAAAATACCTTAAGACATCATGACCATCCAATTTAGCACCAAGATTTTCGCGCAAGCCGATCTGAATAACCCTAAGCAACTAAAAGCAAGTCTAGCCACTTTATTGGCACAGAGCTCCGACTGCTTAGTTTTAGCTTATTCAAAGGCGGACTTAGATGCTATAGCGACCGCCAAATCCAAATCTGGACTTTTACTCGAATTGGATCGTCTGCTCGGCGGTTCTGTTAGCCATGCCAATCTCGTTGGTGACCTCGATGCTCAGCAGGCATCTACCTGTGTGATCCGAGCTGAAAAGTCTTGGGCCACATCTGGAGTGAAAGTAAAGCGCATCCTCTTGGTATCTTTGGGCGATATTGTTCCAGCTAGCGCACGAAGCCTGGTCTCATACTCAAAAATTGCGCGCGCCGCATTGAAGCAGCTCAGCGGCGGCTCCATTCAAAGTGCCTTGTGGTTTATTCCAAGTTTCGCTTTGGGCCATCGTGCAGAGTTCATTGCCGAAGAGGTGCGCTTGACCATTCAGTATGCTGGTGACCAGGCATATCGCTTTGGGGTTCGCCAGCCGGCGATGAAGTTCAAGGCCAAAGATAAAGCAGACACCTTTAACCATCTTATCTTTGTAGGAAATGATACTTGCGCTAAAGAGCTCAAGGCTGCGGTTCCAGAGGGTGCTGCAATGGTTGAGGGTATGAACTTAGCTAAAGACTTGGGTAATTTGCCTCCCAATATTTGTACGCCAACCTATTTAGGTAAGGCGGCGCAAGGCTTAAGTAAAAAGACTGGATTAAAGGTTGAGGTTTTAGGTCGCAAGCAAATTGAAGCTCTGGGTATGGGCTCATTTTTATCTGTAGCTCAAGGTTCTGATACGCCGCCACAATTTATTGTGATGCGTCACCTTGGTGGCAAAGTAGGCGAGGCCCCGATTGTTTTGGTGGGCAAGGGTATTACCTTTGATACTGGTGGCATTTCTCTCAAGCCTGGTGAGGCGATGGATGAGATGAAGTACGACATGTGTGGCGCTGCATCGGTGATTGGCACAATGTATGCAAGCGCTTTGATGAAGTTAAAAAAGAACGTCATTGGCGTGATCCCCACTTGTGAAAATATGCCATCTGGCCAAGCTACTCGTCCAGGCGATATTGTGAAGAGCATGTCGGGGCAAACGATTGAGATTCTCAATACCGATGCTGAAGGTCGCTTAATCCTGTGTGATGCCTTAACTTATGTTGAGCGCTTCAAGCCTAAAGCAGTGATTGATGTAGCTACCTTGACTGGCGCTTGCATCATTGCATTAGGCCATGTACATAGCGGCGTGTTCTCTGATGATGAGGGTTTAGTCAGCTCACTCACAAAGGCGGGTCATGCCTCTTTAGATACTGTATGGCGTTTGCCATTGGATGCGGCTTATCACGAGCAGCTGAAATCCAACTTTGCAGATGTAGCCAATATTGGTGGGCGTCCAGCAGGTAGTGTGACCGCAGCTTGTTTCTTATCGCGCTTCACTGAAAAATATAAATGGGCTCACTTAGATATCGCCGGCACTGCTTGGAAGAGTGGCGCCGCCAAAGGTTCAACTGGGCGCCCAGTGCCTTTGCTCGTGAATTACTTGCTAGAGCAAAAGTAATTCATGGCTCGGATTGATTTTCATAGCAACGTCAGCGATAAGCTGGAATACGCTTGTCGCTTAACACGCAAGATCTGGAGTGCTACGCCCGTTGGTGAGCCTGTACGTAATATCGTGATGGTGGGCGAGAAAGCGGATCTCAAAAAGTTGGATGAATTACTTTGGACATTTAGTGCAACGGATTTCTTGCCACATTGTTTTATTGAAGACGAGACAGCAATCGATACGCCTATTTTGCTGACAGATCATTTTTTATCACCTGCTTTGTCTCATCTTCCTCATGCGGATGTGTTGATTCATTTGGGAATGCGTATGCCTTCTGACGTCCCAGGCTTACTTGCCCGCTTCCCTCGCATCGTTGAGGTTGTGACTATTGATGAAGCAGAGCGCCTTGCCGGTCGTGAGCGTTACAAAGCCTATCGTGACCTAGGTCATGAATTGCATAACTTCGATCAATCTAAATCATGATTGTTGCTTGTCTCTCAACATGTTGATTCACCCCGAATTTGATCCTGCTGTAATTCGCATTGGCTCGTTTGCCATCCACTGGTATGGTTTGATGTATCTCTTGGCGTTTGCTCAATTTTTATTGCTGGGTCGTTTGCGCATACGCGCTCCGCGATACCAGTCTTTGGGTTGGTCATATAAAGACCTTGAGGATCTCTTATTTGTTGGTGTCTTAGGCGTAGTGCTTGGCGGACGTTTGGGTTACACCCTGTTTTATATGCCAGGTTATTACTTTGCAAATCCCCTGAGTATTTTCAAGATTTGGGAAGGCGGCATGTCTTTTCATGGTGGACTCCTGGGTGTTTTGCTTGCCTTGCTCTGGTTTGCCTATCGTCGTAAGGTTTCATTTTTTGTGGTTAGCGATTTAGTTGCACCATTAGTTCCATTTGGCTTGGCATTTGGTCGCTTGGGTAATTTCATTAATGGCGAGCTGTGGGGAAGACCGACAGACTTACCTTGGGCTATGGTTTTCCCATTGGTTGACTCCATTCCCCGTCATCCCTCCCAGATTTACCAGTTTTTTGGTGAGGGAATTTGCTTGGGAATCATCCTTTGGATTTATTCCAGTAAGCCTCGCAAGGTAGGGCAGATTTCAGGCTTATTTTTGTTAGGTTATGGCGTTTGCCGATTCTTGGCAGAATTTGCGCGAGAGCCTGATGCCTTCTTGGGGCTCTTGGGTCTGGGTCTTTCTATGGGTCAGTGGCTTTCTATGCCCATGATCATTTTCGGAATTTACCTTATAGTGAGAGTAAATACGAAAAAAGGCACTTATCAGTAGTTAAAAATTCTATTTTCTGGGTCTTTTGTAGTTAATTTCACAAAATTAACTAAATTCTCTGGAAAAGCGTTTAGTTTTCACTGAATTTGCCTAATTTCAGACTATTTCTACCCCAATCGAAAGTAATTCATGCTGGAAAAGCTAACTAAAGCTCGAAATTTGTCTAAGGCAAATAACGCTATCAAGCGACTGATATCGGAGCGCGGTGAATCAAATGCGCTCAGCATGGCGGACGATGTTGTTAATAACTACCGTAAGTTATCAAAAGATCAATACGTCTCATTCTTTACCTTTCTGTTTGAGAAACTCAACCCCCAAGCTGATGCAGTACTGAAAGCGGCGCAAAATTTTGTAGCTGACTCTAGTGCACGCAATTACATTCAGTTGCAAAAAGTTTCTGAATCTCCTCGTCAAGAATTCTTCCGCCGTTTAAATCGCGCTAGCCATGGTACTGCGGCTGTAGTACAAATGCGCCGTGATTTACTGCAGTTGTTAGA
Organism: Polynucleobacter sp. Adler-ghost; assembly: GCF_018688495.1. Classification (NCBI taxonomy): domain Bacteria; kingdom Pseudomonadati; phylum Pseudomonadota; class Betaproteobacteria; order Burkholderiales; family Burkholderiaceae; genus Polynucleobacter; species Polynucleobacter sp. Adler-ghost. The sequence goes on from NZ_CP061320.1 coordinate 526,741, forward strand.
TAAAAAACCTGAGTTGGCTGCAGTGGATTTCGATATGCGCCACTTACTTTCTTCTTGGTTTAATCCAGGGTTTCTGAAAATGCATCAGGTGGACTGGAAGTCCCCTGCAGAGGTGCTTGAGAAGCTGATTCAACATGAGGCCGTTCATGCGATTGATGGTTGGGATGACCTGCGTCGCCGCCTGCAGCCTGACCGTCGTTGTTTTGCCTTCTTTCATCCACAGCTTCCAAGTGAGCCTTTAATCTTTGTAGAGGTAGCGCTCCTGCCTGAGATTCCAACGGTGATTACGCCATTGGTTGATAAAAAAGCAGAAACAGTAGATCAGGCATCTCAATATAAAGTCGCTGTTTTTTATTCGATTAGTAATTGCGAATCCGGACTTCGTGGCGTATCGATGGGTAACTTTTTAATTAAGCGGGTCGCAGAGCAGTTACATGCAGAGTTCCCTGGAATCAAAACTTTTGTGACTTTATCGCCTATTCCAGGATTTATGGATTGGGTAGCTGCTGGTGCAAATTTAGGTGATGGTGTTCCAGCCGGGAGACTGAAACCGAATCTGAAGTTGGTAAGGGATTCTTCTTTGGCGGTCTTAGGTCTCGACAGCCAATCCTGGAGCGAGAGATTGGCGGGTGGATGGCATCCTGATTTAGCCTCCGAGAAAGAAAAAGCGGCTTTATTGAGCTTGGCGAGCATGTATTTAGGCTTGGCCTCTACGGGGCGCGATGGCAACCCTGTGGCGAAGTTTCATTTGGGTAATGGTGCCAAATTGCACCTGGTGAACTGGGCAGGCGATCTATCACGCAAAGGCTTGCGTCAATCTGCCGGCTTGATGGTTAATTACCTTTATGACCTGGGAAGCGTGGAGGATAACCATGAGCGCTTTGCCAATGGTGAAATCGTATATTCCAGGGCTGTAGCTCGCCTCATGGCTCCCTAGTGTTTTCCCTTGTGCGGACTTTTGCAGCAAGCCTTAAGTACCCTTAAAATGGGCGCTGAAATATAAATATGAAGTCAATCATGAGATTGATACAAAAGGAGACGAAATGTTTAATCAAAAAAACAAGTCAGTATTTTCTTTGAGCATGCTTAAGAAAGCAGCTTTTTTAGTCTGCGCTGCCCCTCTCGCTGTATTTGCGCAAGAGTGGCCAGTTAAGCAGGTCACATTCTTAAATCCGTTCCCAGCCGGTGGTGGAACAGATGCTTTTGCAAGACCTTTGGCTGCGCAGTTAACAGAGCAATTAGGTAAGCAATTCATTATTGATAACCGCGGTGGTGCGGGTGGTACTGTTGGCGCCTCAGTTGCTGCTAAAGCTGCTCCAGATGGTTACACTTGGTTCATCGGTGCTACCCACCACACCATTGCACCTTCGATGTATAAGAATTTAGATTACGACATTGAGAAGAGTTTTATTCCAGTTGCGATGATTGCTAACGTACCTCAGGTCTTAGTGGTGAATCCACAGCGCGTGAGCGCACGCAATGCTAAAGAGTTCATTGAACTCATGAAGAAGAATCCAGGTAAATATAATTTTGCCAGCGCGGGTAGTGGCACAGTCCATCACCTAGCAGGTGAATTATTTAAGATTCAGACTGGAACCTTTATTACCCACATTCCTTATCGTGGTGCTGGCCCAGCAATGAATGATTTATTGGCTGGTCAGATTGACTTGGAGTTTGATGGTCTTGCTACTTCTGCCCCTCAGATTAATGCTGGAAAGTTAGTGGCAATTGCTTTGGCTTCAAATAAGCGTTCCCCTGCGATTCCGAATGTACCTACTTTCAAAGAAGCTGGCTTACCTGACTACGAAGTATCTACCTGGTACTCTATTTTTGCCCCAGCTGGTACTCCTAAACCGATCGTAGACAAAATGATTGTTGAAGTACAAAAGGCCTTAAATACGCCTAAGCTCAAATCGATCTGGGAAAAGAACGGTTCTGACACCCCTAATTTGTATGGTGAGGCGTTCGGTAAGCAGGTTCGTGCTGACGTAGTACGTTGGTCTTCAGTAGTTAAGAAATCTGGCGCTACATTAGATTAATTAGTAAGCGGTTTAATTGTTTGGTTTTTTGAGGCTCGAATGAATTTATATTCTTTATTGGAAACAGGTTTTCCAAAAGATAAGCAGGCTTGTGCATTGGAAACGCATGATGGTTTGTACTACTCCTGGAGTGATCTGGAGCGCGCTACTTCTAAGATGGCAAACCTCCTTAAGAGCCTCAAATTACCAGCAGGATCTCGTATTGCTGTTCAGGTTGAAAAGTCACCTGAGGCACTTTTTCTGTATCTGGCTACTGTAAAAGCAGGATATGTTTACCTGCCTCTAAATACCGCCTATCAAGCAGCAGAGATTCAATACTTTCTAGAGAATGCTGAGCCTGCAGTAGTTGTATGTAGCAGCAAAAACTTCTCATGGGTATCTAAGGTTGCTTTTAAAGCCGGCACTAGGCATGTTTTCACCCTAGATGAGGATCGCAAAGGCACCTTATTAGAGCGTGCTGCTGGTCAAGGTGATAAGTTCAAAACTGTTGCTGTAAAGGATGATGATTTAGCAGCTATCTTGTATACCTCTGGCACAACCGGTCGCAGCAAGGGCGCAATGCTGACCCATAAGAACTTGGGAAGTAATGCCCAAGTATTACAGAAGTTTTGGGGTTGGAAAAAAGGTGACGTCTTATTGCATGCACTCCCAATCTTCCATGTTCACGGATTATTTGTGGCTGCGCATGGGGCATTAATTAACGGCAGCAAAATGATTTGGTTGCCACGCTTAGACACTACGCAACTAATTCATCACATGCCAAATTCGACTGTGATGATGGGTGTGCCTACTTTCTACGTACGCCTACTTGCTGATAAAAACTTTAATAAGAGCGTTGCACGCAATATGCGTCTGTTTGTGTCGGGCTCTGCGCCATTGTTGACGGAAACATTTAATTCTTTCAAAGAAGTCATTGGCCAGCCAATTCTTGAGCGCTATGGGATGAGTGAAACCGTGATGCTCGTTTCCAATCCCTATAAAGGCAATCGCGTAGGTGGGTCGGTTGGCTTGCCTCTACCCGGCGTCAAAGTGCGCGTGGTGAATGAAAGCAATCAGCCTTGCGGTCTTGATGAAATTGGCAGTATTCAAGTGAAGGGCCCAAATATATTTAAGGGCTACTGGCGTATGCCAGAAAAAACAGCCGAAGAATTTACTAAAGACGGCTGGTTTAAAACGGGTGACGTGGGTCGCTGGGGTGGTGATGCTAATGGTGGTAAAGCACCTCAGGATTACCTCTGTATCGTTGGTCGCAGTAAGGATTTAATTATTTCTGGTGGCTACAACGTTTACCCCAAAGAGATCGAAAGTTTTATCGATGATATGGATGGTGTAGATGAGAGTGCTGTGATTGGTATTCCGCATCCTGATTTTGGTGAGGCAGTAATGGCGGTAGTAGTGCCAAAAGCAGGCGCCAAGCTGGACGCGCAGGCCATGATCGCAACACTAAAAACGCAAATTGCGAATTTTAAGATTCCAAAGCGTTTAGAGATTGTTTCTGACTTACCTCGCAACGCAATGGGTAAGGTTCAAAAGAATATTCTGCGTCAGCAATACACTAGCTAAGAGCGGTAAAAGAGTTTCTTAAAAACCAAATGCCTTGCGGCTTTCATTAAACATGAAGGCTGCAAGCATAAAGAGCATCACCCCGAAGATGCGTTTGAGTTGAGCTACATTGAGTTTCCTGGCCATCTTTGCGCCCAGTGGGGCAGTAAATATACTGACCGCCACAATGCAGAGTACTGCTGGAACATAAACAAATCCAAGTGATCCTTCGGGAAGATTGGGATTACCCCAACTGCCATACATGTAGCCGATCGTTGCTGCAGCTGCAATCGGAAATCCTAAGCCTGAAGAGCTGGCCATCGCGGTATGTGGTTTGACATTGCACCAAAGCATAAATGGCACAGTAATAAATGCTCCGCCTGCACCTACTAAGCTTGCAATTACACCCGTTAGTGCTCCAAATGAGAAAAGACCAAAGGTACCGGGTAATTCTCGCCCAGCTGCAGGCTTTTTATTGATGATCATTTGGATCGAGGTGTAGACAATAAACATGGCGAAGAATAGGGATAGCCAAGAAGTATTGATTGCCTCAAAAATCTCACTACCACCAACTAGGCTGCCAATCACTAGGCCGGGACTAAGTGCTGCCACTAGCTTCCAATCGATAGCGTGATGTTTGTGATGCGCCCAGATGGCTGAAGTGGTGGTAAAGAGTATGGTTGCCATGCCAGTTGCGATAGCCATATGTACGATGACGTTTTGGCCAAATCCTAAATGATTGAACACCACAATCATGAATGGCACCAAAATCATGCCACCTCCAATACCTAGGAGGCCTGCAAGGAAGCCCGAGATGCTCCCACACAACATCAGCATGGCGATATCGGCTATTGACATGAATTCCCCGCCTTAGCCGCTAGGCCGTCATCCTGAACCCTAAGGTTCAAGGTGGAACGGCTACTCTGCTTCGGGTGCATTAAGAAATTCAGGGAGTGAACAGCGCGAGGCTGCCACTGTGAAAATTCGAAACGCTCACGCCCACAGTGTAAAGATCGTTCCTGATGCTTGCGCATCGGTTCAAGGAACTATTGGCCTTGGCGAACCAGGCAGGGAAAGGGTTTGCATCAGGGCATCTACTTGATCTTCCAGGGCATAAATTTCATTCTGGAGTCGAGTAATTTCTTCTGAATGAGAGCTGGATGAGCCGCTCTGTACGGAAGCAAGTTGAGCTGAAGTTTGTAATTTAATGAGATCGCCTGCAATTTTTAGTGCAGCCATCATGCTTGCACGTTCAATACTACGGTTGCCACCATTAATTGCCAGTTGGATTTGCTCATCAACTAATGTGCAGGCTGCACGAAGTAGTGGCTCATGCTCAGTACTCGTGGCAAGAGTAATTTTTTGACCTGCGAGGGTTACTTCAATGCGTTGTTGGCTCATTGTCATCCTCTGGATTGGTTGGTGTCGCGGGCTCACTGAGTAAGTTCAATTGACGTCCATCACTCTGCTCTGGTAGACGACTCAAAATATGCTGAACCCGTTTTTGTGCATCCTCAATCTTATTCTCAAGTTGGACGCGATCCTGATGCAGTGCTTTTACGGCATCAGAAATCAGCTGAATTTTTCCAGCTAGCCTCTGCAAAGATGCGGCTATTGAATCAGATTCAGTAGAGTCGCTTGGGACGTGAGGGGTGTACTCGGTCATATAGGCATTGTAGCCTTAGGGAAATGCTTTGTGGAACCCCCGATTTTGGGCTTAGTTGGGCAGAGCCACCCAATCACTACCAAGCTTTTCTAATCGAATGCGGCCGTCAAATAGCGCAATCAGGGCTTGATGGGTGGCGGGATCTTGACTGGACCCTTGAAAATGCAGTTTGCCTTTATCGAGCATGATCACATGGTCCGCTCGGAGTGCGAAATGAATCTCATGTAAAACGGTCACCAAGGTTTTGCCTTGACCCAGTAAATTGCCTTGCCATTGTAAAAAATCAGCTTGATGAGGGGGGTCTAAGTTGGCGAGCGGCTCATCCATTAAGAGAATGTCGGAACCCACCGCAAGTAGGCGTGCCAATAAAGCCCGCTGACGTTCACCCCCAGATAGTTGGCTTAGAGGGCGATGTCGTAAATGCCAAGCGTCACTCTGCCTCAAGGCTTCCTCGATAAGCAGATGATCAGTTGGAGAGGGTAGATGCAGCCATCCTTGATGAGGCATGCGCCCCAACATGACAGTCTCGTAAACGCTGAGAGAGTCACCAAGCTCATCTCTTGTATTCGAGCCTTGATCAAGCCAGGCAATTTTCTTTGCAAGATCTTTATGGGCAAATGTAGATAGATCTACACCGTCAATGGTGATTGAGCCATCCCACTTGAGTAAACCAGCTATTGCTTGCAGGAGAGATGATTTACCTACACCATTAGGACCAATAACACTAGTCCATTTTCCTTGTGGAATATCTAAATTTAAATCTGAAAGAATCGCGCATGGACCTCGATATATATTGAGTTGGTAGGTTTTCATGTATGCGCCTCAAGGGAGGTTCGCCTTAGCAGTGCCAGTAGATAGAGGCCACCTAAGACTGCCGTGACCACGCCAACCGGAATTTCAATTGGAGCAAAGAGGGTGCGCGCAACCAGATCTGAACTCAGTAACAAGATTCCGCCACCAAGGCAGGAAAATAATATTTGCACTCGTTGTCTTCCGCCAGCCAACTTTCTTACTAAGTGCGGAGCCGCCAATCCAACAAAAGCGACCAAGCCAGTTTGAGCAACAGCGCAACCTGTCGCAAGAGCAAGGATGCCAATCAATACAAGGCGTAGTTGATCTAAAGGTAAGCCTAAAGTGCGGGCTGTATTTTCACCGAGTGATAGCGCATCGAGTACAGGGCTAATGATTAGTGTGACAAGCAAGCAAAGTGCTAATGCGATCGCCATCATCTCTACGCCAGACCAATTGAGTAGAGTGGTATTACCCAACATGAATGACTGAATGCTTTGAAAGAGATCAGGTCGAATGAATGTGAATAAAGAGTTAGCTGCTCCCAAAATTACACTGATTACCACTCCAGATAATAAGAGGCGCAAGGAACTACGGTAGCCACCCGCCAAAAGTAATGAGGCCAGTACACCAATTAACGCCCCAAGAAATGCACCACCATTAAGACCAATCAGTTCTATCCAAGTGTTTCCAAGATAGCCAAAGCAAAGGATGCTACCAACTCCAAGGAGTGCGCCCGATGCACTTCCTAGCAAGTAGGGGTCAGCTAGAGGATTGCGAAACAGGCTTTGAGCAATACCGCCAGCAAGCCCAAGTAAGGCGCCTGCAAGGTAAGCGCCCAATGATCGCGGCAATCGAATATCAAAAACAAGGGCTTGGTCGGATCCAATGAAATTCCAGCTGGCACCAGTACTGCCAAGCAGCGTACCTAGCAATACTAATACTGCGCTGAAAATAAGCAGACCAGATAGCTTTCCAAGAAAATGATTTTTTTGCATTATGGAGATGATGACATCTTCTCTTGTATGCAGGCGGAGATGATTAGTGCCGCCTCTCCCATGCGTGGTCCGGGGCGAACTAAGACATCATTTTGATCGGCTGTAAAAATACAGACGCGATTTTTTGCTACTGCAGGTATCGATTTCCATCCCGGACGATTCTGGATATCTACGAGAGTGGACGTGCTTAGCAGAATGATTTCAGGATTTGATTGAACAACAAACTCCGGATTGATTTTAGGAAAAGGCCCCAAAGACTCAGGAATAATATTTACCAGGCCTAAGTGAGTCAGAATGTCTCCGATGAATGAGCTTCTTCCAGCTGCAAAGGGTGCTGAATTTACTTCGAAGTAAACGCTAATTTTTTTATCTCTTGATAGGAGTTGTTTATTGGCGCGAGTGATTTGTTGCTGAATCTGATTCCAAACCCGGGCACCCTCAGAAGTTCCTAGAATACTATCTAGCTTTTGAAGAGCGCGTTGTTCATCGCTCATGGATTTAATATCAAACGCAAAAGTTTTAATACCTAATCCATTTAGCCGCGCAATTACAGGTGAAGCTTTCTCTAGTAATACAACATCAGGTTTGAGTTGAACAATGCGTTCAATATTAATATCACTCATACCTCCCAATTTGGGTAAGTTTTCAATCGATTTAGGCCAATTGGAAAAGCGATCAATTCCAATTAAGGTGGAACACTTGCCTAACGCGCAAACAGACTCTGTTAAAGACGGTAAAAGACTAATAACACGCTCAGGTGACTTGTTAAATGACACTGCAATACCACTGTCATCGGCAACCCAAATACTTTCAGCAAAAACCATGGAAGGGATGTTAATTAAACATAAAGCAATCGCACTCGCTAAGTAGCGAGAACAAGACGAGTGCTGAATTATGTACTTCATACGATTATTTCAGTGCATAACGGATGCCGGCAAATATATTAGATCCTGGAGTGTTGTATCCATAGCTAAGCTGATAATCTTTATTAAAAATATTGTTCCAGCGCGCAAATAGATTCCAGTCTTTATCTAACTCATAATTAGCATAGAGATTAAATATTGCATATCCACCCATAGTCCCAGAGGTAGTTGCCGGGACATAGCTTACGTAATTTCCAACTCTAGCGGGATCATATCTTTGGCCGGAGAATGTGCCACCACCACCCGCAGTAATTTTTCCTTGACGAAATTCTATTGCGGCGTTTCCAAAAAGTCGTGCCCGTTTAGGCAGGACTGTCCCCGCTGGATTTGTAATAACTCCTGAACTATTAGCGGTGTCACTTTGTATTATTGGATTTTGTTGATCTAAGGAAGTTTTGATTGTGTAATTTCCGAGGCGGGAATTATTTCCGATCGATATACCGCTAATTTTCACAACCCCATAATTACTAGCGCATCCATTGCCAATTGCATTCACGCAGCTGCCCATATCTGAGTATGTGGTTTGAATAAGATTGCTGATAGTGTTGTTGTATGCAACTAGGTGAGTGTCGGATATTGCACTCTCGTAATGTAGGCCAATTTCAGTATTTTTACTTTTTTCAGGTACCAGGTTTAAATTGCCATAATTCGGGTAATAGAGCTCATAAAAAGATGGCGGCTTAAAACCAGTTGCATAATTAATATTAGTACGCCATTGTTTTGTAAAAAAGTAACCATATGCAATATTCCCTGTTGTTTGGGGGGTATATCCAGAGATGCTATCGTTTCTAAGTGCAAAATTAGCCAGCTGTTTTTCAGCCTTAAATTGGTAGGATGCAGCAATAGAATTAGTGGTACGAGATTTACTAAGGGTTGATGGAAACACTCCGTAATAGCTTGAATCAAGAGCTATAAATTGAGCATTTACAGCCTGATCCCTTCGCTCGGCTAATAGCTGCAACAAATCTGTGCCCAATTTAATGTCGTTCTGCCATGTATAAATAGTTTGCTTTGTTTTTGTGGTGGGATTCGAGTAGTAATAGTTCCCTTGGCCCAAATCTTCTGATTGTGCAATTTGCACCATGCTTTTCCAGATGTCGGTAATTTGGTTTTTTGAATACGCTGAAAATGTATTTAAATTTGTCACATCAGTTGAAACGTAAGGAATATTTACATGCCAATCATCGATATAGTCTGAAATCTGAGCCTGATTTTTTAGGCGACTTGCTAAAAATTGAATACCAAATTCTTGCCCTTTTTCCCACTCTTGGCTGAGTTGGCCGGTGCCACTGCTCTTCGTATACCCTGTATTTTGGGGACTTGGATAAGGAAATGCATTTTGTTTGTAAAAATTATTGCTTGCTATTGCATTAAAACCTTGAGAAGTTTCTTGGCTTACCCCAAGTGAGTAGCGAATTTTTTGATCCCCCTGTGTTGATCCATAAAGACTTACATCACTAATGCTTGTTCCATACGTGCCATATCCAGTGGATGCATTAAATTGAAGTGGGCCATCACCCTTTTTAGTAAAAATCTGTACAACACCGCCCATAGCATCGGCCCCATATAGACTACTCTGTGGCCCATAAATAATTTCAATATGATCAATAAGGGCTAGTGGGATTGTGGACCACGTGGCACCACCAAATAGTGCAGATTCAACTCGAATGCCGTCTATTAAAACCAGGCTTTGAGAATTATTGGTACCTCTTAAAAAAACGCTTGAGGGAGCTCCGCCTCCTCCATAGCTGGAGATCTCTACACCACGTTGCCGTTGTAATAGCTCCACCAAGCTTGTTTGTCCTGCCTGCGCAATTTCTTCTGACCCTATATAGACGTTATCGGCTAGAACATCACTTGCTTTTGTTGGGGTTCTGGTCGCAGTCACAATGATTGGATTCATTGGATTTGGCGAGTTTGTTACCGAAACTGATGGGTTAGTTTGGGCAATTGCTGCCGTGCTGAGTGTGATTACTGCGCCACAAAGTAGGGCGACTATCGCCTTATTGCTGAACTGCTGTTTCATGATGAACCTTCTGCCTTCGAGTCACCTAGCTAACTTCCCCGTAAGCTGGGTCGAACAGAATTTCACATTGTGAGAGCTCAGGCGTCAATTGGGCATCATGCCAGCTTGGCAGGGGATGCTTCATTGGCGCGCGAAGGTCCCCGTCCGCAAAATTCCACCTGTCTTGGCCGGTATCCGGGCTAGTAAACATCAGAATCTGGCCTTCCCATGCAATTGACGCGCACAGTGGCTTATTCAGACTCCTGACACCTTAACCTTGAGGTTAGGATGCATTTACTTACCGTTGCGGGGGCAGCACACGTTTAGTGTTTCCCGTTTAACTCTATTGCATTGCAACAAAGCACCACGACGATTTAATTCTATCCTATTAATAGGGGTTTCACTAATGTGAATAACAAAAAAAGCCTACAATGCACGCTCTAGGAACAAGGATTCATGACAGCATTAGACAAACATCCCGAAAAAAACCTGATTCGTTTGCAGTTGAGCCAAAACTCGGTGTTAAAAAGCCTAGATCCTGAAGCAATGGCTGATTTAGAGCGTAACTTGGTGATCTCAGACCTCAAAAAATCAGAAATCCTGCTTCATCAAGGCGACCATCAGATGGAGCAATATTTTGTTTTAGATGGGATTTTGAAGCGCATTGTCTCTAGTGCGGATGCAAAAGAAATGATTTTGCGTTTCGCCATCGAAAAAGATATTGAAACAAGTTATGCAGCTTGGCGCCTTAAGACGGCGGCCCCATATAGCATTGCTTCGGTAACCAAGGCTCGGGTTGCCCGTATGCCCCTTAAAAAGTGGGCTGAATTTCTGGATGCCCACAAGCCCCTCAAAGAGAGTTTTGAGTTTGAAGTGATGCGCTTAATGAGTGAGATCATGGCGCACACAATCACCCTGCACATGCTGGATGCGCCAGGTCGGGTAGAGCGGTTTTTGCGTAAATACGAAGACTTATTTGAGTTACTCCCTAAAAAAGAGTTGGCTGCCTACCTCAATCTCTCCCCAGAGACACTGAGTCGCCTTAAAACAAAGCATAAAGAGCTCTTTGTCTAGATAGCAGGGCTAGATGTTTCTAGATTTCAGGGGAAATTGACCGAAGTCAATGATGAACCTGGCCCCAGAGCCTAACATTCATATCAGCCTTAACGGGAGAGATTTTGTTACCCGTGGCACTACTAATAACTTAATTGGAGACAGTTAGCGAAAGCTAAATTGCACCGAGCATACTTTACGTTCGGGCGGTGTAATTAACTATAAATTTCTATGACAACAGATAATCAAAATACCCAAGTCACTGATGGTTTTCATCTCGTCATCGATGCTTTAAAAGCAAATGACTTAGACACCATTTTTGGTCTCGTTGGTATTCCAATTACCGACCTATGCCGCTTGGCTCAAGCTGAAGGTTTGCGCTTCATTGGTTTTCGTCATGAGCAGCATGCTGGTAACGCTGCAGCGATTGCAGGTTATATGACTCAAAAGCCTGGTATCTGCATGACTGTTTCTGCACCAGGTTTCTTGAACGGATTAACAGCATTGGCAAATGCCACTGTGAACTGCTTCCCAATGATTTTGATTTCTGGTTCAAGTGAGCGTGAGATCGTTGACTTGCAACAAGGTGACTACGAAGAGATGGATCAGCTCAATGCAGCTAAGCCATATTGCAAAGCGGCATACCGCATTAATCATATTGAAGATATCGGCATCGGTTTTGCGCGCGCAATTCGTGCAGCCGTTTCTGGTCGTCCAGGTGGTGTGTACCTAGACTTGCCGGCACAGCTGTTAGCTCAAACAATGCCTGTTGAAGAAGCTAAGAAATCGATCTTTAAAGTAATCGATCCAATTCCACGTCAAATCCCTGCGGCAGATGCAGTGGAGCGTGCACTGAATGTATTGAAGAGTGCTAAGCGCCCACTGATTTTGTTGGGTAAGGGCGCTGCTTATGCTCAAGCTGATGCTGACATTCGTGAATTGATTGAAAAGTCTGGTATCCCATACTTGCCAATGTCGATGGCTAAAGGTCTGTTGCCAGATAATCATCCACAATCTGCTTCTGCTGCACGTTCATTTGTATTGGCTGAGGCTGATGCGGTGATGTTGGTTGGTGCGCGCTTGAACTGGTTGCTTGCGCACGGTAAGGGCAAGACATGGGGCAAAGATCCTAAGAAATTTATTCAGATTGATATTCAATCAAATGAAGTGGACAGCAACGTACAAATCGATGCCCCGTTGATTGGTGATATCGGTTCTGTTGTTGGCGAACTCTTAAAAGGTATTGCTTCAGTTCCAAAGCCTTCTGCTGAGTGGATCGGCGCGATCAATGAGAAGAAAGACAAGAACTTGGCAAAGATGGCTGAGACTCTTGCTAAAGAAGCTTCACCGATGAACTTCCATGGCGCTTTGCGTGCTATTCGTGATGTGATCAAAAAGAACCCAGATGTGAACTTGGTTAACGAAGGCGCAAATACACTCGACTATTGCCGTGCCATTGTTGATATGTACAAGCCACGTAAACGTTTTGACTCCGGTACTTGGGGCATTATGGGTATTGGTATGGGTTACGCCATTGGTGCTGCTGTAACGAGCGGCTTGCCTACAGTTGCGGTTGAGGGCGATAGCGCATTTGGTTTTAGCGGTATGGAGTTAGAAACTATTTGCCGCTATAACCTACCAATCACAACAGTTGTGTTTAACAACAACGGTGTTTACCGCGGAACTGACGTGAATCCTACTGGCGGTGCAGATGTAGCACCAACAGTATTCGTGAAAAATGCCCGTTACGACAAAATGATTGAGGCATTTGGTGGCGTTGGTTACTACGTGACTACCCCAGCGGAGTTAGAGGCTGCATTGACTAAAGCGATTGCTGAAGGCAAGCCTGCTTTGATCAACGCTGTGATTGATGAAACTGCTGGTACAGAAAGTGGACGTTTAACTAACTTAAATCCATCAACTGCTGCTGGTAAGAAGTAATATTTTTTGAACTGAATTTAGCAATAAATAAGCAATACTTTAAGGAGAATCAAACATGACTAAACCATTAGACGGTATTCGCATCATCGATTTCACACACGTGCAAGCTGGTCCTGCATGTACTCAGCTGTTGGCTTGGTACGGTGCTGACGTTATTAAAGTTGAGCGTCCAGGCTCTGGCGACGTAACTCGTAGCCAGTTGCGCGATATTCCAGGTGCAGATGCTTTGTATTTCACGATGTTGAATGGTAATAAGCGTTCTTTGACTTTGGATACCAAGACTCAAGAAGGTAAAGAAGTTTTAGAGAAGATGATTAAGACTTCTGACGTCATGGTTGAGAACTTCGGTCCAGGCGCTTTAGATCGCATGGGTTTTAGCTGGGCGCGCATTCAGGAATTAAATCCAAAGATGATCATGGCTTCTGTCAAAGGCTTTAGCGATGGTCACTCATATGAAGACTTAAAGGTTTATGAAAACGTTGCTCAGTGTGCTGGCGGTGCCGCTTCCACAACTGGTTTCTGGGATGGTCCTCCAACAGTTTCTGCTGCTGCTTTGGGCGATAGCAACACTGGTATGCACTTGGCCATTGGTATTTTGACTGCATTGATGCAGCGTCAAAAAACTGGCAAAGGTCAGAAAGTATCTTGCTCAATGCAAGATGCTGTATTGAACTTGTGCCGCGTTAAATTGCGTGACCAACAGCGTTTGGATAAAGTTGGTTACCTCGAAGAGTACCCACAGTACCCACACGGTACATTCTCTGACGTAGTACCACGTGGCGGTAACGCTGGTGGTGGCGGTCAGCCAGGCTGGGTATTGAAGTGTAAGGGTTGGGAAACAGATCCAAATGCTTATATCTATTTCACAATTCAAGGTCATGCTTGGGAGCCAATTACTAAAGCTTTGGGCAAGCCAGAGTGGGCAACTGATCCAGCGTATATGACTGCAGAAGCACGTCAAGATAAGATTTTTGATATCTTCGCAACAATCGAAGAGTGGCTCAAGGATAAGACAAAGTACGAAGCTGTGGATATCCTCCGTAAGTTCGATATCCCTTGCGCACCAGTTCTGTCAATGAAGGAATTGGCTGCATCACCTGACTTGCGTAAGAGTGGTTCTATCGTTGAAGTCGATCACAAGGTACGCGGTAAGTACTTGACTATCGGTAGTCCAATCAAGTTCTCTGATTTGGAAATCGAAGTAGGTCCATCACCAGTATTGGGTGAGCACACTAATGAAGTATTGGCTGACCTCGGCTATAGCGCTGATGACATCGCTAAGCTGCATGCAGCAAAAGCAGTCTAATAACAATTAGTAGTATTTGTTTTAGCTTCAAAGGCGCTCCTTGTGGGCGCCTTTTTTATATGTTGCCGGCATCAAAAGAGCGTTGCTCGATCTTGAAAAAAGCCCTAATTCTGCAGCCAAATAGCTATTCTTGGGCATTAATCACTAAGATGCCCAATAAATAGGCATCCAGCATTCCGCCAACATCTGGCGCTGGTAAAATTGCCCTAATTCAAAATTTCATTCTTATTAGGACTTTAATCATGGCAAAAGCATTAGAAGGGGTCAAAATTCTTGACTTCACGCATGTTCAATCTGGCCCAACTTGTACCCAGCTGCTTGCTTGGTTTGGTGCCGATGTAATCAAAGTAGAAAAATCTGGTGAGGGTGATGCTACCCGTGGCCAATTGCGCGATATCCCGGATGCGGATAGTTTGTATTTCACAATGCTGAACCATAACAAGCGTTCAATCACTGTTAATACGAAAACTCCAAAAGGTAAAGAAATTCTAGAGCGTCTGATTAAAGAGTGTGATGTTCTAGTTGAAAATTTTGCTCCTGGCGCATTAGATCGCATGGGTTTTTCTTGGGAGCGTATTCAAGAACTCAATCCTATGATGATCATGGCTTCAGTAAAAGGTTTTGGTCCCGGTCCTTACGAGGACTGTAAGGTTTATGAGAACGTGGCGCAGTGTGCTGGTGGATCAGCATCGACCACAGGCTTTGATGATGGCCCTCCGATGGTTACTGGTGCGCAAATTGGTGATAGCGGTACTGGATTACATTTAGCTCTAGGTATCGTGACAGCTCTGTATCAGCGCACACACTCTGGTCGTGGTCAAAAAGTATTGGCAGCGATGCAAGATGCTGTATTAAATTTATGCCGCGTGAAGCTACGTGATCAACAGCGCTTAGAGCGTAACGGCTTGATGCAAGAGTACCCACAATTCCCTAACGGAGAGTTTGGTGACTCTGTACCTCGTGCTGGTAACGCCTCCGGTGGTGGTCAACCAGGCTGGATTGTGAAATGTAAAGGTTGGGAAACAGATCCAAACTCCTATATGTACGTTATCGTGCAAGCGCCAGTTTGGGAGGCAGTCTGTAAAGTGATTGGTCGCGAAGATTGGATTACGGATGTGCGTTTTGCATCACCAATGGCTCGCCTCCCACATTTGATGGAAATCTTTGGTGAAATTGAAAAATGGACGATGACTAAGACCAAGTTTGAAGTCATGGATATTCTGAATAAATACGACATTCCATGCGGCCCAATTTTGTCAATGAAAGAAATCGCAGAAGAGCCCGCATTGCGTGCGACTGGAACTGTAGTTGAAGTAGATCATCCAATTCGTGGCAAGTACCTTACAGTAGGTAATCCAATCAAGATGTCTGACAGTCCCACTGATGTGACGCGTTCACCATTATTAGGTGAACACACCGATGAAATTCTGAGTGAGTTAGGTTATTCAACCGACGAGCTAATTGCTCTACGCCACGATAAGGTAATCTAAGATGCGGGTTGCGCTGATTGGTAGTGCTGATTTTGGTAAGGCAGCCTTAGAGGCTTTTTTGGATCGTGGCGATGAAGTCGTTGCCGTGTTTTGTCCGCCTGACAATCCTAAGTCGACCAAGCCCGAAGTGTTAAAAGAAGCCGCTATTGCAAAGGGTTTAGCGCCTTTGCAATTTGCTTCTCTCAAGGGGCCTGAAGCAGCGCAAGCGATGATAGATAGCAAGGCTGATATTTGCGTCATGGCCTATGTGCTGCAGTTCGTACCCCAAGAGCTTTGTAAGATACCAAAACATGGCACAATTCAATATCACCCATCACTACTGCCGAAATATCGCGGCCCTAGCGCTATCAATTGGGCGATCGCATTAGGTGAAGAGAAGACGGGCTTAACAATCTTCCGACCATCTGACGGATTGGACGAGGGCGAAGTGATCTTGCAAAAAGAGGTTGTGATTGGGCCTAATGACACTCTAGGTAAGGTGTACTTTGATCATCTTTTCCCAGTTGGCATTAACGCATTGCTCGAAGCTGCAGATCTAGTAGTGGCCAATCAGCATCAAGAAGTTATCCAGGATGAATCGCTGGCAAATTATGAAGGTTGGTTTGGTGTTGATGCAGCTCAAATTCATTGGGCTACTCATATTAATCAGATCTTTAATTTGATTCGTGCATCTAATCCGGCACCAGGTGCTTGGACTAAATTTGGCGAGCAAAAAGTCCAGATCTACGATTGCCACAAGCATGTAGTGGCTACCTTCGGCGCGGTTAAAGGCAAGCCTGGTGAAATCACCCAAATTACTTCGGACTCGTTCTTTGTAGCTTGTCATGGCGGACAAATCGAGGTCCTCAAAGCAAAAGGCGCGTCAGGAAAAGTAACGGGTGCCGAATTGGCTAAAGAGTTGAACTTAGCGACAGGTCAGTTCTTCGCGCTGTAAATCGCGTTGCAAAGCGGATGATTGGAGATTAAATCTCTAAGTTATCAATCAAACGTGTTTTACCTAGCTTGGCAGCCGTCAAAATAACTAAAGGTTCGCCTGATTGCAGACTTTGATTGGAGGCAGGCGCTAAATCACTTTGCTGGCGTATGGCAATATAGTCTGGTTGCCAACCACGGCCAGTCAGAAGATCCACAGCGAGCTTTTCAATCTCGACCAGCGAATGCGTATTGCGCTCACTCAAATTCAGCACGCGAGCACGCACTTGCTGCAAGACTTTTTGAAGCTCAGGGGCTTCTAGACGTTCTTCATTGGAGAGATAACCATTGCGAGAGGAGAGGGCAAGACCATCTTCTGCACGAATCGTTTCTCCTGGAATGATGTCTACAGGTAGGGCAAATTGTTTGGCCATCTGGCGAATGATCATCAGTTGCTGGTAATCTTTTTTGCCAAAGACTGCTACTTTGGGTTGTACGCACGATAGGAGCTTGAGTACAACAGTACAAACACCTTTAAAGAAGCCGGGGCGGAATTCGCCCTCAAGAATATCTCCTAGTTGCTGTGGCGGATCTACGCGATATTCCTGAGGCTGCGGATATAGGTCTCGCTCAGTGGGTGCAAACAAGATATAAACACCTTCTTTTTCAAGCTTATCGATATCTGCCTGCATAGTGCGCGGGTAGCTATCAAAATCTTCATTTGGACCAAACTGTAGGCGGTTCACAAAGATGCTAGCGACTACGGGATCACCATGTTGCCTAGCAAGACGCATTAGTGATAAATGACCTTCATGGAGATTGCCCATGGTTGGCACAAAAGAAGCGCGATTTTGTCCGCGCAAATGGTCGCGCAACTCTTGTATATCGCTAATAATTTTCATGCAACAGGGGTATAGGCAAGGCGAACGTAGATTGGAGCGTATGGCTCTGCTTGGGTAATTTCAACTAAAGCCTCGCGTGAGAGCTCTAGCATCGCAATGAAGTTCACTATGACTATTGGAATGCCTTTGCCAGATTTAATAGCCTCTTCAAATAACTCACCAAACTCAACAAAGCGTGTGTTTTGTAAGCGACGCAAAATGCGCGTCATGAAATCTCGAACAGATAACTCCTCACGGGTAATCGTATGGTGTTGATTTAGTTTTGCACGGTGCAGTACGTCACGCCAAGCCATTTGCAGATCATCTTGATTGACCTCAGGCCAGGTCACTGCAACAGTAGTGTCAACATAACCATGTGCGATTTGAAAGTCACGTCCTTGTTGCGGAATTTGGTCAAGCTCTTGTGCAGCCAATTTCATGCGCTCGTACTCTAGGAGGCGACGAACCAATTCCGCACGAGGATCTTCCACCTCTTCATCGCTATCGGCCTTCTTCATTGGCAAGAGCATGCGAGATTTAATCTCGATCAACATGGCTGCCATTAAAAGATATTCGGCAGCAAGCTCTAAGTTGTGATGGCGGATTTGATCGATGTAGCTCAGGTACTGCTGAGTGACCTGTGCCATTGGAATATCAAGTACATTGAAATTCTGTTTACGAATCAGGTAAAGCAGAAGATCAAGCGGACCTTCAAACGCCTCTAGAAAAACTTCTAGGGCATCTGGCGGAATATAGAGATCTGTTGGAAGCTTAAAAAGCGGCTCGCCATATAGTTTGGCGAATGCCGAAGACATCCCATCAGTAACCGATGGTGTGCTATCAAGCAACTCTGTTTGAACGCTTGGCTCTGCTCCCAAGGCATTGCTTGAGTTAGTCATTCGAATACACGTAAGCGCGTTGTTTTAATTTAGCTGCTTGAGCGCGACGCTGATCTTCAATAGTCAAAGGCTCTTTATCCCAAAGGAGGGCGCGACCAGCTTGCTGGCCAGCTTCGAGATCTGGTTTCTCGGATTTGAGCTCATTTAAGAACTGGGTGAATTCGGATGTATACCTAGCCATCATATTTCCTAAAATTCTTATTTAATTCAATAACTTACAAAAAATACTGCGAGGCAATGTATTGCCTAGAACACCATTATTAACGATTTTTCCTACAAACCTGCCGACTTTTTGGCTAATTCTTAAAAATCAGCCCTTTTGGGGTCTTTTTTAGAGGTTTGCTGCCAATAAAGCCTCAATTTGAGGCGCTTCAACGCGCGTCATAAGGTGTTTATAGGGCTTGATCGGATTTTGGCTGGAGAGAGGTGTTTTCACGTCATTCCAGGTCATGGCTGGCACAGAGAGGAAGTCCTCAACCCCGGCCGTGACTTCTGGAAGTACTGGCTTGAGATAAAGACTTAATAAACGGAATGCCTCTAAGGTGATGCTGCAGACTCGCTGCAAGTCAGACTCGCGCTCAGGATCTTTGGCGACTTCCCAAGGTTTATTTTCGTCAACAAAAGCATTGACCTTGTCAGCCAACTCCATGATGGTGCGCAATGCCTTGGCATATTCACGCGCTTCATACAGGCCAGCAATTTTTTCACTAGCAGATGCAATCTCAGTCAGTAACGGGTTGTTCATTGCCTCATCAGAAACGACACCACCAAAACGCTTCACCAGAAAACCAGCACTACGACTTGCGATATTGATGTATTTGCCGAGTAGATCGCTATTCACACGTGCAACAAAGTCTTGAAGATTTAAATCCAAATCTTCCATGCTGTCGTTCAGTTTGGTTGCAAAGTAATAGCGGAACCATTCAGGATTAAATCCAGATTCAATTACGCTGTGCGCAGAAATTAAAGTGCCACGTGATTTACTCATCTTCTCGCCATCGACCGTGAGGAAACCATGAGCAAACACATTAGTTGGCGTACGGTAACCTGCAAAGTGCAGGGTTGCTGGCCAAAAGAGCGTGTGGAAATACAGAATATCCTTACCGATGAAGTGATACTGCTCGGTAGTCGTATCTGGTCTGACCCACTCCTCAAAGTTCATGCCTTTAGCCTGGCAGTAATTGAGAAAGCTAGCGTAATAGCCAATCGGTGCATCAAGCCACACATAAAAATATTTGCCTGGAGCATCCGGAATCTCAAAGCCAAAGTAGGGGGCATCACGTGAGATATCCCAGTCACCTAACTTACTGTCTCCAGGCTGTCCAACCCATTCCTTCATTTTGTTGCGAGCTTCAGCTTGCAGTGGGGTTCTTACCTGGGTCCAGTCCCGCAAGAAGGTTTCGCAGCGAGGATCGGATAATTTAAAGAAGTAATGATCGGAAACTTTTTTAATAGGTGTTGCGCCACTCACTACGGAGAATGGATTCTTTAAATCAGTGGGGGAATAGGTTGCCCCACACTTTTCGCAAGAGTCACCGTACTGATCTTTGGCGCCACACTTAGGACATTCACCTTTGATAAAGCGATCTGGCAAGAACATTTCTTTAACGGGATCGTATGCTTGCTCAATAGAGCGCATTTCAATTAAGCCGGCATCACGTAACTTGAGATAGATACTTTGAGACAGCTTTTCATTCTCAGGGCTATCGGTGGTGTAGTAGTTGTCAAACGAAATTAAGAAATCATCAAAGTCGCGCTTGTGCTCTTGCCAAACATTCGCAATGAGCTCTTTCGGGGTAAGGCCCTCTTTTTCGGCGCGCAACATGATCGGAGTGCCGTGGGTGTCATCGGCGCCAACATAGTGCACTTCGTGACCACGCATTCTCTGAAAGCGAACCCAAATATCTGTCTGAACATACTCCACCAAATGCCCAATATGAATCTGGCCATTGGCGTAGGGTAGGGCGGAGGTAACTAGCAGGCGACGTTTGGGGCTACTCATGCGGGCTTAAATAGAAAAAGTTTCAACAAATGGCAATATAAGATTATGGGGCTTGAAGCCCTGTTTCAGCACCAATTTTAGTCTGCGGTTAAAGTTAACACCGATTTGAACCTATTCAAGAGGCGTTTTATGGCTTTGCCCCACAACATTCAGATGTCTCACGCTTCCGTGCCGATGGTGCACGAGGTAGAAGTCATGGATGAGGCGGGGCGCATTAAGACCACTCATATCCCCGGTGAGCGCCCTTTAACCATTTACCTAGATAAGCGGGAAGTGGTCACTCTGATGACCTTGGGAAGTGCGCCTGAGGCTTTAGTTCTGGGCTATTTGCGTAATCAACGCCTCGTAGAATCGCCAGATGATATTGCGAGTATTCAGGTCGATTGGGAAACCGATTCAGCGGCAGTCAAGACTCATCGTAGTACGGTCGACATCGATGCCCTCACCAGCAAGCGCGTTGTAACGACCGGCTGTGGTCAGGGCACCATGTTTGGCGGCTTGATTGAGGAGATGGCAGAGATCAGATTGCCAGATGGCCCTCAGTTAACCCAAGAGGCCATCGTTGATCTGATTGACAGCATTCGAGTTCATGACACTATCTATAAAAAATCTGGCTCAGTTCACGCTTGCGCCGTGTTTGAGCGGGACGGTAATAACCATGTCCGCCTTCTCCATTTCATTGAGGATGTTGGGCGCCACAATGCCGTTGACTCAATCTCTGGGCTGATGTGGCTGGCAGACAAGCCAGGTAAGGATCTCATCTTCTTCACTACAGGGCGCCTCACTTCCGAAATGGTCATTAAAGGCGCTCAAATGGGCATTCCTTTCTTAATGACCCGCTCTGGCATGACATTAATGGGACTGGAGCTTGCCCGAAAAACCAATCTCACCTTGTTATCCCGATGTTCAGGGAAGCATTTTGAGATTTTCAATGCCCCTGAGAGGGTAATTTTTACCTCTCCACCTGCAGTCTCGTAAATTGGTGGGCATATAGCCCGTGATGGTTTTACAATTCGGCCATGACTATTAAATCTGACCACTGGATCCGCCGCATGGGCGAGCAAGGCATGATCAGCCCATTTGAACCTGGGCAGGTCCGCCAAGATGCCGCAGGACATAAAATTGTGAGCTATGGCACTTCAAGCTATGGCTATGACATTCGTTGTGCTGATGAATTCAAGATTTTCACAAACATCAACAGCACTATCGTTGATCCCAAGAATTTCGATGAGCAATCGTTTGTCGATTTCAAGGGCCCGGTTTGTATCATTCCCCCAAACTCTTTCGCTTTGGCAAGAACTGTTGAGTACTTCAAGATCCCACGAAGCGTATTAACGGTCTGCGTTGGTAAGAGTACGTATGCACGTTGCGGAATTATTGTGAACGTCACTCCATTCGAGCCTGAATGGGAAGGTTATGTCACTCTCGAGTTTTCGAATACGACCCCGTTGCCTGCAAAAATTTATGCCGGCGAAGGATGTGCACAAGTTTTGTTCTTCGAGAGCGACGAAGTGTGTGGTACGTCGTACAAAGATCGTGGCGGTAAGTATCAAGGCCAAGTCGGCGTTACTCTGCCAAAGACTTAATCTGCTTAATCGCCGCATTGGCGACTTTAAAGGGTACACATGAAATTTCGTTTTCCAATCATCATCATTGATGAGGACTTTCGTTCTGAAAATATTTCAGGTTCGGGGATTCGCGACTTAGCTGAAGCGATTGAAACTGAGGGCATGGAAGTCATTGGCTTGACTAGCTACGGCGACCTGACATCCTTTGCCCAACAGGCCTCCCGTGCCTCTAGCTTTATTGTGTCGATCGATGATGAGGAGTTTGTTTCTGACTCTGAAGATCATGATTTACCTGCTTTGAATAATTTGCGTGCTTTTATTACCGAAGTACGTAAACGCAACGAAGATATTCCCATCTTTTTGTACGGCGAGACCCGTACTTCACGCCACATGCCAAATGACATCTTGCGTGAGTTGCATGGCTTTATTCATATGAATGAAGATACGCCAGAATTTGTAGCGCGTCACATTATCCGTGAGGCTAAGGTATACCTCGATTCATTGGCGCCTCCATTCTTCCGCGCCTTAACTAATTACGCCTCTGAAGGCTCTTACTCGTGGCATTGTCCTGGGCACTCTGGTGGTGTGGCTTTCTTGAAGAGTCCGGTAGGGCGTATGTTCCATCAATTTTTTGGTGAGAATATGCTGCGTGCCGACGTCTGTAATGCAGTAGAAGAATTAGGTCAGCTGTTAGATCACACTGGACCTGTGTTGCAAAGCGAGCGCAATGCTGCCCGCATCTTTAATGCTGATCATTTATTCTTTGTGACAAACGGTACATCGACATCCAATAAGATTGTTTGGCACTCTACTGTTGCCCCTGGTGATGTGGTGTTGGTAGATCGCAACTGCCATAAGTCCGTGATTCATTCGATCACGATGATGGGCGCGATTCCGATCTTCTTGATGCCAACGCGTAATCACCTCGGCATTATTGGTCCGATTCCTAAAGAGGAGTTTGAGTGGAAAAACATCAAGAAGAAAATTGATGCCAATCCTTTCATCAAAGATAAGAACGTGGTGCCACGTGTTATGACGCTTACACAAAGTACTTATGACGGGATTATTTATAACGTCGAGATGATTAAAGATATGCTCGATGGCAAAGTCGATTCATTACATTTCGACGAAGCTTGGTTACCACATGCTGCATTCCATCCATTCTATAAAGATATGCATGCCATCGGATCAGATCGCAAGCGCACTAAAAAGAGTTTGATGTTTGCTACCCAATCAACCCACAAGTTATTAGCCGGTTTATCACAGGCTTCACAGGTATTGGTGCAGGACGCTGAAGAACATAAGCTTGATCGAGACTGTTTCAATGAAGCCTATTTGATGCATACCTCTACTAGCCCCCAGTACGCCATCATCGCTTCTTGCGATGTATCTGCTGCCATGATGGAGTCTCCTGGAGGTACTACGCTAGTGGAGGAGTCTATTGCTGAGGCAATGGACTTCCGTCGCGCAATGCGTGAAGTGGATGATAAGTTTGGAGCAGATTGGTGGTTTAAGGTTTGGGGTCCAGACCATTTAACTGAAGAAGGAATTGGAGAGCGTTCGGATTGGATTCTGGAGCCCAATGCTAGTTGGCACGACTTTGGCAATGTTGCACAAGATTTCAACATGCTCGATCCTATCAAGGCGACAGTAGTTACGCCTGGTTTAGATGTCGAAGGTAACTTCGGATCTATGGGTATCCCGGCGAGTATTGTGACCAAGTACTTAGCTGAGCACGGCGTGATCGTAGAGAAGTGTGGTTTGTACTCTTTCTTCATCATGTTCACCATCGGTATCACCAAGGGTCGTTGGAATACTTTGGTAACTGAGCTACAACAATTTAAAGACCACTTTGATAAGAACGCTCCCTTGTGGAAAGTATTGCCAGAGTTCGTTGCTAAACACCCTCGCTACGAGCGTGTTGGTCTCAAAGATATTTGCCAGCAGATTCATGAGTTCTATAAGGGTCGTAATGTAGCCCGTATGACTACCGAGATGTATACCTCGGATATGGTGCCAGCAATGATGCCTTCAGAAGCTTGGGCGAAGATGGCGCACAAAAAGGTGGATCGTGTTCCGCTGGATCAACTTGAGGATCGTATTACCGCTATGTTGGTAACACCATATCCTCCAGGTATTCCACTCTTGATCCCAGGCGAGCGCTTTAACAAACGCATCATTGACTATCTCTACTTTGCTCGTGACTTCAATGAGCAATTCCCAGGCTTTGAAACTGATATCCATGGCTTGGTCAAAGCAGATATTGATGGACGTAGCGAGTACTACGTTGATTGCGTAAGGCAGGAGCCAGATATCACCCTGTAATCTAGTTTAAGTAATGAATCCCTCGAAATACCCTGCTTTTGCGGGGTATTTTTTTGCTTGTGTGTAAATCTGAATTCATTTAGTAATGGCTGTAAGATTCCCAGATTAAAGTGGAGCTTGTATGCGAGTAATTCAATTTTCTGACGCCGTAAATCAGCTTGATCAGGTAATCGATCAAGTGGTCAGCGATCGTGATGTGACCATTATTTCTTGTGAGGGTTGTGAGACTGCAGTTCTTATGTCGAAGGCCACATACAATGGCATGATCGATACATTACATTTACTAAGATCCCCAGCTAACGTAAAACACCTGAATAGGTCTTTAGCTCAATATCACAAAGACTATCCAATAGGACAAGCACTTCACTTATTTAATTGACTTATCTAGCTGAAAGATAACCGGCGCATCTTCATCAACTTTGCTTGGCAATGAGTCTGGTTTAACTTCTTCGCTTCCTGTGAAATTAAAGTCCTGACTTTGAATCACTACAGAAGGCTTATCTAGTAAGGTGGTGACCAAAGCTGGGAATGCCGCAACCACCACAACCATGATGAGTTGCAGAACAACCCAAGGTAATGCGCCCCAGTAGATATCACTACTTTTGACTTCTTTAGGTGCAACGCCACGTAGATAAAACAGTGCAAACCCAAATGGGGGATGCATAAATGAGGTTTGCATATTGACGCACAGCATTACGCCGAACCACACTAGAGCAGCACTAGCCGCTGCCTGAGGATTACCATTCATGGAGGCAAGCAATACTGGTGCCAGTAGTTTGACTGCGACTGGTGCAAGCAGTGGCACCACGATGAAAGCGATTTCAAAGAAGTCCAAGAAGAATGCCAAGAAGAAAACAAACAGATTCACAAACACTAGGAATCCAATCCAGCCCCCCGGCAGGTTGGAAAACAATGCTTCTACCCAGTGACCGCCATCAACTCCTTGGAAAACAACTGAGAAGCAAGTTGAACCAATCAAGATGAACACTACCATCGCAGTAATCCGCATGGTGTTTTGATAGGCTTGCTGTATCAAGCCATTGAGATTGGGAATGCTTGCCCTTCGAATCCATGCCAAAAGCAATGCACCCATCGCTCCCATAGCGCCAGATTCGGTTGGGGTTGCGATGCCAGTCATGATGGTTCCCAGCACCAAGAAAATCAGCGCCGC
This sequence comes from Polynucleobacter sp. Adler-ghost, assembly GCF_018688495.1. NCBI lineage: Bacteria > Pseudomonadati > Pseudomonadota > Betaproteobacteria > Burkholderiales > Burkholderiaceae > Polynucleobacter > Polynucleobacter sp. Adler-ghost. The sequence goes on from NZ_CP061320.1 coordinate 552,251, forward strand.
TGAGGGAATAATTCCTAATAGACATTTTTTCCACAGCACCCAGCCTTTGAGAGTGAGTTCATTTTCTGGGGCCGCGGGAAGGTAATCAGGCCTAAAGCGGGATAGGAAAAAAGTGTAGAGGGCAAACAGACCGATTTGCAGCAGGGAAGGCCCCCAAGCGCCAAGGTACATACTGCCCACATCGGCGCTACCGCTTTGGGTTTTTAGTTGGTCGGCCAAAACAATCAGCACCAAGGAGGGTGGCACTAACTGGGTAATAGTCCCAGAAGCCGCTAAAACGCCCGTAGCGTAGCGCATGTTATAGCCATAACGCATCATTACTGGCAGAGAAATCATCGTCATAGCGATCACCTGCGCAGCCACCGTCCCCGTGATCGCCCCCAGAATAAATCCCACAATAATCACTGAGTAGCCAAGTCCACCCCGAATACGTCCAAAGAGCTGACCCATGGAATCCAACATCTCTTCTGCAAGACCGCAGCGCTCAAGAATAGCGCCCATGAATGTGAAGAAGGGGATTGCTAGCAGTAGGTCGTTAGCAAGAACGCTACCAAAGATGCGCTGGGGAATAGCTTGCAAAAACGGCACGCCAAAGAAGTTTTCACTGATGGCAATGCCAGCAAAGAATAGTCCTGCAGCCATTAAAGAAAAGGCTACCGGAAAACCGATCAACATAAACACAATGAGTCCGCCAAACATCAACGGTGGCATCCATTCCAATGGAATCATTGCATGGGCTTTTCATAATGAAGATCAGCGGCGGGTAATGTTGCTTTACCTTTGAGGGCGCCAATACGTTTGATGATTTCTGAGAGCCCCTGAAGACTTAGCATGAAGAAACCAAAAGGCACAATAAACTTAATGGGGTAGCGCGATAAACCACCTGCATTGAGTGAATGCTCAGAAACTAACCAGGACGGATAAAACAAAGTAGTCCAAGACAGCCAGGAAAATAATAAGCAAGCGGGCAATAAAAAGACAATCAAACCAAAGAGGTCTACATAAAGACGTCCGCGATCAGAAAGTTGTGAGTAAATTAAATCGACTCGAACATGCTCATTGCGCTTGAGTGTGTATGCAGCCCCCAGCATGACAGCGGCAGCAAATAAGTACCACTGTAATTCTAGTGGCCAGTTATTGCTGATATCTAGACTATAGCGAAGCAGAGCATTAGTAGCTGACACTACGCAAGACAGCAAAATCATGATGCTGGCTGCCTTGCCAAGGAATTGATTGAAGCGGTCAATTCCTGTTGAGAGCGTTCCCCAAAAGCCCATGCGGATTAGAGATCTGCACGACCCCGTTTAATTGCAGCAAGTACTTGTGCTGGGGCGGTACCGCCAGCATGTTGACGAGAATTCACGGAGCCATCCACCGTCAGTAGAGTAAAGACATCATCACCTATAAGCTCTGGGCGGCTATCTAAGCCACAAGCAAAACGCAATTCAGAGAGTGACAAATCAGTAAGCATGCAGTTACGGCCTACACAGGCCTTCACTGCATGAGCGACTGCTTCGTGAGCGTCCCGGAAAGCCAACCCCTTTTTAACTAAGTAATCAGCCAAGTCAGTGGCAGTTGCGAAGCCTTCTTCAGCGGCAGCTTTCATCACATCGGCTTTCACCTGAATATGCGGCACCATATCAGCGAAGATACGCAAGGTATCTTGCACGGTATCTACCGCATCAAATAAAGGCTCTTTGTCTTCTTGATTATCTTTGTTGTACGCCAATGGCTGGCTCTTCATCAAGGTCAGTAAAGAAATCAAATCACCATAAACACGCCCAGTTTTGCCGCGAGCTAATTCTGGTACATCTGGATTCTTTTTCTGCGGCATGATGGAGCTGCCAGTACAGAAGCGATCTGGTAAATCAATAAAGCTAAAACGTGGACTCAACCACAGTACCAGCTCTTCAGATAAGCGTGACACGTGCATCATTAAGATGGATGCAAAGGCGCAGAACTCAATCGCAAAGTCACGATCAGATACTGCATCAAGAGAGTTATTGCAGATACCATCAAAACCTAAAATTTTGGCAACCTGCTCGCGATCGATAGGATAAGTTGTTCCGGCTAAAGCAGCCGCACCGAGCGGTAAACGATTAAAGCGGGCGCGCAGATCTGCTAAGCGACTCGCATCGCGACTAAACATTTCGTAATAGGCCATCAAGTGATGACCAAAAGTAATGGGCTGGGCTACTTGTAAATGAGTATGGCCAGGCATGATCGTTGCAGCGTGACTCTCAGCTAGGTTAAGAAAGGCGGTACGTAGGGTTTTGAGAGTGATTGCGATCTCATCAACGCTGCCACGCAACCACAGGCGCAAATCAGTTGCTACTTGGTCATTCCGCGAACGACCAGTATGAAGACGCTTGCCAGCATCGCCAACTAACTCTGTCAGGCGAGCCTCGATATTCAGATGTACATCTTCCAGTGCGAGTTGCCAGTTAAATTCACCGGCTTCAATTTCGCTTTTAATCTGGGCCATACCCTTTTGAATATCCGCTAAATCTTGGGCGCCGATAATTTTTTGAGTGGCCAGCATTTCAGCGTGAGCTAAAGATCCAGCAATATCCACTAAGGCAAATCGTTGATCAAAACCAATGGAGGCGGTATAACGTTGAACTAGTTCGTCAACGGGTTCATTAAAGCGGGCCGACCAAGCTTGGGCTTTGTTGGAAAGGGAATTTTTTGATGAGCTCATAAACGCAGTATATTGATGTAAATCTTTAATTATTTTAAATGCTATGTCCCAAACACCTATTTCTAGCCCTGTAGCCTCCAACTCTGGCACCCCTGAGCGCCTTGTAATCGCCTCCCGTGAGAGCCGCCTCGCTATGTGGCAGGCTGAACACCTCCGAGATTGCCTTAAAAAGCTCTATCCGGCATGCGATGTACAGATCCTGGGTATGACCACTAGAGGAGACCAAATACTGGATAAAGCCCTCTCCAAAGTGGGTGGCAAGGGCTTATTTGTAAAAGAACTTGAAACTGCCCTAGAAGATGGTCGGGCAGATTTAGCGGTGCATTCTCTAAAAGACGTCCCCATGGTCATGCCAGAGGGCTTTGATTTGTCATGCGTGATGGTCCGTGAAGATGCTCATGATGCATTTGTTTCTAATGACTATGCCAGCCTAGAGGATTTACCAAAAGGTGCGGTGGTGGGTACTTCTAGTTTGCGACGAGAATCCGTGCTTAGATCCAGATTTCCACATTTAGTGATCCAGCCCTTGAGGGGTAATTTAGATACCCGTATGGGCAAGCTTGATCGCGGCGAGTACCAAGCAATTATTTTGGCTGCTGCAGGTCTCAAGCGATTGGGTTTAGGAAGCCGTATTCGGGCTTTATTACCCATTGATCCCTATACGCCAGCTGCTGGACAGGGTGCACTTGGTATCGAAACTCTGATTAAGCATCCCAGAATTAAAGAGTGGCTTGCGCCGCTTAATGATTTACCTACACTCTATGCAGTGACTGCTGAACGTATGGTGTCGCGCCAATTAGGCGGATCTTGTGAAGTACCTTTGGCTGCGTATGCTACCTGGGATCAAGATCATATGAATATTCGCTCCTTTGTTGCTAGTGTTGATGGCACTGCAATTTGTTTGGCCAGCGCTCAAGGTGCCGTAAAGAGTCTTGATGATGCAGAGGCTTTAGGATTATCAGTAGCGCAAGATCTGATTGCTCAAGGTGCTGAGCATTTATTGCCTAATGGCCTGCCTAAATAAAAGTTTATTAGCAAGAAGCCATTAAACAAGTTGCGGATGAGTAATAAGACCATTGTCATTACCCGCCCCAGTGGACAGGCGCGTCAGTTGTCAGAAGCGCTTTTGGTGAGCTTGCGCAATAGTGGTTTTACCCCCGAATCTACCCCCAAGATTATTGCTTTACCCTTACTTACTATTGCCCCAAAGGGTGATGGTGTTTTGGTGAAGCAGATTACTGCAGCGCTAAAGACTGCAGACTTAGCCATCTTTGTTAGTCCGAATGCCATTGAATGTACGATGCGTTTATTAGAGTGTTCTTGGCAAGAGTTATCGAGCAAACCTGTGCCAATTGGGGTTATGGGTGGTAGCAGTATGTTGGCTCTCAAAAATCATGGTGTTGGTGTTGAGGGTAACCACACTCAAATCATTCTTCCTCAGAATAATGCGCAGTGGGATTCTGAGGGCTTGTGGACCGAATTACAGAATCTACGCTGGAATTGGTCTACTAAAAAAGTGATCATCTTTAAAGGTGAGGGCGGGCGCGATTGGCTCGCTGACACTCTAAAAAATGCTGGTGCTCAAGTTGAAGCATTCTCAGTCTATGCCCGCGTTCCTTTGGATCTCAAGAGCTCCGCTTGGAACGAAATTCATGAGATAGATTTTGCTAAATCGCTTTGGCTCCTAACTTCATCGGAGGCGGTAAGACATTTGGGTGGGGCAAAACTGCCGCTTGATCTCGCCACAGCCATTTGTCCGCATCATAATATTACCGATGCGGCAGAGCGCATTGGTTTTGGTGAAGTGATTACTTGTGAACCTGGAGATGAGGCTTTGATTGCCGCAGCGCAAGCTTGGCTATCTATTTAATGAGCGGGATAGTTAAGTAGGGCCGGCAGAAAAACTTCACTCACCAAGAGTGGGCGTCCTTTCAGTTGATATAGCGTACGTCTTGCCCAGTTGACCTGTGGCAACCCTGAATATTGCTGAAAACATTTTTTCCACAGTGCACTTTGCTTATCAAGGCGAGCAATCTCTCGGGGCGGTTTCTTTTGGGAGCGCATCCGCGTTTTAGCAAAAAGCACTGCACCTAATGGTTTCTTTCCTAAGCGCAGAACCTCATGATTACTGCCACTCGAGCTGGTGCTGGGAATAATGCTGTGTGCCATCACCAGCGGAATACCATGAGTGCAAAGCAGTACTTCTCTGATACGACAACGTTTGATCTTGAAATGGAAATAGCGACTCTCGTCGCTATTCAGGTTTTGGCGGCAATCACGCAAAACTACTACCTCTAGTTTATGTCCGATTGCACGTTCAATTTTTTGGGTTAAAGAACCAGTATCGCTGAGCCAAGACTGCCACTGGCGTGGCGCTTGATGCAATTCACCGGAATCGACTCGATTCCATGCAGAACGGAGACGGCGACGGCGAACCATTTTTAGTTACCGCTAAAGCTTCTACGTTGACCGCCAGTTTTGGGTTTAGCAAAACGTGGACCAGCAGACGGACGTGAGTCACCAGAGCGGTTACCGCCAGCAGGGCGTGAGTCGCCAGAGCGCGCAGGGCGTGAATCAGCAAAACGATTAGCGCCAGCAGGACGTGAATCACCCGATGGACGTGAGTCGCCAGAACGAGATTCAAAATGATTGCCTGAGCGATTACCACCGCCTCCACCACCAGAACGAGACTCTGAGCGAGCACCAGAACCATAACGACCGCCACCGCCACCAGAGCGATTTCCGCCGCCAAAGCCACCACCGGAACGACCGCCACCTGGACGACCACCGCCACCACCAAAGCTAGGCTTGGCTTGTGGCTCGAGGCCAGCAATCACTGAGGCAACGATGTCTTGCTGTGTAAAGCGTTCGATATTGCGAATTTTGGCGCGATCACGATGTTCAACCAAAGTGATAGCAACACCATTACGACCAGCGCGTCCTGTACGACCGATGCGATGCGTATAGTCCTCTGGTTTCATTGGTAAACCAAAGTTAATCACGTGACTAATACGTGGTACATCGATGCCGCGAGCTGCTACGTCAGTTGCAACCAAAATCTTGGTATGACCTTTGCGTAGTGACTCAAGACGACGCATACGTACTGCCTGAGGCATCGCACCGTGTAAGGCGCTAGCTTCGTAACCGTTAGCACGTAAAGTGTCAGCAATTTTTTCACTTTCAATTTGAGTGCTTGCAAACACTACCGCTTGATCCAAAGAGGCGTCAGCCAAAATGTGCTCGAGCAATTTATGCTTGTGTGACATGCTGTCAGCCCAGTGCAGCTTCTGTTCAATGTTGGCGTGCTTCTCGCCAGCATGGGCTAACTCAATACGCTTCGCGTTAGTAGTCAGCTCATTAGCTAAAGACATAATCTTTGGCGCAAAAGTTGCAGAGAACATCAAAGTTTGAGTCCGACTAGCGCAACGCTTATCAATTGCCTCGAGGTCATCTGCAAAGCCCATATCGAGCATACGATCAGCTTCATCGATCACAAGTTGTTTTACATCATCTAGGCGAATTGCTTTGCTATCGGTCAGATCGAGTAAACGACCAGGAGTTGCAACAACTAACAATGCACCTTTAAGCGCTTGGATTTGCTTGCCGTAAGGCATACCGCCCATAACAGTAGCAATGCGGATGCCTTTCATGCCGCGAACTAAGTTCACTGCATCAGCGGCAACTTGTTGAGCTAATTCACGAGTAGGGCAGAGCACTAGTACTTTTGGCTGTGCACGGCCTGGTACAGGTGAGCCGCTTGGGTTGTCTTCGATGAGTTGATTAATTAAAGGCAATAAGAAGGCTGCAGTTTTACCGCTACCAGTTTGGCTGCTGACCAATAAGTCACCACCAGCAAGCGCAGCAGGAATAACCTGAGCTTGCACTTCAGTAGCTTGGGTGTAACCCAATTCAGCAACGTTTTTAAGGAGTGGCGCCGCGAGGGCGAAATTCTGGAACTCTGTTCCAGTAGGATTAGTTTCTTTAGAAAAAGTCATGCTATTACACATCCCATTAATGGGATGTCTCCGTGTATACACTCTCTGTTTTTTATTGAGTGTGATGGTCAAAGGCATCGACCATCAGACAGGCGGCAGCGCGTTTTGTAAATTCGGTGTTTATGACTTCTAAACGATGCGCTGAAATATAGCTGGGGGGCGATGAATCAAATTGCTTTAAAAAGCCATTAATTATGACATTTTAAGTAGCCCATTACAAGGGTTTTCCCGAATTTAATTATGATTAGGTGATGAATTGGTTTATTACGTCCTCAAGTGTGGGCATTAATGATTTTCCTGCATACCTTGTGGGTGTTATTTTGACGATCTTATTTCCCGGCCCAAATTCCCTGTATGTGTTGGCGATTGCTTCGGTTAAGGGATGGCGCGCTGGTGCGTGGGCATCGGTGGGCATTTTTATTGGCGACGCTATCTTGATGATCGGCATCGCCTTAGGCGCTGCAACTTTACTGAACTCATCGCCATCCACATTCAAGATCTTGCGTATGCTTGGTGCCGCTTATTTAGCATGGATGGGGTATGGCTTTATTCGGAGTGGTCTGGCGCGTTGGCACGGCACTCAAGTGCTGGTATCAGGAGATGGTCGGACTCATTACTTAAATACCCTGCATCCAGCAATTGCTGCACTGACTTTATCTTTAACCAATCCTAAGGCAATCTTTTTCTTCGTCTCATTCTTTGCGCAGTTTATTCAACCGGAGTATGCGCATCCAGTGCATACCTTTTTATACCTAGCCCTGGTATTGCAAATAGTGAGCATGACCTACTTGATGAGCCTCATCTGTGCTGGGCAATTTTTTCTGGGCTTTTTTAATCGGCACCCTCATCACGCCGCAGCTCTTTGGTTTCTAGTTGGGAGTCTGCTAATTGGCTTTGCTGGCAAGCTACTACTCTATTGACAAATCCTGATCAGCAATCATTTAAGCCAACGCAATAGGCGCTCAACACCCTTACCGTAGGGTGGTCTTGCTAATTGAGTGCCACGTAAAAAATGAAGACCAAAGAAACCTCGAACCTCTAAAACAGATTTGCGATGGCTAAACAACTCAAAACCTGTTTTGCCGTGATAGGCGCCCATACCGCTTGGGCCGATGCCACCAAATGGTAAATCTTCCACAGCTGCATGCAGAAGGGTGTCGTTGATTGTTACGCCACCAGAGCGCGTTTCATTCAGAATACGATTCATTACCGCTTTATTTTTACCAAACCAGTACATGGCTAATGGCATTGGACGCTCATTGACATAACGGATTATTGAATCTACATCGTTAATTGTCACGATTGGCAGAATAGGACCAAATACTTCTTCTTGCATAATCAGCGCATCCTCAGAAACATTTAAGAGTGCTACTGGAATAAATGGCAGTCTAGTATTGTCGGTAGGTGAAATAAGCGGAATTGCTTGTGCACCATGATCTATTGCGTCTTGAACTAGTTTTTGCCAGCGTGCTAGCTGATGCTCATCAATCGCGCCAGTGAATTCTTCTGGGTTGGAGAATTGATTTTGCGCTGCAATCTGCAACTCTTGAATAAATGCATTGCAATCACTTGCGCGAATTACAGCGTAATCAGGAGCAATGCAAGTTTGCCCACCATTAACCAACTTGCCATAAATAATGCTAGCGGCCGCCTCTTTGAGCTTGGCTGAGGGGTCGACAATTGCTGGAGACTTGCCACCCAACTCTAAAGTAATCGGAGTTAGATGCTCTGCTGCAGCGCGCATAACCTTTTTACCAATATCTCCTGAGCCCGTAAAAAATAGGTGATCAAAAGGGAGTGCGGCAAAAGATTCTGCAACTTCAGTACCGCCAACGCTGACGCAAAATTCAATCGGGTGAAAATATTCTTGAATCAAGGTTGCCAAGAATCCAGAGGTGCGTGAACTTCTATCCGAGGGTTTTAGCCAAACACGGTTACCTGCTGCAAAGGCTGCAATGGCTGGAACAAGTGCGAGTTGTACCGGGTAATTCCAGGGGCTCATGATGCCCACGACTCCCATGGATTGCATTTGAGTCCAAGCATGGGATGAGCCCAAGAATCCTGGCGTCGGCACTAGCTGAGGTTTCATCCACTCTTTGAGGTGCTTACGAACATATTTGCATGCCTGATAAATCATTTGAAACTCAAGTAGACGGCTCTCAATAGGGTGACGATTGCCAAAATCCGCAGCCAAGACTTTGCAGATTTTTTCTTCATTGGCGGCAATCATCCGCTCAATACGTCCAATCCGCTCAAGGCGAACCTGAAGCGTGGGGTTGGGTTCTGAGGCATACGCTGCCTTGATTTCGTCTAATTGGAGTGTGAAGCGATTGATCGACATAGGGTTATATGGGGGGCAAGCAAACGATTGAATAAGGCATTAGGATAAAGCCATGAACGAAACTACCCTCAAAAACAAGATCTCCCTTGAACGCGCTACTTTGGGAGGTGGCTGCTTCTGGTGCCTAGAAGCGGTTTATCAGCAAATCTCCGGCGTGAGTACTGTGGTCTCAGGATATGCTGGAGGGGCCATGCCAAATCCAGACTATGAATCTATTTGCTCTGGCCAAACAGGTCATGCTGAAATCGTTGATATTTACTTTGATCCGGCGATAGTGTCTTATCGTGATTTATTGGAGATCTTCTTTGTTATTCATGATCCAACTACTTTGAACTATCAGGGTAACGACCGCGGTACTCAATACCGCTCTGTGATTTTTACTCACAGCGATACCCAAAGCACAACTGCTCATGAAGTGGTTATGGAGCTAGAGAGTGCGAAAATATATTCCAATCCAGTAGTGACTCAAATTGATGTAGCACCCGTTATTTATCCGGCTGAGGAATATCATCAGAATTATTTTCGTCAGCATCCAGGGCAGGGCTACTGCATGGCAGTCGTTGCTCCTAAATTAGCCAAATTCAGAGCAAAGTTTCAATCCCTGATAGCACCAGCGTTTCGCTAGAGCAGCTTGATCAAGCGCAGCTCAAGGTTTCAAGGAGCTAAGCGAGTGATGCGCCATTGAGCGCCATCAAGTTGATAGTGAATGCGGTCATGTAGGCGTGAAGGACGGCCTTGCCAGAACTCAATCTCCGTGGGGTGTAGGCGATATCCGCCCCAGTGTACTGGGCGTGGAGGCTGATTGCCAAAGTCTGCTGCGAAGCGCTTTTCCGCTTCCTCAAGAAATTCGCGATTGGGAATTTCAGAGCTTTGTGGCGAAGCCCAGGCGCCAATTCTCGAGGCGGCTGGACGGGAGTGAAAGTATGCATCGCTCTCAGCAGGGCTAACACGCTCAACAGCCCCTTTGATGCGAACCTGGCGCTCTAGCTCGTGCCAATGAAATAACAAGGCAGCATGTGGGCGAGCAGCCAGCTCTTTACCTTTTTGGCTTTCGTAATTGGTAAAGAAGGTGAAACCAGTACTATCCGCACCTTTTAGTAAGACAATACGGGCTGATGGATTACCCGCTGCATCTGCCGTTGCCAAGGTCATGGAGTTAGGTTCGGGACATTCCGCTTTGATAGCCTGATCAAACCAAACCTGAAATAAGTCCAATGGATTTGGTGAAACCTCAGCCTCTGAAAGTTGGCCGAAGGTGTAGTTTTTGCGGAGTTGAGCAATGGAGTCCATTTTTTCAGTATAAAGAGAGTCTATGGCAGAAGACAAGATAGAGGACAGTTTGGGAGATCGTCGTTTTGGGGGTGTAGCTCGTCTATATGGCCCAGAGCTGCGTGAGCGTTTTCGACAGGCGACAGTGGTAGTGGCGGGATTAGGTGGAGTGGGATCGTGGGCTGCTGAGGCATTGGCTCGCACTGCTATCGGGCATCTCGTCCTGATCGATTTTGATCACATTGCCGAAAGCAATACTAATCGACAACTACATGCTCTAGAGGGTGAGTACGGTAAGGCAAAAGTACAGGCCATGACTGATCGCATTCGCCAAATTAATCCTGAGATTATGCTCACCACCCATGATGTATTTTTGGAGCCAGAAAATCTAGATATTTTGATTCCAGAAAATGCGATTGTTTTAGATGCAACTGATTCGGTGCAGACTAAGATTGCTTTGGCCGTGTGGGCAAATAAAAATGAGCGCGCTCTAGTCATGTGTGGTGCAGCTGGTGGAAAGTCAGACCCTACTTCTGTGCGCTGCGATGACCTTTCGCGAACTGAGCAAGATGCCTTGTTGGCAAAGGTGCGTCAAGGCCTCAGACAAGATCATGGCTTTTCTAGAAATTTAAAAAGAAAAATAGGTATTCGCGCAATTTACTCTCATGAGCCGCGCGCGGGAGCTTCTAGTGGCGGCCTTGCTTGCTCTGGTTATGGTTCTACCGTGATGGTCACGGCAGCTTGTGGTTTAGCCGCTGCTGCTGAAGTTTTAAATCTGATTGCTACCCAGTAAGCAATTTTTTTTCAAATCCATCGATAAATCCTTAAGGGGAATCCCTGTAGGAAATTACGGATTCTGCTGTCATCCCAAATTTATTAATTTCCCATTGAGCTCGCTCGCATGGAGAGGGCTTATTTATGACACAACATATTTATTAGTTTAAGTACTTTACGCATTTTCATCCCCTAGTGTAGATGCGCAGTCCTCCCTAGACTTTGCCTCGTTGGTGATTTACCAAAGACAAATCGAAAGGAGGTCTCTTTTGCAGACTGAACAAACTGGTTTACAGCGCCACCTCAAAGTGCGGCATATTCGCCTTATGGCTTTGGGGTCCACTATTGGCGTTGGATTATTTCTAGGCTCGGCAAGTGCGATTCAAATTGCAGGACCTTCAATCTTATTGGGGTATCTTCTGGCTGGCATCGTGGCCTTCATCGTGCTTCGCACCTTGGGTGAGATGGCAGTTCATGAACCAGTCGCAGGTTCATTTGCGGCTTATGCCAATACTTACGTAGGACCACTTGCGGGCTATATGGTCGGGTGGGGCTACTGGACTTATTGGATTGTTGTCGGAATAGCCGAAGTCACTGCGGTTGGTATTTATATGGGGATTTGGTTTCCCGAGACACCCCAGTGGATTTGGGCTTTATCTTCCATTTTGATGATGGGCCTGATTAACCTCATTGCTGTCAAAGTGTTTGGTGAGTTTGAATTTTGGTTTGCTCTTATCAAAGTGGTCGCTATTGTTGCCATGATTGCATTAGGCTGCTCAGTCATTTTCTTTGGCTTTACTAATGACTGGAATCCTGTTGGCCTTGCTAACCTATGGCAACACGGCGGTTTCTTCCCTCATGGTATCAGCGGGATGCTGCTCTCTTTGCAGATGGTCCTGTTTGCGTATGTTGGCATTGAGATGATTGGCTTATCTGCTGGTGAAGCCGAGAATCCACGAAAAACTATTCCGATGGCAATCGATTCCTTGGCATGGCGCATCCTCATTTTTTATATGGGCGCAATTTTTGTCATCCTCACCATCTTTCCTTGGAATGAAGTTGGCCAACAAGGCAGTCCATTCGTGGTGATGTTTGAGCGCATTGGTTTACGTGAAGCTGCGGGAATCATTAATTTCGTAGTGATTACTGCTGCTTTGTCATCTTGCAATGCTGGCATCTTTAGTGGTGGGCGACTCCTCTATGCGCTCTCAGTCAATGGGTATGCACCTGCGCCATTTGCCAAGCTGTCAAGATATGGCGTTCCACATCGTGCGGTGATCGCTACTGTAGCGGTTTGTATGACTGGCGTAGTGCTGAACTACTTTGTTCCAGATAAAGCATTCCAATACATTATGGCCGCAGTGACCTTTGTAGGTTTGATGGTATGGATTGCGATTTTGATTACGCAAATTCAGTTTCGTCGCTCACTGACTAAAGTCCAGGCTGCTGAGTTGGCGTATCGCACACCTTGGTGGCCCTATTCCTCATGGTTCGCATTGGCATTTATTGCTCTAGTAGTCGTGTTGATGGGGTTTCATGAGGACGCGCGGATTGCCTTGGTCTTAGGCCCGTGCTTATTAGGTGTGTATCTCGCTATGTTCTACATCGTCGGGTTACATCGCAAAACAAAACTGAGTCGTGAATTCAAATAAGGAGACATAAATGATTGTTGGCGTACCTCAAGAAGTAAAAAATAATGAATTTCGTGTTGGCTTGACCCCGGGTAATGTCAGAGGCTTATGTAAGCAGGGACATTCTGTCTTAGTGCAACGTGGAGCAGGAGAGCAGATTGGCTTGAGCGATGAGTCCTATCGCCTAGCTGGCGCTACCTTAATCAATAGCGCTGCTGAAGTTTTTGCGAAGGCGGAGATGGTCGTGAAGGTGAAGGAGCCCCAGCCTCAAGAATGTGCAATGTTACGTGAAGATCAACTTCTCTTTACTTATTTACATCTAGCGCCAGATCCACAGCAGACCAAAGCATTACTCGCATCGGGTGCCAGTTGTATTGCCTATGAAACAGTCACTTCATTTAATGGTGCTTTACCGCTTTTGGCTCCCATGAGTGAAGTTGCGGGCCGGATGTCCATACAAGCGGCTGCTACGCATCTAGAAAAAACAAATGGAGGGTTAGGAATTTTGATGGCAGGCGTCCCTGGCGTAGCGCCTGCAAAGGTAGTCATATTGGGTGCGGGGGTGGTAGGTCGTAATGCGCTACAAATGGCTGTTGGTATGGGTGCAGATATCTGTATCTTCGATCGTAATATCGACTGCTTAAGACAGATTGACATACTCTATGGCAATCGCGTGCGAACTTTTTATGCCGACCCTCTTTTGGTAGAGCTTGAGGTTTGTGAAGCAGACGTGGTTATTGGCGCCGTATTGTTACCTGGTGCCGCAGCACCAAAGTTGGTAACACGCGAGATGGTACGAAAAATGAAGGCGGGTGCAGTAGTGGTAGATGTGGCAATTGATCAAGGTGGTTGTTTTGAGACCTCTAAAGCCACTACACATACTGATCCAACCTTTACCGTAGATGGAGTGCTGCACTATTGCGTTGCAAATATGCCTGGTGCAGTTGCTAGAACTTCTACCTTTGCTTTGACGAATGCAACTTACCCATTCATTGAGGCCTTGGCAAATCGTGGCATGGTAAATGCGCTATCACATGACCATCATCTACGTAATGGTTTGAGTATTTGCCGGGGTAAGCTCACATCTGAACCAGTTGCTATAGCGCAGAAAGTAGATTTTGTATTAGCGGAAGAGTTGTTGGCTGCTTAATAGTTTGACTATAGTTCTTCGCTTGAATGTCTTGGGAGTCTTGCTCCCAAGCTTTCCTATATCATTGGATGAATGGACTTATCTGCATTAGCACTTTCTACTGGTGTAGTCGCCCTAGCTGAGATGGGTGATAAAACTCAATTACTCTCATTAATGTTGGCTGCGCGCTATCCAAAGCAGGCGCTCGCCATTATTGGCGGGATACTCCTCGCAACGATTGCTAATCATGCTTGTGCAGCTTTACTAGGACATTGGCTTACCACTTTTATGAGTCCAGATCTGCTTAAGTGGATTTTGGGCCTGAGTTTTTTGGGGATAGGCCTTTGGCTCTTAGTGCCCGATCATATTGATGATGCGGCCGGATCAAAGGTGGCGGATAGGGCCGTTCAAGTATTTATGCTGACAGTTGGACTATTTTTCTTGGCAGAGATGGGGGATAAGACCCAAATTGCCACGATTGCCTTGGGCGCAAAATATTCCGATGTCTTTTCGGTAACGGTTGGTACTACTTTGGGAATGATGTTGGCTAATGCCCCGGCTGTTTGGATTGGCCAGAAATTTACCAAACGCATGCCTATTAGGTGGGTACACGCAGTAGCCGCCGTAACTTTCATCGCTATTGGTATTGCTACCCTGATTTGGGGTTAGGTCGAATTTTCCTATGGGGCTTAAAATTACCCCATGAAAACTGATCTACCACAGAGCTTTCGAAGGCTCGAATACCGTGCTCCTCATTACACCTTCTCACAGGTTGAGTTAGACATTGCCTTAGATCCTGCTAGGACGATTGTGAAGAGTCGTCTAGAGGTTTTGCCTGGGCCTGGTCATGAGGTTGGTGCACCTTTAGTTTTGCAAGGACACGAACTGGAGTTTGTCAGCTTGCGTATCAATGGTGCAGCCCATCGTCAGTTTGAACTTAGCCCAGAAACACTGACTATTCATGCTTTACCGAATGAGGGTAAACAAGCTTTCATCGTTGAGATTATTTGCGTCTGTGTGCCCGAGAAAAATACCTCACTGATGGGCCTATATGTTTCCAACGGAAATTTCTTTACGCAGTGCGAGGCTGAAGGATTTAGAAAGATTACTTACTTCCTCGATAGGCCAGATGTCATGGCGCGTTATCGAGTAACTCTTCGTGCTCGCGAGGCGGAGTGCCCAGTGCTGCTATCAAATGGTAATCTGATTAGTGCTGAAAAATTACCAAATGGCTGGCATAGCGCCGTTTGGGAGGATCCATTCCCAAAACCTTCCTACCTGTTTGCCTTGGTTGCTGGCAAGTTGGAATGTATTGAAGAGGCAATCACTACAGGCAGTGGTGCAAAAAAGTTATTGCAGATTTGGGTTGAGCCACATGATTTGAAAAAGACTCGTCATGCCATGGATTCTTTAATTGCCTCAATTCACTGGGATGAGAAACGCTATGGCCTTGAGTTAGATCTCGAGCGCTTTATGATTGTGGCTGTAGGTGATTTCAATATGGGCGCGATGGAGAACAAGGGTCTTAATGTTTTTAATACCAAGTATGTTCTAGCTCAAGCAGAGACTGCAACCGATGCTGACTTTGCTAATATTGAAAGTGTCGTTGCCCATGAGTATTTCCACAACTGGACTGGTAATCGTGTAACTTGTCGTGATTGGTTTCAGCTTTCATTAAAAGAAGGTCTGACTGTATTTCGCGATCAAGAATTTTCTGCCGATCAAATGGGTAGTGAGTCTGGCAGGGCGGTAAAGCGAATTGAGGATGTGCGTTTATTGCGCCAACTACAGTTCTCTGAAGATGCGGGCCCGATGGCGCATCCAATTCGTCCAGACGAATATCAAGAGATCAATAATTTTTACACCGTGACGGTGTATGAGAAGGGCGCTGAAGTTGTTCGTATGTATCAAACTCTATTGGGTGTTGACGGTTTCCGTAAAGGTATGGACCTATACTTCCAGCGTCACGATGGCCAAGCAGTGACTTGTGATGATTTCTTGGCTGCTATGGCCGATGCTAATGGCCGCGACCTTTCTCAATTTAAGAACTGGTATAGCCAGGCGGGCACGCCTCAGGTCAAGGTGGAAGAAGCCTACGATGCAAATAAAAAGCAATATCAAGTGACTTTGACGCAAAGCTCTTCAGCAAATACAGCGCACAAAGATAGCAAGCTCTTCCATATTCCATTGAAGATGCGCCTACTCACGCCTGAAGATGATCAGGTGGAGACTTTATTGGAGTTAACTCAAGATCAGCAAACTTGGACTTTTGATCGGATGATGAGCCGTCCAGTCTTATCCATCAATCGGAATTTCTCTGCCCCGATTCATTTAGATTTTGATCAAAGTGAGAATGATCTGCTCACCATGTTCTCGAGTGATGACGATGCCTTTAATCGCTGGGAAGCTGGTCAGAAACTGGCAATGCAAATGATTCTGGGTAATCGCTTGCCGGATCAAGTTCTGATTGAGGCTTATCGCACTTTGTTAACTGATCCGGACTTGGATCCTGCGTTCAAAGAGCTGGCGCTGACTTTACCTGCCGAAACTTATCTGTATGAACAGTGTGCGAGTGTTGACCCTCAGCAGATTTATAACGCACGTCGCGCTTTCCGCCACGTTATTGCCAGTGAGTTACGCATCGAGTGGGCTGCCCTCTATCAGCAGATGCAAACGCCAGGACCATTTAATCCTGATGCAGCAAGTGCTGGTAAACGTGGTTTAAAGAATCTTGCGCTAAGTATGTTGCTCGAAGCGGATCCCCTGATCTGGGCGCCAATGGCGGTCAATCAATATCAGAATGCTGACAACATGACTGATCGATACGCTGCTTTGGCTGGCTTAGTAATTCATGGGTCAAAATCAGCAGCAGCTTGTTTGCAGGATTTTTATACCCGGTTTGCTGACGATGCTTTAGTGATTGATAAATGGTTTGCATTGCAATCGAGCAGGCCGCCAGTCGCTAACGCTCAATCTACCTTGAGTGAAGTCAAGCGTTTGCGTGAGCATGAAGCTTTCAAAATGAATAATCCCAACCGAGTTCGCAGCGTCATTCATGCTTTTTGTATGAATAACCCCGCGAGTTTTCATCAGGCGGACGGCAGTGGTTATGCATTTTGGGCAGAATCTGTGCTGGCCTTAAACCCAATCAACCCACAAGTTGCCGCTCGTTTAGCTAGGGGATTGGATCGTTGGCGTCAATTTGCCAAGCCGTACCAAGATCACATGTTGGCAGCCCTAAAGCAGGTTGCGGCTTGCGAAACCCTCTCCCCAGATGTGAAAGAGGTGGTTTCTAAGGCTTTGGGAAGTTAAGTTGCCCCTAGATTTGATGGTTTACTTCAGTGAAAACTCTCTTTGAAGGCAACATCAAGCTGGGTGGCCAAAGCTTCTAAGTTTTTATCAAATGTCCAGAGCAGAGCATTTTTTGATAGCAGCGTTGAGGTAAGGAGTGATATATCAACCGCTCCGCAACCCAAATCATAGAACTTATTTTTCTCAATAAATTCTATTGTTTCTTCTGTTGTTGCTATCGTCGCTTGACGCAAACTTTTTAGTTGACTCAAAGTTTTTAGTCTTGGGGCTGGAGGGGATCCGCAAGCAAGCTCTAAAAGGACTAATGGATGACATAGGATTTGATCATTCTTTAGGAGGGACTGTAATGATGGATTACCTTTTCTGAAGTGAGATATCCATACTGAGGTGTCGGCCAAAACCATTGTCATAGTTATTGACCGTCCTTTGGTTTTCGGCGGGGAATATTCTTCATTTCAGGCGCCTTTCCGCCCAATGCTGCCAACCGTTTGCCGATTTGAACTCTGACAAACACACTCATTGCTTCGCGGAAAAGGTCAGCCTTATCCATTTCAGGGTCTGCAAGCTCTAATCCCCGTTGATAAAGCTCATCATCAATAGTTACGGTTGTTCTCATGGTTTTCCTCATCAATAATGATGTATATTAACATCAAATATATCATCAATTTATATGAAATTACTGATAATGGTGTGCTAAATCCCTTCAGAACGTCTTTCCAAGTTCAGATTTGAGAGTTTGTTGGCCGAACAAGGCAAAATAGAACTTATGTAAAGAAATGTTGTTTAGACAGCATCTACGGAGAAATTCCTTTTGAGCGCTTCAAGTACTTTTAATACCAATTTCAAGCAATACCTGACATCCACCAAGGTGAAAGGTGCCCACATCCCTGCAGGTCTACAAGAGCTGTTATTGGCAGTTGCAGCCACTTGCTCAACATTGAGTCATGAAGTGGCGCAAGGCGCTTTAATTGGCTTGTTGGGGTCTGCTGGCACTGGTAATGTCCAGGGTGAGGTCCAGCAAAAACTGGATGTGATTGCCAATGACTTATTAATTGATGGCGTACAGGGATGTAAATCATTGGCTGGGCTAGCTTCTGAAGAGATGGAGTTACCGCTTCCAGTTCAGGGCACTGGCGACTACTTACTATTATTTGATCCATTAGATGGCTCATCCAATATTGATGTGAATGTATCCATCGGCACCATTTTCTCTGTACTCAAGAAACAAGATCCTGCAGCACCATTACAAACTTCGGATTTCTTATTATCAGGCCGTCATCAGGTGGCGGCAGGCTATGTTGTCTATGGTCCGCAAACCACTATGGCACTAACGCTGGGCGATGGCGTAGTGATGTTCACCTTAAATAAAGTCACCGGTGAATTTGTATTAATTAAACACGCAGTGGAGATTGCTTACTCAAGCAAAGAATTTGCCATCAATATGTCGAATATGCGTCACTGGGCTGAGCCTGTTCGTCGCTATGTAGATGAGTGCTTAGCAGGCGTGAGTGGCGAGCGAGATAAAGATTTCAATATGCGCTGGATTGCGTCTATGGTTGCTGACGTTCACCGCGTCTTATCGCGTGGAGGTATCTTTATGTATCCATGGGACCAGCGTGAACCTCATAAGCCAGGGAAGTTGCGCTTGATGTATGAAGCAAACCCCATGAGCTTTTTAGTGGAGCAGGCTGGTGGTGCATCAACCAATGGTGATCAATTAATCATGGATATGATTCCGACAGAATTGCATGAGCGCGTCTCTGTGATGTTGGGGTCTAAAGAAGAGATTGAGCGCTTGCAGCATTACCATTCGCAGGCGTAAGTATTCGTATCATCTGAACTATTCAGATTTAATAAAAAAGCCCAATCACTGACTGGGCTTTTTTACTTTAGGCGACTGCCTGAAAAATGAATTCAATAATTATGGTCGCACCTGTTCTTTGAGATAGGCAAGAGATTCTTCGACCTGGTCAATTAGTATCAGACAGATATCACCAGCAGATAAATCATTGAGTGCAGTATCAATAGCAAGAAATTCACCAGTAATCTTTTTCACTTGTTTGGCTTTCTTAGTGCCCACTAAACCTTCTTGAAGCAGCTTGAGCACTTCACCATCTTCGCGGCCACGCTGACACTGATCTTGATAAAGGATGACATTGTCAAAGCTATTGCCAAGAATGCGGGTCAGATCGCGAATATCTTCATCGCGACGATCGCCGGCGCCACTGATGACTACATGACTCTTCTTTGGTTTCATGGCCTCTATTGCGCTAGCTAGAGCGCGCATGGCATCTGGATTGTGGCCATAGTCAGCAATGACAGTAGCACCCTTGTGCTGGAATTGATTGAAGCGTCCCGGCACTGCATTGGTAGAGCTCTCAAAGGAGTGGAGGCCGCGCGCGATCTTTTCAGCATCTAAGCCTAATGCCCAAGCTGCGCCAATAGAGGCCATGGCATTTTCAATTTGGAATCCTAAAACACCATTCTGAGTTAAGGGAATTTCACTGACTGGGAAGCGGAAGAGAACGCGAGACCCTTTAGAGCAAACGATAAAGGCACCATCAAAGTAAATCACTTTTTTGTTTTTAGCTCGATGGGCGGCAATCACAGGGTGGTGTTGATTTTGCGCAAAGAAAATCACTCGACCCGTGCAAACATCCCCCATCTTGACGACTATGGGATCCGTGGCATTGAGGACTGCAGCGCCAGACGGCGCCACATTTTGGACAACCACCCGTTTTAAGATAGCTAAGTCTTCAACGCTAGTGATGTAGTTAAGACCAAGATGATCCCCTTCACCAATATTGGTAACAACAGCAACTTCACAGCGGTCAAAACCTAAGCCCTCGCGCAGCATACCGCCACGGGCTGTCTCTAAGACAGCGGCATCTACATCAGGATGCATGAGAACGTTACGAGCACTCTTAGGCCCACTACAGTCTCCAGAATCAATTAAGCGGTGGTTGATATATACGCCGTCAGTAGTCGTCATACCAACACGTAAGCCAGTTTCATTGAGTAAATGAGAAATAAGGCGAACAGTAGTTGTTTTGCCATTGGTTCCAGTGACTGCCACAACTGGAATTCTGCCATCCTCGCCAAGCGGGTACATTGTGTTGATGATGTCTTCGCCTACAGGACGGCTCTTGCCGTAGGAGGGCTTGAGATGCATACGTAGGCCAGGAGCAGCATTGACTTCAACGATACCGCCACCTTGACTCTCTAAAGGCTTATAAATCGCCTCGCACAAAATATCGACACCGGCAATATCCAAACCAATCATTTGCGCAGCAGCGATAGCGCTGGCTGCAACATCAGGATGGACATCATCAGTCACATCGGTAGCCGTACCACCAGTGCTGAGATTGGCGTTATTGCGCAAGAGAACGCGTTCGCCAGTGTTGGGTATATGTTGCGGGCTGAGACCGTTACTAGCTAAATGTGCAAGAGCAATGTCATCAAAGCGAATCTTGGTTAATGCGGTTGCGTGACCATCGCCACGCAATGGATTTTTATTTTCCAGCTCAACCAGTTCAGCGACGCTATGCTTGCCATCTCCCACTACTTGCGCAGGCTCGCGCCGCGCCGCAGCGGATAAGCGATTACCTACCACGAGCAAGCGATAGTCCGCGCCAGGTAAGTAGCGTTCGACTATAGTTTCCCGGCCAAAAGCCTGGGTTACTACAAATCCAGCGCGTACTTCAGCTTCAGTTTGAATATTGGCAACGACACCTTTACCTTGATTGCCATCCTTGGGCTTGAGCACAATAGGGCCACCAATTTTTTGGGCGGCACGCCATGCATCATCTGCGGTAGTGACTACTTCACCAGTTGGCACGGATACTCCTGCAGCCGCTAGAAGATTTTTAGTGAGCTCTTTATCTTGTGCAATCGCCTCGGCTATCGCACTAGTGTCGCTAGTCTCAGCAGCTTGGATACGTTTTTGTTTGCTACCCCAGCCAAACTGCACCATGCTGCCCTCAGTCATACGGCGA
Source organism: Polynucleobacter sp. Adler-ghost (assembly GCF_018688495.1). Taxonomy (NCBI): domain Bacteria; kingdom Pseudomonadati; phylum Pseudomonadota; class Betaproteobacteria; order Burkholderiales; family Burkholderiaceae; genus Polynucleobacter; species Polynucleobacter sp. Adler-ghost. Next base: position 573,398 of record NZ_CP061320.1, read on the forward strand.
TAGGGGATGTTTCTCTGTACTGCAGCATCAACAATGGAGCCAGTACTGGGCCCTAGGCGGACATCTTCGTACAGTGCCTCTAATTCTGAGAGGGCAGCTGCCAAATCAAACGGCACGTCGTTGAGGGTTGCCTGAATTAAAGCAAAAGCAAAGTCAAAAGCCATTCGCCCGACAACTTCTTCGGTGTACTCCACTACGACTTGATATACGCCCACGTCAATGGTTTGTACGGTACGGCTAAAAGTGACAGGGCAACCTGCTTGAGATTGAAGACCTAAAGCAGCATGTTCTAGCGCGTGTGCCAGAGAGAGAGTTTCATTTTGCCCCCCGCGACGCATACTACCTAATTGCGGAAAGCGCTCACGAATCTTGATTTCAAATTCGGGAATCAGATCAATTGAGCGTTCTGATTCCTCGCAAGACACTATGGCCTCTAAAGCGGTATGGCGGCTCCATAAATTTGGGCCACGCAACATGCGAATACGGGTGATTTCCAATTAAGCCCCTACTGGAATACTAGCGTCAGAAACAAAAGTTTCAGCACCAGCTTCGATAACGTTGAACGGAATATCTAAGGCCCAAGCTGCAGCAATTGCAGCACCAAGATTTAATGGTTTCCATGGCTCACTAGTGCTGGGCTCAGAGTTACGCGGCACCGGAATGCTCTTTTGATCATGCTTAGAAGACTTCAATGTAATTTGTTGATTGCCGATCATCACGACGCGACCACCATTCTTCAGGTGCTCTAGCGCAATCGAGGATGTGGAATCTTGAGTAAAGAAAATGACTTCGCCATCACATAGTTCAGCCATGCTGGCAACCATTGGATCATCTGCGTTAAGAACAGCCACTCCCGTTGGTAGTACGACATCTACTTGAGTTCTGACGATGCTAAACACCTGGTCCTCATCGTAGATAGCGTATTGAGGAAAGTTGGCTTTTGGATCTACGTTTAACACAACCCCTACTTGGCAACGATCGTAGGCTAAACCTTCTATCAGCATAGACAGATTATTGTTCTCAATTACAGCTGCTTCAACTGCACGATTCAATAGAGTACGGCGGGCATTTTCCCAGTTGGCAGCATTGCTCTTTTGAATGGAGCGATGACCAAAAAATAAACCCTTGCTGCAAGAAAGGCCGACATATAAATTCGTCAGTCGCAAGAAGTGGGCAATCATTTCAGCTACAGGGGTTTTGCCACGAGCACCGCAAATTCCTACTACAGGGATGCGGAAATCAGCTCCCGGTGGGAAGAGGTGGTTAGCGATCTCTTTACCGACCGGTTGAGGTTTGCCGCTGGCAGGTTTTAAGTGCATCAATAAGCCGGGGCCAGCATTCACTTCAACAATAGCGCCATTTTGCTCATCTAGTGGTTTGCTAATGTCTTGTGCAACCAGGTCAACTCCAGCAATTTCTAATCCCACTACGCGGGCAGCAAGAGCAACTTGACTGGCAACATCTGGATGAACTAAGTCGGTGACGTCAAAGGCGACATTGCCATTACTTTGAATCAGCACTTTTTGATCTAAGCTTGGAATGCTACTGCCGGTTAGCTTTTGGCGTGCAAGTTCCAACTCTACTGCAGAATCAATGCGAACTGGGTTGAGTGGACATTCTTCAGTTTTGCCGCGACGTGGATCGGAGTTAATTTGAATTTGAATCAACTCAAGAACGGTATGCTTGTTATCACCGGTAACCCAGACAGTCTCACCTTTAGCAGCTGCAACTACTTTATTACCCACTACCAATAGGCGATGCTCATCACCCAGGATGTGCCGCTCTACTAAAACTTCGCTACCTTCATCAATTGCGACCGCATAAGCCGCTTCAATTTCTTGTTGGGTATACAGATTGATAAATACCCCGCGACCATGGTTTCCATCGATCGGCTTGACTACAACTGGAAAACCAATGTCTTGAGCTGCTTCCCACGCATCATCAGCGCTGGTAACTGTGCGACCCTCAGGAGTCGGAACTCCAGCGCTAGATAGAAGACTCTTCGTCAGATCCTTGTCTCGAGAAATTGTTTCAGCGATGGCGCTGGTTTGATCGGTTTCTGCTGTCCAGATACGGCGTTGATTTGCCCCATAACCTAGTTGTACTAAGTTGCCTTCAGAGAGTCGGATGGAGGGGATGCCTCGCTCCTCAGCTGCATTAACGATGCAGGCAGTACTGGGGCCGAGTAATAGATCATCGCCGAGCTCACGTAGCTCCTCAAGAATGCTAGCAACTAGTGCGATAGGATCTTTGGTGTCTTGCGCTAGAGCAAGATATAAATCGCGAGCATATTTGAGTGCAGTGAGTGTTACTTCTTCATTAATCGCACTCACCATGACTTTGTAAACGCCGCGACGATCACCATCACGCGCTTTACCAAAGCCGCCAGGAATGCCGGCTAAATTTTGTAACTCTAGGGTGAGGTGTTCTAGGATGTGAGCAGGCCAGGTGCCTTCCTCAACTCTTTTTAGAAATCCACCAGCTTCACCATAGCTGCAGCGATGTTCTTGCAGGCTGGGAAGAGCTCGAACAAGACGGTCATAAAACCCAGGAATGAGATTGGAGGGGAAATCTTCTAATTCACCAATATCGAGCCAAACTTCAATAACGGGATGGTAAGTCCACATATTGGGGCCGCGAAGATGCTTGACACTCAAGATCTCAATGGTTTTGTCTAGTAATTGGGGCATATGTGGAGTGGGGGATCTCAGCGCCACCTTGGAAAATGAGGGCGGAGATGTCTCAGACTGTCTCTCTGGTTCTAGTAATTATTCAAAATCCACAAAATTAGCAAAAATGCATAAAAAAGCCTGCTTAGTCAATTTAACGGCTTTCTACCCGCTAAAGTTGACAGTATTACTAAATCTTAAAAATCTAGCTCCACTATACTTTTAAGACTAATGAAGCCAGAAATTTCTCCATCCGCTCCCCCTTCGCCAAGTCATTGGGCTAGCGTTTTAGAAGCTCCTCAATCTCCAGTAAAAGACCTTAACTCCATACTGGCATGGGTTGAGCTTGATCTCAATGGTGAAATGCGCTTTGAGAAAAGCCTACTTTGCTTGATTCCTACAGGCCTATTTTGGACTGATGGCACTCGCTCAGAATTTTGGCCTATGAGCTCTGAGACCCGTCTTTTGCAGGGTGATCACGCTGGAGTTGGGCATCTCAAGCTGGAGTCTGAGACCAGTCTGCTGCGACTTTGGTACTTCACTTTGGCTGTCAATCCACAAGTATTACGCCTACAGAGTAGTTTTAGGCAGTTAATCAGAGGTGATCAGCTTAGCAATGAGCCTGAGGCTTCTGAATACGATAAGCAAGTTTGCCCTGTATGTTTGAGCCCCAAACCTGCCAATTCAGATGCTTGCCCAACTTGCGATCCAGAGGAAGATGCCCCTCCATCGACTTGGACTTTATTTAAGTTGTGGCGCTTTGCCCGCCCCTATAAAAAAGAGTTATTACTAGGCTTTATCCTGACCTTGCTGTCAACCGGTGCCACACTGATTCCACCGTATTTAACAATGCCCTTGATGGATCATGTGTTGATTCCATATGAAAAAGGCAATCCGATTGATTTTGAATTAGCTAGCAAATATCTCTTCGCTTTATTTGCTGCCGCAATTGTTGCTTGGGGTCTAGGTTGGTGGAAAACCTATTTACTCGCATTAGTGAGTGAGCGCATTGGCGCAGATCTACGCAACACGACTTTTGAACATTTGCTCAAACTGTCTTTAGAGTATTTCGGTGGCAAAAGAACCGGTGACTTGATTGCACGTATTGGCGCCGAGACAGATCGTATCTGCGTATTCTTATCTTTGTATGCTTTGGATTTTGCAACCGATGTCATCATGATTACGATGACGGCAGCGATTTTGGTATCAATTGATCCTTTGCTGGCATTAGTTACTTTGGCGCCATTGCCATTCATTGTGTGGATGATTCATGTGGTGCGCGATAAGTTGCGATTTGGTTTTGAAAAGATTGATCGCGTTTGGTCTGAAGTCACGAATATCTTGGCTGATACGATTCCAGGGATTCGGGTAGTCAAAGCATTTGCTCAAGAAGATCGTGAGCTCAAACGTTTTGTGGATTCCAATAAACACAATTTGCAAATCAATGATCGCGTCAATCGCGTATGGGGATTATTTTCTCCAACGGTAACCTTGCTAACAGAAACTGGTCTTTTAGTGGTGTGGGGTTTTGGTATTTGGCAGGTTGCACATCAAAAGGTCACCGTTGGTGTGTTGATTGCATTCCTTGCTTACATCGGACGCTTTTATATTCGACTCGATTCAATGAGTCGAATCGTTTCGCATACGCAAAAAGCCGCTGCCGGAGCTAAACGCATTTTTGATATTTTGGATCACGTCTCTAGCGTTCCCGAGCCAATTAATCCAGTACCTTTGGGTGAAGTGAAGGGCCGTATCTCCCTGCGAGGCGTGGGTTTCCGCTATGGCAACCGTGCGGTTTCTAAAGGGATTGATCTAGATATTGCCCCCGGAGAAATGATCGGCTTAGTCGGTCATAGTGGCTCCGGCAAGAGCACTCTAGTGAACTTGATTTGCCGCTTCTATGACGTGAGCGCTGGTTCAATTACTTTGGATGGACGTGATATTCGTAGCATCAAAATTGCTGACTATCGTAAATGTATTGGTTTAGTTTTACAGGAGCCATTTCTATTCTTCGGCACGATTGCAGAAAATATTGCGTACGGAAAACCAGATGCTACTCGTGAAGAAATTATTGAGGCAGCGCGCGCTGCACATGCGCATGAATTTATTCTGCGCTTACCGCTCGGTTATGACTCCCTAGTAGGTGAGCGCGGTCAATCTCTTTCAGGTGGTGAGCGTCAACGTATTTCAATTGCGCGTGCACTTTTAATTAATCCAAGTATTTTGATTTTGGATGAAGCTACCTCATCGGTAGATACCACCACCGAAAAAGAAATTCAGCGCGCTTTAGATAATCTGGTTAAGGGTCGCACTACGATTGCAATTGCCCATCGCCTCTCTACTTTAAGAAAAGCAGACCGCTTGGTTGTGCTTGATAAAGGCGAGATCGTGGAGATTGGCTCGCATGATGAGTTGATGGATACGCAGGGCGCTTACTACGCGCTCTACCAAGCTCAATTGCGTCATGCTGCAGAGTTAGTTGAGGGTGGCGCTATTGGTGAAAGCATTGATGATAATGAGCGCAAAGACGGCCCCCAAGCCATTGCCAAAGAAGCCGGGAGCGGGGTATGAGTCAGCATCACAAGACATACACGCTAGAGCGTGATTCGCTAGGTCGTTTGGTATTGATTGATGCTGCTGGAAGTCATCATATTGGCGTCTATCCAGTAAGAGCATTTCCGATTACAGCACCTGGCGCTGGAATCTCGATCATGGATCAGTCAGGCAAAGAGTTGTGCTGGTTTGATAGTGCCGCCACCATTCCTAAAGGCGAGTTAGCCTTGATTGAGGAAGAGTTGGCCGCTCGTGAGTTCATGCCTATTATTGAAAAAATCACCAAAGTGTCCACATTTGCCACCCCGAGTATTTGGGATATTGAAACTGATCGTGGTCCCACCAGGATTCGCCTTAAAGGCGAGGAAGATATACGTCGCATTGCTGGCAATACACTCCTGATTGCTGACTCCAATGGTCTGCAATTTTTGATCAAAGATTCCACTCAATTGGATAAAGTCAGTAAGAAACTTTTAGATCGATTCCGTTAAGTATCGATTATGCAAAGGTTTTTCTAGGGTTATTACTTAGGAGTTAGTGTTATCCCTAACTACCCATTTAATAATTGTTGATAGGAGTCAAGTGATCGCCCCTCAGATTAGGTAAAAATCATCCCATAACAAATAGAAGCCAAAGTAATATTGGTATTCAAATTTTTTGGAGGAGCGTTCATGAAAATGAAGTTAAAAGGGGCATTGATTTCCACCGCATTAGCCCTCGGTGCTGCTACTGTTTCACCTGCTTTCGCTGCCTGGGAACCAACCAAGCCAGTAGAGTTCATCATCCCTGCCGGTCCTGGTGGCGGTGCTGACCAAATGGCCCGCATGATCCAAGGCATCATTACCAAAAATAACTTGATGAAGCAGGCGGTAATTCCTGTGAACAAGGGCGCTGGTGCAGGAGCTGAAGGGTTCTTGGCAATGAAAGAGGCTAAAGGCGATCCAAACAAGATCGTGATTACTCTCTCGAACCTATTTACAACTCCATTAGCAACCGGCGTTCCCTTTAATTGGCAGGACATCACTCCTGTAGCGATGTTGGCTCTTGACCAGTTCGTCTTGTGGGACAACGCTGACAAGCCATACAAAACAGCCAAAGAATATATTGATGCCGCTAAAGCAGCTGGCCCAGGTAAATTCAAAATGGGTGGTACTGGCTCTAAGCAAGAAGATCAAATTATTACCGTTGCGCTTGAAAAAGCTACTGGTGCTAAGTTCACCTACATCCCATTCAAAGGGGGTGGCGACGTTGCTGTTCAGCTCGTAGGTAATCACATTGATTCATCTGTGAACAACCCTATTGAAGCTGTAGCGCAATGGCGTGCTAACAAGTTGCGTGCATTGTGTGTATTTGATGACACACGTATGCCTTACAAAGAAAAAGTTACCGACACTATGTCATGGTATGACGTACCTACCTGTAACGAGGCAGGCGTAAAAACTGACTATGTGATGCTGCGCGGTATTTTTATGGCTCCAGGCGTAACTCAAGAGCAAGTTGATTTTTATATCGATTTGTTCAAAAAAGTGCGCGCTACACCAGAGTGGAAAAAGTTTATGGCTGATGGCGCATTTAATCAGACATTTATGACTGGTAAAGAGTTTAGAAATTGGCTCACATTAAACGAAGCTTTGCATAAGCAGTTAATGACTGAAGCTGGCTTTTTGGCTAAGTAATTCAAAAAGGGTAGGACCTCCAATTGGGGGTCCTATTTTTTAAGTATCCGTAACAACCAACTTTAATTAGTGAATAAAAAAATGTCTGAACAAGTGAATAATTCAAATCAAGAATCAGCAATCAGTGTGAGAGTAATGGATATCATTACCGCACTCCTGTTTGTTGTTGTGGGCCTAGTAGTGATGATTGGCAGTCTGAAGCTGGGTGCCAGTTGGGGTGCCGATGGTCCTGAAGCTGGATATTTCCCCTTCTATATTAGTTTGATTATTTTGCTTTCAAGCACGGTAACTCTCTACCAGGCTGCAATCGTTAATAAGAAAAAGAAAACACAGTCATTTGTCGATAGCGAGCCTCTAAAGCAAGTCATGGCCGTGCTTTTGCCAGCCATCGTTTTTGTGTTGGGTGTGCAATTGATTGGTATTTATGTTGCTTCAGCCATCTACATCGCAATATTTATGGTTTGGTTGGGTAAATACCCAATCTGGAAAGCAGTTGCTGTATCTGTTGGAGTGAGTGCCGCCCTCTACCTGATGTTCGAATACTGGTTCCAAGTTCCATTGCCACATGGCTCATGGTTCAATCCACTCGAGTTTGTGGGCGTAAATTAAAAAACAATAACTATTAAAAAAGATTAAAAAGGAGTCCAAGTTGGAAGAAATTAACGCTCTATTCAACGGCTTTGCCGTTGCAATGACACCCTTTAACTTACTGCTGATGCTTGTTGGCGTAACACTCGGCGTAATTATTGGCGTATTGCCTGGTTTAGGTGGCGCTAACGGAATTGCGATTCTGTTGCCGTTGACTTTCACAATGCCGCCAACTTCCGCAATCATCATGTTGTCCTGTATTTACTGGGGTGCATTGTTTGGCGGTGCAATTACATCTGTACTCTTCAATATCCCGGGCGAGCCTTGGTCTGTTGCGACAACCTTTGATGGTTATCCAATGGCTCGTAATGGTAAGGCTGGCGAAGCATTGACAGCAGCGTTCACATCCTCATTTGTGGGTGCGTTCTTTGCGATTGTGATGATTACCTTCTTGGCACCATTGGTTGCGAAATTCGCACTCCAATTCGGTCCGCCAGAGTTTTTCTCGGTTTACCTTCTCACCTTCTGTAGTTTTGTGGGTATGAATAAAGGTTCGCCATTCAAGACAATCTCAGCAATGATGTTGGGCTTTGCATTGGCTACTGTTGGTATGGATACCGTGACAGGTCAGTTGCGCTTAACTTTCGGTAACCCAGAGTTGATGCGTGGTTTTGACTTCTTGATCGCGGTGATCGGCTTGTTTGGTATTGGCGAGATTCTTCTTTCAATGGAAGAAGGCTTGGCCTTCCAAGGTGCTGCAGCGAAGATTCGCGGTAAGGTTGTTTGGGAAACTTGGAAGCAGTTACCTAAGTACTGGGCAACTTCATTGCGCAGCTGCTTAATTGGTTGCTGGATGGGCATCACTCCAGGTGGCGCTACTCCTGCATCCTTTATGGCTTACGGTGTTGCAAAACGCGTATCTAAAGAAGGTGATAAGTTTGGTACTGGAAAAATGGAAGGTATTGTTGCTCCAGAAACTGCAGCTCACGCTGCAGGTACAGCAGCGCTTCTCCCAATGTTGTCCTTGGGTATTCCAGGTTCACCAACAGCAGCGGTATTGTTGGGTGGCTTGTTAATCTGGGGTCTACAACCTGGTCCATTGCTTTTCGTTGAGAAGCCAGACTTTGTTTGGGGCTTGATTGCCAGTATGTACTTGGGTAACCTGGCAGGCTTGTTTGTTGTATTAACTTGCGTTCCATTGTTTGCCTCTATTTTGAGAATTCCATTCTCAATTATTGCGCCAGTCATTATTGTGATTTGCGCGGTAGGTGCCTACACCGTTCACAATGCCATGTTTGATGTTTGGTTGATGTTGGGCTTCGGTGTTATTGGTTATGTATTCAAAAAACTTGACTATCCAATGGCGCCAATGGTGTTGGCTTTGGTATTGGGCGACCGTGCTGAAGACTCCTTCCGTCAATCCATGTTGTTCTCACAGGGAAGTCTAGATATTTTCTTCTCTAACTACTTGGTAGGTGCGATCACAACATTGGCTTTGGTATTGTTGTTCTGGCCATTGATTGGTAAGTTCATTGGCAAGAAAAAGGTGGCTGCAACATAAATAATGAAACACGCTAGCAATAGCGAATTCAAAGGAAAAAGGGGCGTCAGCCCCTTTTTTCATGGAAAACCTAAAAGTCCGATAAAATTCTGAAATCATGAATTTCCGCAAAAACCGCCTCATTCACTGGATTGCTGCCGCAGCCATTGCGATGAGTGCACTTGCGCCAGCTGCTTCTCAAGCAGTATCGCTAGCGAAGCATGGGCAAGGCTTTGCAATGGAAATTTGTTCGGCTGATGGCACTAAATCACAGATTAATGTGCAAATTGAAGAGCAAGCGGATCGCGTAGAAGCGCAGCCATGTCCGTATTGCATTGCTCATACAGCTATCACTCCAGCATTCAACACCAACCTCACATTCCAAGCACCGCAAACACTTGCTTTGCTGCCACAGCTTTTCTATCAATCACCCAAGCCTCTCACCGTTTGGGTAACACCCCCTTCAGCAGCGCCTCCTACACAAGCCTAAATCTTTTTAGGGCATAGCCTAGCTATGTTGTTAGCAACAAGCCTCAAGCAAGTTGCAGAAATATTGTGTGGAAAATTAGATGTTATTGAAGCAAAAGAAAATTAGTATATGCATTGGCATGCTATTGGGATCAATCTTGATATCTGGTGGTGCTCAGGCTCAAATTGCACCCCCTCCTGACTATGATCAGAAATTAGCTGATATGGTAGTGACAGCCACAAAATCAGGTACTACCCTCAGGGATATGACCCAGAACACCACAATTTTGACGAAAGAAGAGTTGGAGATTGCGCCCGAACAAACGATTGATCAAGTTCTTAAAAACCAGACAAGTGTATTTTTAAACGATCAGCCTTATTACGAAAAAGATCCAACCGGTCAAAGTATTAACGTCCGAGGCTTGGGTAATGCGAGAACTTTAGTTCTCATTGATGGTGTGCCTGCTAATGATGCGATGTATGGAACCGTACAGTGGAATTTAGTGCCAATGTCAGCAATCCAGGATGTCGAGTTTATCCGCGGCGGTGTTTCTAGTCTTTATGGAAATATGGGTATGGGCGGCGTGATTAATATTACAACTAAGCCAATCAGTGATAACAAGGGCGAGGTATCTGGGAGTATTGGATCCTATGCAACTGGAACGGCTGCAGTGTCAAAGGAATTTGCAATTAGCAATTCCTTTAAGCTGAGAGCTTCAGCTGACTACTTTAGTACTGAGGGTTACCAAAATATTGCAACAATTTACCCCTCATCCCAATCTGCCCTAAAGACTGGAATGGGAAATCAAAGTGCGGAGAGTGCCAACTACCGTTTGCAGGGCTCTCTAAAGGTTAGTCAAGATACCGATGGTTTTTTCAATTTCGGACTTCATTCAATGTCAAACCTGCCTACAGGTGGTTATAACTTCGCTAGAAAATCTACCAACGAGACAACAATTTCCGGTGGAACCACAACAAGGTTGAATTCTAGTGAACAGGTTCAAGTTAATGCATTTTATGAAAACACAACTCTGCAGCAACAAAATGTGAGCTCAAGTAATCCATACATCAATGCCACTTTCCATAATCCTTACTATCAAGTTGGCGGCTCAGCTCAATATACTAATAATTTTCAAAATTCTCTGATTGACCAGATGATCTTAAGTGCTGATGTAAAGCAGCTCTCAGCATCGAATTATCAAAATAACTATGCCTCTCCTGGTGCTGCAAATTATCAAACAAGTAAATTGGGTGCTTTAAGCTCTCAGGTTGTGTCAGAGGGCACGCAAAACTTCTTGGGAATTTTGGGCCAAGCTAAATCAAAACTAACGGCCATTCCTCTTCAAGCTACCCTATCCGCTAGAGTTGATAATTGGACTAGCCAGATTCCAGTCAACTATACCCAAGCAGCTGGAGGGGCCCAAGTAAGTACGGCTGTACCCAATCAGTCTAAAACAAAATTAAGTCCAAATTTAGGCCTCTTATATCGAGCATCTAGGGAGTTGGATTTTAGAGCTGCCGCTTATCAAGCTTTCCATGCGCCTGGACTGAATAATTCAATCCGTAGCTATGGGTCCGGTTCAAGCTATGTCAGTAATAATCCATTTTTAACTCCAGAGAATATGACTGGGTATGAGATGGGATCTGACTATCGCTGGAAATCCGGATTTATTCAAGTAACAGGTTTTAATGCGAATGTCACAAATGCTATCGCTACCTACACCATGACAAGTAGTCAGATTGCAAGTACTTGTGCGCCAGTATGCTCTTCTGGGGCAAAATCTTATAGCAATGATCAGTCGCTAAGAAGTACCGGATTGGAGCTTCAAGCTCGCTATGACATTAGCTCTAAATGGGCAACAGATTTGGGGTATACGCTCACTAAGGCTGTATTAACTTCAACCTATGGGGCGATTGATAAAACTTTAAACCCAACGGGCGTTCAGATAGCTGGAACACCTAGAAATATGGGTAGTGCAAGCCTTACGTACTTCCCGATACCAAAGGCTAGTTTGACAGCCTCGGTTCGCTACATTGGAAATTCTTGGTATGACACTGCTCACACTTCACCAATACCGGCTTATGCTGTAGTTGGTGCAAGGGCTAACTATGAGGTAACGCCAAATGCAACTGTATATTTGAGTGCTGTGAACTTATTAAATCGTAATTTCATTACATTTGGTTCTGGCTCACAATACACTGCTGGTCAGCCTCAAACAATCACCGTTGGTGGTCGGATAACGTTTTGATAACAATAAAAAACTCACTTTATTGCAGGCGCTTTAATGCGGCTAAGATTTTAATTCTGGGTCTCTTAGTTTGGGGTGGGATTGATCTAGCTGTTGCTCAGATGGATCACTCATCCCACTCTGGGATGAGTGTGTCTGCCAAGCCCTCTTCATCATGCAAGGGGTCGGGCCTAGACTGCGCAAATGCTGCAACACCGTTTCTAGATAAAGAGGGTAAGTTGCTTCTGGTCTGGACTGGTGGTGGAGTTGTTTCGTTCGCTAAATCTGATGATTTGGGAAAGACGTTTATATCCCCTATAGTTATTGCTGAACATGGAAAATCTCTGGATGCTGGAAGCGATGCTCGACCACAAATCGTTTCTGATTCAAATGGAAATATTTTTCTGACGTATGCTTTTTTCAAAGATTCCAATTGGAATGCTCAGATTAATACTTCACGGTCCAGCGATGGGGGCGCCACCTTTTCAGTACCAACATCTTTGATTGAGGGTGGATCCAGTCAGCGCTTTCCCTCGGTTTTAATTGGGTCCAATAACTCTATTTTTATGACATGGGTTGATAAACGTCTTGTCTCTGCAGCTAAGCAAGGAGGGGAGAAGAGGTTAGGGGGATCCATCGCATACTCCTTTTCAAATGATGGAGGAAGTACATTTTGGATAGAGCGTATTGCCAATGAAAATAGTTGTGAGTGTTGTCGTATAGGAGCCGCATTGAGTTCTGCTGGAGAGCCTGCAGTGATTTATAGAGCAATCTTTCCTGGCGGTATTAGGGACCATGCCACTCAAATTATTTCCCCAAAGGGCGCTGGGCCCATTCAACGAGTCTCTGATGATCAGTGGCGGACGGATGCTTGTCCTCATCATGGGCCAACTATTGCCATTTCAGAGACAGGAAAAATGCACGTCGCTTGGTTTACCCAAGGCGAACGACGATCTGGAGTTTTTTATGCAAATTCAGGCAATCAGGGCCGCAGTTACTCCAAGCCTATGAGGGTTGGCGCTGATGGAGCAAATGTATCTAGACCATATCTTTTGGCTCTTGGTAGAAATATTTTCTTGGTATGGAAAGAATTTAATGGAAGTGTTTCTAGTGTTTATATGAAGCGCTCCCAAGATGACGGGGGGACATGGTCAGTTCCCAGTACGATTTTTGAAACATCTGGTTACTCGGATCATCCACTACTCATTTCCCAGCAGGGTAAAGTCTATCTGTCCTGGTTAACACGCATGAATGGTTATCAGCTAATCGAGATAGGAAAAAATAATGAATAGATTGATATTTACATTTGTGATGCTGCTTGCAGCAACTAGCGTCTCCATAGCTGGCACTGGGGTGCCCAAGCCTTACCAGGGTGGAGATTGGACTTCTCTTATAAAAACTTCTAAAGGTTCTCCAGTGGCCATTCATTTCTGGGGGGTAACTTGCGCGCCCTGCGCAAGGGAGATGCCTCAATGGGGTCAGTTTGTTGCTGCGAATAAGAAAGCCAACGTTATCTTTATTCAAGTTGATGATGTTTCCCCTGAAATGATTCAAAAGATGCTCGCTAAGGCAAATCTAAGCGAAGCAAAGAATTACTATGTCCATTCCACTTTTGATGAGCAACTACGGTATGAGATAGACCCAAAATGGAGAGGTGAGACGCCCATTACTATCTTGATTGACAAGGGCGGAAAGGCAATTAGAAAGACGGGCCCAATGAACTTTTCTCAATTAAGTGATTGGTTTAATAAGAATGATTGATGAAGTAAATCCGAGATGTAGATCGGAATTTGAATATTAACGAGGAGGATGTATCGATGAAAAGTATTAAATTATTGAATGCTTTATTGCTTGCTGCAGTGGGTTTTGGTTTAGTTTCTATTGCGCAAGCTCAAAACGCGAAAGTCGGTAGTGTACAAATTGAAAATGCTTATACGCGCGCAACTGTTCCTGGTCAGCAAGTGGCTGGTGGTTTTATGAAGATTGAAAACAAAGGTGCTGCCGATCAACTTATTTCTGCTAGTTCCCCTGTTGCCGGTGAAGTTCAATTGCATGAGATGGCGATGGACGGTAATGTGATGAAAATGCGTCAGGTAAAAGATATCGCTGTGCCAGCAGGAGGTGCAGTTGAGTTAAAGCCAGGCGGCTTACATTTAATGTTCATGAATATTAAGGCACCATTGGCTGCTGGAGAAACTGTACCTGTAAAGCTCAAGTTTGCTAAGGCAGGCGAGGTTGAGGTAAAGATGCCTGTGAATGCAATGGGCAACCCAGGCGCAATGAAGCACTAAGCTGAACCAGTTAAGATGTGCAACAAAAAAGCCCCTAGTTTTACTTAGGGGCTTTTTTAGTTAGGCTAATCAATTTAGATTTTTAAATCCAAATCAGTGACCGCACCTTTGCTAGCACTACTTGCCAGGCTGGCATATTTAGCCAGCAAGCCACGGGTATAGCGTGGCTTAGGTTGTACCCAAGCAGCACGACGCTTCGCAATCTCTTCATCGCTCACATTGAGTTGAATGAGGAGTTTATGGGCATCGATCGTAACGGAGTCGCCTTCATGGATCAGAGCAATCACGCCACCTACAAAAGCCTCTGGAGCCACATGACCTACAACCATGCCCCAAGTGCCGCCAGAGAAGCGGCCATCGGTGATGAGGCCGACTGTCTCGCCTAAGCCCTGACCAACGAGAGCAGAGGTAGGGGCAAGCATCTCACGCATGCCGGGACCTCCTTTAGGGCCTTCATAACGAATAATCACAACATCGCCATCCTTGATTTTCTGCGCCATGATGGCGGCCATTGCATCATCTTCAGAATCAAATACACGAGCAGGGCCAGTAATAGATGGATTCTTCAGGCCGGTAATTTTGGCAACGCAACCTTCAGGAGAGATATTGCCCTTGAGGATTGCTAAGTGACCCTGTTTATAAAGCGGAGTGTCTAGAGTGCGAATCACTTTTTGATCGGCACGCGGTACGGATGGAACATCTTTTAATGTTTCTGCAATCGTTTTACCAGTGATGGTCATGCAGTCGCCATGCAAGAGTCCGCCATCCAACAAGATCTTCATCACTTGAGGAATGCCGCCGGCTTGGTGAAGGTCAGTTGCTAAATACTGGCCAGATGGTTTCATATCCACGATCACAGGAACGCGCTTACGAATACGCTCAAAGTCATCAATCGTCCAATCGATTTCGGCAGCACTGGTGATCGCTAGAAAATGTAGAACCGCATTAGTCGAGCCACCAACTGCCATGATGACACTCACCGCGTTCTCAATGGATTTCTTGGTAATGATGTCGCGTGGACGTAAATTATTTTTAATTGCTTCGACCAACACAATGGCTGAATCATGGGCGCTAGTGACTTTCTCGGCATCTACGTTGGCCATCGTAGATGAGTAAGGCAGGCTCATACCCAAAGCTTCGAATGAGGAGCTCATAGTGTTGGCGGTATACATACCTCCGCAGGAACCGCTCCCTGGGCAAGCATTTTGCTCAACGCCTTTAAGATCTTCTTCGCTGAGACGGCCTGAGGTAAATTCACCAACAGCTTCAAATGCAGAAACAATATTAAGCTCTTTGCCTTTGTAATGACCAGGCTTAATTGTTCCGCCATAAACATAAATTGCTGGCACGTTGGTGCGCGCAATCGCCATCATTCCACCTGGCATGTTTTTATCGCAGCCACCAATGACTAAAACGCCATCCTGCCATAAGCCATTTACACAAACTTCAATGCTATCGGCAATCACTTCACGTGAGACGAGAGAATATTTCATGCCCTCAGTACCCATGCCAATGCCATCTGATACGGTCGGAGTACCAAACATTTGCGCCTTTGCGCCTGCTTCCTCAAGCGCGCTTACTGCCGCATCCGCGAGTTTCTGTAAGCCACTATTGCAAGGGGTAATGGTGGAATGACCGTTGGCCACGCCAACCATTGGCTTAACAAAATCCTTCTCTTCATAGCCCATCGCGTAATACATTGAGCGATTGGGAGCGCGAGCAACCCCTTCGGTGACATTGCGTGAGCGTTCATTGAGGCGTTTCATACTGATATTGACTCCAGAAAAGAATTTGTCGAAAGGCTCTATTGTGCCGTGATACAAGGGGGAATGCAGGGGTTTATACGCCCATTCCATACCCTTTTTTGCATCGCAACAAAGAGATTTGTTTATTGTATTTGTTGATTCGGCCTAATTATTAGCCTAAAAGCTAATATCCTTGGCAGAAAAGCTGCGATACATTGCCTCATCACTTACTTTTCCTTTTAAATTCAATGACTAAAGTTGGCCACATCTATCTAATAGATGACGATGAGTCGATGCGTACCTCCTTAGGCAGAATGCTCAAGGATGTCGGTTACATCGTGGAGGAATTCTCCTCCGCAGTGGCATTTTTAGACCATTCAGTGCCAGTGGCGCCGGCCGTCATTTTGCTCGATATGCAAATGCCGGATATGACTGGATTGGATTTACAGGAAAAATTAGTCCAACTGAGCCGTAAAACCCCCATTGTGTTTATCAGCGGGCAGAGTCATCCCCATCAAATTGTTACCAGTCTCAAGCGTGGCGCTGTAGATTTTCTCTTCAAGCCCTTCAATTTGGAGGATTTATTGAAAGCAGTTGCAGATGCCCTTGAGTTTGATAGACGTCAACTCAAACGGGTTTCCAAGGAACTAGAGACTAAGAAAGACTATGCAACTCTCACTCCTAGAGAAAAGGAGGTCTGCTTTTGGCTGGTGAAGGGATTGCTCAATAAGGATATTGCTGTTAAGTTGGGTACAACCGATGCCACAATCAAGGTTCACAAGGCTAGAGTGATGGATAAGATGAATGTGGATTCGGTTCAGTTATTGGTTGCAAAGTACCTTGAATCTGATTTAGAAAACCTCCAGAATGCTAGCTCTTGAGCTAATTTCCCTGTAGCTAAATTAGCACTAAGATGGGGCATTATTTTGATAGATAAAACACTTAAATCAATTTTGTGAATACCACTTCCAAGATTCCTGAGATTCGCAAAGAGGCTTTTATTCAGGCTCGCGAAAAGCTGAGCTTGACTACTAAAGATCTTGGTGGAATGGCATGTCTATCCACTCGGCAAATTGAGCAGATTGAAAACGGTGAAACCAGCTCCTTCTATAGCGCTCAAATCAAAGCAACTGCTGCTAAAAAAGTAGCAAAGTTGCTTAAGTTAAGCGATGAAGAGGCATTTAATTTCGGTGCGATTGCTCCTGAGACCTCAAGCGTATTACAGTTACCAATTGCAGAGGTTAAATTAACAGATGATTCAATGAGTAAGGAGGCTAAAAAAGAGTCTCCTAAAAAGGCGGAAGCGAAAATAGATGTCGCGCAAACTCAGGAGCAGGTACAAGAGAGTCAGTTACCCGTAGAAGAAACAGAAGTTCAGGAAAATGAAGCGCCCCTCAATCAAGTCACCTCAAAGCCAAAATCGAGTTCACAAAGCAAACCGTTTCTTTGGTTGAGCGTAGTTGCTGCAGCAGTATTTGCAGTAGTTAATTTGCAGCCTTTATTTTTCTCAGAAAAACCGGCAGAAATCGTCCTCGTAAAAGAAGAAATTATTGAGCCCGTGCCAGCCGAGCCAGTGCCGGTAGCCCCAGCTTCTTCAGCAGCCCCTGCTCCTGCGCTGCCAGCTCCAGTTGCTAGCGCTGAAGTCGCAACAGCATGTCCTCCTGAAGAGGGCATTATTAGCTATAAAACAGATGCCCCACGTAAGGCGGCAGATATGGTTTATGTGCAGGTGAAATCGAAGCAAGTTGTTTGTGTCAGTGATGCTTCTGGGAAGATGCAAAACAAGATGATTGAGCCTAGTGCAGGAGTATCTTTTTATGGCAAGCCTCCATTCAAAGTGCTGACTAGCGGACTTGCTCAGGCTGATGTGTTTTTTCAGGGTGCAAAAGTACGCCTGACAAATCTCAATCACAAAACTTTAATATTAGAAGCCGCTGAAGTAGCGATCCCTTCTGTAGACCGGGCAGATTTGCAGCAGCGCTAACCCTCGGAAGAGTTGGCGAGTTAGCGCATCAAATCCTGCTGCTTAAACAGCTGAGTCGTTAGTTTCGCCAGTACGAATACGAATAGCCTGTTCGATTGGACTAACAAAAATCTTGCCATCACCAATCTTGCCTGTACGTGCTGCTTTAGTAATTGCCTCAATTGCTGAATCGACGCGGTCATCAGCAACAACTACTTCTACTTTTACTTTGGGCAAAAAGTCGACTACATACTCTGCGCCACGATAGAGTTCAGTGTGACCTTTTTGGCGGCCAAAGCCTTTAACTTCGGTAACAGTCAGTCCGGTAACGCCTACTTCAGCTAAGGCTTCACGAACTTCGTCAAGTTTGAACGGCTTAATAATGGATGTGATTAGCTTCATATATTCCCCTTAATATAGTAATCATACCTAGAACTGAAAACCAATGCCCCGTTAGGCTCTAAATTGGGAGGTAATTGGGTAGCGCCAGTCACGCCCAAAGGCTCTAGTAGTGACTCGAACGCCAGGGGGTGCTTGGCGACGTTTGTACTCATTAAGCTTAATGAGACGGGTGACTTTTTCTACGCTTTCAGGATCAAACCCGGCAGCAATGATTTGGGCGATAGATTGGTTTTGCTCCATATAGCGCTCGACGATGCCATCCAATACTTCATATGATGGCAAGCTGTCTTGATCGGTCTGATCGGGGCGTAATTCTGCTGAAGGCGCGCGCGTCAAAATCCGCTCCGGAATGATCGGGGCAATGCTATTGCGATAAGCGCATAAGCGATAGACCAAAGTTTTGGCAATATCTTTAATGACCGCAAAGCCACCAGCCATATCTCCGTAAAGAGTGCAGTAGCCCACAGCCATTTCACTCTTGTTGCCCGTAGTTAAAACTAGTCGACCTGTTTTATTGGAGAGGGCCATCAGGAGGGTGCCACGCACGCGTGCCTGAATATTTTCTTCAGTAGCATCAAGTTTTAGGCCTTTAAATTGCTCAGCTAGAGCATGCTCCAAAGCATCAACAGGCTCGCTAATTGGAATCTCATCATATTGCACGCCTAGATTCTGAGCCATTTCTCTGGCATCAATCCAGGAGATGTCAGCTGTATAGCGTGAAGCCATCATGACGGTGCGAACTTTGTCTGCGCCCAATGCATCTACTGCAATTGCTAACACCAATGCAGAATCAACTCCACCCGAGAGGCCAATAATGACTCCTGGAAAACGATTTTTTTGAACATAGTCACGCACACCTAGAACAAGTGCTTGGTAAGCCTGAGCTTCCACACTAGTCGGGACAACCATTGCTCCTGGTTCTAAATCGGCGGAGGGATTGACATTGACATAGCCAAGAGCGGTTTCAAACTGTGGCATGGTCATCACTACTTTGCCTGTGCTATTTAGCGCAAATGAGCCACCATCAAACACCAGTTCATCTTGGCCGCCGACTGCATTTACGTAAACTAATGGCATCTGACTTAGGGCAATCTGTTTGCGCAGTACTTCAATACGTAAAGATTCTTTTTGGAGGTGATAAGGCGAGGCATTGAGAACCAGCAGTACTTGGCCGCCTGCTGCATGAGCCTGTTTTGCTGGACCTGCATGCCATGCATCTTCACAAAGAATAAGCCCGTACTGAATACCTGCATGTTCAAAGACACAGGCCTCATGCCCTGGTGTGAAATAACGCACCTCATCAAACACTTCATGATTAGGTAACTCTTGTTTGGCATAGCCAGCGATGATCCTGCCATCACGAATGACAGAAGCATAGTTTTGTAGACCAAGGGTAGTTTTCTTGGGGTGGCCAATAATCACAGTCAGCCCCGGGAACTTCTGGAGCTCTAGCATTAAACAGCTGAGCTCTCGATCTACTGCCTCAATGAAGGCAGGACGCAATAATAAATCTTCTGGGGGGTAGCCAGTGAGCGAGAGCTCTGGCGTAAGTACGATTGTGGCGCCTTGTGCATAAGCATCTGCCACGGCTTGAGAGATGAGCTGCGCATTGCCAGGCAAATCACCCAAAAGAGGGTTGATTTGCGCTAAGGCGATTTTTTGCGAGCTCACTCCAATAGCTACTTAATTACTTCTGCGACTTGGCATAACCTTCGATGCCGTCCAAAATTTCTTTATGGGCACCAGCAACACCAGTCCAACCTTTAACTTTTACCCACTTGCCTTTTTCGAGATCTTTATAGTGCTCGAAGAAATGTTGGATTTGGGCGAGAAGTAATTCGTTTACATCTTCAGGTTTTTGTAAATGCTTGTAGATTGGCAAAATCTTGTCTTCTGGAACGGCCAACAACTTCGCATCCTGGCCGCCTTCATCTTCCATTTCTAACATGCCGATAGCGCGGCAGCTCACTACTGAGCCTGGCACCAATGCAAATGGAGTAATAACGAGAACATCTACAGGGTCGCCGTCACCAGCAATCGTTTTAGGGATGTAGCCGTAGTTGCATGGGTAGTGCATTGCTGTGCCCATGAAGCGATCCACGAAGAGGCAGCCAGTCTCTTTATCCACTTCATACTTCACTGGATCCGCATTCATTGGGATCTCAATAATGACGTTGAATGATTCTGGAATTTTCTTGCCTGGGCTGACCTTGTCGTAACTCATAAATACTCCGGTTAGTGATTAATGGATACCTCGATATTAGCAAAGAGGTGAGATGACGCCTATTTTAAAGCTTTCCAGGACTCTCCAAAAGTCTGTAATTAGTCAATTGGATCGGTTAAACCTCTACGGAGTACGCTGGAATGAAAAGCGCCCAGCAAGGCCGGGCGCTCTCTTGCCTTAGTTGATTCGCCGTTAATCCAAAGTTTCTAAGTAACGCTGGGCATCTAATGCAGCCATACATCCAGTACCTGCGCTGGTAATGGCTTGACGGTAAATGTGGTCCTGCACATCGCCTGCTGCAAATACGCCAGGGATATTGGTAGCAGTGGCATTGCCTTCCAAGCCGGAATGCGTCTTGATGTAGCCGTTATTCATATCGAGCTGACCGATAAATAATTCGGTATTGGGTTTGTGGCCAATCGCAATAAAGGCGCCAGTGACTGCGATATCTTCTGTGCTGCCATCAGCTTTCTTGATACGTACGCCAGTAACACCTTTTTCATCGCCCAAGACTTCATCAAGGGTCGAGTTCAATTTCAGCTCGACTTTGCCCTCGGCTACTTTGGCCATGAGGCGATCATTCAGGATTGGCTCTGCGCGGAATTTATCGCGCCGATGAATCACGGTCACCTTTTTAGCGATGCCAGTCAGGTAGAGCGCTTCTTCAACAGCAGTGTTGCCGCCGCCGACTACGCAAACATCTTGATTGCGATAGAAGAAGCCATCGCATGTTGCGCAACCAGAAACACCACGACCCATAAATGCTTCCTCACTTGGAAGGCCAATGTATTGAGCGGAGGCCCCTGTGGAAATAATCAAGGCATCACAGGTGTAAGTTCCCGAGTCGCCAACCAAACGGATGGGCTTTTCAGTTAGAGCTGCAGTGTGAATATGATCAAAGATGATATTGGTGTTAAAGCGCTCAGCATGCTTTAAAAAACGATCCATCAACTCTGGACCTTGGACACCATCTGGGTCAGCTGGCCAGTTTTCTACATCTGTAGTGGTCATTAATTGGCCACCTTGTGCCAGACCAGTAACGAGAGTGGGGCTCAGATTGGCTCGCGCTGCATATACGGCAGCTGTGTAGCCAGCAGGGCCTGAACCGAGGATGAGAACTTTGGAGTGTTTTGGGGTATTTGTAGTCATATTCAAATTATAGGATTGCTTGATTACAATCGGTAGAACATGGCAAGAACAGCATATCCGAAGTCCAAAACACCTTTAGGCCTCCAGCCCCCTGAGAATCAAGGGCAGGGTAGGATGCCCCGTCTTCTTTTAGAAGCCCGCTGGTTTATCTCCCTTGGCCTTTGTTTGGGTTTGCTAGCTATTCTGGTGACTTATTCCAAGGCAGATCCAGCTTGGTCACACGCCAGCTTTGAGGCTCCCAAGAACCTGGGTGGGCGTTTTGGAGCCTATTTGGCCGACTTAATGCTCTATATCTTCGGTATTTCTGCATTTTGGTGGGTCGTGCTCTTTGGCCGCCGCGTTCTGACTGGCTGGCGTGAGCTTTGGAGTATTCCTCTCCCGCAGGATCCAGATGCTAAGCCAGACTCCTTGCTAGTGCGTTGGTTGGGCTTTGGGCTGACTTTATTGAGCAGTATGGGTATTGAGTCTATTCGAATGCATTCGCTGACCTGGGAGCTTCCTAGGCCTCCTGGCGGTATTTTGGGCGAGCTCATTGGGGATCCCTTGCAGATGACTCTGGGTTTTACGGGTTCCACCCTCGTGTTGTTATTTACTCTGTGTGCTGGCCTGTCCTTATTTCTGCACTTTTCCTGGTTAGAAGTTGCTGAAAAAGTAGGTCGCACTCTTGAGCTTGCTTATAACCGTTTACGAGAGCGTCGCGATAGCGAAGAAGATCGTAAATTAGGTGAAGCGGCTGCTGAAGAGCGCGAAGAGTTCGTTGAAGAGTTTCGTGGGCGAGTGGAAATTGCTAAGCCCGTTCAGATTGTTCGTGCCCCAGTAGAAATTCCGAAGAGCGCCCGCGTTGAGCGTGAAAAACAGCAGCCACTATTTGTGGATATTCCAGATTCAGAATTGCCGCCCTTGGCTCTGCTTGATCCCGTGCCAGAAGTAAAAGAAACGATTTCGGCAGATGTATTGGAATTTACTTCTCGCTTAATTGAGCGCAAGTTAGCCGAGTTCAACGTAGATGTAAAAGTCATTGCAGCCTACCCCGGCCCAGTGGTAACTCGTTACGAAATTGATCCTGCTGTTGGTGTAAAGGGTAGCCAGATTGTCAATCTCTCGCGTGACTTAGCGCGCTCACTAGGCGTAGTGAGTATGCGGGTAGTGGAAACTATTCCAGGCAAAACTTGTATGGCCTTGGAGCTACCAAACCCAACACGTCAATCGGTTTATCTCTCTGAGATTTTGAGTTCACAGGTTTACAACGATAGCCACTCTAACTTGACTCTTGCTTTGGGTAAGGATATTTCAGGTAGCCCCGTCGTTGCTGACTTGGCGAAGATGCCACATTGCTTGGTTGCTGGTACTACTGGTGCTGGTAAATCCGTTGGTATCAACGCAATGATTTTGTCCATTCTCTTCAAGGCAAAGCCTGATGAAGTGCGCTTGATCATGATTGATCCGAAGATGCTTGAAATGGCGATGTACGACAAGATTCCACATCTCTTATGTCCAGTGGTTACTGACATGAAGCAGGCGTATAACGCACTCAACTGGGCTGTGAATGAGATGGAGCGTCGCTACAAGCTCATGAGTAAGTTTGGCGTACGTAACCTGGCTGGCTTTAATAAAAAAATCTTAGAGGCTGAAGAAAAAGGTGAGAAGCTCACTAATCCATTTAGCTTGACTCCTGAGGATCCAGAGCCAATTTATAAAGCCCCCGTGATTGTCATCGTAATTGATGAGTTGGCAGACTTGATGATGGTCTCCGGTAAGAAGATCGAAGAGTTGATTGCACGTATCGCACAAAAGGCGCGTGCTGCAGGTATTCATTTGGTCTTGGCAACACAGCGCCCTAGCGTGGATGTCATTACCGGCCTGATCAAGGCTAACGTACCAACTCGTATTTCATTCCAAGTGAGCAGCAAAATTGATAGTCGTACGATTTTGGATCAACAGGGTGCTGAAGCGCTGCTGGGTATGGGTGACATGCTCTACATGGCGCCAGGGACCGGCTTACCGGTTCGTGTCCATGGCGCCTTTGTTTCTGACGACGAGGTTCATCGCGTGGTCGAGTGGCTCAAAGAGAAGAGTGAGGCCAACTACATTGACGGTGTTTTAGAAGGTGCTGATGAATCAACTATCGATGCATTGACCGGTGAAGGCGGAGGCGAAGCCGATCCCTTGTACGATCAAGCAGTAGCTATTGTTTTAGAAAATAAGCGCCCATCAATCTCTTTGGTGCAGCGTCACTTACGCATTGGCTATAACCGCGCAGCCCGCTTACTCGAGGATATGGAGAAAGCTGGTTTAGTTTCTAAGATGGGTAATGGCGGTAATCGCGAAATTCTCCATCGCCCTTCTGAATAAGGTCATCCCCTTGCGTAGATTTTTCCCGGTAGTAGTTTTAGGGCTCACAGTATTCCTATCTCCCAATTTAGTATTGGCGCAAAGCGAGAGTGGGGCTGAGCAGTTGCGTCAGTTTGTACGCAATTCTAAAACTGCAGAGGGTGAGTTTGTGCAACAGCAGTTGCGCGCACCCAAAGCTAGTGAGCCACAAGACAAAGGTTTAAAAGTGGTTCGCCAAACACAAGGGCGTTTTGTGTTTCAGCGACCAGGCAGATTTATCTGGGATACGCAAAAACCATATGAGCAAAAACTCATTGCTGATGGCAAGCAACTCATTTTGTGGGACAAAGATTTAAATCAAGCCACCTTTAGGCCTGCGGGGCAGGCTTTGGCTACTACCCCTGCTGCAATTCTATTTGGTGAAACTTCCTTAGATCAGCATTTTGATTTGGTCGAGGGCGAAGATCGCTTGGGTCTGAAATGGGTTGCCCTTGCGCCCAAGAAAACCCCCAATGCAAAAAATGGCAATGATCTGCCGTATACCAAGATCTCAGTCGGAATGGCCAATGGCCTGCCCAAAGCGCTGGAACTCATTGATGGCCTTGGGAGTGTTGTTTTAGTCACGCTAGATAAGATTCAGCTCAATGTGAGCCTACCCGCTAATCGCTTTACCTTTGTGCCACCTGCTGGCGCAGAAGTCTTACGCTTAAACTAACGTACATACCCATTAACCAATAGAGCATTACATGATTGATCCGCAATTACTCCGTAAAGATATCGCAGCCGTTGCTACCCGTTTAGCTACGCGTAAATTCCAACTCGATGTTGAGAAGTTCAACACCTTAGAGTCCGAGCGTAAATCCTTGCAAACTCGTACTGAAGAATTGCAAGCTAAGCGTAACCAGTTGGCTAAAGCTATAGGTATGAAAAAGGGCAAAGGGGAAGACGCCGCTGCTGAAATGGCTCAAGCAACGCAGATTAACCTTGATATGGAATCAGGTGCAGCACGCTTAGCAGTATTGCAGGTGGAGATTGCGGATTTCTTGATGGGTATTCCTAATTTGCCGGATGAAGCAGTACCAGTAGGTAAAGACGAGACTGAGAATCAGGAAGTTAAGCGTTGGGGCGCAATCCCAGAGTTTTCATTTCCCGTGAAGGATCATGTGGATTTGGGTGCACCCTTAGGGCTTGATTTTGAATCTGCTGCAAAGATTAGCGGCTCACGCTTTGTTGTTCTGAAGGGGCCTGTTGCCAGATTGCATCGCGCATTAGCGCAATTCATGATCGATCTACATACAACCCAACATGGCTATGAAGAGCTCTACGTTCCCCTCATGGTGAATGCTGCATCTATGCGGGGTACTGGCCAGCTGCCGAAATTTGAAGAAGACTTGTTTAAGGTCCCACGTCAAATGGGTGGTGAAGATGGGACGGGCGAAGCAAAAGTTGAAAACTTTTATTTGATACCGACAGCAGAAGTACCAGTTACTAATTTAGTGCGTGACACTATTACTGCGGCTGAAGAGTTGCCGCTGAAATTTGCTGCTCATACTCCATGCTTTAGATCCGAGGCTGGAAGCTATGGCCGTGACGTGCGCGGCATGATTCGTCAACACCAATTTGAAAAAGTAGAGCTCGTACAAATTGCAAAGCCAGAAGACTCAATGCGGCTACTTGAAGAGTTAACTGCGCACGCAGAAAAGGTGTTGGAACTACTTGAGCTGCCTTACCGAAAAGTATTGCTGTGCACAGGTGATATGGGCTTTGGAAGTACAAAGACTTATGACCTTGAGGTCTGGATTCCATCACAAAATGCGTATCGCGAAATTAGCTCTTGCTCCAATATGGGTGATTTCCAGGCTAGACGTATGCAGGCAAGATATAAAGCTGGTCAAGGTAAGCCGGAGTTGGTGCATACCTTAAATGGTTCTGGGCTTGCAGTGGGAAGAACTGGCGTTGCTCTTTTAGAGAATTGCCAGCAGGCCGATGGCAGCATTGCTATACCGAAAGCTTTGCGACCTTACTTGGGTGGTTTAGAGGTATTGAAGCCTCTTTAATTAAAAGGTTAGAAATTTAAATAGGCCCCCGAAAGCTATAATCACCTTTCGGTTCGGAGAGGTGGCAGAGTGGTCGAATGTACCTGACTCGAAATCAGGCGTAGGG
This sequence comes from Polynucleobacter sp. Adler-ghost, assembly GCF_018688495.1. NCBI lineage: Bacteria > Pseudomonadati > Pseudomonadota > Betaproteobacteria > Burkholderiales > Burkholderiaceae > Polynucleobacter > Polynucleobacter sp. Adler-ghost. The sequence goes on from NZ_CP061320.1 coordinate 599,388, forward strand.
TCAAACCTACCGTGGGTTCGAATCCCACCCTCTCCGCCAGCCAGATTCTGTATTTGTAGATACAGAAAAGATGTTCATCAAGCCCCGCCATGACGTGGGGCTTTTTATTTCAAAGGAGTATTACTGTTGCAATCGAGTCAGCAAATACTTCATGATGTTTTTGGCTTTGATCAATTTCGTGGTGCTCAGGAGTCTATTGTTGAGCATGTAGTTTCTGGTGGTGATGCTTTGGTCCTCATGCCCACTGGTGCAGGTAAATCACTGTGCTATCAGATTCCATCACTTGTTCGACGTGGTGTAGGGGTAGTGGTTTCACCCTTAATCGCACTAATGCAAGATCAAGTGGATGCGCTAACTCAGTTAGGCGTTAAGGCTTCATTTCTGAACTCTAGTTTGGATGCAGTGACATCTCAAAAGGTGACTAGTCAATTGTTGGCTGGAGATCTTGATTTGATCTATGTAGCGCCAGAACGTCTAATGAACCCAGGTTTTCTATCCATACTCGATCGACTACATGCGGGACCTGGAATTGCCTTATTTGCTATTGATGAAGCGCACTGCGTTTCGCAATGGGGTCATGATTTCCGTCCAGAATATCGCCAGTTAACTGTTTTACACGGGCGCTTTCCGAAGGTGCCTCGTATTGCCTTAACAGCGACGGCAGATACGCCAACCCGCGCAGAAATTGTGGAACGTCTTTCATTAGAATCTGCCGAGCAGTTTGTCTCCAGCTTCGATCGACCCAATATTAAGTATCGAGTTCTGCAAAAACAGAGTGCCAAACAACAGTTAGAGCACTTCTTAGATGTCGAGCACGCCGATGACTCTGGAATTATTTATTGCCTATCTCGTCGCAGTGTAGAAGAGACTGCGCAATGGTTGCAAGACCGCGGGTGGGATGCTATGCCGTATCACGCAGGCCTTAGCGTGGAGACGCGCAGCGCCAATCAAAAACGCTTCTTGCGTGAAGAAGGCGTCATCATGGTTGCAACTGTAGCTTTTGGTATGGGGATTGATAAGCCCAACGTCCGCTTTGTGGCTCATCTAGATCTCCCTAAAAGTATGGAAGGCTATTACCAAGAAACTGGACGAGCAGGTCGTGATGGCTTGCCAGCCAATGCTTGGATGGCCTACGGATTTGGAGATGTGGTGAGCTTGCGGCAAATGGTAGATGCTGGTGAAGCCTCCGAAGATCGTAAGAGGGTGGAGCGCCAAAAACTCAATGCTTTGCTGGGCTATTGCGAATCTACGACTTGCCGACATCAAACGATCCTGCGCTACTTTGGTGAAGTGCATGTGGGTAGTTGCGGTAATTGCGACAACTGCCTAGAACCAGTAGCTACTTGGAATGCCACACAAGAAGTACAAAAAGCATTGTCATGTGTGTATCGCACAGGCCAACGCTTTGGTGTGACTCATTTAATTGATGTGCTGTTAGGTAAAGTGACTCCTAGGGTAAAGCAATATTTTCATGAGCAGGTGAGTACATTTGGCATTGGTGTAGAGCTCAATCAGACTCAGTGGAATAGTATTTATCGCCAATTAGTAGCTGGCGGATATTTAGATGCTGATATTGCATTGCATGGTGGCTTAAAGTTGGTAGATAACATTGCCTTGCCAGTGCTACGTGGAGAGCAGGAAGTTTGGCTACGAAAAGAGACGGGTTATTCCAAGAGCAGGGCCGCCAAGCCTAATGCAAGAAAAGGTTCTACACATCCCTTCAACAATATTACAGATGAAAAACTGTGGGAGGCACTCAAGGCTCAGCGGACTGAACTAGCACGTGAACAAGGGGTACCACCCTATGTGATTTTTCATGACAGCACTTTGCAGGAGATGGTGAAATCGACGCCCGCTACCTTAGATCAATTCAGTCGTATTGGTGGGGTTGGGCAAGCTAAGCTAGAGCGTTATGGAGAGCATTTTATTAAGGTCATTCAGGAGCATCTTGAGGCTAATTAGCTTAAATTAGTCACCTGAGATTACTCACCACAATCTGCAGAACTTGCAAGATCAGGAGTAGCAGTAGGGGCGATAAATCTAGGGCTCCAAAATTGGGCATTGCTTTTCTGATTGGCGCCAGTAGAGGCTCAACTAGTAGCGAGACCAAGTACTGAATCTGGGAGCCAGCACTAAGCCAAGAGAGAATCACGCTTGCAAAAACTAAGCCAACCAATCCTGAAAGTATCAGATCGACTAAATCAATTAAGGCCAATAGAAGCCACGAGATGTTAGTAAGAGCGGCTCCTGAGAGCAATAAAAGAATTGCTGTCTTTGCTGCGACCAGTAAGTAGGCAGCTAAAAAACTAGCGACATCAAAGCGACCAATACTTGGAATCAGCTTGCGAAGTGGAATCACAATCCAATTACTCAGTGGAAGCACGTATGCACCGATTGTTCTGCTTTGGCCCGACCCCAGATTAAACGCGAGCCACTGGAGATAGCATCTCAGTAGACATGCGCCCGCGATGATACTAACGAGAACTTGGAGGAGAAGATTGGCGATTTGTATCAACATATGTCTATTGTATGGGGTTTAAAGCAGCGCTTCATTCGGACATCATACTTTCATGTTCTAATCCCCAGCAATATGATTACTGTCGTTATCGCCTCTTATAAGTACGGCCACCTTGCAGCGCACTGCATTGAGTCCTTACTATCTCAAACAAAAGCTCCCGCCAGAATTCTTTTTGTCGATGATGGCGCGCATGATTGCGGCCATTTACCTGACTTATACCCCGATATTGAATATATTCTCAGGTCTCAGAATTTAGGTACTGTGGATAACTTCCATGATGTACTAATGGGGATTGATACGGAATACGTTCTTTTCATAGGTGCAGATAATTGGCTTAGATCGGATGCGATTGAGCGATTATCCAATGCGCGTGCAGATATTGTGACTTATGACATAGTGGTTACTGGCGAGTTAAAGGAAGAGATTCATGACCGCGTTCCCGGTGAGACTAGGTCTCACCAAGGAGATCTCTATTGGGACCGTGAAGGAAAGCACCATGGTTCGATGATGTATCGAACCTCCCTGGGTCAACAAGTGGGTTACAGGGAAAGATATGCTGATGGCATTCATCCACAAGAGGATTGGAATCTTTGGGACAAAATGCGAGAGCAGGGTGCAACTGTGGCCAGTCTGAATGAAGGCCTTTTGTACTACAGAAGACATCGTGAAAATTTTCTAAAGTACGACCATCTCGCTGATACTCTTGAGGAAGAGGTTTAAGTGTCTAAGCTAGTGCTGCTCTTGTAGCACTCAAACTGCTTTCATCAAGGTGCAGCTTGATCCCCAATAGGCCTGAGCTCTCCCGCACGGGAGTTTTCCTGAGGCTAATTTCTAGAGACTTAATTTCCGAATAGCGAGCACATGCCTCAACTATCCTAGTGACCAATCTTTCTTGAGTCTCGTAATGTCCATCGGCAGCCAGACGATCGATTTCTAGGACAAGGGGATCGTAGTCGAAGACCTGAGTCATGAGATCTTCTGAAATCAAAATCAGTTGAGTGCTGATCCATAAAGTCAGATTCAGTAGATGTTCATCAGGGATGGTAGCGCCTGGCGCATACGTTCCAATTTGGGTATGCAGGCGGAGATCTTTTAATTCTATGCAAGCTGTTGATGTCATGAGGTATTTTTCGATTGCTTTTGTATGGAGCTTCTTTATTTGCTGAAGGTCACCACGTGATCAGCTACCAAGTGGATGCCAATCCTTTCACCAATTGCATGATCATGGTGGCTAGGTACAAAAGCAAAAATCTCAATACCGGAAGCAAGTTTGAGGGTATACAAGAAGTCAGCGCCTCTAAAGGTTTTACGCACTACCTCTGCTAACAGGGTGCTGTGGTCATCATGCTGAATATCATCGGCGCGCAAGAGGACATCGATTTCTTTGCCAACTTCTGCGCTGCGATCTTCTTCTAGGTCGAGCTCACCTAACTCAATTCTGACTTTGTTGTTAGCTTGGACCACGCCTTTCAGAAATACCCCGCGACCAATAAAGTCGGCAATATAGCGATTGGCTGGCTTGTGATATAGCTCGTAAGGGGCATCCCACTGCAGTACTTTGCCATCCGTCATGACGCCGACCTTATCGGCAATCGCAAAGGCTTCAAATTGATCGTGAGTGACCAATAATGCGGTAATGTTATTGGTCTTGAGAATTTCTCTCATCTCACCTGCAAGACGCTCTCTAAGTTCAATATCCAAACTCGAGAAAGGTTCATCTAGCAAAATTAAATCTGGCTCCGGTGCCATTGCCCTGGCTAGTGCCACACGCTGCTGTTGGCCGCCACTGAGCTCATGAGGATATGCATCAGCTTTGTCAGATAGCGAAACCCGCTTAAGCCACTCCATGGCCACTACAGATCTTTCATTGCTGGATAGGTGTTGTAAGCCAAAGGCAATATTCTCTAAAACACTGAGATGGGGGAAGAGGGCAAAGTCCTGAAAGACCATACCGACTTTTCTTTGATTGGGTTGGAGATGAGTGGAGGTCGAGCTCACTACCTGATCACGTAGGAGGATTTTTCCCGCTTTAACGGGTTCAAACCCGCAAATTGCTCTCAAGACGGTGGATTTTCCACAACCAGATGAGCCCAATAAGCAGCCAATCTCACCTTGAGTAAGATCGAGATTAAGGTCTTTAACCGCAGTAACACGACCTAGACCATCTCGACTGGGATAGTCGATTTCCAGTTCTTGGATCGAAAGCAGTGTGCGAGCAGAGTTCATCTCTATAATTTTCTCATTAATGCTAGTGGTTTAATACATAACTAGAGTCTAAACGGATTGCCGATTTCATGAATCGTATTGTGGTGCCACTTGCCCTGTTGTTATTTTTGCCCCTCTTTGGCTTGGCAGCACCTTTCCTATTCCCCGGGAAGGAGTTATTAGCTACTGGCACCCTCAGTCATTTATGGAACTTTGTGCTGGGTGGCTATATTGCCTCGACCTTAGTGCTAATTTTTGGCGTCGGAGTGGGAGTCTTTATCCTTGGGGTGGGTAATGCTTGGATCATTGCCAGTTATGATTTTCCAGGGAAAAAGATATTTGAGTGGGCCCTCATTCTGCCTTTGGCAGTGCCGACTTATGTCATGGCCTACCTCTTTGTTGATCTCTTGCAGTTTTCGGGTCCGATACAGAGTACGCTGCGCGCTGTGCTTGGAGTTGATGCGCTCTGGTTCTTTCCAGACCCGAGATCCTTAAGTGGGGCTATTTGGTCTTTTTCGTTCTGCCTCTTTCCTTATGTATATCTCATTACTCGCACGGCATTCTTAGAGCGCAGTGGTCGATTAATTGAGGTTTCAGAAACGCTGGGCTACAGTCCACTTCAAGGTTTTGTGAAATTGGTGCTGCCTATGGCAAGGCCTGCCATCTTTGCAGGTATGGCTCTTGCGCTGATGGAAGTACTGGCTGATTTTGGTGCCGTCTCCTACTTTGGCGTTCAGACTTTTGCAACTGGTATTTTTAAGGCTTGGCTCTCATTTGGAGACCGAGTGGCGGCAGTACAGCTTGCCTTAGGCCTCTTAAGTTTTGTCTTGCTCATTTTCTTCATCGAGCAAAGTAGTCGCTCTAAATTGCGTTATGCCTCTGCAGCTCGGGGTAAGCCACTTGCAAAGTCTCTGCAAGGCAAGAAAGCTTTTTTTGCATTTGCATTTTGTGGCTCTACCCTCTTGTGCGGATTTTTGATACCAGCATTTGCGCTCCTGCAATTACTCTTCAAGCAGGGCCTCACGATCGATATTCGATATCTAGATTGGCTGGGTAATTCTCTATCTGTTTCGATTTTGACAGCACTGATCTCCGTCGCGCTCGCTATATTTTTTGCTTACTCGGTAAGAATGAATGCAAGTTTAAGTTGGGTTAATCGGTTACTAGGCTTTGGTTATGCTTTACCTGGTGCGGTCTTAGCTATTGGCATTCTCTCGTTTTTAGAAATCTTTCAGCTTGCTTGGTGGATGTCTGCCAGTATGTTGGTGCTGATCTATGCCTACCTAGTCCGCTTTCTTTCCTCTAGTTTGCAAAGTGTAGAGGCAGGACTGGCGCGCATCACACCTTCAATGGATGCTTCAGCAGCGCTCTTAGGCCTATCTAAAGCACAGATTTTGAAGCGAGTTCATGTGCCATTACTCAAGCGCAGTCTGATTACCGCGGGCCTCTTTGTCTTTGTCGATGTCATGAAAGAATTGCCTGCAACGCTTTTATTGCGCCCATTTAACTTTGATACCCTAGCTGTCGCAACTTATCAGTTGGCCGCAGACGAGCGTCTTGCTGAATTAGCATTACCCTCCTTAACCATTGTTTTGGTTGGACTTTTTCCAGTTCTGCTACTTTCTAGGGTAATTTCTAAATCCTAATTGATAATCATTCGTATTTGTGATACATTAGATTTAATCTAATTCTGATCGCAAATATAGCAATGGCAAACCCACTAATACGAAAATTCCTAGGCAGCTCTGGATTGTTATTGAGCGCTTTTCTAACCTTGCCTTTGCAGGCTCAAGAAGCGAAAGAACTCAATCTCTACTCGGCGCGTCACTATCAAACTGACGAGGCGCTCTACAGTGACTTCACCAAAAAGACAGGCATCAAGATCAACCGTATTGAAGCAGATGACAATGCTTTAGCTGAAAGACTAAAGAGTGAGGGTGCGAATAGCCCAGCAGATGTGATTTTGATGGTAGATGCAGCGCGATTGTGGCGTGCGCAAATTGATGGCTTCTTCAAACCAATACAGTCAAAGTATTTAGAGAGTCGTATTCCGGCAAACTTGCGATCTCAGCCTGAGCCAGAGGGGTCAACTTGGTTTGGCTTTTCAACCAGGGCTCGTCTCGTGGTCTACAACAAGGCAAAAGTAAATCCCCTTGATGTCGATACTTATGAAAAGTTAGCTGAGACTGTAAACAAGGGCAGAGTCTGCACGCGCTCAGGAGCTCACCCTTACATGCTCTCATTAATTGGCGCCATGATTGAACGTCGTGGCGAGGCTGCCACAGAGGAGTGGGCAAAAGGCATGGTCGCTAATATGGCTCGCCCTCCTAGAGGTGGAGATACGGATCAGATTAAAGCAGTTGCTTCTGGTGAGTGCGGTGTAGCTTTAACAAATTCTTATTATTTGGTCAGGCTTTTACGCTCAACTAAGCCAGAAGACCAGGCCATTGTTTCTAAGATTGGATTTATTTGGCCAAATCAGCAGACGAGTGGTGCGCACATCAATATTGCGGGAGGTGGGGTTGCCAAGAGTGCGCCACATCCACAGGCTGCAAAACAATTTCTGGAATACTTAGCAAGTGACTCTGCGCAAGAGTATTTTGCTAACGGCAATAACGAGTGGCCTGTAGTGAAGTCAGTCAAAATTGACAATGAAGGCATCAAAATGCTCGGCCCATTTAAAGTAGAAAATATTTCTATTGCGGCGATCGGCAAGAATCAAATCGCTGCTCAACGCTTACTTGATCGTGTTGGGTATAAGTAAAATCAATTTACTAGGGTCCAAAGATGGCTAGAATGAATCTATTCTTTAAAAGATCTGGATTTCAATATGAACATTATCTCGCTTACTTTGGCGCTAGTTGTCTCAATGACCATGTTTGCTTGTGCAACACCCCCAAGTGAGTTTGGAGTCTACCGACAATCTGATGGAACGGTTGGGGTGCATGCCCCTAAATCCGCTAAAGATACTGAGGCTCAGGCAGCCGCAGTAGAGGAGTGTAAAAAATTAGGAAAGCGAGGCGCTACTATTGTCGAAACTCGTAAAACAGTGAACGACCGCTTTCCCATGACCTACATTTTTGTGTGTAATACCTACTAAGTAATCACTGCTTAGCTCAGCAACCATTTCTTAATCGATTTATTAACGCACATTGCATCTAAAGCTAAGCCAAAGAACTCTGAACCATTGGTAACCATGCTTTCAATGGCCTCAACCTTGCCAGATTTCACGCCACGCAAATAAGTGGCTGCACGATAGCGTAGGAAGTGCTCATTTGCACCTTCTTCGTTATCAGTAGAGCAAATCTCAAGGCTGCCATAACGGGTTTCTGGGTTGATATTCAAAATAGAGAGGCCTAATGCGCCAATCAGCTTTTCTGGAACGGGAATAGGCACGTAAGAGTAGAGAGAGACTAACTGCTCTTGTTCGTCGACTTCAATAATATGGTCAACATCGAACACATCCTTTTCTGTCAACTCCGTCTCACCAGAATCGCCTCCGCCAAAGGTAGACTCAAACTGCAACATTGCAGTATTGCTATCTTTAGAGATTTCGATCATGTCAGGATAGCCAAGTAAGCCTTTCCACCAATACATTAAGGAGAAGGTGCAAGGTTTTACTTCAACTAAACCCTTATTAGTCGATTTGGCAAAGTAGAGGCCGTAAAACTCATCATCTTCTTCGAGCCCATACTGATCAACTTTGAGTTTCTTGGGTGCAGCCGCTTTAGGAGATTTCTTCGCAGCTTTCTTTGGAGCTGGCTTTTTGGCTGCCGGCTTCTTCGCCACTACTTTCTTAATCGCCTTCTTAGCCGCTGGCTTTTTGCTTGCTGTTTTTTTCACTACCTTTTTCACGGCTTTTTTGGCTACCACCTTCTTGGTGCTAACTTTTTTAACGGCTTTCTTTGCAGGGGCTTTTTTTACCACCTTGGTAGCTACTTTCTTTTTTGCTGGAGACTTCTTTGTAGCCATGGTCTATTGCCCTTCCTATTGGTAGTTAATATATTTATTGCATCTTTGATCTTACTTCAGATCTTTCCATTTTTGCTGATACTGATATGGGGGATTTATCTTGCAATATCAAGCTTGTATGCCTAATTGATTTGAGCCTCAACAAAAAGCTAACGCCACTTACAGGCCTTATGCTAGCAAAGCTAATATTAGAAAATCAGTCCTAGTCTAAGGCTGGTAGGTGCCTTAGAATGACTTAATAATGAGTAAATTAGTCAAAATCACTATTAGCACCCTTGGCGGTGTAATCATCCTTATTGTTATAGGAGTATGGTACGCAGCCTCAACGGTAGATCCAGTGCAATTGACCAAATTACTCTCTGCCTCTGTAAAAACTGCTACCGGTAGAGATCTAAAAATTGCTGGACCAGTGAGCTTAAGTTTTTTTCCGGGGATTTCTGTTTCCGCAGAGGGTTTAAGTCTGAGCAATGCATCTTGGGCATCTGATTCTGACATGCTGACGCTTAAGCGCATTGATCTAAATATTAAAACGCTGCCGCTACTGAGTAAGCGTATTGAGATTGGTAATGTGAAGCTTGCTGGTCTGGAGCTATTTCTTCAAAAAAATGGGACTGGTAAGGCCAATTGGGACTTCAGTGCAGATGTCTCTGGGGACATGTCTGGCACTAAAAATAATACAGAAAGCCCCTCTGTTAGCGATGATTTAATCTCTATGGATAGTGTTTCGATTACGGATACTCAAATTCAGTATCAAGATCCTTCAAACGCGATATCAAGCTACCAAATTCAGCGTCTATCCTTGGCAGATAGCGGTGATAAAACAACCGTCTACCTCAACATGAGGCTTCAAGAGCAAGCTCTTGAGCTCAGCGGAAAAACAGGCTCATTCTCTAGATTATTTAAACAGTGGAATGTTTCCTCAACACAATTTCCAGTCGACCTCAACCTTACCATGAATGGTAAGTCTATGATGATTCAGGGTGAGGTAAGCAAGAATCGGAACTCTTTACCTGCAATCAATTTGACAATGAATTCAAAGGCATTCGACTGGCCTGTCTTGGGAGCATCGCCAAAGCAGTCTTCACGAGCTTTCAGTAGTAATCAGCCAGCAGCAACTGCGCATCAAGCACAACATCCACAGCCCAAATACTTATTTAGCGACGAGAGCATTCCCTTTGATGTGCTATCTCAAGCCAAAGGACAAATCGTAATTAATATTGGCGAATTGGGTTTGCCAAAACGCAAGCCTATTGACAATCTTCAGGCTTCCGTGAAATTGAATGGCCATGTGATTGATATTCCAAATCTGAGGTTTCAGATGGATAAGGGCAGTGCTGATTTACAGCTCAAACTTTCAGGGTTAGATGTGGCAAACCCTGTACTTACTGCCAAAGGGGTGACAAAGGATTTCACGCTGGAAAACTTACTAGCTAGGCTTGACCCGAGCTCCAAGGTGAGTGGGGGCAGTATGAAGATGGCGTTTGATGTGAAAACATCTGGAAGTAGTTTGCATCAAATGGCATCAAATTCAAATGGCAAGATTCAGTTGAGTATCAATCAGGCTCGCATGGGGGCGAATTTCTTAAACGATGCAGGTGATTTCGTAGTGACGCTGTTGGATTCAATGAACCCACTACGTAAAAAAACTAGTGAGACAGTTTTAGAGTGTGCTGTTGCCTACTTACCAATTAACAATGGCCAGGTCGCTATAGCTAAGTCGGTTGGAGTTGAAACGGATAGGTTGAATGTGGCTTTAGTTGGCTCTATCAATCTGAAGACGGAGGCTATTAATCTCACAATTGATCCACAAGAGAAATCAGGCCTCACAACGGGCTTGGATTTAACTGGAATGGTAAGGATGGGTGGGACGCTGGCAAATCCTAAGGCAGGCATTAATCAAGCTGGCGTGGTGAATAGCGCCGTCTCCATTGGACTTGGTTTTTTGACGGGCGGTGCCAGCATTTTGGCTGAGAATGCCAGATCAATGACTTCAAAGAGCCACCCATGCCGTGATGCGCTCCACCCCTGGTCTGATATTTACCCTGGGGCAGAGTAATTTTTAAAACAGTATTCCGCTGATAAAGAGACTGAATAATGAAATAAAGATGCTGGCAAAAAATGCGGTCCAAAAACTAGAAATCGTAAAGCCACTCACCACTGCAGACACCATCATCAGCACTAAGGCATTAACAACCAGTAGAAACAATCCCATGGTGAGGACGGTCAGTGGCAACGTGAAGAGAATTAATAAAGGCTTGACTACTGCGTTTGCAAATCCAAGCAGTAGAGCAGCAATCAAGAGTGAACCACCATCTGCAAAGCGTAAGCCGCTAAAAAGATAGCTGGCAACCCAGAGGGATAGAGAGGTTAAGCCCCACTGGACTAAAAATGGTACCAAGTTACCCATGGCGAGTGTCCTTCTTTATAAGAGCTACGTTAGCTATAACAAATGTTATCAGGGCTTTAATAATGCGGAGGGATTTCCTCTTTTGGGCTGCTGTTACCTGCGCCATCTCCGCTGCTAGTCTGCTCCTTGATGGATTTGAGCTCGCGATACAGAAATTCAATTTGTTGCTGCTGCTTGTAGATTGTTTGATTGAGTTGATCAATCAAATCTTCAGTAAAGCTAAGCTTGATTTCAAGATTGGTGATGCGATCATCGGTCATGTCAGTTTTCTCATCTTTTTCTTAGGCGTCGACCAATTCAAATCGACCATCTTCCATCTCCACTTTTGGTCTGATCCAAAAATCGTGTGACTGAAGGGATTCATAGACGTAGGCTGGCTCTAGATTGGCTTCGATATTGGCAAGTAAGACTACCTTATAGAAGCCACCCGTCTTAATATGTTTTAGCTTGCTGCCCGGCTTAAAGAGGCCGTCATCAGCATCTGCCATCTTTGCTTTACTCATGTCAAAAAAGTACTTTCTTAGTATGATCTACGGATGGCAAATTGCGTACCGTACTCTATTCTAGATATATCTCCGATCCCAGAGGGATTTACTGCTGCAGATGCCTTGCGGAATTCTTTAGATGTTGCCCAGCATGCGGAGGCTTTGGGCTATACCCGTTATTGGGTAGCCGAGCACCACAATATGACGGGTAATGCTAGCTCTGCGACCGCAGTTTTGGTTGGCTATATTGCTAGCGGTACAAAAACAATTCTCGTTGGGTCTGGTGGTGTGATGTTGCCAAATCACGCCCCCTTGGTGATCGCAGAGCAATTCGGTACTTTGGCATCAATCTATCCCGGCAGAATTGAGCTCGGCCTAGGGCGTGCGCCAGGGTCAGATCAAATGACGGCTAGAGCCTTACGGAGAGATTTGCTTGGGAGCGATGACCGTTTCCCGCAGGATGTGCGTGAGCTGCAACATTACTTCGGCCCCCTTCAGGAGGGGCAAGTTGTGAGGGCTATTCCGGGTATGGATACCGAGGTGCCGATTTGGATATTAGGTTCTAGTTTGTACGGCGCGCAACTAGCAGCCCACTTTGGCTTGCCTTATGCATTTGCGTCGCATTTTGCGCCCGAGCAATTATTGGATTCTATGTCCACCTATCGCGAACTATTTAAGCCATCAGATAAGTTAGCCAAACCCTATTGCGCATTTCTGATGAATGTAGTCGCTGCTGATACCGATGAGGAGGCGACCCATCTATTTACTACTTTGCAGCAAAACGTCATTCGCATGCGCCGCAATACCCGCGGGCAGTTACCACCTCCAATAGAAAATATCGATGACTTCTGCGAGCCGCATGAAAAAATGACTGCTGCTCAGGCTTTGCGCTGTTCTGCAGTAGGATCTTTGCAGACCATAAGAAAAGAGATGCAGTATTGGCTCGATCAGACTGGTGCCAATGAAATCATCATCACAGGTCAAATTTTTGACCATCAAGCTCGCCTCAAGTCGTTTGAGATTGCTGCCGAAGCTGCCAAAGGTTTACGCTTTAGTTCTATAGCCTAAAGGCGTTGTAATCGCTGGTAATCAGAATGTTTTCTGAGGCCGCTTTGTGAGCGATTTGAAGTACTGCATTATCTTTGCTAATGAGTATTGTTGGTCTGAGTTGATAGGCCAAATCCAAGAAAATCTGATCATCCGGATCCTGGCATTGCCAAGGTGCGGAAGCCAAATTTGAATCATCCTGCTGCTCCGCGATAGATTGCCATTGAGCCAAAATGGCTTTTTGAGTTTGTTTATCAAGCTTAAAGAGAGGGCGCGAGATGACATCGACAAACTCTTCAATTGTTTTCTGGCTGGCTAGGAATTGTGTTGCTTTATCAAAAAGCGCTTTCTTTAATTGAAGGGCTCTTTCGTCATTAAAGACAAAAATATCTAGCAAGATATTGGTGTCTAAAACTACAGGCTTCATTGCTGTTGATTGCGCCAGATTTCTGGGGTAATAGTAACTTGTCCCATATCCGAAGAAACGTATGCTTCACCATCCTGAATATTTACATGTAGCACCATACTGCGCTCAACTAGCTTATTCAGTTCTTTGGCCTGCTCTGCTGGAATGGAGATCACCTGAAGATTGCGGGCACGAGTCAATTTATTGGCAATGCCGTCCCACCAGATTTTGCTAGTGTGTCCGCCATAGCAGTAGACGATGACTTGATCAGATCGACCACAGGCTTTCAGAATACGTCTCTCGTCAGGCTGGCCTATCTCAATCCAGAGCTGAATGGCATCCGTGAGGTCTTTTATCCAGAGGTCGGGCTCATCGGTATCACTTAAGCCCTTAGTAAAAGCTAACTCTTCTTGTGCTTGCAGGGCAAACGCAATGATGCGTACCATCATCCGTTCTTCGGTTTCGGAAGGATGCTTGGCAATAGTGAGTGAGTGACTGCCGTAATAGTGGCGGTCAGAGTCTGCGACATGAAGGTCGGCTTTGTGGATAGTTGCGCGAAGAGCCATGGCATATTATCGCCCTTAAAATAGTCTTCACTGCGTATCCCAGTATTATTTCGAAAATTGCCCCTATTTAGTGTGTATCGTAGAGTCCCATGATCCGTATTACCGAACTTCGCCTCCCTATAAGCCATGCCCCCGAGGCATTGGAAGAGGCGATCTTACAGCGCCTAAAGATCTCAGCTCAAGACTTGATTCGGTTCAATATTTTTAAGCGTAGCTACGATGCCAGAAAAAACGTGTCACTGGCCTTTATCTATACAGTGGATCTATCGGTTAAAGATGAAGAAAAACTACTGAAACAGTTTTCGCATGACATTCATATTCGACCCTCACCGGATATGAGTTATCACTTTGTCGCCAAGGCCTCACAAGTCAAGAGTGAAGGCTTTGAACGACCGGTTGTCATTGGATTTGGCCCTTGTGGAATTTTTGCCGCCTTAGTGTTGGCGCAGATGGGTTTTAAGCCAATCGTATTGGAGCGCGGCAAACCAGTTCGCGAGCGTACTCAAGATACTTGGGGTCTGTGGCGCAAGAATGTCCTCAATCCAGAATCCAATGTGCAATTTGGTGAGGGGGGAGCAGGGACGTTTTCTGATGGCAAGCTTTGGAGTCAAATTAAAGATCCGAAATTTTACGGTCGCAAAGTCATTGCTGAATTCATCAAGGCGGGCGCACCAGAAGAAATTCGTTATGTAGCTAAGCCACATATCGGAACCTTTCGATTAGTGGGCGTTGTCGAAAGAATGCGTCAAGAAATTATTGAGCTTGGTGGAGAGATTCGTTTCTCACAAAAGGTCATTGGCTTTGATATTCAGATTGATCAGATTACAGGCGTCAAAATTGAGGGGTACCCTGATTTGTCTGCTAATCATGTGGTGCTGGCTTTAGGGCATAGCGCTCGTGATACGTTTGAGATCTTGCATGCGGCAGGTGTTTATATGGAGGCTAAGCCGTTTTCTGTGGGCTTTCGAATTGAGCACCCGCAATCCTTAATTGATAAAGCACGCTTAGGTCCACATGCCGGTAACGAGTTGATTGGTGCAGCTGATTACAAATTAGTTCACCATGCTAAGAATGGCCGAGCCGTCTATAGCTTCTGTATGTGCCCTGGCGGCACAGTAGTGGCAGCTACTTCTGAACCTAATCGGGTTGTCACAAATGGCATGAGCCAGTATTCGCGTAACGAGCGCAATGCAAATGCAGGCATCGTTGTCGGTATTACCCCGGATGACTATCCTGGCGGCCCCTTGGCAGGCATTGATTTTCAGAGGGCTTTAGAGTCCAAGGCATACGACCTAGGCGGATCTAACTATGAAGCTCCTGGCCAATTAGTGGGCGACTTTTTGGCTGGAAAAGCCTCTACAGAATTTGGCTCTGTAATCCCGTCTTATAAACCCGGCGTACACCTAACAGATCTTGCCGATGCTTTACCTCCTTATGCCATTGAAGCAATTCGAGAGGCGATTCCGGCTTTTGAGAAACAGATTAAAGGCTTCTCGATGAAGGATGCAGTGCTGACTGGTATCGAAACGCGAACATCCTCGCCTTTGCGCATTACTCGAGGCAGCAATTTTCAGAGTTTAAATATCAAAGGTCTTTACCCTGCAGGCGAGGGTGCTGGCTATGCTGGTGGAATCTTATCGGCAGGAGTTGATGGCATTAAGGTGGCGGAAGCAGTTGCGCTTGACTATCTCTCTCAATAAATTCATCACCTGATTGATAAAGAGTTCTCTGTTACTGGAACTGAATTCAAATAAAAAAGCGTAGTTTTATTCTGATTGATTGCAAAGTCAGAGTTATTTGATCTGAATCAAAAACTTATCAAAATAGCGTTGCTTTAATACCAATAAAAAATTTTAGTAGCCTGTATATTTGATTTGCATCAAATCGATACCCTATCTTCAACCTGAAAATCGATTGATCGAATTGATAACAGATAAGGGGTAAATCATGCGCATCAAAAATATAGTAGCTGCTATGGCAGCATTAGCTTCATTGGCTCCAGTGGTCGCTCAAGCCCAATCCTCGAGCGAGAACCCATGGATGGTTCGTGTGCGAGCAACTTATTTAGATTGGACAAATGGCCAAACTGAGACAGTTCAGTCCGCAAATTTAACGGCTCGTAAGCAGATGATCCCTGAGTTTGATGTCAGTTATTTCTTCACTAAAAATATTGCAGCGGAGTTGGTTCTAACTTACCCACAAACAGTCACTATTAATGCGGGATCCAATAGTATTGGTACTGTTAAGGCCTTACCCCCATCATTGCTATTGCAGTACCATTTCACAGATTTTGGTGCGTTTAAACCTTACGTTGGTGCTGGTGCAAATTACACTATTTTTAGTAATCGTAATAATTTATGGCTTGGCGGCAATCAATACACTGTTGATAGCTCAAGCTTTGGAGCCGTTGGTCAGGTAGGCATGGATTACATGTTAGATAAGAACTGGGGATTAAATATGGATGTGAAGTACATCTCCATGAATACAAATGTGAGTAGTGTATCTACAGGTACTAGTGTTGGTAAGCTTAACTTGAGCCCATGGACGCCAGCAGTTGGCCTGACATATAAGTTCTAAGTTAGTTTTTTAGTAATGTACTTTGGTGTTAAAAGTAAAGACCCTGCATACAGGGTCTTTTTTATTGTTTTAATTAATCAAGTGATCAATTAATTTCTTAAACTGAGTTTCATCAAAATGTAAGTTGTCGAAACGCTGTATTGCAGCATGCTCCGGTGGCTCTACTCTTCGCTTGGTGTACTCACTCCAGTGTTGTAGCTTGTATTCATCTCTCGGATCTGCGCGCCGCTCCATGCGGCTTTTAGCTTCACTCTCATCTAAATCAATCCAGGCAATTCTGATGCTCGATACGCTGGGCACACCAAGCTCTTCCGGCTTAAACATTCGACCACTTTGGATTTCACTAGAAAAGGGGCCCACTAGAATGACATTCACTCCGAGTTGCAGGTTTTCTTTGGCAATGGCAATGAGTCCCGCATACTCCCAATCCCTCAAGTTTTGGAGATAGAAAGGACTATCTCGATCATTGGGGTTATTGGTAGTGAGTTCCATGACATGGGCACTGTAGGCACCATACACCGTATCTTTATCTAAAAAGAAAAAGCTCTCTCCAGTCTTCTCAACAATGAGAGGCAGTGCTTTTTTAGCCAAAGTGGTTTTACCGGTACCCGCATGGCCGGCAAAGAGGATGAGTCGTGGTGCGCTAGGGCTGAGCTTGCAGGTCATTTACACCTTTATTTGGAGGTATTCCTGAAGTAAATTCTACTTCTCAATCCCATGTTTATTGGAAATATCACCACTTTGAGTGAAGTGACGATAATGTCGCCATGGCTTTAATCGTACTCACTGATGCAAAACTGGCTTTTGGCCACGTTGACCTCCTCGCAAACACTGCTTTCTCCTTGGAATCCGGGGAGCGGGTTGGCTTAATTGGCCGTAATGGCACTGGCAAATCCTCTCTCTTGAAGATCTTAGCCGGCATAGAAAAAATGGATGATGGTTTGCTGCAATATCAGCAAGGTCTCCGCATTGCCTATGTTCCACAAGAGCCGATATTTGAAGCTGAGGAGACCGTCTTCGATGCCGTATCTAAGGGTGTGGCTCAAGCCAAAGCTCTACGTGAAGAGTATGAAGCTCTTAGCATAGGGGAGTGGGACGATGCTGCTCACCATCGCCTAGATGAAGTGCAGTCCCAATTGGAGGCCTTAAGCGGCTGGAATTGGGAGCAACGCGTTCATGAAACCTTGGATCGTCTTCACCTTGAGGCTGATCTCAAGATTAATACTTTATCGGGCGGCACCAAGAAGAGGGTTGCTCTTGCTCGTGCGCTGGTAGAAATGCCCGATGTGCTGCTATTGGATGAGCCTACCAACCATTTGGATTTAGATTCCATTTCTTGGTTGGAAGATTTATTAAAAGAGTACAAGGGCTCTGTGATTTTGATTACCCATGATCGCGCGTTCTTGGATAACGTCTGCACGCAAATTGTGGAGCTCGATCGCGGTATCTTGCGTACATATCCAGGTAATTTCTCGGCCTATGAGGTATTAAAAGATCAAGAAATGAACTCAGAGTCTTTGGCTAATGCACGTGCAGATAAGTTGCTCGCCCAAGAAGAGGTCTGGATTCGTAAAGGAGTTGAGGCTAGGCGTACTCGCAGCGTTGCTCGTATAGCCCGTCTAGAGGCTCTGCGGACAACTCGCTCACAAAGACGTGATGCTGTTGGGCAAGTCAAACTTGCAGTCTCAGCAGGAGACAGAAGTGGCAAGATTGTTGCTGATCTGCAAAATGTTTCTAAGTCATACGAGCGCCCGATTGTGAAGGATTTCACGGCAACGATTTTGCGTGGCGATAAAGTAGGGCTGCTTGGTCCTAACGGCGCTGGCAAGACTACGCTACTTAAATTGATTCTCGGAACAATTGCGCCAGACTCTGGCACAGCAACCATGGGTACTCGTATCGAGGTGGCCTATTTTGATCAAATGCGTGAAGGTCTCGATCTCAATGCTTCTCTTGAGGATTACATCAGCCCAGGTAGCGAGTGGATCGAAATCAATGGCAATAAGAAACACGTGAAGAGTTATCTGAGCGATTTCTTATTTGCGCCGGAGCGTACTAATTCGCCGGTAAGTACTTTGTCTGGTGGCGAGCGCAACCGCTTATTGTTGGCCCGTTTATTTGCGCGTCCTGCAAACGTCTTGGTTTTGGATGAGCCAACCAATGACTTAGATATTGATACCCTAGACTTGCTTGAGCAATTACTTCAAGACTATAAGGGCACGGTATTCTTAGTCAGCCATGACCGCTACTTCTTAGATAACGTAGTGACCAGCATCATTGCAAATGAAGGCGATGGATTTTGGCGCGAGTATGAAGGTGGTTACGAGGACTGGAAAATTCAGAAGGCGCGCTCAGATAAGATTCGTGCGGCCAATGGTGGCCTTAAGGCTGCTGAGAAATCGGAACCCAAGCCAGAGGCAAAACCAGAAGCAAAAGCTGATTCAAAACCCGCTGCTGCAAAAACTGGGGTGAGCAAGCTTAATGGTAAAGAGCGGCAGGAATTAGAGGCCTTGCCTTTGCAGATCGAAACTCTAGAGACAGAGCAGGCTGATATTGGGATCGCTATGAGTAGTCCGGATCTTTACAAGAATGAGCCTGAATTAGCGGCGAGCATGCAAGCGCGCTTATCAGAAATCACTGCCGATCTAGATATCAAACTACAGCGCTGGGAGCTGCTCTTAAGTCGCTCAGAATCTTAATGTAATTGAAGTCCCAACACTCAATACAGTATGGGTTATGACTTGCCCAGCACCATAGTTAAAAATCTCGAGATATCTACCAGTTCATCCGGATGAAGGGAGTGTTCCATTGGGTAGGTATTCCAGTCCACCTGATAGTCTAATTTTTCTAGAGTATCGACTGAAGCTTCTGCACGCTCTAGAGTGATTACCGCATCCCAAGTGCCATGCGCCATAAATACAGGGGTCTTGCCATTGGCCTCACTTCTCTCTTGTGCCAGTGAATTTGCTAGAGGCAAATAGCCTGACAGCGCCATGATGCCCGCCAATCTATGTGGAAAACGTAGCCCTACCTGTAGAGACATAGCGCAGCCCTGCGAGAATCCGGCTAAAACAATTTTTTCATAGGCAATACCACGACTTGCTTCACGTTCAATTAACTCTGATATCGCTGTCGCCGATTTGTGAATGCCAGCAATATCTTCGCGGTCGTTGATAGTTCTTCCGGTAATGTCATACCAGGCTGGCATCACGTAACCACCATTGACTGTGACGGCCATGGAAGGTGCGCTCGGAAAAATAAACCGAATAGCAGGGCACTCGGAAAGATTCAATTGGGGAATGATGGGTACAAAGTCATTGCCATCAGCCCCTAGTCCGTGAAGCCAAATGACAGCAGCACTTGGATTGGGAGCGGTTTCAATTTCAATGCAGGGTAATGCGACCATTTATTTTTTTATCCTAAATTGCAAAGTACTTCGTTACTAAGTCTCCAAGAGACTTAAGCTATTTTTTTCGCGAACTAGTTGATTGCGAAGGCGACTGATTTCATCCAAAAGATCTAGCGCTAGCGCAACTCCAGGTGTATTAAGCTCTAGATCATGAGTCAGGTGAGCGGCAGTCTTTGCACGCTTGAGAGACTCTCCACTAAAGCGCCAGTCCTCTGGAGATGAGCCTATGGGACTGAGAACACCTTCGGATACCCAGGACATGATGAGATCCTCTGGCGCACGTGTTGCTTGTGAAATTTCCACAATACTCATGTGCACCTCTTCCTCAACTACGCTGCCTGTAATCCAGGTGATTTGTGTTTGTGTCATATTCATCATCCCTGCAAATGGTTTCTGGGCTTGAAATCAAAAGCTTTCTCCAGTGCTTGATAGGCTTCTTTTTGTGCATCTGTTTCGGCGCTGGGTAAAACAATATTTGGTACTACGTATAGATCGCCTGCCTCTTTGCTGGGGATGCCCTTCTCTTTGAGTCGCATCTTGCGGCCAGCCACTGTGCCCGCCGGAATCTTTAGTTCTAAGGTTGAGCCTGCAGGGGTTGGAATATTGACAGTAGTACCAAGCGCCGCTTCCCATGGAGCGAGCGGTAAATCAAGATAAACGTCTTTGCCATCTACGCGATAAATGGGATTAGGATGGAAATCAATCTCAAGATACAGATCACCTGCACCACCAGAGCCCATACCCGGACCGCCCTGACCAGCTAAGCGTAGATTTTGTCCGGCCTTAATACCCTTCGGAATACTGACATCGAGCTTACGTTCTTGGGTGCTGACATGGCCGTTAGCATCTTGCGTAGGCATATGTAGGGCGATAGTTCGTTTTGCACCGTGATAAGCATCCGCAAGATCAATCAAGATCTTGGCATGATGATCTTGACCTTTCAAGTTCATGCCTTGGCGGGGGTTACCACCTCGTCCACCTTGAGTTTGACGCCCTCTACCAAAGAGAGATTCAAAGAATTCGCTTTGATCACCTTCGTAGCCACCACCAAATCCACCATGCCCAGTGCCGAAGTTGCCGTCAGAATATTCAAATCCCTCGTTCCAGTTTGGTGGAGGCGTGAAGTCTTGACCATTCTTCCAGTTAGCGCCCATACGATCGTAGGCGGCGCGCTTTTCAGTATCTTTGAGAACGGAGTAGGCTTCGCCAACTTCCTTAAATTGAGCCTCTGCCCCAGCTTCTTTATTTACATCCGGGTGATATTTGCGCGCCAACTTTCGGTAAGCCGCTTTAATTTCTGCTTCAGTGGCGCCACGCGCTACACCGAGTGTTTCATAGTAGTCCCTGAATTTCATAAGCCTAATGAATTCCTGATTAATTCAATAGTATTAATTCTACAGTCCCCAGCACTGATTATTGGCTTCTTTTGAGCAAAGAAAAAGCGGGCCAGAAGCCCGCTTATCGCAAATGTCAGGTGCAGTCTTTGATTAGCTCATGACGCCAACTTGCCAGGGCACGAATTCATAATCACCTAAGCCTAATAATTCGCTTTTTGAAGGCTCTCCAGAGGCTGTCCTGAGGAAGAGTTCAAAAATGCGTTGCCCCATCTCTTGAACGGAAACCGTGCCATCTAAAATCTCTCCGCAATTGATGTCCATGTCTTCAGTTAGCCTTTGATACATGGGTGTATTGGTAGCCAGCTTAATACATGGCGCTGGTTTAGAGCCAAACATGGAGCCGCGTCCCGTGGTGAAGGCAATCAAGTTTGCTCCACCAGCAATCTGACCAGTTGCTGAGACAGGATCAAAACCAGGCGTATCCATAAAGACAAAACCTTTGGCTGTGACTGGCTCCGCATATCGATAGACCTCCATCAGTGGTCCGGTACCGCCCTTCATAGAAGAGCCGAGCGACTTTTCAAAGATGTTGGCAAGACCGCCAATTTGATTACCGGGACTCACTTGCCCATTGATCTGTACATCGCGACCAACGGAATACTCATCTTTCCACCAACGAATTCGTTGAATCAGTTTTTCACCAATGGCTTTGCTTGCTGCACGACGGGTGAGGGTATGCTCAACTCCATAAATTTCCGGCGTTTCAGAAAGAATACCTGTGCCACCATGGCGCGACAAGATATCAATTGCGGCACCTAAGGCGGGGTTTGCGGTAATGGAAGAGAATCCATCCGATCCACCGCACTGCAGACCAACGCATAAATGGCTTGCAGAGACAGTTTGACGCTTTACATTATTGGCTTCTGGCAGAAGCGCTTTGACGGCTTCTATTCCTGCTTCAATAGTTTTGCGTGTGCCCCCAGTCTCTTGCATGATGAAAGTATGCAAAGTAGAGTTTTCTTGCAATGCTTCTTGCTCCATCAAGCCTTTTAGTTGATTGCGCTCGCAACCTAAGCCAATAATGAGGGCTGCAGCTAGGTTAGGGTGTTGCGCGTAACCTGCCATCGTTCTGCGTAGCAATTGCATTGGCTCCCCACTCATCTCCATACCGCAACCAATGCCGTGACTAAAGGCAACTACACCATCGATATTGGGATAGTCTTTCAACCTCTCGGGCGTGAACCAGTCAGCAATTTTATTGACCACCGTTGCAGAGCAATTGACGGTGGATAGAATGCCAATGAAATTACGCGTACCTACTTTTCCATTAGCGCGCACATAACCTTCAAATGTTGCACGCTCAGATTCTGGAAGGAGGGTAGTGGGCTTGTATTCACTGGCATAAGCATAGTCACGATCAAATTCACGAAACTCGGTGTTATGACTATGGACCATCGTGCCAGCTTCAATATCGGTATTGGCGAAGCCCACGGTGACGTTGTATTTCAGGATAGGCTCACCCTGCAGAATTTTCTTTGCAGCAATTTTGTAGCCTGCAGGCACTTGGCTGCGACTCGTAAAATTCTCACTAGGAACCTGTTCGCCAATAGCGACATCAACTCGTGCAACAACAATGTTGTCATTTGGATGCAGGCGAATTATTGCGCCAGCTAATTTTTTTTCAGATGTTTCAATCATGAGTAACTTTCGATTCGTATATTTTGAATTATTCTGCAGTAACACCTGATTTTTTGACAATCGGCGCCCACTTGGCAACTTCAGATTTAATGTAGTCACCAAGTTGGCCTGGGGTGCTTGTGACAACATCAAATCCTCTTGAGTTCAACTGGGATTTAATTTCAGGGTTGTTGAGTACATTGGCTAATTGAGCATTTAATTTTTCCACAATTGCCTTTGGTGTGCTGGCGGGCGCAACAATGGCATAAACCAGTTCAACGTCAAATTTAGGGAGGGTCTCGGATATGGCTGGAATCTCTGGGGCATTTGGAGACCGTTTTAAGCTAGTGACACCTAAGCCAGTCAGCTTTCCAGATTTGACATAAGGCAGAGCCGCTGGAGTGCCAACAATAGCTGTTTGAATCTGTCCGCCCAGCACATCCGTTAATGCGGGAGCCGCCCCTTTGTATGGTACGTGGAGGATATTGGTTCCTGCCTGAGTATTAAATAATTCGCCCGCTAAATGGAGTGGTGTGGCTGCACCCGAAGAACCAAAGCTGACTTTGCCAGGATTGGCTTTATCAAACGCTATCAATTCTGCAACAGTTTTTACAGGGACACCAGGGTTGGCCACCAACATCAACGAAGAGGAAGCAACTAGTGAGACCGGGGCAAAATCTTTTACAACGTTGTAATTGAGTTTTTTATACAAGGTTTCATTAATAGCTTGGGTGCCCACTAGCATCAGGAAGAGTGTGTAACCATCGCCTTTGGAGTTGACTACATATTCCGCGGCTAAATTGGCACCTGCACCTGGTTTGTTTTCAATGATGATTGGCTGACCCAAGTTTTCACCCAGTTTTGGAGAAAATCCACGGGCGAGAACATCTGATGGTCCACCAGCTGCAAATGGGATAACTAGCTTGATCGGTTGGTTTGGGTATCCTTGTGCATTCGCTAGCGATGGCAGAGTGATTCCTAGAGCCAGTAGGGTAAAGATAATCTTTCTCATGTATTGTTCTCCTAGATATTATTTTTAAAATAAAAACTGTTTTGTAAAAGCTGATGAAGCAAAAAAATGAAAATCACGTGCGCTGAAATCTATCCCTTATCCATTCCCCTGATCGAGCCTATCAAGATGTCTCGTGAAATGGTGGTTGATGCAAAAACGGTGCTGCTCTGCCTAACTGACGATAAGGGTCGACAGGGCTGGGGTGAGGCCTCGGTCGCACCTTTGATGACCGGGGAAAGCTTGGATAGTCTCGTCGGTAGCATTAAGTACTTAGTGGAATACGCATTGCCAATAGATTGGAGCGAGCCAACCGAATTTGCAAGTGTTTTTAATCGAATTTTGTATGCAAATGCATCAGCAAAATCTTGTCTAGAGATGGCTTTGTTGGATTTATACACGCAAGACCGCTCTATCCCTTTATGGCGATATCTGCGCAGTGTCAGTGGTGTCTTGGCAGATGCTGTGCCTGAGCCCATACCTTTGCTGAGAATGTTGGGTGGCTCATTGGAGAAAGAGCTTAGTGATGCCAAGGCATTTCGTGAGCTTGGATTTAAACACTGGAAAATTAAAATTGGCTCACTCTCGCTTGATGAAGATCTGCATAGGGTGAAAGTGCTATGCGATGCCTTGGCGGGTGATGTCATTTCCGTTGATGCAAACTGCGCCCTCACTTTGACGGAGGCACTTCGGTTTTGCCAGTCAGAGTCAGCAAGCAAATTAACATTTGCAGAACAATTAATTTCTGCAGAGCTAGCCATGGCAGATTTTGTATTGCTCAATAAAAGCTCTCCCGTTCCAATTGGATTGGATGAGTCAGTCCATGGACTCGCTGAGCTAGAGCAATTAATTGAGGCTAAGGCATTTAGTGGGGCAAGCTTAAAGCTGATTAAAACAGGCGGAGTAATGCAGGCACTTGAATGTGCAAAGTTACTAGAGCGGCATAAGCTCTCACTCAATTTAGCGTGCAAGATTTCGGAGACTTCTCTGTCGGCAGCAGCGACTGCATCTCTAGGATTTGCAATGGGCAAAGTCAATTGGGGTTTTAGCATGTCAAATCAGTACTTGAAGTTTGATATCTGTGACACACCACTAATAGCCAAGCAGGGAAGTTTTGAGGTGAGCCAACTAGCACCGAGCGGCATTGGTGTAGTTCCAAATCTTGATCGAGTAAAGGAAGCCATTGCAAAGGGATATGCGGCTATTCAATATTGAGAACATCGAAAGCAGCCTTTAATCTCCTGGAGTAGGAGTCTGAAACTTGCTGTATTTCTGCTGGAGTCCACTTTCTGAAACCTTCGCCAGATTTCATTCCTGTTTTTCCTTCGCTCATTAGCTGCACCACCTTTGGAGGGAGGGTGGTGATGTTGGAGAGTGAGGGATAAATTTCTTTTGCTGCATTTGCCATCCCATCCCATCCTGAGATCTCTTTTTGAGTCATTGGACCAACAGCAGCATATCGAAAGCCAAAGCTGTAACGTACTGCATCATCAATATCCTCGGGACTGGCAATACCCTCTTGAACAAGTGATAGGGCTTCACGCATGAGTGCATGTTGAATGCGATTTGCCAAAAATCCTGGAATATCTTTTTTTACTAAAACCGGTTTTTTCTCTATGCTTTTGTATAGAGCGCAAGCTTGTTCTGCAAATACCAGCTCCGTTTTCTCTCCCATGACCACCTCTACTAGAGGGACGACTTCGGCAGGCATAAAGTAATGTGCCCCCATCATTCGATTGGCGGTTTTAAGTCCAGAAGCAATTTTGCTGATTGGGAATCCTGAGCTATTGCTACCAATAGGAATGTGCGCTGGAACGCGTTCATCAAGGTATTGGAATATCTCTTGCTTTAGAGCAAGGTTTTCTGCCACGGTTTCAATGACCCAGTTACATCTATTCCAGTTGGACCAACTCTCAAGGACTTCAGTTTTCTGTTCAGACTTGATTGCCTCTTGGCTCTGGCTGGCGTAGGCTCCATTGATTCCAATTTTCTGAGCGAGGGCCAGCGCCTTATCTAGGCATTTATCCGCTTTATCTTTACCTCTACCCAAAATGACAACGGGAATACTTTGCGCAAGAAAACCTGCAGCAATACCTGCAGCCATGATTCCGGTACCAATAACGGCAACATAGTTCATAAGAAACCTTACTTATACGGTTAAGTTTTAATCAATTGGACTCATCATAAGCCTATACTTACAATACATTATCACCAATTATGTTTTAATTGTGAATCATTTAAATAAACCTATCCGTATAACTACAAAGAGGAGCAATCAACTATGACGATGCACAACCCATTTCAACCGGTAGAGAAAATCAAGGCAGAAGTCTTTATGTCCATGCCTGGGAAGTTTAGGAAGAAGTCCCGCACAGCTTGGTCTGATCCTAACCGCCAAAACGCTGAAGTGGAGTGCTTTTTAGAAGGGCCTTCTTTTGACCGTGAGGGTAACTTATGGTTTCTGGATATCCCTTTTGGCCGCGTCTTCAGAATTACTCCGAAGGGTGACTGGGATTTGGTAACTCAATTTGATGGCTGGCCTAATGGATTGAAGTTTCACAAAGATGGCCGCGCATTTATTTGCGATTACAAGCTAGGCTTATTAGCCCTCGATCCTAAAACTGGAAAAGTGGAAACAGTCCTAGGGTCCATGTATAGCGAAAACTTCAAGGGATTGAATGATTTGCACTTTGCTTCCAATGGTGACCTGTACTTTACCGATCAGGGTCAAACTGGAATTGCAGATCCAACAGGCAGAGTATTTAGATTACGCGCCAATGGTCAATTAGATCGTTTGGTAATTAATGTACCGAGCCCTAACGGTATCACCTTAAACACGCAAGAAAAGCATGTATTCGTTGCAGCGACAAGATCTCAGCAAATTTGGCGTTTACCATTGATGGCTGATGGTTCTGTTTCTAAAACAGGCGTTGCAATTCAGTTAACGGGTGGCGTTGCTGGACCGGATGGTATCGAGATGGACTCTGAAAATGGTTTGCTCGTTTGCCACTTAGGAGTTGGTATCTGGAGGTTTGATAGCAATATGCTGCCGACACATTTAATTTATTCGGATAACCCACATCACCATCACTTAGCAAACATGTGCTTTGGTGGCGAAGATGGTAGGGATTTGTACATCACTGAATCTCTCTCAGGCGATATCTTGAAGGCACGCTTACCCGTTGCCGGCAAAAAAATGTTTGGCCTGTCCTAAGTTGAAAGAATCTCTACCGCTCTATAAGACCCTAGCGAATGCGCTGGCTCAGCGTATTTATGAGGGCGATTGGGCGGTAGGGTCTCACTTGCCATCTGAAGCGGCACTTTGTAAAAGCTTCACTGCAAGTCGCCATACCTTAAGGCATGCTCTTCAAACCTTAGAGAGGGATGGCATGGTATTGCGTCGTCAAGGAGCACCAACCCAGGTGATCTCAAGACGGAAGGTGAGAAGATTTACCCAAAGTTTTAATTCGCCTGTTGATATTTTGAGTTATCCAAGAAATACCTATCGACAAAACACCATTGAAGAATTTATTGAGCTCGACAAGCCGCTAAGCGAAATGATTGGCGGTGCAGTCGGATCCTCTTGGTATCACATCGGAGCTATTCGAAAGCAGCGAGATACCGAGGAAGTAATTGCTTGGACTGATATTTATATTCTTCCCCAATTCGCATCCTTGACATCGGAGCCTGAGCACAGCCAAGTAATGGTGTTCGAGCAGATCGAGAAAAAGTATGGCACTCGAATTGATCGAGCTGAGGTCGATGTGTATACCATTAGCGTGCCTGCTGATATTGCTAAGAGGCTTGGGTTGAAGCTGCATGACCCGTGTTTGGTCATTGTTCGGCGTTACTTTGATAATCAGGATAAGCTTTTTGAAGTTACCATCACTTATCATCCTCACAATAAATACACTTATAAGATGGAATTTAAGAGTGATGCTGGGAATTAAATTACAAGTACAAATATGAAACATTTATCCGTAACTAAGGCCGAGGCATTTATTGCACAAGCATTGCATGCGAATCATGTGCCTTTGGTAGATGCCAAGCTTGTGGCCCAACTGATGATCCAGTCCGATCTCGTTGGTGCTGATGGCCACGGAATTTTCAGATTACCTGCCTACATTAAGCGGATTCGTGCTGGCGGTATTAATTTGAGTCCTCATATTCAGATTGAACGTGAGCAGGGTGCAACTGCGTTGATCAATGGAGATAATGCCCTGGGGCATTTGGTGATGAATAGGGCTGTTGATGTCGCAATAGAAAAAGTGAAGCAGCATAGTGTTTGTTGGGTGGGTAGTCACTATGGCAATCATTCTGGTGCAGCATCTGTCTATGTGAGAAAGCTAGCCGAACAGGGATATATCGGTATCTATATGGCGGTTGGTAATGCTAATCACATGGCGCCATGGGGCGGCATTGATTTATTGTTGTCTACCAATCCAATTGCGATTGCAGTTCCTGCGGGTGATAAGCCGATCGTGCTCTTGGATATTGCGACTACAGTCGCCGCCTATGGCAAGGTCAAGCTTGCTGCCCAAAAGGGTGAATCTATTCCCGATACTTGGATGATCGATCGACATGGTCAACCGATTACAGACCCGCAGAAATCAAGCGAGGGATCATTACTTCCGATTGGAGGCTACAAGGGATATGGTTTGGCTGTCATGATTGGTCTTCTTGCGGGTGCGCTCAACAATGCAGCAGTTGGCAAAGGCACGATTGACTTTAATGCGCATCATGATTTAATTACCAATACTGGTCAAACGATCATTGCTGTTGATCCAAGTGCTTTTGGAGATCAGGAGCAGTTTGTTGCTCGAGTGATTGCTTTAGTCGATGATTTAAAAGCCTCCTCTAAATTGCCAGGCGTGAATCAAATTCGAGTACCCGGCGATGGTGCTGCAAGGGTGATGGCAGAGCGACTTGCGCATGGCATTCCGATCTCGAGCGAATTACAAGAGTCTTTGAATAACTGCGCCAAAGAGTGCGGGATTGCAGCATTAGATTTATAACTTACCGGAGGAGACAAAAAATGATGAAAAAATCAATTAAAAAGATAGTGTTGAGTTCTTTAGTATTACCGCTAGTTTTGGGAACGGCGTTTGCATCCTATCCAGATAAGCCAATCAAGATGTTGGTTGGATATGCACCAGGGAGCTCAACTGACATCGTTGGGAGAATGGTGGCGAATGAGCTCAGTATTGCCTTAAAGCAATCAGTCATTGTGGAAAATAGGGGTGGTGCTGCAGGTAGTTTGGCAGCTGATGCAGTTGCTAAAAGTGCTCCAGATGGTTACACCGTGTTATTTGCGCAAAATGGCTTAGCGATTAACGTCGCTGCAAACCCAAGACTACCTTTTAACGGTCAAAAAGATTTACTCCCCGTTGTCGGAGTGGCTGCTACCCCACATATTTTGATTGTGAATACCAATTCCAAAGCTAAAAATGTAGCCGATTTAATTTCTATGCTCCGAGCTGATCCTGGAAAGATGAGCTTTGGCTCCTCCGGCATTGGTAACTCCGACCATATGGCTGGAGAGCTATTCTTGGCAACCACGGGTACTCAAGCAATCCACATTCCGTATAAGGGTGGCTCACCAGCTGCAACTGATTTAGTGGGCGGTCAAATTGATTTTTACTTTGCTGGTATGCCAGTGGGACTGCCTTTATATAAGGGTGAAAAAGTCAATGCACTTGCCGTTACTAGCAAGAATCGATTTAGCGGAGCTCCAGAGTTAGTTACCATTCAAGAGGCTGGCGTCAAGGGTTACGAAATGGCTTTGTGGCAAGGCATGTTTGTGCCAGCAGGAACACCTCCTGCGATTATCAATACCCTTAGCAAGACAATCTTGAAAATTCTGGAGACTCCGGAAATGAAGGAGCGTTTTGTGAAGGCGGGCGTACAAATTGCACCGATGACTACCCAGCAATTTACAGATTTATATGTTTCTGATATTGCGAGATGGAAAGTGGTAATAGAAAAAGCAAAAATTAAGCTAGACTAATTTAACCTAGCTCAGCTGCAAGGGTGTTGACCTCAGTCGATGCCCTTTTTTATTGGCTGCTGAGATCGAACACCAGGACCTCAGCATCTTTGCCGCCATCGATGAGTAAGCTGCTTTCATTCTCTATTAGTAGCGCGTCTCCGTTTGACAGAGGTATTCCATTGACAAGTAGAGAGCCTCTGATCAGGTGCACGTAGGTCTTACGTTGTAAATCGAGATCTAATTTTTGGGCTTGGTGGCCATCAAAAAGTCCGGCATATACCCTGGCATCCGCATGGATCTTGACGGCATTTCCCAATCCGTCTGGTGAGGCAATTAAGCAGAGTTTGTTTTGTTTTTCTGAGATTGGAATCGATTTTTGCTCATAGCTTGGTGCAATCTCCGTGACATTCGGTTCTATCCAAATTTGCAGGAAGTGGGTGGTCTGATCTTTAGCATGATTGAACTCGCTATGGGTGACCCCAGTTCCGGCGCTCATGCGTTGAACGTCGCCCGGTGGAATGCCCTTGATATTCCCCATACTGTCTTCGTGAGCTAATTCACCAGATAAAACATAGCTAATGATTTCCATATTGCGGTGCCCGTGCTTGCCGAAACCCATGCCTGCAGCTACCCGATCCTCATTAATCACCCTTAAATTGCCCCAAGACATAAATCGGGGGTCGTGATAGTCCGCAAAAGAGAAGGAATGGAAGCTTTTAAGCCAGCCATGATCAGCGTAGCCGCGATCTTGAGCTTTTCGGAGGGTTAGCATGAATAGAGTATTTTCTAGAAAGGAATAAGCACATTATCATTAGCTTTGGACATATTTGCTGATTGGCCTTCCATGGGAAGCATCAAACAAGACATTAAAGAAACCTATCTCGGTCTATACGAGACAGCTCAGGAAAAGTTGGGTGACTTTGCTCAGTTCCTTAGAGAGGCTTGGCCTATCTTAGTCATTCTGTTGGTGGTCTTGCTCGGAGTTTGGTGGTATGCCGATCCGCCACCACCAAGACATGTGGTGATGGCAACTGGCCAGCCCGGGGGCTCCTACGACACTCTAGGAAAAAAGTATGCTGCTTTTTTTGAGAAAAAAGGCATCACCCTTGAATTACTTCCAACAAAGGGTGCCGAGGAAAATGTGGCGCACTTAGTTGATCGTCATGATCCGGTTCAGGCTGCCTTCGTGCAGGCAGGCGCATTTAATCCTCATGAGGTTGCTGGAGTCGAATCTCTTGGCACGATTTCGTATGACCCAATTTGGTTGTTCTATCGTGGTCCAGAGATTAAGGTGAATGATTTCCAGGCCATTAAGGCCCGTGCGAGTTTCTTTCTGAATTCCAGAATGTCAGTTGGTTTGAAGGGTAGTGGAACCTATGCGCAAGCAATGCATATCCTCAAAGCCAATGGCTTTGAAGAGGGATCACATTTTCTGCATCTCTCTGGCTCTCAATCGGTTGAAGCTTTGCAAAAAGGCGCAATCGATGCAGCGTTTATTGTGGATGCCTACGAGGCCCCGAATGTCCAGAAATTACTAAGGGATCCCAACTTACATTTAATTGCCTTTGATCGAGCTGAGGCATATGCACGCTTGCTGCCCTATATGCAAATACTCAATGTCCCTGCGGGCGCATTTAGCTTGGTGCGGAATTTTCCTCCTAGAGATATTAAGTTGATGGCTTCAACCACCAATTTGTTGATTGATGACAGAATGCATCCTGCACTCCAATTTTTATTTCTAGAGGCTGCACGTGAGATTAACGGTAAGGCAAGCTTCTTTGCGGAGAGTGGCGAATTCCCTTCCTTTAAAAATACAGGACTTATTCAAAGCCCTGTAGCCTTGCATTACGAAAAAAATGGTTCACCATTATTAATGCTCTATTTCCCTTTTTGGTTGGCAGAACTGATCAATCGCTTGATTTTTGTATTACTGCCGTTTTGTGCTGTGGCATATCCTGTCTTACTCACTTTACCGGGCTATCGTAATAAACGAATGAAGCGAAAGATTGATAAGTTGTATGGCACCCTAAAAAGCTACGAACAAGAGCTCACTGAAAATTTTCTGCCAGAGGTGATAGACGACTACCTCAATAAGTTAGATTTGCTAGAGCACCAGGCACTTCAGTTAAAAGTCTCTAAAAGTATGTCTGGTGATTATTACGCTTTAAGGACCAGCATAGACTATGTCCGTAACTGCTTGAATCGGGGTGTTCATCCATACCAAGCTCAAGAGAATGCAGTTGGCGTATAGTGCAAACACAACTATCTGAGCCCAGCTAAACTCTATGAAGCCTTACGACCATCCTGCTCGAAAACAATTGCACGAAGAAGTGCATGCGCGTCCACCTATTGCACTTTGGCCAAATGAGCGGGTGCTTTCACAATCTTTTTTGCTTGATGCAAGTTCTCGCCAGACTCAAATTGAGTGGATTCAAAAGCTCAGCCTTGCCTTAGGCATTCCCAATGATCATCAGCAGGACCACTCCTTTAAGATGTTGACTCTCGCGCCTGAGCCGCAGAGGGTGTTAATTAAATGGGAGTTGCATGGCGAGTTTGCAACCATTGCAGCCATTACGCGCAATCCCGTCAAAATCACTGGACCATTACTGGAATCCCGCCTTGCTTTGGAAAAGAGTTTAGATGTATTACTTCAAAGCCTTGGTTGCCCAACTATTGTTGAGGCCGGTGGCGAAAGAATTTCTGCATTAGATCTCGCATTTGAGCATCGCCCTCTATTTACAGAAGCTCAAGAAGTATCTTCGATCTTTAGTGGGAATACCGTGTTGGGTAGTTACATCTTATCGAGTAAGAAGGCTCAGTTGTGGACGGATTTACGTTTGGATGAAGATGGTTTTATCTCTTACCTTATTCCACACGATATTTTGGGTTCACGTCAGGCTGGTCGTGTAGCGCGTGCAATTGCTGAGGCGGAAACTTATCGAATGGCAGCTATGATTGCCTTCCCGGTGGCGAAGAGTCTTTCTATGCCACTTAGAACTGCAGAGTCGGAATTAGCAGAGTTATCTAAAAATATTTCTCAATTACAAACTGAGCCAGGGGTCCATACCGAAAAAGATGGCCAGTTTTTAGGTGAGCTCTCTAATCTAGCCTCTCGAGCTGAGCAATGGATCTCTGGATATGGATTGCGCTTTACTGCATCTGAGGCTTACAGCCAATTGCTGAGTAAAAATCTCTACGAGCTAGCAGAGTCTCCTATTCCGGGTGTGCAGTCTCTTTCAGAATTCATGGACCGACGTTTTCAGCCAGCGATGGGAACTTGTATTTGGACTCAGCGTAGATTAAAAGAATTATCTGACCGAATCTCAAGGACAACTCAAACTTTGAGAACGCGTATTGAATTCGTAAATGAAGAGCAGACGCAAAAATTACTAGCTAGCATGGATCAGCGAGCACGCTTGCAATTGCGATTACAGGAAACAGTTGAGAGTCTATCCGTTCTAGTGTTGACTTACTATGCAGTAAGTTTGTTGGCTTATATGGCTAAAGGCGGAAAAGAAGCCGGCCTTGCCATTCATCCAGAAATTATTGCCGCTATCGCCGCCCCACTAGTGGCGCTTACTTTCTTATTCATCAGCAAGCGAAGACGCAAACGAATCATTGAGATGGGTAAATCGCTGTAGATATTAAAAAAGAGGCCGAGGCCTCTTTTTTAATGAGCATAAATACTTTTTAACCCAAGCTATCTGCCCAGATGTTGTGCGCCCAACCCCAAGCATAAATACCCTCCAGAATAGAAGGTGCAGGCGATAAACCTCCAGAACCAGGAACGGTCTTGAATGTTTTTTCAGCGGCATTGTATTGATGGACGCTAGCAACGTGGACTACTTCTCGGTTATTCACAAAGCTATAGCAGGTGTTTGTCAGAACTGGCGCTGGATTGATTTCCCAGCCATTCAATTCTGCAACGATTGCTGCTGCTGCGACTTTGGCATGTTGATTAGCCATGTGACCAGATTTGGGCATCAACGGTGCAATTTGAATCGCGTCACCTAATACGTGAATATCTTTTCGTGCTGTTGATTCAAAGTTGAGGAAGTTGACATTCGCCCAGCGACCATTGGAGTTGGCCAATCCAGTTTTAATGGCGATTTCACCTGCAGCCATTTGCGGCAAGACATTTAATACGTCGGCCTTCACATCATCCTCTACTTCGAGTTTAAGTGTTTTGGTTTTCGCATCTACGCCAACTACATTGCTCTTGGGGCGGTACTCAATCATTCCGGCGTATTGTTCAGCCCAAACTTTTTTGAACAAAGCCCCTTTGGAGACTACATCTTGGTTGGCATCCAAAATCAAGACCTTACCCTTAGGATTGCGTTGCTGAAGATAGCTTGCTACCTGACATGCGCGCTCATAGGGTCCAGGAGGGCAGCGATAAGGAGCTTCTGGAATGCTGATTGCAAAAGTACCGCCTTCGCGCATCGCAGCGATTTGCTTATGTAAGGCAACAGTTTCTGGCCCGGCTTTCCAGGCCTGCAGTGTTACGCCATCTTTATTGGCTTGTGTAAGGCCTTCAATACTTTTAAAGTTCATTGAGACACCGGGAGACACAACAGCTTTGTCGTAGCGCAAAGTTTTTCCGGAGGCGAGTGTCACCGTCTTTTTATCTGGATCAATGCTACTGACGCTATCTTGAATAATCTTGATGCCATGACGCTTACTGAGCGTGTCATAAGGTGAGGTAATTTCAGCGATCGTACGTGAGCCACCGATGACCAAATTAGACATTGGGCAGGACACAAAGGATGTATTGGGTTCAATCAGAGTCACTCTGGCGGTGTTATTGGAGAAGAGTCTCAAATATTTAGCGGCGGTAGCGCCACCATATCCGCCGCCAATGACGAGGATTTCTGCTTTTTGTAAATTAGCTGCCGTAGTTTGACTTGAAAGGCCTGCAAGCAAGCCAACTGCTGCAGCGCTCTGACCTATAAAATGTCGACGATCCATAGCGCCTCCTTATTGTTTCTTGCCAAGTTGATTGGCAATAGTGGTGAGTTGTTCGTCGGAATAGCCTTTAGCTAACTGAGGCATGATGGTGCCCTCTAAGGCTCCAGATTTGTAAGCCTTTAGTTTGGCAAGCATTTGTTCGCTAGTGAGATTATTAATGAGTGGCATCCCGCCATCCACAACGCCTTTGCCATCTGTGCCGTGGCAATTAGCGCAGGTGGCAGCAAGTCCACGTTTATATAGTTGGTCAGCGGTTTGGGCAAAGCTAAGTCCGCTCCATTGGCTCAGGCCAATCATGGCGCTAGTCACCAAAATGGGTTTTAAATACTTCACTTGCATAGGGATAATCTCCGTCTTACATACAACTGTTCTTAGGATGCTGCTGATGAACTCTATCTTAATCAGATGGGGATGGGATTAGTGGTTTTACTTAGATTGATTTTCAATAAGCTCAGAACCAAAAATGAGGGTATTGACCTTGCTAGTTTTAGTATTCCAGTCCAAGACCTATAAACTAGCAATATGCGAGGCTCTTTTACCTACCGAAATGCCATTTTCATCCTACTTCTAGGTGTATTTACCTATCTATATGGTTTAGATAGTCGCTTTGCGCCAAAGAACGGGGATGAATACCCCTATATGCATATCGTCCGAATGACAGCGGATGCTGGTGCTTGGTTACCGCTGCAATCAGAGATGGACGGTATAAAAAATACAAAGCCACCCTTGGTATTTTGGGAGGGTATTGCTAGTACCAACTGGGGAAGCGACTGGACACTCTTCTCGCTGCGTTGGCCCAGTGTTGTCTATACTAGCTTAACCGCACTATGCTTATTTTTGGCTGTATCTCGTTTTAGCGGTAGACGGCAGACTGGCTTATTAGCAGCTTTAGTATGGCTTTCCTTTTTTGCAACTTATCGCTATGGCCGTCCGTTTCTGACAGATCCCCCTGAAGTATTTTGGCTAAGCCTACCCTTTTTTGCGCTCCTATATTGGGGTAAGGCCGCTTTTGAATCGAAGCTTTTCTTTCCTGTGTTAGCAGGCGCCTCTTTTGGTATGGCCTTGCTGTCAAAGTCTTTTGCTTACATTGTTCCTGCCGCATTTGCTTTGGGCTTGTTTTACTGGCGCTGGCGTGAATGGAGTATCCCTAAGGCCTTATTGCATGACCTATACAAAGTGATCTTGATTACCGTTCTGGCTTTGGGCGTGTTCGCACTTTGGTTTGCTCTAGATCCTTTCCCTGAGGCGGTTTGGAAAGAATTTGTACTGGGTGAGAATGCCGGTAAGTTTCAAGCGCGCAGCTCTCACTATTTATTAGATTTAGTGCGGGGTGGCGATAGTGTTTGGATGCTGGCTTTAACGTCTTTGGCTAATGCCGGGCTATTTACCTTTGTGTTGATTTCTGCATTGATTCAATGTTGGCGAGAGCGGCGTTTTATATCAATTGAAGAGAGTCTTTTGTTGCTGTTGGTCTTAGCCTTCTTTATTGTGTTTAGCTTGCCAAGTCAGCGCTCTGGGCGATATCTGCTTCCAGTGATGCCAGCATTTGCTGCTGTGATCGCACTATATTGGGATCGATTGCCTGTATGGGGATTTCGGATTGCATTGTTATTGCAGTTACTATTACTTGCTGCACTTGCTTGGGTGGGTGCTAATTTGCAACTATCCAACTTCTTAGGTCAGCCCGGCATCTGGAGTTACTCGCCTTGGCATTGGCTTTTTATGGGAGCCGCGATAGTTCTAGTATTGCTTGGTATATTGAATCGCAACCGAAGTAAGGCAATCGCTCTAGCAGGATGCTTTCTTTGCTATTGCGCACTCACTAGTGGCTTATCACCTCTCGAGGCTAGCTTAGGTCGGTACTCACAAGCAACTATTCAAGGCCTTGCCGGAAAAGATGTTTGGGTGCCTTGCGACTATCGCGCCAAAGATGAAGAGTATCGACTCTTATTGCCTGGGGCAGTATTGCATGGCTATTTGGCAAAGGATGCCAGTCAAATTGATCTACTGACTAAAAATTACCCATTAGTAGCTGTGCAGTCAGCGATTGGCGTGGAGCCCGCGCTGTGTGATTCTTGCAAGATCGTGGGTAAGCGGATGGAGATGCGAGCGCGCCATTCTGATGCAGAAATTCAGGCGATACTCAGGGGTCATATTGGAGAACACCTGTTTGTGAATGAATATTTAATTGCCACTCCTGCAACTATTGCATTGCCATTAGTAGGTAAGGATGCTTGTCGATGAGTCGTGTGATCGCCTTCTGTTTTTTATTGCTTGCTTCGGTACTGGGTTATCTCCACATTGATAGTCGTCCAGTATGGGCGCCATTTGCAAGTACTTACCCAATTCAGAATGCAAATCAACTTGATGATGCATCAGAGATATCTAGGGGTGCTAAGCAAGTGAAGATGCTGAAAAGTGCCGTGTCAGTAAAGCCCATTCAGCCTAGTCTACGGACAGATTGGTTGCCAGACACTGGAGCACCTTCAGTGCATGCCGCCTCGTTAATTGCGCTGAAGGATGGTGCGGTCAGAGCCTTCTGGTTTGCGGGTAGTCGAGAAGGTGCTCCAGATGTAGTGATTAATACATCTGTTTTTGATTCCCAGGCATCTCGATGGAGTGCCCCAACAGTTGTGGTAGATCGCGTTGGCGCTGAAAAAGGCTTGTCTCGCTACATTGCGAAGTTAGGCAATCCTGTTCCAGCCAGAATGGCTGATGGCCGCATGCAATTATTTTTTGTAACAGTTTCTATTGGGGGTTGGGCTGGCAGCTCCATCTCTTCAATGATTTCAGATGACGAAGGTTTAACTTGGGGTCGGCCTGCGCGCTTAATCAGCTCCCCACTGATTAATCTCAGTACCTTAGTAAAGTCACCAGCGATGCTATTTGTGGATGGACGACTTGGCTTACCTGCGTATCACGAGTGGATTGGTCGCTTCGGCGAGTTTCTGAGAGTCGATGCGAATCAGGTGATTGATAAGCGACGTATGAGTTCGGGTAGGGGTGCGATTCAGCCTGTAGTTTTTTCTGATGGCCCGCAAGAAGCAAACGCCTTCTTTCGCCAAACTCGACCTAGCTCTAAGCCAAAGCAAATCCCTACAAGTGAAACCAAGGATGCTGGACAAACTTGGGTGGCAACAAAAGATCTTGAGATTCCAAATCCTAATTCAGCACTGGCTGCACTTACCTTAGCCAATGGCACGAGATTGATGGTATTGAACAACATCGAGACGGGGCGCTATCGATTGGTGATGGTCATGCGTGAACCAAGCTCACCTCAATGGCGGGTAGTGCAAGTGCTCGAGGATGATGCATCTTTACTCAATGATCAGCATCGAGAATTTTCCTACCCGTATTTAATTTCTACGAATGGTGAAGATGCTCACCTTACCTATACCTGGAATAGAACAAAGATAAAGCATGTGTATTTCCCAGCCGCCTGGTTTAAGTATGCTGCTAGCAGTCTGAAAGAAAAGGAAGCGCAATGATGACTTCCTATTTACAGCTAATCGCTCTTCTGGAGATGTCGCTTACTTGTGCGGTAGTGCTGATTATTCTCTCGCAAAAAATGTCCTCAAAAGAAATTCCATTTGCAATTCGCCTGCTTGCGGTCTTATTGCTGGTAAACCTATTTTTCTGGCCATTAGGAATGTCGCTTGAATTGCCTTTGGCTGCCTATGTTCGCGGGGTGACTAGTGAGCTCAGTATTGTGACTATGCTCTTGCTTTGGAGTTCCATGCTTCCTGCTGCCAAAAAGACACCATTGGGATTTAAAGTGGTGGTGGCACTGATTGCAATTGCGTTTTATCCCTTAGCGCTAGGCCTTGGGATGCTCGATCCCTATGCTTGGGGTTACGGATCTATTGGCTTTTTAATCGCCACGATCTTCTTTGCTATAGCTTGCGGCCTTGCTGGCTGGACTAAGGGTGTTTGGATCCTGTCTATTGCGATCATTGCGTGGACAGTGCATTGGCATGAATCCGCAAATCTCTGGGACTATCTCCTAGATCCCTTCTTGGCTATTTGGGCCCTGCTAGCAATCCCGAATGCGATTTATCAGAAGCGTCGTGAAAGAGCTCAGTCAGGCTAATTGTTTAGGGCGGGGTGAGTAGTGAGTGTATCAATCAGTAGATCAGTTCATTTTAGGTAACAAAAAAGCCAGCAAATTTCTGCTGGCTTTTTTGTTGACTGCTATTCCGGAATTAATCTGGAATATTCGCTTT
Organism: Polynucleobacter sp. Adler-ghost; assembly: GCF_018688495.1. Taxonomy (NCBI): domain Bacteria; kingdom Pseudomonadati; phylum Pseudomonadota; class Betaproteobacteria; order Burkholderiales; family Burkholderiaceae; genus Polynucleobacter; species Polynucleobacter sp. Adler-ghost. The sequence continues at coordinate 638,183 of NZ_CP061320.1, forward strand.
ACGAATGACTGGACCCCAGACGTTGATTTCTTTATCGAGGTGATCCTTGAGACCATTGGCGGACACTTTATCCATTGATACGATATCAATGTTGGCATCATCCAATCGCTTCTTCACATCAGGAGTATTTAATGCCTTCTTGAGTGCAGCATTGATTTTGTCCAAAACTGGTTTTGGAGTACCTTTTGGAGCATACACACCGTGCCATACTTTCACTTCAAAGCCTTTGAGGCCTTGTTCGTTCAAAGTGGGAACGTTAGGAATGGCTGGCAAACGCTTCATCGTAGTAGTGCCAAATGCTTTTACACGGCCATCTTTGATGTAAGGAATAGTTTGTGTTGTCTGATCGCATAAGAGGTCAACTTGACCGCCTAGAAGATCAGTTAAAGCTGGGCCAGTTCCTTTGTAAGGAATATTGGTTAACCGAACACCCATACGACTTTGAAATAGCAAGCCGCATAGCTGTGACACAGCGCCTGGACCCGCATTAGCCATCGTTACTTTGGAACCATTGGCTTTAATGTAAGCCTCAAGCTCTTTAAAGTTATTAGCTGGCAAATCTTTTTTACCGAGCAATACCATTGGCACGTCAGCAACTTGGCCGATGTACTCAAAGCTAGTCATTGGGTCGTATGGGAGCTTGTCATACAGCGCATTTGCTGTTGCCATACCCATGTGATGAATATAGATGGTGTAGCCGTCTGGAGCTGCGCGAGCCACCTTAGTGGAGGCAATTGTACCGCCAGCACCAGGCACGTTCTCTACCACCACTGTTTGACCTAAGGCCTGACCCATGGGCACAGCAATTAAGCGTGCGATAGTGTCAGTCGGGCCGCCAGCTGCAAATGGAACAACCAATTGAACTGATTTTGTAGGCCAATCCTTTTGAGCAGATGCAATATTGCTACCCAATAAAGTACTGGCGCTGACAACTGCAGCAATTCCAGCAAAGAGGGTTTTTTTAAATTTCATTGAAGTCTCCGTTAATGTGTAATGCGAGCCAATTTTGCCACTATTAAATCCTATCGGCTTTAGGGTTTACCAGCAATCGCCAGAGTTCTTTGGGCCAGTAGCACAACTGGACGATCAATCATGCGGCCGTCTAATTTCACGGCGCCTCCTTTAGACGCCTTGTCAGCCTCGATGACCCGATGAGCCCAAGATACCTCCGCAGCAGTAGGCATAAAGGAATCCTTCACTAAGGAAACCTGTTTTGGATGAATGCACAGCTTGCCACCAAAGCCCATTCTTTTAGCGCGCTCAGCATCATCGGTGATGCGCTCTATATTGTCAGTAGAAGGAGTAACCCCATCAATTGGAGGGGCAATTTGGGCTAGGCGTGAGGCCAACACAATCTGAAAGCGCGCAGTTTGCAGTTCAGTCTCTTGTGCATCGCAGACCATACCTAAGTCTGCCTGCAAATCGATGTTGCCTAATGCTAGGCGCAATACTTGTTCAGAGTTTGCAATTTCATTGAGGCGATCAAGACCGATGGCAGTCTCAATCATTGGAATGATGGCTGTGTTTGGAAGGATTTGTGCAGCGCCATTGATTTGATCGAGAGACTCACTTTTGGGAATGAGTAAGCAAGCTACATCTAACTCTTGTACCAAGATAAGATCTGCCGCATAAAAATGACTGCCAGGAGAATTTGAACGAATAATCAGACGCTTTTTTTGTTCTGCAGTAAATGAAGGCCAAGCTGCACGTATTGCTGTCCGGGCAGATTCTTTATCTTCCTGGGCAACTGCATCCTCTAAATCGATGATGACACCATCGGCACCACTATCGAGTGCTTTAGCAAATCGCTCGGGGCGCGTCGCCGGAACGAATAAGAAAGTACTGCTAAAGCCGATGGGGGTATCGAGTGGATTCATGTATGCGGCTTTATTAAATAGGTGGTGAAGAAAAAATAAGCTAGGAGATCAACATACCTATCTTGGACTGCTTGCGGATATTCCACAAGCGCTCAATAGCAGTACTCATCTCATTTGGGTTTGCGCCGCCACTAAATGCAGCAAGGCGCATAGCCTTGTCAGTAATTTCAGTGCGACTCAGAGTGTTGCCGGGATCGCCTTTGGGTTCATCAACGCGGCCCTCTAAAACCTCGCCACTATTTAAATAGACTTTGACTTTGCCAATCCAGCGTTGAGGGTAGGCGCCATCCACTTCAGGATCCAGAATCATGGTGACACGATCACGGAACGCGCAAATGGCTTGATCATGAAAGTGTTGATCAAATTCTTGTAGCCCTGCGAATTGATAGTGCGCAATCAAGGCTAATACAGTTCCCATAGAGAACTTAGATTGGTGAACAGTTGCAGGATCAGTCACTGGGCCCAGCACATCGATTGCGCCCTGATGAACCAAAGTTTCTACTTTGGCGATATCACTTGGCTTAAGGTGATGTGCCAACATGACTTGTAACAAGGCATCTGCGGCAGGGTGCGTATGACGACATGAGGCGTGATATTTGAAGCTCGTCTCAGCAGTAGTCCAGCGACTACCCAATCGATCAATCAGCTTGCTGGGATCCGCATCACTTGACATCCCAGCCGCTAAGCCTTGTTTACCTTCCAAAATGTGTTCAGCACCAGTAAAGCCGGATTGCGCTAGGTAAGCTGACATCAAGCCAGTAGCGGCAGCGTGGGCAGTATGCAATTGTTTAGAGTCGGCGGCATCGCGCAGAAATTCCCAAAGGCCAGCAGATTGGGTGCCGGCTGAACCAAAGGCGTGCAGCATTTGAGTGGGGTTGAGCTTGAGAAGATGACCTACTGCAGCGGCGGCAGCCAAGGTACCAGCAGTACCGGTCGTATGAAATGTCTTGTAGTGTGAGCGACCTAGAAATTCTCCAACTCGAATACCGACTTCGTAGCCAGCAACCGCAGCAACCAGCAGATCCTCACCTGAGGCACCAATCGTTTGTGCTGTTGCTAATGCTGCAGGAAATACCACGGTAGCTGGATGAAAGACGGAGCCATTGTGCACATCATCTTGCTCGGCTACATGTGATGCTGCGGCATTGGCTAGCGCCGCTAAAAAAGGGCTTGAGTTCTTACGGCTAATCAGAATTTCAGCGGTACCAGGATTGGCGGTATTAAAGCCACCCATGTTTTGCGCAAACTGCGTGATCGTTTCTACTGGGCGTGAACCTTTGCCGGCAATCGCAGAGCCAAACCAATCTACCAGTAAATCTTCGGTGCGCGCAATCACTTCTTGGGGAATATCCCCAATCTTTAATTCAGAGGCAAATGTAGCTAAGGCTTTAGTTAAGTGTGGAGTGGTCATTGAGATCATTTCCTAGGCTAAAACAGCACTGGCTTGCATGGTGAGCCAGCCTTCATGATCTTCCGCCCAAATGGAGATCGTTTTTCCAGAAGGATCTTTCTCTAAATCAGGCTTAGCGCTCACCTTAAATATATTGATATCAAAAGTAGGGCGAATGGCGCGGAACTCAAAACTCTTGAGCCTACAGCCTGAAATACTTTGTCGCACAAGATCTACTAATAAAGTTGCAATTAAAGGGCCATGAACAATTAAGCCGGGGTAGCCCTCTACTTCAGTAACGTATTTGCGATCGTAATGAATGCGATGACCATTAAATGTCAGTGCTGAGTAACGAAATAACAAAACATCATCAGGAGTAATTGTTTTAGACCAAGTCGCTCCTGAAGGAGCTGGTGTTGGCGCAACTGGCTTGTCGTCTTGCCCGGGAGCATCGCGATACACAATGTCATGCTCTTCAACTAAGGCTAAGCCATTTTGATTGGAGATGGCATGTTTTACCAATACAAAGATGAGGTCGCCAGTACGACCCGCTTTGTGCGTAACGGATTCAATTTTGGAGACGCGCTCAATTTTATCGCCCACTGCTAGAGGGGCTAACCATTCAATGCGACTGCCAGCCCACATGCGACGCGGTAATGGTACTGGGGGCAAAAAGCCGCCACGCTTTGGATGCCCATCAGGGCCGATTTCTGATTGAAGAGCGCAAGGTAAAAAATAAAGCCAATGCCATAGCTCTGGTAGAAAGCTTCCGGTAACGGGCGCGGCATCAGATCGATCGAGCGTTGCTGATAAAGCTTTGACAGGTACAGCGGTGACGACGTCTTGAAGGGTCTCAGTTTTACCGAGCCATTCTTGGAGATGGGTAATAGTTTGGGGTTCGATTCGCATAAGTTCCATTATGCCAATTTCAACCCTCAATATGGCCTCGCTAGATCAATAAAGTAGTTAGTAAATGACTCAGAAGCCCAGCTAGGGCTGAACCGATCAATACGCTAATCACCCCTTTTTGGTATCTAAAGAGTGCTAAACCTGCAAGTACGGTAATCACAATCGAAATCCATGAGATTGAACCACCAAGACCATGTGGAAAAAAGACGTGGTACGCAAAGAACAGACCTAGATTAGCGATGACGCCAACTACCGCCGCAGAGATGGCGGTCAGGGGCGCAGTAAAGCTCAGCTTGCCGTGGGTAGATTCAATGAGGGGACCGCCAATCAGTACTAAGAAAAAAGAAGGTAAAAAAGTAAACCAGGTGGCAACGCAAGCCCCAAGCACTCCAAACCAAAATGGATTGCTATTACCAATCCAATGTTGAATGTGGCCAGCAAGATAACCAACAAAAGCTACGACCATGATGAGTGGTCCTGGAGTAGTTTCTCCAAGCGCCAAACCATCCATCATCTGGCCAGCGCTGAGCCAATGGAATTGATCTACTGCGCCTTGGTAGACATAGGGCAGAACTGCATAAGCGCCACCAAAGGTGAGAAAGGCGGCTTTGGTAAAGAACCAGGCAATTTGTGGGTAGAGCGTTTTCCAGCCAAAGATCAGTATGAGAGTAATCAACGGAATGAACCAGAGAACGAGAACAACTGAACTATGCAGCGCCAGTTTCTTTCTGGAAAACTTGGCATGGTCGGGAGTAGGAGTGTGATCATCAATCCATGCGGGAGCATGTGCTCCACTCAATTGATCGTGAGTAGCGATTTGCTGAAAATATTCCGGATAGCGTTTACCACCCCAGATGCCCATCACTGCAGCAAAGATAACGATGATTGGGAAGGCTAAATTAAAAACAAAGATCGCCAGAAAGGATCCGAGCGCAATCCAACGTAATACTTGATTGTGAATCGTGCGCTTACCAATACGTACTGCGGCATGAAGGACGATGGCAGTGACCGCGGGTTTGATGCCAAAAAAGATGGCAGCAATCCAAGGGACTTGACCAAAGGTCAGGTAGATCCAAGACAAACCAATCAAGATAAAGAGAGAAGGAAGAACAAAGAGGGTGCCCGCTAAAACACCACCCCAGGTGCGATGCATCAGCCAGCCGATATAAGTGACCAACTGCTGCGCTTCAGGCCCAGGCAGCAGCATGCAATAGTTGAGTGCATGTAAAAAACGCCGCTCAGAAATCCAGCGACGTTTTTCAACCAGCTCTTGATGAAGGACTGCGATTTGTCCTGCTGGCCCACCGAAACTAATAAAACCCAGCTTGGCCCAAAACTTCAGAGCCTCACGCAGTGGAACGATCAAACTTCTTCCATTCCACCAACCACTTGGCTAAAGCCGTTATCGACGTAAATGATTTCAGCGGTGATGCCGTTTGCTAAATCAGACAATAGGAAGGCAGCGGTATTACCAACATCATCAATCGTGACATTACGACGCATGGGGGCAGTTTGCTCAACCGCTTCCAAAATTTTCCCGAAGCCTTTAATGCCAGCAGCAGCCAAGGTTTTAATTGGGCCAGCAGAGATTCCGTTAGCGCGAATGCCTTTAGGGCCAACCGAGCCAGCGATATAGCGTACCGAGGCTTCTAGTGAGGCCTTCGCAAGTCCCATGGTGTTGTAGTTGGGAACGTTACGTAAGCTACCGAGGTAAGTGAGCGTCAATAGAGAGGATTTATCACGCAACATGGGCAAGGCTTCTTTCGCCATCGCGGGGAAGCTGTAGGCAGAGATGTCATGAGCGATTTTGAAGCCTTCACGAGAAAGACCTTCTAAAAAGTCTCCAGCAATGGCTTCACGTGGTGCAAAGCCAATCGCATGGACAAAGCCATCAAACTGCGGCCAAGTCTTAGCTAAATCCTTAAAAAGGGCAGAAATCTGCTCATCACTGCCAACGTCGCAGTCAAAAATCAGTTCGGTATTAAATTCTTTAGCAAAATCGACAATACGGTCTTTAAAGCGCTCACCAACATAGGTAAAGGCCAGTTCAGCCCCTTCGCGGTGGCATGCTTTGGCAATACCATAGGCAATAGAGCGGTTAGAAAGAAGGCCGGTAATCAGAATTTTTTTGCCAGCGAGAAAGCCCATATAGTGTCCTTTGCTTCAAATATGATTTGCTATCTACAATTGTTGCATATATGTCCATGCTCCTCGCCATCTGCCAAATCCCCAATTTGCTACTCTTAGCCCTACTGGCTGGGGTGGTGCTGAATTCGGCTCATGGTGCGCAGGGCATCGCTCAATACGGTAAACCCAAATACGCTGATGGATTTAGCCATTTTGATTACGTCAATCCCCAGGCGCCCAGGGGTGGCACCTTAACTTTGCCTAACCCCGATCGGCGAACGAGCTTTGATAAGTTCAATCCATTTACCCTGCGTGGCGTGACTGCCCCTGGTATCGCTCAGCTGATGTTTGAGTCTTTGGCGGTGGGGAGTGCCGATGAGGTCTCAAGTGCCTACGGTTTGATTGCGGAGGATATTGCAGTGGCGCCCGACAAGATGTCGGTAATATTTCGGATCCGTCCTGAGGCGAAATTTTCAGATGGCAATCCTATCTTGGCTAGCGATGTAAAGCACAGCTTTGATACCTTGATGAGCTCACTTGCCAATCCACAATTTAAAACGGTGTATGCCGATGTGAAGCAGGCGGTAGTGGTCTCGGATCGCGTGATCCGTTTTGACTTTAAGAACCGTAATCCTGAATTACCGGTAATGGTGGGAACTTTGCCTGTGTTCTCTCGCAACTGGGGTAAGAAACCCGATGGCAGTATTACCCCATTTGATAAGTTGACTTTTGAGCACCCGATAGCAAGCGGTCCATATGTGATCGAGTCTTATAAAGCTGGTAAGACCATGATCTTTAAACGTAACCCCAATTACTGGGCTGATCAAAGTGATAAGCCACTCAATGTCCGTGTTGGTTTTTACAACTTTGATCGCGTGAACTACAAACTCTATAGCGATGATGCAGTTCGTCTAGAAGCTTTTAAGGCTGGAGAGTTTGACGCATTGGTAGAGTACCGCGCGAAGAATTGGGCTAAGAGTTATGTGGGCCCGAGATTTAATGATGGCACCTTAGAAAAGAAAGCTTTTCTCAATCACAATGGGGCAGGCATGCAAGGTTTTGCGATGAATGTACGTCGACCGATTTTTCAGGATCCACGTGTTCGCCAAGCCTTGGGTTATGCGCTCGACTTTGAGTGGTTGAATCGTCAACTCTTCTTTGAGCAATATAGTCGTATCAATAGTTACTTTACCAATAGTGATCTGAGTGCCAATTTCGATGGCCCACGTAAACCCACTGAAGCGGAATTAAAATTACTCAAGCCCCTGAAAGCGCAATACCCTAAATGGGTGCCTGATGCTGTCTTTGATGCAATGCCGGCCGCACCTTCAACTGCTTCGCCCGATAGTCTGCGTCAGAATCTGCGCAAGGCACGTGATTTATTGGCTCAAGCTGGTTGGCAGTACCGCGATGGTGCCTTGCGGAATATGCAGGGCGAGCCTTTTCGTTTTGAGATGGTCGAAGACGGCCCATTCTTTTTGAGGGTTTTGTCATCCTATATTCGTAATTTAGAGAAGCTGGGTATTGCGGTGGATATTCGTACCAGTGACTTTGCTTTGCATCAGAAACGGATGGATGAATACGATTTCGATATGACCACTATTCGTTTCCCTGATTCACAAAGCCCCGGTAATGAATTGTGGGATCGCTTTGGTAGTCAGGCCGCAAAAGAAAAAGGTTCTGACAATGTGATTGGGGTCCAATCACCCGTAGTTGATGCTTTGGTGGATGCGATTGTGAAAGCGCAAACGCGTGAAGAGTTGCGTGCAGCTACCAGAGCTTTAGACCGCGTACTTTGGAATAGTTATTTCGTCATTCCTCAGTGGTACAACCCAACACATCGAATTGCGTATCGTAAAGAGATGCGCTATCCAGAACCGCCTTTGTATTACACCGCTGAATCTTGGATTTTGCTTAATTGGTGGAAAGCGGGGGCGCGCTAATGCAAGGACAAATGTGGTCTTATATTTTCAAGCGTGTACTCTTGATGATTCCTACTTTGTTAGGTGTCTTAACCCTGACATTTGCTGTAGTGCAATTTGTACCGGGTGGTCCAGTTGAGCAGTTGATGTTAGAGCTCAAAGGTAAGGGTGATGCTGCAGTCAGTGGTGCGGAGTCTTCTGGTGGTGGTAGCAATTATCGTGGCCGCCAAGGAGTGGATGCTGAGCGCTTGGCTGAGGTGAAGGCTTTGTATGGTTTTGATAAGCCGCCAGTAGAACGTTATTTCATGATGCTCAAGCGTTTTGCGCAATTTGATTTAGGCCAGAGTTACTACCAACACCAAAGTGTTTGGCAGTTAGTGGTTTCTAAATTACCTGTGTCTATCAGCATTGGTTTATGGACCTTCTTTCTGACGTATTTAGTATCGATACCCTTAGGTATAGCTAAGGCAGTTAGGGATGGCTCTCGCTTTGATGCGGTCACTAGTACGATGATTTTAGTGGGCTATGCCATTCCAGGTTTTGTATTGGGTGTGCTTTTGCTCGTCATTTTTGGTGGCGGCAGTTTCTTGCAGATATTCCCTTTACGAGGGCTAACTTCAGATAACTGGAGTGAGCTCAGCATGATGGGTAAGGTAATGGATTATTTATGGCATTTAGTTTTGCCAATTACCGCTTCAGTCTTAGGTAGCTTTGCCGTGATCACTATGCTGACTAAAAACTCCTTCCTAGAGGAGATTCGTAAGCAGTATGTATTGACTGCGAGAGCCAAGGGTCTTACTGAAAAACAAGTGCTGTGGAAACATGTGTTCCGCAATGCGCTTCTTCCCCTGGTGACTGGATTTCCGGCGGCATTTATTGGCGCTTTCTTTACTGGCTCGCTCCTGATCGAAACTTTATTTTCTTTAGATGGACTTGGTTTGCTTTCCTATGAGTCCGTGATGCGACGTGATTACCCAGTGGTTTTCGGAACGCTCTATCTCTTTACGCTGATTGGCTTGTTTACGAAGTTGATTTCGGATCTTTGCTATGTCTACATTGATCCGCGCATCCAGTTTGGTGCGGGAGGTGGCTCATGAGTCGCTGGTACCGATTTAAAAATAGTCGTATGGGTTACGTCAGCCTGTGGATCTTCATGATCCTATTTGGTCTTTCTATGGGCGCAGAGCTGATTGCGAATGACAAACCTTTGGTCGTTCGCTATGAAGGAAAATTCTATTTCCCTATTGTGAAGTCACAACCTGAGCGAGTATTTGGTGGTGACTTTGCGACGCCCACCGATTTTCTAGATCCGGATATTCGTCACAACATTACCAGCAATGGTAATTGGGCAATTTATCCGCCTATTCCCTATAGCTATGAAACGCTCAATTATTTTTCAAAGGTTCCAAATCCTGCACCACCATCGTTAGATAACTGGTTAGGTACTGATGATCGAGGGCGCGATGTCTTGTCGCGCTTAATTTATGGCTTTCGTTTATCAATTTTGTTTGGTTTGGCGCTCACCATTGTTGGCGTTAGCGTGGGCATCATCACCGGCTCTTTAATGGGATTCTTTGGCGGTAAGTTCGATCTGGTTTCTCAGCGATTGATTGAGGTTTGGTCAGCGATGCCAGAGTTATATCTACTCATTATTTTTGCCTCCATCTTTAACCCGAGTATTTGGCTCTTGATTATTCTGCTAGCAGCATTTGGTTGGATGGGTTTATCTGACTATGTGCGTGCAGAGTTCTTCCGTAATCGCGCGCTAGAGTATGTTCGTGCAGCCCGAGCATTGGGATTAACCAATCTACAAATTATGCGCCGTCATATTTTGCCGAATAGTCTGACGCCTGTCATTACCTTTCTTCCCTTCAGAATGAGTGCGGCGATTCTGTCGCTCACCAGTTTAGATTTTTTAGGTTTAGGTGTGCCACCAGGAACGCCGAGTCTTGGTGAATTACTCTCCCAAGGAAAAAGTAATTTAGATGCGTGGTGGATTTCACTATCCACCTTTGTTGTTTTAGTAGCCACCTTACTCTTACTCACTTTTATGGGCGAGGCCTTACGTGATGCCTTTGATTCTCGTAAGTCGGGCGCGATGAGTGGAGGCCGTTCATGAGTTCCGTGAAAAGCACAGCTCCACTCCTGCGCTATGAAGATTTCTCAATTTCTTTTGGTTCAGGTCGGCGTGAAAAATTTGCTGTGAGCCATCTTGATTTAGAGATTGGGGTAGGTGAGCGCATTGCCCTAGTTGGAGAGTCCGGTTCAGGTAAGACGCTGACTGCTTTAGCGCCACTGCGCCTTGAGCCAGAGGGTGCAAAAACATCTGGTCGAATTTTGTGGAGTGGCCAGAGTGCAGATGCTAGTAATCCTTCTGTGAATTTGCTAGACCTACCAATACAAGCTATTCGTGAAATTCGTGGTCGTGAGATTGCCATGGTCTTCCAGGAGCCGATGACTGCGCTCAATCCTTTGTTTACTATCGGCAATCAGATTGTTGAGGCAGTGCAGATTTATGAGCCATTGATCTCTAAGCCTGACGCAATGTCTGCTGCAATTGAACTGCTTAAGAAGACGGGTATTCCGGAGCCAGAAAAACGCTTTCATTCTTATCCTCACCAGCTATCTGGTGGACAGCGCCAACGCGCCATGATTGCAATGGCCTTGGCTTGTAAACCCAGATTACTCATTGCAGACGAGCCTACTACCGCTTTGGACGTGAGCTTGCGTTTGCAGATTTTAGATTTACTCAAAGAGTTGCAGGAGGAGTCTAAGGATCACGGTGGCATGGCGATCTTATTAATTACCCATGACCTTAATTTAGTAAAGCATTTTGCTCAGCGTGTTGCCGTTCTCAATCAGGGCAACCCAATGGAAGTAGGGCCTACAAAGCAAGTCTTTGAGCATCCGGATAACGCGTATACAAAAGCGTTGGTCAACAGCGAACCTGTGCGCAACTTAGCACCAGTAATGCCTTTGGCACCCGTCCTATTAAAGACGGAGAGCTTATCTGTTTCTTATCCTGGCACAGAGTCCACCTCTTGGTTTAAAAAATCTCCGCGTCATCAGGTCTTACGAAAGGTGAGCTTTGAGCTCAAGCAGGGACAGACTATCGGTGTCATTGGGGAGTCTGGTTCAGGTAAGACCACTTTAGGTATGGCAGTTTTAGGTTTGTTGGGTGATTCTGCAGCAGAGATCACGGGCACAGTAGATGTATTGGGTAAAGATTGGCAAAAGCTAAAACCATTGGATCGCCGAGCCATGCGCTCGAGTTTGCAGGTGATTTTTCAAGATCCATTTGGCTCACTTTCTCCGCGCATGAATGTGATGCAAATTGTTTCAGAGGGTTTGGATGTGCATTTTCCGAATTTGTCTGCAGCGGAGCGTGAGTCCCGCGTTCTCGATATTTTGCGAGAGGTGGGAATTGATCGTTCCGCTCTCACGCGCTATCCCCATGAATTTTCTGGCGGTCAGAGGCAGCGCATTGCCATTGCTCGTGCTTTGATTCTGAAGCCGCAGATCTTGGTATTGGATGAGCCAACTTCAGCATTAGATGTATCGATTCAAAAACAGGTGCTCGCATTGCTGACGGAGCTCCAGAAAAAATACAACTTAGCTTATTTGATGATTAGTCATGATTTGGCGGTCATTCGGGCAATGTCGCATGAGGTGATGGTGCTCAAAGAGGGTAGGGTGGTGGAGTTTGGTGATACTGAGACCCTCATTAAGCACCCTCGTCAGACTTACACCAAAGAGCTTTTTGCAGCCGCTGAACTGAGCTAAGAGCTCAGTTAAATAGGCTCTACAAGGGGCTAAAGTGGTGCATTTACGCCCCATAATGGCAAATACACTATTGAAAACAAAGAGTTATCTCAGGCTTAGCACTTGGTGAAATGGGCCTTCTTTGCTAGAATCGAGTGATGTCCCTTAAAAAAGACCTCTTGCCAACGCTGATTCTGCAGTTGCCGATCGCTGCGCTGATTGCAATCACATTGGCTGCGAATCCCGCGCGAGCTGTGGACGCTGTTGCCGATACTGCAAAAGATTCGTCCGCAGAAGTTGTTAAAGAGACTCCTAAAGAAACCATGTTTCAGGCAGGTAGGTCTTACTTCGCCCGCGTGTCAGATCGTTTGGCAGATTCCGTTACCGGCAAATCAGATGAATTAATTAATCGCGCTATGGAAGTGATTGGAGTGCGTTATCGCTGGGATGCTGAGTTGCCGCAATCAGGTTTGGACGGTAGTAGTTTTGTTGGCTATGTTTTTAAAGATAAGCTAGGTTTTTTATTGCCACGCAAATCGACTCAAATGAGCCGAGTGGGCAAACCGATTACTCGTGAAGAATTGCAACCTGGTGACTTAGTGTTCTTTAACACCATGCGCTTAACTTTCTCTCATGTCGGTATTTATGTTGGTGACAATAAATTTATTCACTCTCCATCTAAAGGTACCAGTGTGCGTGTAGACGATCTTGGTAGCCTTTACTGGGATAAGCGCTTTGATGGTGCTCGCCGCTTAGACGGTAGTGACAATTTGGGTGATGCAGAGCGTCAAGAGTTGCTCAATGAAGTCAATAAGCTCAAGCGTAAGTCCCGTAGCCTTTGATTTTTATCTAGCTAAGCGAGTGTATGCTCCCTTAGCCATTCTTTTAGCGCTAAATCAATCCTAGTTTGCCATCCCGACCCGGATGCTTTAAATGCTTCGACTACGTCGCTAGACAAGCGAATGGTAGTTGATACTTTCGTTGGTAAAACTTGAGCCCCTCTAAGTTTTCGAGAGGCTAATTTAGCTTGTAGCGACTCTGGCAGCTCTTTAAATGTTTTTGACTTTCTGAGCTCTTCAGCTGACCACTCGAAGTTTTCGCCATTAATTTTGGATTTGTTTTTCATATTCAGTGAGCTCCCGCTTGTTTGCTTTTCTAAAGCTAATGACTCGTATTCCCTTTTCGGTCTCAGTAAAAACTAGTGTATGCAATCGACATCGCAAAAAACCGATTGCTCGTATTCTGATTTCTCCATAGTCTTTTCTCTCATCCACAGAAAGTCTTGCGCCCTCAAAATCAAACTCGATAACCTCCTCAAATGAGAGATTTCGTTCTATTAGATTTCTTTTGTTTTTATGGTCATCATAGGTAATCTCCATATATATCTAATTGTAGTTACAATCAGATATATGGAAATATACCATGCTTATGACGTGGGGATGTGGGGAGGTTTTACTGCTTCAACCTTTCCTTAATCAACCCCATTTGCTCCTGTGCTGCAACCTCGCCAGCAAGGATGGCGGCATTTCTGGATTTGAAGTCGCCGCTACTCATTTGTTTGAGTAGGGGCGTGATCACAATATCGGCGCTCTTGAGCTCATATTGATTAATACTTCGCTGCATGATGGATATGGTTTGTTGCATAACGCCAAAGGTTCCGCTGGCATCTTGATGAACAGGCTCTGATGAGATGTTGACCGCAATCACCAGCGTTGCGCCCATCTGTCTGGCATAACTGACTGGTACTGGAGCAACTAAGCCGCCGTCAACATATTCTTTGCCGCTAATGACTGCTGGCTGGAATACACCCGGAACGCTGCAAGAGGCGCGCACCGCCAGACCTGTATTGCCAGAGCGAAACAAAATACCTTTGCCAGATTGCAGTTCAGTCGCCACAATCCCTAGGGGTATCCGCATTTGCTCGATAGACTTATTTTGCACTTCACGATTCACCATGTTTTGCAGGGCGTCCCCTTTAATGAGGCCGCCAAATCTTCCCGCAAAAGGGAGTCCCCAGTCGGCAATGGTGGCTTCATCAAGACTTAAGGCGAGCCGATTGAGATCATTTCCGGTAGCACCAGAGGCAAGTAATGCCGCAATAACGCTTCCGGCGCTACTGCCCACCACAATATCGGGTCGAATACCCTGTGCCTCTAATGCCTTAATAACGCCCACATGGGCAAAACCTCGGGCGGCACCCGCCCCTAATGCAAGGCCAATGACAGGCTTGCGACTACTCATTAAGCTACAACCGGCCAGACTCGAGCCCCCAAGGAGAGCCCCTAAACCTAGGCCTAAGCCCAGAAAACGACGTCTTGCATCGATCTCAGGGGATGAAAGAAGGGGTAGGGCTGTAATTTCGTGCATATAGCTATTGTATTGAGCCTCCCTTATAATGGTTACACGGTGAGCGAAAAAGACTTCGTTTCAGCGCGGGTAGCTCTCCCAAGTGGATTTTGTGGATGCATTGCCCGCAGTAGCTAAAAGTGCCACCAGAACACTACCAACCCATTACTGAAATACATTTTTATAGTCTCATCAGGCCAATGCCTGATAGCCCGAATTTTATGGATGATCACAATAAACGCGTAATTGAAACAGCCCTCTTGTGCGCGCAAGAACCACTCACAGTTGCTGATATGACGCGCTTATTTGTGGAAGATATTGCCGCTGGTGAAATTGATCATGCTCTTACGGAGCTTCAAAAAGCCTGGGAAGATAAAGGCATGGAGTTAGTTCATATTGCAACTGGCTGGCGTTTTCAGAGCCGCTTAGCAATGCGTGAATATCTTGATCGTTTGACCCCAGAAAAGCCGCCAAAGTATTCTCGTGCGGTGATGGAAACCTTGGCGATTATTGCCTACCGTCAGCCGGTGACACGTGGCGAGATTGAAGAGATTCGTGGTGTTGCAGTCAGTAGCAATGTGATGAAGCAGTTAGAGGATCGGGGTTGGGTTGAGGTGATTGGCCACAAAGAGACCATCGGTCGTCCTGGTTTATATGCCACAACTAAGCAATTTTTAGACGACCTCAGTCTGACTAATTTACAAAGCCTGCCAATGTTAGAGGATGCTGCACCGATGGCTGCAGCTGCGCAATTAGGTCAGGCGGTCATGGAATTTGATCCTAGCGCTACTGTTGAGACGGTCATCGAGTTAGATGAAAACGGTCAACCCATCATTCAGTTAACAGATGATGAATCGGTAGACGACGAATCGATTAGCGAAGAGATAAGTGAAGCAGTAGAAGCAGTTACTCCAGAGTCTGAAGACAAATCAGACGAACCAAAATAATTATTAATGACAAGTCATAACGAAAACGATTCATCTCCGATTAAATCTACATCGGACAACTCCACTGGTTCTGAGTCTGCGCCCAATCATTCAGAGGGTGCAAAAGGCGAAGGGCGTGAGGGTGGTCCACGTCGTCCACGCCGTCAGGGTGCGGGCGCTGGTAAGCCGTTTAATAAGAAACGTCCATTTAACAAGGATCGTCCTCGTCGCGAGGGCGACCCTGGTGGTGCGCGCGATGGCGTTAACCACGCAGCTGCCAAGCTGGCACCAAATCCGGCAGAAAGCGAAGCCTTGTTTGCTTCAGTAGTCTCTGGAGAATTCGATGCCGCATTAGATGCGCCTGAGGTCATTGAAGTTAAAAACCCAGATGGTGTGAATGAGAATGAGATTTCTCATCAAACTGGTGCAGAGCGTCGCGCACAACGTGTCCGTCATGACGATGATGCCGATACACCTAGCGATGATGAGATGAGTAGCTTGCAATTTGCCAACATCGATGACTTGCCACTCAGCTTGCGTGATGAAGTTTGGTCAGACTTGGATGGCTTGGACGACGAAGCTGACGACGAAGATACTGTCAAGTTGCACAAGGTATTAGCTGATGTCGGCATGGGTTCACGTCGCGATATGGAAGACTTGATTATTCAAGGACGTGTGTCCGTGAATGGCTTGCCAGCCCATATTGGCCAGCGTATCGGGCCGACCGATCAGGTGCGTATTAACGGCAAGCCTGTGCATCGCAAGATTCAGACCAAGCCGCCACGCGTGATCATGTATCACAAGCCTTCTGGTGAAATCGTCAGTCAATCTGATCCAGAAGGTCGTCCAACTGTATTTGATCGTTTGCCAAAGCCACGTCAAGGACGTTGGATTGCAGTGGGGCGTTTGGACTTTAATACTGAAGGCCTCTTGCTATTTACAACTTCAGGTGAGCTGGCAAATCGCTTGATGCATCCTCGTTACGGTGTTGAGCGCGAGTACGCTGTTCGTATTTTGGGTGATTTGAGTCAAGAAAATATGGCTCAATTAAAGAGTGGTATTACCTTAGATGATGGCCAAGCCAAATTCTTACGTCTTTCTATGGGTGGCGGGGAAGGTGCAAACCGTTGGTACCACGTTGCTTTGACTGAAGGTCGTAACCGTGAGGTACGTCGCATGTTCGAGGCAGTTGGGCATGTCGTCTCTCGCTTGATTCGTACTCGTTACGGGATTTTCTTATTGCCTCCACGTTTGAGGCGGGGTAAGTGGGAAGAGATTGAGGCTGGCGGTATTTATAACTTAATGAAGTTTGCAGGCTTAAAAATGCCTCAACCCCAAGATAAGGGTCGTGGCCCCAGTTCTGGATCTCATGGAAGAGACCGTAATCCCGCCTCCAGTGGGGATTTTCAGCCAGACCCAATGCAAACCTCGGTTTCTTATTGGGGTTCACGGGATGCTTTAACCCAGGCCAGTGGTCATGGTTCTCTCACCCATCAAGGTCGGGGTGGTAAACCTGGCGGTGGTGGTTCTGGCGAGGGGCGTGGTCCTTTCCGGGGTCGTACTCAGGGTGGACGTCCAGGCGCAGGTGGTCAAGGTGGTGGCCAAGGCGGTCAGGGCCAGAACCGTAATAAAGGCAAAAAAGTCCATCACGGACAGTCTGCTTTTGTAACGGCAAGCCCTCAAACTCCAGGAAATGGCCCTAAACGGGGGGCTCCAAAAGGGCGCAAACCCTTCAATAAAGGTCCTAGAAAACCGCGAAATCCAAGCGAAAGCTTCTGATTTTCATGAGTTTTCCTCTAAATCGGCTATAATTTTGGACTTACAGCAGTTTGCTGCTGTTTTAAGTTGTTACCGACTGATGTTGCGATCAACGTAAGTCGGCCTGTTCTGAATTTCGAGAATATGGGCTTTGAAGCCCATTTTTTTTTGCCGTTTTGGATTGAAGGGTATTCGTGAAGGATCAGCGGATTATTTCTGCAGAGGTAGAAAACCTAGGGTACACGCTAGTTGATATCGAGCGTGAAGCCGGAGGTTTGCTGCGTGTCACGATCGAAAACCCGGATTATGAGCGTTTGATTAATGTCCAGGATTGCGAAAAGGTAAGTCATCAACTGAGCTACACATTGCCAGTAGAAAACATTCCCTTTGAGCGTCTAGAGATTTCTTCTCCTGGTCTAGATCGCCCTGTTAAATCAGCGGCTGATTACGAGCGCTTTTCCGGAATGGAAGTGGATTTGAAATTGCGAGTTGCCGCTGGCGATCGCAAGAAGTTTCGTGGTGTGTTGCAAGGATTGCTGAGTGGTGAGTTGGATTCACCCGATGCGAAATTTGGTTTGTTGTTTGAAGGCGCTGATGGCGCTGAGTCTCAATTGGAGTTTTCTTTAGCCGAGGTCGATAAGACTCGGTTGGTCCCTGTTATTGATTTCAAAGGAAGAAAGTCATGAGCCGAGAAGTTCTCATGTTGGCAGACGCCTTAGCGCGTGAAAAGAACGTAGATCAAGCGATTGTGTTTGAGGCGCTAGAAATGGCGTTGGCATCAGCTACTAAGAAACGTTATCCGACAGAAGATGTGGATATCCGTGTATCGATTGATCGCGAGTCTGGTGAATACGAAACCTTCCGTCGCTGGTTGGTTGTTCCTGATGAAGCAGGTCTCCAAGAGCCTGATAAAGAAATTCTGCATTTCGAAGCCCTCGAACAATTTCCAGATATGGAAGTTGGCGAATACATTGAAGAGCAAATCGAATCTTTAGCCTTTGGCCGTATTGGCGCACAAGCTGCCAAGCAAGTGATCTTGCAACGTATTCGTGATGCTGAGCGTGAGCAGATTCTGAACGACTACCTTGAGCGTGGCGAAAAAGTCATGACTGGTACCGTGAAGCGTGCTGACAAAAATGGTTTGATTATTGAGTCTGGTCGCGTTGAAGCCCTGCTGCGTCGCGATCAAATGATTCCTAAAGAGAACCTCCGTTCTGGTGATCGTGTTCGTGCTTACATCTTGAAAGTAGATCGTGAAGCCCGTGGCCCACAGATTGAGCTCTCACGTACTTGCCCAGATTTCTTGATCAAGTTATTCGAGAACGAAGTTCCAGAAATGGAGCAAGGTTTATTGGAGATTAAGGGCGCAGCACGTGATCCTGGTATCCGTGCAAAAATTGCTGTGATTACTTACGACAAGCGCATCGATCCAATCGGTACTTGCGTTGGCGTTCGTGGTACACGCGTTACTGCAGTTCGTAATGAAGTGGCTGGCGAGGCGGTAGATATTGTGTTGTGGTCTGAAGACCCAGCGCAGTTTGTGATTGGTGCCTTAGCACCAGCACAAGTCTCTTCCATCGTAGTTGACGAAGAGCGTCACGCTATGGATGTGGTGGTTGATGAAGAGAACTTGGCAATTGCGATTGGCCGTAGTGGACAGAACGTCCGCCTGGCTAGCGAACTGACTGGTTGGCAGATCAACATCATGACTCCAGAAGAGTCTGCTGAGAAAACTGAAAAAGAAGCTGCTTCTGTACGTCAATTGTTCATGGACAAATTGGACGTTGACCAAGAAGTTGCTGATATCTTGATCGAAGAAGGTTTCAATACATTAGAAGAGGTTGCTTACGTACCCCTTTCTGAAATGTTGGAAATTGACTCTTTTGACGAAGACACCGTAAACGAATTGCGTACTCGTGCGCGTGACTCTCTCTTGACCATGGAATTGGCTAAGGAAGAGCGCGTTGGCGAAGTCTCACAAGATTTACGTTCCCTTGAGGGAATGACCACTGAACTGGTTGCTAAGCTTGCTGACAATCAAGTTCATACCCGTGACGACTTAGCTGAACTGGCTGTTGATGAGCTAGTTGAGGCGACACAAATTGACGAAGAAACCGCGAAAACGCTCATCATGAAAGCGCGCGAACATTGGTTTACTTCATGAGAGGAAGTAGTACATGGCAACAACAGTAAAAGTACTCGCTAAAGAATTAAAACGTACCGCGCCAGACCTTCTAGAGCAATTGAAGGCTGCCGGTATTGAAAAAGGTTCTGAGGACGACAGCATTACCGAAAAGGACAAGATTGTCCTGCTTGAGCATTTGCAAAAAGAGCATGGCAGTGCAGATACGGGTAGTCGTAAAAAGATTACCCTAATCAAGCGCGAAAACTCTGAGATTCGTCAGGCAGATTCTGCTGGGCGTACTCGCACTGTTCAGGTTGAGGTTCGTAAAAAGCGCGTGCTCGTTAAAGCAGGAGATAAAGCTCCTGAAGAGACTCCTGCTCCAGCAGCCAAGAAAGCTGTTTCTGCAGCATCCGCTAAACCCATCTTATCTGCTGAAGAGTTAGAAAAACGCGCTGCAGAAGCTACGCGTCAAGCTGAGTTATTGGCTCGTCAAGAAGCTGAAATGAAAGCAGCAGAAGATGCTCGCCAAAAAGAGGCTGATGCTGCAGCGGCTGCAAGCGCAGCTGAGCCAGCGACTGAGAAATCCGCTAAGGCAGACGGAGATGCTGCAGCAGCTAAAGCTGCTGAAAAGAAAGCGAAAGCTGACAAGGCTGCTAAAGATATTGCTGATGCTAATAAAGTGCAATTGGCGGATATCACTAAACGCCGTGCCGCTGCTGAGGCTGAAGCTTTAGCAATTCGCGACATGATGAGTACACCTGCGCGTGTTCTTAAGGCGCCAAGTGAAATTGCTGCTGAAGAAGCTAAAAAAGGTACTCTACATAAGCCTGCCAAGGTTGAGGGTGCTGAGGATAAGAAAAAAGCAGTTGCTAAAGTTGGTGGTAAGACGATTAAATCTGCAGAGACTTCATCTACTTGGCAAGAAGAAGGCGCTAAAAAACCAGGTGGTCTCAAGACTCGTGGTGATAGCTCAGGTGGTGTAGGTGGTTGGCGTTCAGGCGGCGGCAGAAGAAAGCAACGTCAAATTGCTGAAGCCAATGTCGACACCAATTTCCAAGTGCCTACTGAAGCTATTGTGCGCGATGTCAATGTCCCAGAAACCATTACCGTTGCTGAGTTAGCACACGCTATGGCTGTGAAGAGTGCAGAAGTGATTAAGCTCTTGATGGGTATGGGTCAGATGGTCACCATTAACCAGATCTTGGATCAAGATACGGCAATGATCATCGTCGAGGAAATGGGCCACACAGCGCATGCTGCTAAGTTAGATGACCCCGATTTAGATTTGGGTACAGCTGGTCACGATGCAGAGTTATTGCCGCGTCCACCCGTAGTTACGGTGATGGGTCACGTTGACCACGGTAAAACATCTTTGCTTGATAAGATTCGCGCAGCTAAGGTTGCCACTGGCGAAGCTGGTGGTATTACTCAGCACATCGGCGCTTATCACGTTGAAACTCCCCGCGGCATGATTACCTTCCTGGATACTCCGGGTCACGAAGCCTTTACGGCAATGCGTGCTCGCGGTGCCAAGGCAACGGATATCGTGATCTTGGTGGTTGCAGCGGATGATGGCGTGATGCCACAAACCAGAGAGGCGATTCACCATGCTCAAGCAGCGGGTGTTCCAATCGTTGTGGCAATTAATAAGATTGATAAACCTGAGGCCAATTTAGAGCGTGTCAAAACGGAATTGGTAGCTGAGCAAGTAGTGCCTGAGGAATACGGTGGCGATGTGCCATTTATTGGTGTTTCTGCCAAAACGGGTGATGGTATCGATGCATTGCTCGAGAACGTACTCTTACAAGCAGAGGTTTTGGAACTCAAAGCAGCTAAAGAGGCTCCGGCACAAGGCTTAGTGATTGAGGCGCGTTTGGATAAAGGGCGTGGTCCAGTTGCAACTGTTCTCGTTCAGTCTGGAACGCTCAAGCGTGGCGATATGTTGTTAGCCGGCTCAACCTACGGCCGTGTTCGCGCGATGTTGGATGAAAACGGCAAGCCTTGCAATGAAGCTGGCCCATCTATCCCTGTAGAGATCCAAGGTTTATCTGAAGTTCCTGCAGCTGGTGAATCAGTACAAGTGGTTCCTGACGAGCGTAAAGCACGCGAGATTGCACTGTTCCGTCAAGGCAAGTTCCGTGATGTGAAGCTAGCGAAACAGCAAGCCTTCAAACTCGAAACCATGATGGAAAACATGGAAGAGGGTGCAATTGAAGCGAAGTTGTTGCCGCTGATCATTAAAGCCGACGTACAAGGTTCTCAAGAGGCATTGTCACAGTCATTGCAAAAGCTCTCTACTGCAGAGGTGAAGGTTCAAATCGTTCACGCGGCAGTCGGTGGCATTACTGAAACTGACGTGAACTTGGCAGTGGCTTCTAAGGCAGTAATCATTGGCTTTAACTCTCGCGCAGATGGTGCGGCGCGTAAGTTGGCTGAAAATAATGGTGTAGATATTCGTTATCACAACATTATTTATGACGCAGTTGATGAAGTGAAAGCAGCCTTAAGCGGCATGTTGACACCAGATAAGAAAGAAGAAATCACCGGTATGGTGGAGATTCGTCAAGTCTTCTTGGTATCTAAAGTTGGCGCGATTGCCGGTTGCTTGGTGCTCGATGGTGTGATTAAGCGTAACTCTAGTGTTCGCCTCTTGCGTGACAATGTAGTGGTCTGGAGTGGTGAGTTGGATTCTCTCAAGCGCTTTAAGGATGATGCAAAAGAAGTTCGTGCCGGTGTTGAGTGTGGCTTGTCATTAAAAGGCTACAACGACATCAAAGAGGGCGATCAACTAGAAGCATTTGAAGTGACTGAAGTTGCTAGAACACTTTAAGAGCTACCCAGTTAATGCATAAAACTAGCCCTCATCGTAACCAGCGTCTCGCCGATCAAATTCAGCGAGACCTGGCCGAGCTGATTCCTCGTGAATTGCGTAGCCCGAGCCTAGGTTTGATTACTTTACAAAGTATTGAACTTACGCCAGATTTGGCGCACGCAAAAGTCTTCTTCACTGTTTTGGGCGCTGAGCCTGAAGTAGCATTGAAGGCGCTACAGGATAAAGCGGGCTACTTACACTCTTTATTGTTTAAGCGTTTGCATATTCATACTGTGCCAACCCTGCATTTCCACTACGACAGTTCTGTTGAGCATGGCATCGAAATGTCTCGCTTAATTGATCAAGCGGTGGATAGTGATCGCAAAGACGAGAACGCGTAAATAGCTATGTCTGTACGTATCGATGGCGTTGTCTTGCTTGATAAACCTGCTGGTATGAGCTCGCAAGGAGCCGTTACTGCTGTGAAGCGTGCATTCAATGCGGAAAAAGCTGGGCACACGGGCACCTTGGATCCAATGGCTACAGGCTTACTCCCCATTTGTTTGGGTGAAGCAACAAAGTACTCTCAGGATTTATTGGAGGCTGATAAGACTTACATCGCTCAAGTGAAATTTGGTCAGCGCACTGATACTGGCGATGCTGAAGGCCTCATCATTGAAGAGTTGCCGCTCCCAGTATTTGCTGATGAAGTTGCCTTAAAGTTAGCGCTAGAGTCATTATTGCCCGCATTTACTGGTCCTATTAGTCAGGTTCCGCCAATGTATTCCGCGCTCAAGCGCGATGGCAAACCTTTATATGAATATGCTCGTGCTGGTGTTGAGTTAGAGCGTGCCCCACGAAATATTACGATTCACGCCATTCGCTGGACCAATATCAATTGGCCTGAAGCCACTTTAGAAGTGAGCTGTAGCAAAGGTACTTACATCCGTGTCTTAGCAGAAGATATTGGCAAAGCTTTGGGTTGTGGTGCGCATTTGGTTGGCTTGCGCCGTACTGAAGTGGGTCACCTCACTTTAGAACAGTCTTTCACAATCGAATCGATTCAGAAGGGCTTGCAAGAAAGCTCAAGCTACATCTTGCCAGTCGATGCACTGTTACAAACCTTGCCACATCTAACGGTAGATGAGCAGCAGGCAAAACGTTTAGAGATGGGGCAGCGAGTCCCACTCAATTTAACCTCGATAGAAGCGCTAGTACGTATCTATCGCGCAACTGCTGCTCCACATAACTTTATCGGCACTGGAGATTGGCGCTCTGGGGTGTTGCATCCCAAGCGTTTGATTTCTTCCGCCCATTAACATTTTTGACTTATTAATTGATTAACCTTAACTAACCCGAATTTCATATTCTTAACTTTAGAAGCTTCACATGACTAAACGCGCACTTCGTAATATCGCCATCATCGCCCACGTTGACCACGGTAAAACCACCCTGGTTGACCAACTCTTGCGCCAATCTGGCACATTCCGCTCAAACGAAAAAATGACCGAACGCGTCATGGACTCAAATGATTTGGAAAAAGAGCGTGGCATTACTATTTTGTCCAAGAACTGTGCGGTTGAATATGACGGCACACACATCAACATCGTTGACACACCAGGACACGCCGACTTCGGTGGTGAAGTAGAGCGTGTGCTCTCCATGGTTGACGGTGTTTTGCTTTTGGTTGACGCAGTTGAAGGCCCAATGCCACAAACTCGCTTCGTTACTAAGAAAGCCTTGGCTCTTGGTTTGAAGCCTATCGTTGTGATTAACAAGGTTGACCGTCCAGGTGCACGTTGTGACTACGTAATTAACGCCACTTTTGAATTGTTTGATAAGTTAGGCGCTACGGAAGAGCAACTCGACTTCCCAATCATTTATGCATCTGGCTTGAACGGTTATGCAGGCACAACCGAAGATGTCCGTGAAGGCGATATGCGTCCATTGTTTGACGCTGTTCTGAAATACGTCCCTGTGCGTGATGATGATCCAGATGGTCCTTTGCAATTCCAGATTTCTTCAATCGATTACAACAGCTATGTCGGTAAGATTGGTGTTGGTCGCATTAGCCGTGGACGTGTGAAGTCAGGTATGGAAGTAGTCTGCATGAATGGTCCTGATGGCGTGCCATTTAAAGGCCGTATTAATCAAGTGTTGAAATTTAAAGGTTTAGAGCGTGAAATCGTTGACGAGGCATTTGCCGGCGATATTGCTCTCATCAACGGTATTGAAGAGTTGGCGATTGGTACAACGGTTTGTGCGGTTGATAAACCAGATCCATTGCCAATGCTCAAGATTGACGAGCCTACTTTAACTATGAACTTCATGGTGAACACTAGTCCATTAGCTGGCCGTGAAGGCAAGTTTGTAACGAGCCGTCAGATTCGTGAGCGTCTTGACCGTGAATTGAAGGCCAATATGGCTTTGCGCGTTAAAGAAACTGATGATGACACCGTATTCGAAGTATCTGGCCGTGGCGAGTTGCACCTCACCATCTTGGTAGAGACCATGCGTCGTGAAGGCTATGAGATGGCAGTTTCCCGTCCTCGCGTTGTCTTCCACGAAGAGAATGGCGTCAAGATGGAGCCGTACGAGAACTTAACGGTTGATGTAGAAGATGCTACTCAAGGTTCTGTGATGGAAGACTTAGGTAAGCGTAAGGGCGAATTACAAGATATGGTGAGCGACGGAAAAGGTCGTACCCGTCTTGAATACCGTATTCCTGCACGTGGTTTGATTGGCTTCCAGGGCGATTTCATGACCATGACTCGCGGTAATGGTTTGATGAGTCATACATTTGATTCTTATGCTCCAGCCAAAGATGGCATCTTGGGCGAGCGTCACAACGGTGTATTGATTAGCCAAGACGATGGCGAGGCCGTTGCTTATGCTATTTGGAAACTACAAGACCGTGGTCGTATGTTTGTAAAGCATGGCGATCCTGTTTATGAAGGCATGGTGATTGGTATTCATAGTCGCGACAATGACTTAGTTGTGAACCCAATTAAAGGTAAACAATTAACTAACGTACGTTCCTCAGGTACTGATGAAGCGGTTCGTTTAGTGACACCAATCGACTTGACTTTGGAATACGCTGTTGAGTTCATTAGTGATGATGAGTTGGTTGAAGTAACACCGAAGAGCGTACGAATCCGTAAACGCCACTTGAAAGAGCATGACCGTAAGAAAGCTTCCCGCGAGTAATTTCGCGAAGTTGCTACACTGAGGCGCTTTAATCAGTCATCTAGTGAGTTAATAAGAGTCACCTTTGGGTGGCTCTTATTTTTCCTCCAGAGCAATATTCTTAAAATCTTAGTAAATTAATCATTTCATGCTGCCATCCATTGAACAACGCCTTGCCCAAGAGTTATCTGCTAAACCTGCACAAGTGGCTGCCGCCATCGCATTGATGGATGAAGGTGCAACCGTTCCCTTTATTGCACGTTATCGCAAAGAGGCAACTGGCGGTTTGGATGATACGCAGTTACGTTTATTAGAGGATCGACTCAGTTATTTAAGAGAGTTGGAAGAGCGTCGTAAAGCAATTGTTGCGTCGATTGAAGAGCAGGGCAAGATGACTCCGGAGTTACTCAAAGCCATCCTTTTGGCAGAAGATAAGACGCGCCTAGAAGATCTCTATCTTCCTTATAAACTCAAGCGTCGCACCAAGGCGCAAATCGCTCTGGAGGCTGGATTAGAGTCTTTAGCTAATGACTTATTGGCTAACCCCATGTTGGATCCAGAAGTGGAAGCAAGCAAATATCTCAAAGAAGCATTTACATCCGACCAGGGTGATAACCCTGGTGTGGTTGACACCAAGGCCGCTCTTGAAGGCGCTCGTCAGATTTTGATGGAGCGTTTTGCTGAAGATGCTGGACTGGTGCAATCACTTAGAACGTATTTGCAGGAGCATGGCGTTGTGGAATCTAAAGTCATTGCTGGCAAAGAACAAGAGGGTGAGAAATTTTCAGATTACTTTGATTACTCAGAACCTATCTCAGCAATTCCGTCGCATCGTGCCTTGGCATTATTTCGAGGTCGTCGTGAGCAAATGCTCATGGTCAACTTGCGTCTAGACACCGAAGAAGAAAAGCCCAAATGGGACGCACCGCATAATCCTTGCGAGTCCCGTATTGCCAATCAGTTCAAGATTAAAAACGAAGGTCGCCCTGCCGATCAGTGGCTCGCAGACACTGTACGCTGGACTTGGCGCATCAAGTGCTCGATGCACTTGGAATCTGAGCTGATGAGTGCGTTGCGTGAACGCTCTGAAGCGGAGGCGATTAACGTCTTTGCACGTAATCTCAAGGCTTTACTCTTAGCAGCACCTGCAGGACCAAAGGTTACTATTGGCTTAGATCCAGGCATGAGAACCGGCGTTAAAGTGGCCGTAGTAGATGCAACAGGTAAGGTGGTAGACACCGATGTGATTTATCCACACCAACCTAAGAATGATTGGGATGGCTCATTGCATACGCTTGCTAAATTAGCTGAGAAACATCAGGCTAACTTAATCTCCATCGGAAACGGTACCGCCTCACGTGAGACCGATAAGTTAGCGCAAGATTTAATCAAAGCTAAACCTGAACTTAAGCTAACCAAGATTGTGGTCTCTGAAGCAGGGGCATCGGTTTACTCTGCCTCTGAGTACGCCTCAAAAGAATTACCTGGTATGGATGTGTCATTGCGTGGAGCGGTATCGATTGCGAGAAGGCTCCAAGATCCCCTAGCCGAGCTAGTGAAGATTGATCCAAAGTCTATTGGCGTGGGCCAATATCAGCACGATGTGATGCAGACTCAGTTGGCTAAGTCATTGGTAGCAGTGGTGGAGGATTGCGTCAATGCGGTTGGTGTTGACGTGAACACGGCATCTGCACCCTTATTGGCAAGAGTCTCAGGCTTAAGTACTACGGTTGCTGAAGGAATCGTGACTTATCGAGATAGCCATGGCGCCTTTCAGACGCGGGCAGATTTGCGGAGCGTGCCTCGCTTAGGCGAGAAGACTTTTGAGCAAGCAGCTGGTTTCTTGCGCATTATGAATGGCAAAGATCCTTTGGATGCTTCTGCTGTCCACCCAGAATCCTATCCTTTGGTAGAAAAGATTCTGAAAGATATCAAGAAGGGTGTTAAAGAGGTCATTGGCGATATCGCAATACTCAAGGGGCTCAATCCAGAAAAGTATGCCGATGAGCAGTTTGGCCTTCCTACAGTTACCGATATCATTAAGGAATTAGAAAAACCTGGCCGCGATCCACGTCCTGAGTTCACTACAGCGACATTTAAAGATGGTGTCGAAAAAATCAGCGATCTTAAGACCGATATGATTTTAGAAGGCGTAGTTACTAACGTGGCAGCCTTTGGGGCTTTTGTTGATATTGGTGTTCATCAGGATGGCTTAGTGCATATCTCCGCATTGGCCAATACCTTTGTAAAGGATCCGCACACGGTAGTCAAAGCAGGGCAGGTGGTAAAGGTCAAAGTGCTTGAAGTAGATGAAAAGCGCAAGCGTATTGCACTCACCATGCGACTCTCTGATGAAGCGCCTAAAGTGTCGGTAGGCTCAAAACCTGAGCAAAGGTCAAATAGACCTGGCACTTCAAGAACTCCAGAAGCTAGAAGACCGCAGGAAGATAGAAGATCTGCGCCTCAAATGAATAATGCAATGGCTGATGCCTTACGAAAGCTTAAGGGTTAAAAAAATCGTTACACTGAAGTGGTAGAGTGCACCCGACAATAGGCATAGAGATATCAGCTAAATGAATCCGATCAAATATATTCTTCTGACTTTGATGGCTCTGTACGTCTCTGCTTCTTTAGCTCAAACAGCGCCAACAGTAGCTGCAGCCTCAGACCTCAAGTTTGCTTTGGAAGAAATTGCTGCTAACTATAAGGTCGACAAGGGGCAAGAGGTGAGGCTGGTATTTGGTTCATCTGGTGTGCTCTGGCAGCAAATCAAAAACGGAGCGCCCTTTGGTTTGCTGATGTCTGCAGATGAGGCGTATATCGATGACTTACATAAAAATGGCTTAACAGTAGATCAGGGAAGTCTTTACGCTATCGGCAGAATAGCCCTCTTGCAGAAAAAGGGTAATCCAATCAAGCTTGCTACAGATAAAGATGGTTTGATTAAAGCCATTACAGAGGCCAAGAAAATTGCCATAGCCAACCCAGAGCACGCCCCTTACGGCAGGGCTGCAAAAGAATACCTCATTGGCATTGGTGTTTGGGATCTGGCCCAGCCTAAGCTAGTATTTGGAGAAAATATTTCTCAAGCAACGATGTTTGCCTTAACTGGCTCAGTAGATTTTGCAATTGCAGCCCTATCTT
The DNA here is from genome assembly GCF_018688495.1 of Polynucleobacter sp. Adler-ghost. Lineage (NCBI taxonomy): Bacteria > Pseudomonadati > Pseudomonadota > Betaproteobacteria > Burkholderiales > Burkholderiaceae > Polynucleobacter > Polynucleobacter sp. Adler-ghost. Next base: position 666,467 of record NZ_CP061320.1, read on the forward strand.
TAGCCATATCACCCCAAGTGCAAACTCAATCTACCTATGTATTCATTCCAGATCATTTTCATAAGCCCTTAAGACAAAAGATGGCCTTGATCAAAAATAGTGCATCTAGCGCAAAAGATTTTTATCAATACCTACAAGAACCTAAGTCTCGGCAAATCATGAGCAGGTATGGCTTTACTGCTCCGTAGTCATCTATTTGTAATATAGTTCGATTATTATAGAATTATGAAAAATACCGAAGCTATTCTGGCGTTCATGGCCCTAGGGCAAGAATCTCGCTTAAACGTCTATCGCCTCATCGTTCAAAAAGGCGATCAAGGTTTATTACCTTCACAAATCCATGAAATGCTGGGTATTCCCAACGCGACGCTCAGCTTTCATCTGAAAGAGCTCTATCAAGCCAATCTCATCACTGTCGAGCGCCAAAGTCGTAATCTGATCTACAGACCAAATCCAGGAATGGTAGAAGATCTTAGTCAATTCTTACTAGCTAACTGCTGTGACGGTAAGCCATGCAAAACCATCAAAACTATCAAAAAGGTGAAGGCTCAATGAAGCAGTACAACATCCTTTTCTTATGTACTCATAACTCTGCTAGATCGATCTTAGGTGAGGCTTTAGCATCCACTCATCCAAGCGGTAAATTGATCGGGTACTCAGCAGGCTCTACCCCGGGTACAAGCGTGAATCCTATTGCTGCTGATATTGCAGAGGAATTGGGTATGGACCGCACTCTTTTGAGATCGAAGAGTTGGGATGAGTTTGCTTTACCAGACGCTCCAAAGATGGATTTTATTGTGACGGTGTGCGATAACGCTGCTGGCGAAGTGTGCCCATTTTGGCCGGGTCAGCCTGCGACAGCGCATTGGGGGTTCCCCGATCCATCGCAAGTGCAGGGCACTGATTTAGAGAAAAAGGCAGCTTTTAATGAGGTCATGAATGGCCTCAAAAGACGTTTAGATATTTTGGCGGCAATGCCATTAGAAAAACTTGATTCTATGAGCCTGAAAGAGATCCACAGCAAAGCATGAGCTCCCTTACTAAAAAACTCTCCTTTCTAGATCGCTATTTGACGGTCTGGATCTTTGCAGCAATGGCCCTGGGTATTGCCTTAGGTCACTTTATTCCAGATGTGGAAAAGTTTATTAATTTCTTTCAGGTTGGAGCCACTAATCTTCCAATTGCTATTGGTTTGATATTGATGATGTATCCACCCTTTGCTAAGGTGCGTTACGAAGATCTGCCTGACGTTTTTAAAGATAAACGTATCTTTCTGATTTCGCTATTCATGAACTGGATCATTGCCCCAACTTTAATGTTCTTTTTAGCGATTACTTTTGTCCCAGATCAACCTGAGTATATAGCTGGTCTGATATTGATTGGCATCGCACCTTGTGTTGCGATGGTCATTATTTGGAATGATCTGGCCAAAGGCTCTACTGAATACGCTGCTGGCCTAGTGGCATTTAATGCCATATTTCAGGTGCTGTTCTTTAGTGTCTACGCCTACTTTTTCCTGACGGTATTGCCTCCATATTTCGGACTCGCAGGATTAAGCGTGAGCATAGGTATGGGCCAGATTGCGCAAAGTGTATTTATCTATTTAGGCATTCCTTGTATCGCTGGAATATTGACTAGGGTAGTGATGCTCAAGTTCATGACTAAAGCGCATTATCACGAGCATCTTGTGCCTCGGATTGGTAAGCTCACCCTGATTGCCTTGCTCTTTACCATCGTCGTGATGTTTAGCCTCAAAGGCGGGGTGATCTTGACGCTCCCGATGGACGTCCTTACCATCGCCGTTCCATTACTCATCTTCTTTCTGATCATGTTCTTGCTGACATTCTTTGTCACTGGCAAGATGGGGATCGATTACCAGCGTTGCTGCACGCTCTCATTTACTGCTTCGAGTAATAACTTTGAATTGGCGATTGCTGTAGCGATTGCGGTATTTGGAATTAATTCTGGAGCAGCCTTTGCAGCAGTCATCGGGCCCTTAGTAGAGGTGCCCATCATGATTGGCTTAGTGACTGTGGCCTTATGGTTTAAAGGGCGCTATTTCTCAAGAAGCGTTTAAGTTACAGGATTTGCAGTTCTTATTCGGCAATTTTTTTATGCTCTGTAAGGCCTAACTAGATTCTCTAAACCAAAGGCATCATTTGCATGCCTGAGTTGGTCAATTGACTCTCTCAGCGCTTTTACTTCTTTGCATTTGAGTTTTTGAAGTTTCTGACGATCCATGCCATAGGTATCTACTAGATAGCGAATTCTAGATAAGCATATTTGTAGACGAATAAGCCAGTAGATGGCAAATATCCCCGGTGCGAATAAGAGCAGCAAAATACTCATTGAAGAATCCATAAAAAAGACAGTCACTTAGACGGCCTATTGAAAATAATCTAGCGATGCACTTTTTAAGCTTACTTGACTAATAAAACAGCTTGCTTGGCTGTATTGCTGACTCTCTGAGCAACAGAACCCATCATGGTATCGACAATACCACTGCGACCTTTTGAGCCCATGACGATCAGATCAAACTTTTCTTTATTGGCAAGTGCAATGATCTCGTTGGCAATATTGCCGCGCTTAATGACCATACTATGTTTTACGCCAGCCGAATCTAATACCTTCTGGGATCCCTTGAGTTCTTTCTCACTCACTTCGCGCAGGTAGTCATCAATGACGCTATTTGCCACAAATTGTTTCACGTGACCCAGGCCAATATCATCATGAACGCTAATTAATGTCACCGTGCACTTGCTGCGCAAATCTTTTGCTAATTTCACAACATACTTAGCTGCATTAAGTGAAGATTTGGAGCCGTCAACCGGTAATAGAATTTTCATAACACCCTTATTTTTATAGTAAATAAATTAGAACCTCATGGATTCAATTTACTCTCTATATCTTCGTAAATCCACAAAGCTTTTTAATACCCCACTAATTTATGCATCTATTTCTTGAGAGGGATTTACTTCAAGAAGGCATCGTAGAAGGTTTTGATAATGAGAATGGTGACCAAAATGAAGAAGCCTTTACGAATAAAGGAGTTGCCATGCTTGATCGCAATCCTAGTGCCAATTTGACCGCCTACCAGATTGGCGCTGGCCATGAGTAAGCCGAGTTTCCAGTCAAAGTAACCTAGATAGAAAAATACGCAGAGCGCACCTAGATTGGAAGCAATATTGAGAAACTTGGCAGGCGCTGCAGACCGCAAAAAATCAAATCCTAAAACACGGGTGTAAAAGAGTTTATAAAAGGCGCCAGCTCCAGGCCCCAAGAAGCCATCATAAAAACCAATGATGCCGGCGCCTGTTGAGGCAATGGCTTTTTGTTTATGGTGATGGTGCTTGGGAGCGTGAACCAGACCAGCGCTCGATTTGATATTAAAGATTAGCAGTGCTAGCAATAAAAAAGGCAGGGCGCCTCTGAGCCATTCGGTTGGTAGGCGAGTAACGAGGTAGGCCCCTGCAACTGAGGCAAAAAAGGCACAGGAGGAGGAGACGATTACCAATCCCCAGGGGCTTTTATTAACTCGACTGTACTGAATGGCTGAGCCAATCGTACCTACGATAGAGCCAAACTTATTGACTGAGAGTAGGGTGGCTGGTGGAAAGCCCGGTAGGGCTGCAAACAGTGCTGGAACCTGAATCATCCCCCCGCCACCAATAATGGAGTCGACCAATCCCGCAAATAATGCGAAGGCAAACAATAAGCCAAGATCGAATACGGAGAGTTCAAGCATGTTGTCTATTCATTTTCTAGTTCTAATGGGCGCTACTACCCCATTTTAGAGGGTTTCATTTGGGTGTACTTGGATTGCCTTGCCTAGCTTGGTGGGAGTGGATAATCTAGTGCAAATGAAAGTCAATTCTGAAGGAGTCTCCTCTTCTAGGGTGTATTTACCTGCTGGGCAGAGCCATGCTTCTTTGCTAGATTTCTTTATTGCCAACTTCCCTCATATCGATAGAGCTGAGTGGGAATCTCGTTTTACAGAGGGTCTCATCATGACTCCGGAGGGAGAGGCACTTGCAGCTAGTGATTCTTACCTACCTAATACCCATTTACTGTATTTCAGGCGCTTAGCTCGTGAACCACAAATTCCTTTCGAAGAAGCCATCCTCTTTCAGGATGAGCATATTTTGGTTGCCGATAAACCTCATTTTTTACCAGTGACTCCAAGCGGTCTTTATCTTCATCAAACCCTATTGAATCGCCTAAAGAAAAAAACAGGTATTCAAGACTTAAGCCCTATTCATCGTATTGATCGCGATACTGCAGGACTAGTCATTTTTTCAGTCAAACCTCAAGAGCGGGCTCAATATCAAAATCTGTTTAGAGACCGAGAAGTTAAGAAAGTATACGAAGCCATAGCACCGTATTCAGAAGAGTTGATCAAAAAACTGCCAATGACTTATGAGAGCAATATCAAAGAGTCAGAACATTTCTTGCAAATGGAGGAAGTCGGGGGCATAGCAAATACAGATACCTACATTGAACTGATTGAAGTAAATATGCCTTGGGCTAAATATCGCTTAACTCCGGGTAGTGGCAAGAAGCATCAATTACGCTGCCACCTTAATGCCCTCGGGGTTCCAATACGTCATGATCAGATCTATCCAATCCTGACCCCTTATCAAGAGTATGATTTGGACTTTTCTAAACCCCTACAGCTCTTAGCAAAAGAGATTCATTTCAAAGACCCGGTAACGGGGCATGAACGATTTTTCATGAGTGAAAGAGTATTAGCTTTAATTCCGTATGACTGTTAAGCCCGCCAAACGATTAGCTGTAGCCCCAATGATGGAATGGACTGACCGTCATTGCCGCTCTTTTCATCGCTCGCTAACTAAAGATGCTGTTCTCTATACCGAGATGGTGACGACAGGCGCTCTGATTCATGGAGATGTACCCCGACATTTAGATTATTCGCAGGATCAGCATCCAGTCGTATTGCAACTAGGCGGCTCCGAACCTTCTGATCTTGCTAAAGCTGCAGACTTAGCTCAGCAGTGGGGCTACGATGAGATTGATCTTAATTGTGGTTGCCCATCTGAGCGCGTGCAACGTGGGGCATTTGGTGCTTGTTTAATGGCTGAGCCACAACTGGTTTCCGATTGTGTCAAAGCCATGAAAGCTGCTGTTGATATCCCGATCACAGTAAAGCATCGCTTGGGCTTAGATTCGATGGATGCTGCAAACTCTGAGAAAGATTATCAATTTGCTTTGAACTTTATTCTTGCGGTAGCGGATGCGGGTGCTAGCCAAGTTACCATTCATGCTCGCAATGCTGTTCTCAAGGGTTTATCCCCAAAAGAGAATCGTAGTAAACCACCATTGCATTATGAAGTCGCCGCAAAACTTCGTCTAGATGCGCAAAAACAATTTCCTAATCTCAAAGTCCTGCTCAATGGTGGCCTAGAAACTAATGAGCAAATTGCTGGCCATTGGGATGACTTTGATGGCTTTATGGTGGGTAGGGTGGCATATCATTTTCCGGCGATGTTGCTTGGTTGGGATGATTTGATTAAGACTAATGGTGAAGCTGCTGGATATCTATTTAGTGAGACCGAGTGGCATCGCATACAGATTGCATTAGTGAGGCAGGTGCAGGCATGGTTTGACGAGTGCCAATCTAAAGGCAAACCGTTTTATATCGGAGCATTTACAAGACATATCCTTGGCCTAGCCCATGGTAGGGCAGGCTCACGCTACTGGCGCCAGCGCCTTTCTGATCACCATGCCTTGGCTAAAGTACAGAGTAAGGCAGCTATTTTGGACTTCTTTATCGATGCTAGCCTCACCTTGGGAGATTGGGCTGCCTTTGAGTTTGCTGAGGCTTAAATCACCTATCTAAGCCATTTTTGACAGGGTTTAGGCTCAAAAGCTATAATCTAGGTCTTCAGTGGCGGACGTAGCTCAGTTGGTAGAGTCCCAGATTGTGATTCTGGTTGTCGCGGGTTCGAGCCCCGTCGTTCGCCCCACTTAGCGCTAGATCCTAAATTTTTATTGTCGAATAGCTGAAAATCTTGATGCGCTACTCTGGCTTGATACCAGACTTCTTAATCAAATTTGTCCAAAGTTCAATTTCAGATTTCAAGAAATTGTTATAAGCGTTAGTACCCAAGGGTGGAATCACAAAGCCAACAGACTCAATGCGTTGTCGAACTTCAGGTGTTTGCAAAGCTTGAATCATGGCAGCTTCTAACTTATCCACGATAGGCTTAGGAGTTCCTTTAGGGGCGCTAATGCCAGCCCAAGATAGCGCCTGAAATCCTGGATAGCCACTTTCTGCCACAGTCGGAATGGTTGGGTAGAGCGGATTGCGCTGCAAACTGCTCACCGCAATCGGACGCAATTTACCAGCCGCAACATAAGGTAGTGCCGCATCTTGATTGATAAAGATCATCGGGATTTCATTGGCGAGAATAGCGTTCATGAGCGGGCCACCACCACGATAGGGTATGCCAACAATCGGGAGTGGATTGCAATTGGTTTTGTTCTTCACATCTTTACAGGTGTTAGTTGCTTGTCGCAGAAGCTCCATCGCCATGTGGCCTGAAGAGGCATAGGTGTATCCATAGTCAAGCTTGCCAGGATCTTTGCGCGCAAAATCCACAATATCTTTTAGGGTTTTAAATGGACGCTCTGGGTTCACTACTAATACGTTGGGGCCTAAATCAATTAAAGAGATATGGGCAAAGTCTTTCATGGAATCGTATTTAAGATTGGGATCTAAACCATGAGCCACCGCATTCTGACCAACACCTGTCATCACTAAAGTGTAGCCATCAGCTTGCGCACCAGCAGCTCGCTCAGCACCAATGACACCACCACCACCGCTAATGTTTTCAATCACAAAAGCCTGCTTAAATATTTTGGTTAACTGTTCTGCAGAAATACGTGCCATAAGATCCGTGGTTCCTCCAGGCGGGAAGGGCACAATGATTTTGACGGGCTTGCTTGGATAATCGGACTGGGCTAATACTGGAAGATGACTTGCGTAACAGAGGGCGCTAATCAGAAATATCTTAGTGAGCTGAGTGAAGAAAGAAAGCCTAGTCATGTATCGATTCCTATTAACAAATTCTGAAGGTAATAAACGCCTAAAGTAAGGTTAAATGTAAGGGTAATTAAATAAGAATCAGAAAACAAGTGCAGGTATACCCTTTCCTGCATATCAAGCATTAATATAGGGATATTCACAGTTGCGCCTAATTTACTATGCCCAAAAAGACTAAAGAATCTCTGCGAAGTGCCCGTTGGTTTGAGCCTGATGATCTCAGGTCATTTGGGCACCGATCTCGCGCCATGCAAATGGGCTACGGCCCTGATGATTGGTCTGGTAAACCTGTGATTGCTATTGTGAATACATGGTCAGACATTAACCCTTGCCATACACACTTTAAGCAACGTGTCGATGATGTGAAGCGTGGCGTATTACAAGCCGGTGGATTTCCAATTGAGTTACCAGCGATTTCGCTTGCAGAGCAATATGTCAAACCAACGACCATGCTCTATCGAAATATGCTCGCCATGGAAACCGAAGAGCTGATTCGTTCTCATCCAGTCGATGGCGCAGTTCTCATGGGTGGCTGCGATAAAACTACGCCAGGCCTAGTGATGGGCGCTCTTTCAGCTGGGCTGCCATTCGTATATTTACCTGCTGGCCCAATGCTGCGTGGTAACTGGAAAGGCAAGATTCTCGGCTCTGGTTCTGATGCTTGGAAGTATTGGGATGAACGCCGTGCTGGGAATATCTCTGAAGCCCAGTGGTTAGAGATGGAGGGTGGTATTGCGCGGAGCCACGGTACCTGTATGACCATGGGTACCGCCGCAACGATGATGGGTATCTCTGAAGCATTAGGTCTTACATTGCCAGGTGCGTCAAGTATTCCGGCAGCAGATGCCAGCCATCCACGCATGGCTGCAGCTTGCGGAAGAAGAATCGTCGAGATGGTTTGGGAGGACTTGACCCCCGCAAAGATTCTCAACAAGACTAGCTTTATCAATGCAATCCATGCTGCCATGGCCATGGGTTGTAGTACCAATGCCATCATTCACTTAATTGCTATGTCACGCCGTGCTGGAAAAGAATGCACGGTAACCTTAGAAGATTTTGATCTAGCGAGTAGGAAAGTACCTGTGATTGCCAATATCAGACCGAGTGGCGATCAATACTTAATGGAAGACTTCTATTATGCCGGCGGTATGCCTGCGCTACTTAAGCAGATGGGAGACCATCTGGACCCAAGTGCGCTGACCATCACCGGTAAAACGATTGGTGAGAACATTCAACACGCCGAAGTCAATAACGAAGATGTCATTAGGCCACTGCACAAAGCGATTTATAAAGAGGGTGCGCTAGCAGTACTCAAAGGCAATATTGCTCCAGGTGGAGCAGTGATTAAGCCAAGCGCCTGTGCTGATAAATTTTTAAAACACACTGGCCCAGCGCTGGTGTTTGATAGTTACCCAGAAATGAAAAAAGCCGTTGAAGATGAAAATCTGGATGTCACTGAAAATCATATTCTTGTATTAAGAAATGCGGGGCCTAAAGGTGGTCCAGGTATGCCAGAGTGGGGGATGTTGCCGATTCCGGTAAAGCTAGTCAAACAAGGTGTAAGAGATATGCTCCGCTTATCTGATGCACGTATGAGCGGTACGAGCTATGGCGCCTGCATTTTGCATGTATCGCCAGAATCCTATATCGGTGGACCACTAGCCCTTGTGAAGACAGGTGACCTCATCACAGTAGATGTGCCCAACAGAAAGATTCATCTAGAGATCAGTGATGAAGAGCTTGATCAAAGAAAAGCAGCATGGACGCCACCAGAACCTAAATACGAACGTGGTTATGGATGGATGTTTAGCAAACACATCTTGCAAGCAGAAGATGGTTGCGACTTTGACTTCCTAGAAACCAGCTTTGGGAAACCAGTGCCAGAGCCGGATATTTTTTAAAGATCAAGAGATGTTGGTGGAGTCGGGCGAGATTCGACCTCGCAACCAATGATTCAAAGTTGGTGAGTGCTGCTAGTAGTCATATTTGCCGTTAGCAGCAACTCAATGCATAGTATTGATCTATTCATTAGAATTAGCTCACCTCATTTAATGCTTTAGCCCATCGCTATTTATGAAAAAATTCGACATTCTCCCAATCCTATTTGGTGTTTTGCTATCAGTCATTGCGCTGTATTTCATGTTGAGACCCTCAACTGCTGCTAGTGCGCCTGAGTCAACCATCCCCGTGGTTAAAGTGGGTAATGTATCTTGGGATCAAACTGAGATGACGATTGGCGATATGAAAACGTTTGCGACTGCTACAGGCTTTGTGAGCCAGGCTGAGAAAAATGGTGGCGGACTGAATTACGAATCTGGATTTGTCAAAAAGTCGGGCTGGACCTGGAAAACCCCCTACGGCGTTCCTGCAAAGGATACTGAGCCCGCAGTTCACCTCAATCAATCTGAAGCGGCATCTGCTTGTCGTTATTTCGGTAAACGTCTGCCTACTGAAGCTGAGTGGACTTCTGCAGCATTTGTAGAGCAACGGGCTAACCCACCTGCAGGCTTTGTCAAGGGTGAGCGTTATCCGTTCCCCGGTGGAAGCACGCCTGCGGTCTCTCATTGCTTAAGTGGCTGTGGTGACTACAAAGGTGTTGCTCCAGCAGGTGCATTAAACCGAGGTACTGGTCATGTCCCTGCGGGCACCACTAAGCCTGGAGTCAATGGTCTATTGGATATGGGCGGTAATGTTTGGGAGTGGACGGCTACTGAGCGCAATGGTGGCTTTATTACTCGTGGCGCTTCCTGGTGGTATGGCCCGGAGAGACAAAAAGAATCTGATGTGGAATCTAAGTCAGCAGATATTGGGGTGGTTTACATTGGATTTCGGTGTGTGGCTGATGCCGTGAAACAATAAGGAATGACCAATCTTGCAGTTGACCCGGCCGCCATTGAAATCACCCCTGAATACCAGGAGGTAATCGATGCCATCGAGCGTCACGACCCTTATATTTTTGTCAGTGGTAAAGCAGGTACTGGTAAAACTACTTTAATTGGCTATCTACGTGAGAACATTCACGGCAACGTAGTGGTCGTTGCACCAACTGGCGTTGCTGCATTGCAAGTGAAGGGTGTCACGATTCACTCCTTTTTTCGCTTGCCACCTCGCTTGATCTTCCCAGAAGAGGATATCAAGCCTCTCAAAGATAAGCGACTGTACAAAGATATTCGGCTCCTGATCATTGATGAGATCTCGATGGTCAGAGTAGATGTAGTAGATGCCATTGATCTATTCCTGCGCGCTAACGGACCTCAAAAGAGTGAACCCTTCGGCGGCATACAGGTGATGTTTGTAGGAGACTTGTTTCAGCTGCCGCCGGTGGTATCTCAAACGGATATGCAAGTGCTCTCAGAGCGCGGTTACGAAGGTCCTTACTTCTTTTGCGCTAATGCGCTGCACCGTAAAGATGTCACGATGGTAGAACTGTCTAAGATCTTCCGCCAAAAAGACGCGCACTTTGCTAGCTTACTTAATCAGATCCGCATCAATCAAGACATTGATGAAGCGCTCAGTACTTTAAATGCCGTCTGCTATGAAACCAAAAAAGAAATTGATGAGCAAACCATCACGCTAACCACCACTAACGCCCGTGCGGACCAAATTAATGGTGCAGGATTACGAGCACTTACAAGCGATGCCAAGGTCTATATGGGAAATAGCACTGGTAAGTTCAATGTGGATGATCGCAATCTACCATCACCCAATCAGCTCACTCTCAAGGTGGGTGCCAAGGTTATGTTTACGGCAACCGATAGCAATTTTCCGAAGCGCTGGGTGAACGGTACTATTGGTGTCGTGCGCGAACTACTACCCAACACTGTAAAAGTGATGGTGCAAAACGGTCCTTACTCCAATACGGTAGAGGTCAAGGGACATCAGTGGGAATCGTATCGCTATGACCACGACATGATGTCTGGCAAGATTTCACCAAACATCATTGGCACCTTTGTGCAGATTCCGCTAATGCTCGCTTGGGCTGTCACCATTCACAAGAGTCAGGGTAAGACTCTGGATAAGATCAAAGTAGACCTCTCCTCAGGGGCATTTGCCTCAGGGCAAGTCTATGTCGCCTTGAGTCGCTGCACATCCATCGAAGGTATTACTCTCGAGCGCCCCATACAACCCAAGGATGTCAGCTGTGACCAAGAGGTGAAGCGTTTCTATCTGAATTGCTTGCCAAGTTAGATTTTCTATCGGCTTGACTCCGCGTTAAAATAGTTATAACATTGTTATTACTATGAAAAAACAGCTGCACCTTCAAATCCGTCAAATAGGTAACTCTCGTGGAGTGGTTATTCCTAAGGCTATTCTTGAGCAGGTAGGTTTTGACGATCAGGCTGATTTGGTGATTGAGGGTGACAAACTCGTCTTAAGTAAACCCAAAAAAAATCCCCGCGAGGGTTGGGCTGAGGATTCAAAAGTAATTGCCGCGGCTGGTGAAGACGGCTTAGTGCTGGGCGACTTTATGAATGAGGGTGATGAGGATTGGGTTTGGTAAAAAGTATCGTTTCTCGTGGAGATATTTGGCTAATTAACTTAGATCCAACCATAGGCAGTGAAATTAAAAAGACTCGACCATGTGTTGTTGTATCTCCACAGGAGATGCATGACTTTTTGCGAACCGTCATTATTGCGCCAATGACTACAAAAGGTAGGTCAGCATCCTATCGCGTGCCAATTACGCATGATGGTAAAAAAGGTTTGGTACTTTTAGACCAGATTCGTACTATAGATAAAGCACGCCTAGTCAAGCGATTAGGTGCCGTCAGTAACAAAACATTGGGGGCTACCCTCGATATTCTCCAGGCAACTTTTGCACCTTAGTGAAAAATTAAAAGCCAGCCGCCAAGCCATCCCGACGATGATCACTTCCGGCAATATAAGCATCCTGAGTTTCTTCACCTAATAGGGCAATCGCTTGAGCGCTTCCAAAGTCTAGGCTGTTCGCTGGCATGACAGTCACTTCATGTCCCATTGCTTTTAATCCTTCGACTACTGCAGTTGGCATGGAAGCTTCAACAGTGAGCTTACCCACATCATCAATTCTCCAGCGAGGCGCATCTGAACAGGCCTGAGGATTGAGGTATTCATCAACAAAGCGCATTACAAACTGAAGATGTCCCTGTGGCTGCATATTGCCACCCATCACACCAAATGCCATAGTGGGTTGATTACCCTTAGTAAGGAATGCGGGGATGATGGTGTGAAAAGGACGCTTACCTGGTGCCACTTGATTCGGATGGCCATCGACCAAACTAAAGCTCATGCCACGGTTATGAAAGGCAATGCCACCTGGAGCAACTACACCAGAACCAAAGCCTTTGAAGTTCGACTGAATATAAGAAATCATCATGCCGCTCTCATCCGCAGCGCACAAGTAAACGGTGCCTCCAGCATGTGGATCTCCAGCGCCGTAGCTGCCTGCTTGATTGTGATTAATCAGAGCAGCACGGCTAGCCAAATAATCTCTGTCTAATAGGGCGCTCGCTGGCACTTTCATGGTGCTGGCATCGGATACATGAGCGTAAGCATCAGCAAAGGCGATACGCATGGCTTCTACTTGCAGGTGGATGCGCTGCGCAGAATTCGCTGGATATTGTTTTGCATTTGCCGCTTGTAAAATACCGAGTGCCATCTGGGCTGCAATGCCAGAACCATTGGGAGGAATCTCATGCAAGGTGTAATCGCCATAATCAAATGCCAATGGCTCAACCCAGTCCGTTTGATTAGCAGCAAAATCTGCCATGGTGAAACAGCCACCCGTGCTTTGAGCAAAGTCAACCATGCTTTGAGCTAATTTTCCTGTGTAAAAAGATTCGCCTTCAGTGTTGGCGATCTCACGCAAAGTATTGGCTTGGGCGGGGTAGCGCCAAAGTTGACCGGCAGTAGGTGCCTTGCCATCAATCAAAAAGGATTCACTAAAACCAGGTTCATTCTTCAAAACGGGAATGGCTTCGCGCCATTGACGGACGATTACTGGTGAGACTGGAAAGCCGTTTTCAGCATAGTCAATAGCGCGCTTGAAGAGTTGCGCAAAAGGCAGCTTGCCAAATTTACGAGATAACTCAATCCAACCCGAAACCATGCCAGGTACGGTCACGGTATTCCAGCCAATCAAATCCATGGCGGTTTTGCCAGAAAAATATTCCGGCGTCCAAGCAGCTGGGGCACGACCGGAGGCATTCATACCATGGAGTTTTTTCCCATCCCAAATGAGAGCAAAGCCATCGCCACCAAGACCATTCATCGTGGGTTCAACCACGGTCAGTGTGATCGCAGTCGCTAAGGCTGCATCAACTGCATTGCCGCCATGTTGTAAAGCCTCAATGCCTGCCTGTGTTGCCAATGGCTGTGAACTAGCAACTGCATTTTTAGCAAGGACTGGGGCACGGCCGCCACCAAAGGGAGGGGAAATTAACATGGATCTGATCTATTCAATAAGAAGGTGTGAGCAAAAGGAATGGGCAATTAGTCAATTTTAACGTTGGCTGCTTTTACTGCCTTCGCCCACTTGTCCTGCTCGCTTTGCGTGATCAAAGTTAATTGCTCGGAGTTAGCAAATTGTGGGTGAATACCTTGGGTTGCTAAACGCGCTTTGAAGTCGGGGTTAGTCAGAATCTTACGGATCTCCCTTTCCAGCTTGGCAATGATTGCTGGAGAAGTACCCTTAGGTACATAAACCGCGTAAAAGTTTTCCACATCAAACTGCTTCATACCATCTTGTCCTAAGGTGGGGACATTGGGCATTAATGGTGAGCGCTCTGCTGCAGCAATAGCAATAGGGCGTAACTTACCACTCTGAATATGTGGCAGTGATGCTGTCACGCTATCAAACATCATGAGCGTGTTACCGGCAATTAAATCAGGTAAGGCGAAAGAACTACCTTTGTAAGGAATATGTGTACCGGTGGCTCCGATACGTTGCATAAATAGAGTGGACTCTAAGTGAGAGAGGCTGCCATTACCTTGAGACGCATAATTGAAGTCACCTTTTTTCGATTTAATGAAAGTAATTAACTCCGACAGGTTTTTAGCTGGAACTGTGGGGTTGACAACAATCAGGTGAGGAATAGTGCCAACGAGAGCAACAGGTGCAAAATCCTTTGTAAGGTCTGCTGGCGGATTTTTGAAGAGTGCTTGTGAAATAGACTGATTAGTCATCGCACTGAAGTGAATGGTGTAACCATCTGGAGCGGCCTTGGCTGCTGCGCCCAAGCCAATCATGCCACCTGCCCCCGGTTTATTTTCAATCACAATCGCTTGTCCGAGAGCCTCGCCCAAGGGAGCCATAACGGCACGAGCAAATACGTCGGTAGAACCACCTGCAGGAAATGACAAAACTGCGACGATTGGTTTTTTAGGCCAATCCGTATCTGGTGCAGCTAGCACTTGTCCACACAAGCTTGAAATGATTGCAAGCCCGAGGAATGGTTTTGAAAAACGATTCAAGAAGTTCATGACATTGTCCAGTGGGTAAGTAGGTAAAAATAAGTAGGTAATATAGTATTGGAAATCACCCAAGGGGTGTAAAGCGAATAATAAAAGTTAAATTGAGACAACTATGACTGCAGCACTTCAAACACCTTCAGCTATTGATATGTCGGCCTATTGGTTGCCATACACGCCAAATCGTTACTTTCATCAGCATCCAAAAGTAATGCAGTCAGCCATAGGAGCTTACTACTTTGATGACCATGGTCGTAAGTTATTCGATGGATTATCGGGCTTGTGGTGCTCACCTTTGGGGCATGCTGATCCACGAATTGGTGCAGCCATTCAAAAGCAGTATGAAACCATGGACTATTGCCCTGCATTTCAGATGGCGAGTGAGGCTACTTTTACTTTGGCCAGTCGCATTGTTGATCTGGCGCCAACAGGCTTAGATAAAGTATTTTTTACCAACTCTGGATCTGAAGCTGTAGATACAGCACTCAAAATGGCGGTTGCCTATCATCGATGCATGGGTAATGCCTCACGCTTTCGGATGATTGGGCGCGAGCGCGCTTATCACGGTGTTGGTATTGGTGGCATCTCCGTTGGCGGCATTGTGGCCAATCGCAAGGCATTTGCTGGAATGATGATGCCCGGAGTAGATCACCTACCGCACACATTCAATCTCTCACAAATGGCTTACTCAAAAGGGCAGCCTACGTGGGGCGCACACTTAGCTGATGAGCTAGAAAATATTGTCACTTTGCATGATGCCAACACGATTGCTGCAGTAATCCTAGAGCCAGTGCAGGGATCGACGGGGGTGATTGTGCCCCCACAAGGTTATTTACAGAAGATTCGGGATATTTGTACAAAGCACGGCATCTTGTTGATCTTTGATGAAGTTATTACGGGCTTCGGGCGCTTAGGAGCGAACTTTGGTGCAGATCGTTTTGGTGTGACGCCAGATATGATCACTTTTGCAAAAGCCATTACCAACGGTGTGATTCCGATGGGCGGTGTATTGGTGCGCGGAGATATTTACGATGCCATCATGTCGCAAGGCGGGCAAGAGCAAGCGATTGAATTCTTCCATGGCTACACTTACTCTGGCCATCCTATTCCTACAGCTGCCGCTCATGCCGTACTGGATATTTTTGAATCTGATGATTTAGTCGATCGCGCTAAAGCACTGGAACCGGTCTTAGAAAATTCCCTGCACGCCCTCAAGGGAAAAACAGGCTTACTGGATATTCGTAACTTTGGTCTTTCTGGTGCGGTCGATTTAGTGCCCATTGCTGGTAAGCCAGGATTGCGAGCCATGAAGACTTTAGAGGCTTGTATTGAAAGAGGTGCCTTAGTGCGTATTACGAACGACACGATTGCAGTTGGCCCTCCATTTATTTCAACGCCAGCCGAAGTCGAGTTCTTGGTGAGTGTTCTGAGTGATGCGATTGATGATGCTATGAAGATCAGCTAATGACGAGCGCTAGCAGAATGCTAGTTAAATAAGTGATACAGAATGGGGATGGCTACCGCGCTAATGACCCCATTCATTCCCATAGCAAGACTGGCATAAGTTCCTGCCTCAGGATGAATGCTAAATGCACGCGAGGTACCAATGCCGTGAGCGCCAATGCCAATAGCAAAACCACGCTGCCACCATGCTTTCATTCCCAGCGCATTCAGAATAAAGGGGGCCAGAATAGCCCCGAGGATGCCGGTAGTGACGGCAAAAATGGCGGTTAAGGTCGGGGATACGCCAATACGCTCAGCAATACCCATGGCAATAGGTGCGGTAACTGATTTGGGATACATGGCACCCGTAATGCTGGAGTCGGCGCCGAGTAATTTAGCAATGTTTACTGCGCCCACAATGGATACCAAGCCACCTGCAATTAAAGAGGCCAGCAAGGGAAGTGATCGACCCTTCAAACTACTCAAGCCTCTATAAATAGGGATGGCTAGAGAGACGGTTGCAGAGCCCAATAAGAAGTGGATAAATTGCGCACCCTCAAAGTAGGTGGAATACGGCATTTCAACAAATTGAATGATGCTGGCGACCAGAATGATCGCAATTGCTACTGGGTTGGCTAAGGGATTCTGTTTGGCAGCTTTATAAATCGAGAGACCTACTTGATAGGCCGCCAAAGTAATAAAGAGGGCGAATAAAGGGCTGCCCGAGAGATAAACCCAAATCTCCACAATCGAGTGTTTTTCGTTCATTGCCCTGTCTCTTTTGGCTTTGCGCTCAAAAAGCGGACCACTATCGCGCTCGTGGCAATGGTGAGAATCACGCTACCGACCAAGGCGCTGATGATTGCTAGGGCATTGGCCTTCAGTTGGGGTAAAAATAGCACCACCCCAACGGCCGCCGGAACAAATAAGAGGCCGAGGTATTGGCTAAAGCCATCGGCCACCAATGCGAGTTCATGATTAATCCCTTTGCGGAGCACCAGCCAAATAATCAGTAGCACCAAGCCAATCACGGGACCAGGGAGGGTGGGTAGGGCAAATTTGGAGACTAGCTCACCCAGGCTTTGAAAGAGAAGGATTTGGACAAGGCCCGAGATCATGTCTTGATCTTACTGCTCTGCAATATATGTTGCAAAGCAATAAATTATTTCTTCGTTAAGATAATTACTACAACAAGAGGGTCTTTGTCTCTTGGATAAGGCTTGATATAAAAAACACTAAGGAGAATGGGCATGGCTGACTTAAACGTCAACGGTAAAAAGTACAAGGTGGATGTTGATCCAGAAACCCCTTTGTTATGGGCGATTCGTGATCATGTTGGATTAACGGGTACTAAATATGGTTGCGGTGTGGGTCAGTGTGGTGCATGTACTGTTTTGTTTGATGGCCAAGCAATCCGTAGTTGCGCTATTCCGGTAAGTGCAGCCGTAGGTAAAAAGATTGAAACTATTGAGAGCCTGGAAAAAAATGGCCAGCTCTCTAAAGTGCAAAAAGCGTGGGTTGACAATCAGGTGCCGCAATGTGGCTACTGCCAGTCTGGCATGGTGATGGCAACTACGGCCCTATTGCGCAACACCCCAAAACCAACTGATGCTCAGATTGATGCTGCGGTCACCAATATCTGCCGCTGCGGAACCTTCCAACAAGTGCGTGATGCTATTCATGCTGTGAGCAAGGCATAAGGAGCAATCATGACAAAAACTATTAATACAAACACTACCAACGCTACCAACACTTCACGTCGCCACTTTATTGTTGGATCAAGCGCTATCGCAACTGGTCTAGCAATTGGCTTTGACTTCTCCTTCATCTCATCAGCAAATGCTGCTATGGGGACTGGCACAACTGCTATGGCCCCACTCGCAACACCAGAGATTGGTGTTTGGGTGGTGATTAAGCCAAACGATGACATCGTTGTGCGTATCGTCCGCTCGGAGATGGGTCAGGGAACTATTACTGGCTTAGCCCAAATGGTTGCTGAAGAATTACAGTGCGACTGGAAAAAAGTATCTTACGAGTACCCATCGCCAGCTGAGAGTCTCAAGCGTAAGCAAGCATGGGGTAGCTACTCTACTGGTGGTAGTCGCGGTATTCGTACTTCTGAGCAGTATGTTCGTAAGGGTGGAGCAGCTGCTCGCATCATGTTGGTACAGGCTGCAGCTAATCAATGGAATGTCCCAGTGTCTGAGTGCGTAGCTAAAGACAGCGTCATTACACACACCCCATCTGGTCGTAAAACTACTTTTGGAAAAGTATCAGTTGCTGCATCTCAGTTAGAAGTGCCAAAGGAGATTGCTCTTAAAGATCCTAAAGAGTGGACTGTGATCGGCAAGTCATTGAATCGTATTGATGGCACGGCTGACAAGGTCACCGGTAAGCAAATCTATGCCATTGACCTCAAGTTGCCTGGCATGCTGGTTGCCACTATTAAAGAGTCTCCAGTATTTGGCGGTAAGGTCAAAAGCTACGATGCCACCAAGGCTAGCAGTATCAAAGGGGTGAAGAAGGTCATTCAAGTAAATGATTCTTCGATTGCCGTGATTGCTGATACTTTCTGGCAGGCAAAGACGGGTTTAGATGCCGTCAATATTGTTTGGGATAACGGTAGCAATGGGGATGTTTCTAGCGCAACGATTAAGAAAATGCTCGAAGAGGGGCTGACAGCTAACGATACTTTTGTAGGCAACTCCAATGGTGATGCTAAGGAAGCGATTGCTAAGGCATCTAAAAAGATTGAGGCAACCTATTTCTATCCATTCTTAAACCATGCAACGCTAGAGCCACAAACTGCAACGGCAAAGTGGACGCCAGATTCTTGCGAAGCTTGGGTTCCAACCCAAGATGGTGAAGCATCCTTGGCTGCGGTAATTGCTGCTTCAGGCTTGCCTTCAGAAAAATGTAATGTGTATAAGGTCAACCTCGGTGGTGGATTTGGTCGTCGCGGCGCCTTCCAGGATTACACAACTCAGGCTGTCAATATCGCCAAGCAAATGCCGGGCACACCAATCAAATTGATTTGGACTCGCGAAGAGGATATGACGCAGGGTCGTTATCACCCGGTGATGATGTGCAAAATGACTGCCGCGATTGACGATAAGAAAAATATTACTGGCCTAGATATGCGTTTGTCCGGCCAATCTATTTTGGCAACAGTGCGTCCAGCAGTAGTGGCGGCTAATAAGGGTAAGGATCCTGTAGTGTTTCAGGGATTAGATCCTGCGGGTGAGCATGGCATTACTTATAGCTTTCCGAATTTGATGGTTGACCATGCAATGCGAAATACCCATGTGCCACCAGGTTTCTGGCGTGGCGTGAACGTCAATCAAAATGCCGTCTTCCTGGAAACCTTTATGGATGAAATGGCTGAAGCTACCGGTGTTGACGCTGTGGAATTCCGTCGCAAGCATATGGAGAAATTCCCTCGTGCAATCGCCGTTCTCAATGCCGTAGCAGATGGCATTGGTTGGAATAAGCCAGCTAAGCCAGGTGTTTTCCGCGGTGTCGCCCAAATGCGCTCATTTGGAAGTTATGTAGCTGCCGCTTGCGAGTTATCAGTCACTAATGGGAATGAAGTAAAAATTCATCGCATTGTGGCTGCAACCGACCCTGGTTATGTAGTCAATCCAGCACAAGTTGCTCGTCAAGTTTCTGGTTCGTTTGTGTACGGCTTATCCGCTCTCTTCGAAGAAGAAATTACGATCGAGAAGGGCGCGGTTGTGCAGAAGAACTTTGATACCTTCAATTCCATTCGCCTGTCTCAGATGCCTAAGGTAGAGACGATCATCATTCAAGGTGGTGGTAAGGATTGGGGTGGTGTTGGAGAGCCAACGATTGCCGTGGCAGCACCAGCGGTTCTCAATGCGATCTACCGTGCCACAGGCAAGCGCTTGCGCACAGTCCCATTGAAAAACAGCGGCATTAAGTTGGTTTAATGATGATAGGCAAGCAGGAATGAGACGAACGCTAGCAGCTTTATTGCTAGGGACCTCGACTCTTTTCCTGCCTTGCTTAGCGCACTCTCAAACCTGGGTGGGGGATTCGATTGTGAATCCCCTTACTTCTTCCCCGGGGGATGCTGTGAAGGGGCGTGCAATAGTAGCTAGTCGTCAAGTCGGTTTATGTTTGCTGTGCCATAGTGGACCATTTCCGGAAGAGCGCTTTCAGGGTAATCTAGCGCCGGACTTAATTGCTAGCGTCGGCCAATCCACTCCAGCTCAATTACGGGCTCGATTAGTTGATCCAAGCCGCTTGAACCCAGGAAGTATCATGCCGGCGTACTATCGTACTTCTGGTCTGAGTCGTGTGGCCCCCAAGTTTGCTGATCAGACCATTCTGACTGGCCAAGAGATAGAAGATGTTGTGGCTTTTTTAGTGAGCCTTCAATAACCAACTGAAATTATGAAATCAATATGACTGAGTTCAATCCGAGTTCAAACCCCATCAAACTGAGTCGGCGTATGTATTTGTCTGCGCTGGGTCTTTTAGGTCTATCCACTTGGATGGCTCCGAGTTTGACGATGGCTAAAAAGCCAGATGCAATGGAAGCGATCGCAAAAATCGCTGGCTCGAACACTATTCGTGATGGCCGAGTGAAGTTGGTGATTCCGCCTTTGGTGGAGAGTGGCAACTTGGTGGTTCTCAAGCTCTCCATAGAAAGCCCCATGACAGCAAATGATTACGTTAAGGCGGTGCATGTGATTGCTGAAGAGAATCCATCCCCCAATATATTCACTGCGTATTTCACACCCCGTTCCGGCCGCGCTGAGTTAACTACTCGGGTGAGGTTGGCTGACTCACAACGGGTATGGGCTATTGCACAAATGAGTGATGGTAGCTTTTGGCAGGGATATGCCGATACGCTAGTTACTCTTTCAGCTTGCACGGAGATGATATGAGTAAGACCTCCCGCACTGGTATCACGATGCCAGTCCAAGCAAAAAAAGGTGCCATTATTGAAATTCGGGCAATTGCTCAGCATGATATGGAGACAGGCTATCGATATACAGAGGATGGAAAGCGGATCCCACGCGACATCATTCGCCTCTTTACCTGTCAATACAACGGCGAGGAAGTATTCAGAGCGGATTTTTATCCAGGCATCGGCGCTAACCCCCTTATTATTTTCACTACCGTAGCAGTAGCCTCTGGCACGCTCGTATTTAAGTGGGTGGGGGATGGTGGCTATGAGGCAGTAAACCAGGCGCAAATTACCGTCTCGTGAATCTGTTCGTTTTCTGCCTTCGTGTATTACCGCTATTGCTCATTCTGATTGGCGTTGATTCTAGTCAGGCACTTGAAGTCTCAAAAGATACTCGGCAATCAAGCTATTACTTGATGACACCAGAAAATCGGGCAATGCAAGATGACGCTAATCTTAACCCCGCTTTATTTTGGGTCATGGATGGTCAGAGCCTCTGGAAAGAAAAGACCGGAACAAAGAACATCGCATGTGCATCCTGTCATGGTGATAGTGGGCAAAAGATGGCTGGTGTAGCCACACAGTTTCCTAAGATGCAGAAAGGCAAGTTGCAGACCCTGGAGGGGCAAATTAATCAGTGTCGGTCATCACGACAAGAGGCCCCGGTACTAGCTTATGAGAGTAAAGAACTCCTAGCCTTAACAACATGGGTAGCAAGTCAATCCAAGGGTATGCCAATCGCCGTTCAAGAAACGCCTCAGAATAAAAAAGATCTACAACAAGGCCGTCAGTTCTTTAATGAAAGAATGGGTCAACTCAACTTATCTTGCGCCCAATGTCATCAAGATCGCGCTGGCTTGAAATTAGGAGGAAGTCTCATTCCTCAGGGGCACCCAACTGCCTACCCAATTTACCGAATTGAATGGCAGACCATGGGGTCTTTACAAAGACGTTTACGCAACTGTATGAGTGGGGTGCGCGCTCAGCAGTTTGAGTACGGCTCGCAAGAGATGGCTCAGTTAGAGTTGTTTCTGATGTGGCGGGCTAGAGGCATGCCCCTAGAAACTCCAGGGGTCCGGCCTTGAGTACAGCTTAGTCTGAGAAAACGACTGAAGTTGCACCATTAATCAAAACACGGTCATGCAAATAGTAGCGCAGGGCGCGTGAGAGTACGGTGCGCTCTAGATCTCGACCCTTGCGAACTAAGTCTTCAGGCGTATCGCCATGGGTGACACGAGTCACGTCTTGCTCAATGATTGGACCTTCATCTAAATCACTGGTCACAAAGTGTGCGGTCGCGCCAATCAACTTGATGCCGCGAGCATGGGCTTGATGGTAAGGCTTGGCGCCTTTAAAGCTCGGCAAGAATGAGTGGTGAACGTTGATGCAGCGTCCAGATAATTTGGTGGATAAATCATCCGACAGAATTTGCATGTAGCGCGCCAAAATAACCATGTCGACTTTTGCATCAGCAACAATTTCAAGGAGCTTTGCTTCTTGCTTTGCCTTCGTCTCTGGCGTCACCGGTAAGTGATAAAACGGAATATCCGCAAAATCAATACTAGAGTAAACCTCACGCGGATGATTGGAAACAATCCCACTGATAATCATTGGCAACTCACCAATACGCCAACGATAGAGAAGATCTACCAAGCAATGATCTAGCTTGGATGCCATGATCAGCACTCGCTTTAAATCTTTTACAGCGCGCAAGTCCCAAGTGAGATCAAAGCGCTTAGCAATGTCTACAAAGCCAGCTTTGAGAGATTTGGTATCAGCGCTACAGCTAAAGCTCACGCGCATGAAGAAGCGTTTAGAGGCTTTGTCATCAAATTGCTGAGCTTCCTCAATATCACCACCTAATTCAAAGATATAGGTTGAAACGGCTGCAACAATGCCCGGTCTATTAGGGCAAGTAAGTGTGAGGTAGTAGTTTTCTGTGGTCATGACTTTAAAAGGGGGAAAGATTACTTTTAGGACGTAATTTTAGACTGCTTATTTGGTGGTAGTGAGGCTATCTGCTGGACCTAGGTAGGGCTCGCTCATATCTTTGATTTTGGGAACGGGGATATCCGAACAAATCGGCTTTGGTCCTAAGGCATTCAGAAAATTGCAATCTTGCTTGGTTGCCGCGGAGGCGGCGTGTTCCAAAGGGGACTTGCCAGTGGTTACAGTAGAGATAGCACTAGCTGCAGTTGAAGGGTTGGCTACTGCTGCCGATACCGCTACTGAGCCTGCAGAGCTTGCAGCGGTAGTGGCAGATCCTCCTAAAGCCATTAATGGCGCTGCACAAGCACTCAAATTGAAGCAAAGAACAATGCATCCAAAAGCAGTCCAGCCCGATGGGTTTGGTCTGCTTTGACGGACATTCAAAATGGGACGTTTATTTGCGCTGGCAAACAACGTTGAACACTCCAGCTGCCCAAGACTCGCTTACTACAGGCTCAAATTCACTATTGGGAGTTTTGTTGTCTGAAACCACCTTGCCGCTACCTTTATTGCCAGCGAACTCTTTGTATTCGATTGGTCGGTAGCTAATGGCTGGGCAGTCGTACTCATTGATGCCGATGATTGAGCTAACAGGCTGTTTTGTTTTTGGGTTAACGCCAGGTTTCTTCAAGTCGAGCATAGACATGATTTGTGCTTTTTCGCCAGATGCGCTGACCGTATCAAGATCAACATACACCACCATCACCGCATTAGATCCTAATTCTTTCCACTCAGCGAAGCTGCTAGAAAACGGTAGTAAGGAGAGGGTGGTAAAAAGAGTTAGTACGTATATTTTTTTCATAATCAATAGCATTGTCAGTAAGTAGTTTGAGTCTCAACAGGGCTCTTAGGAATCATTCTAAACGCCCCAGCTTATTTTTCCTTAATACTCAGGTCTAGTTGTCGGCTGATCTTTTGGGGTTTCATTTGTAAGGGAAGGTATTCATTTCGAGCCCAAAGCGCGCTCATGTTACGGTACAGCTTATTCTGTACCCAGCCAGATTGTCCAGTTTGGTACACAAAGAGGGACTGCTCTAAGTCAGCGAGGTCATAGAGTGTGCGCAGACTGGGAGCCTGCTTAGTTTCAAAAGGATTATCAGCCCTCAGCAGTTCGAGACGCCCTACATTGATGCTAAAGCTGTCGCCAGGAAACGGCTGCGTTAAATTGAAGAAATTTCCAAGCAGTGGTACCTTGCTTAAAGGGCGATGCTCGGAGACTGCAATATGCGCGTTACCCCATACCCAATTTTTAGGGTTGCTACCAAATTGGGAACTAAGCTGCTCAAGCGCCTTATCAAACGCCGCATTCGAAGCATCTACACAACTCTCAATCTGTTCAGTTTTGGGGTCGTTACACCAAGGGCTGTTGGGGTTTTGTAATTGCAATATCAGCGCATGTCTAAAGCTACGCGTACCGTAATTCTCTGTGAATAAATAAGTTAAGCGTGAGAAGAGTTTGCGTGTGAGTTGGTCAGCCCAAGCATTAAATAGGAGCGCACCACTACTATCGATTTTCATGTCCCCATCAAAGTTCTTGCTAAGCTCAATTGCTTGTTGGGCTAGTGGATGTGTTGACTGTACCGATTTAAATAATTCTAATAATGGGGTGGCACCCAAAGACAAGGTATCTGCTTGCATAGTTTTCATGGAGGCGAGGTCATGTGTTGACTTGCCCTGAATGAGATCCACAATTCTGTCATAGCGGGTTGGTAGATCCCAATCGCCGGTCAATGGATTTGGATCGTTATTGGCTAAGATTTTCTGGTTGGCTGTAGCGATCCAATGAGCCTCTGGGTTATTGCTATTAGGCAGTTGCTCGAAGGGGACGTAGCCAGTCCAATCATATTGCTTCTCCCAGCCCAAGGCTGGCGCCACGCCATACAAACCTTGATGCAAAGTGCGTTTTGGGGCGACCCCAGTAGTTTGAAGCGAAATGTTCCCATCTACATCCGCCATCACCACGTTTTGCATGGGCGCATAGTTTTTGCGTAGCGCCTGCTTGAATGTATTTAAATCTTTGGCGTGATTCATATCCAGCAAACCGGCAACGGACTGGTTTTCAATATCCAGCGCTGTCCAGCGTAAAGACAAAACAAAACGATCGGTGTCGATGGCTCGTTTTGCGCGTGCATAGGATTCAGAAATCACTGGACCATGCCGCGTCTCTTTGACTAAAAAGCGCACGGAGGGCTCGTCTTTAATGTCGATGATTTCTTGACGAACTTTAAAGGGTAGCGGGCCGTCTGGTCCTCGATACACTCCAGGATTTTTTGGATCTAGCTGCTCAATATATAAATCCTGAACATCTGGGCCGGTATTCGTAAAGCTCCAGGCAAACTTATCGGTCCTGCCCAGTACCACTGCCGGAATGCCAGGGAGGGTCGCACCAATGACATTGAGACCTGGCGCCTCTAAGTGAGCCATATACCAAATCGCTGGCGCCGATAAGCCTAGATGCGGATCGTTTGCCAGCAAGGGCTTTCCAGAGGCTGTCAGCTTTCCACTAAGCGCCCAGTTATTTGATCCAATACCTTCCTTGCCACCCGGCACTTCATTGATAGTCAATTCGGTTGCTGGTAGCTTCTTGGACTTTTGATCTCTTGTGAGTGGGTTTGGATTAAATACATCAATTTCTTGATACATTTTGGCAAAGTCAACGTTGCTCACAGGCTCACCAGGAGTATATGGTGGCATTACTTCCCATACTTGCTTAGTTGTTAAAAACTGCGATAGTTCGAGGCGTTGTAATTCTTTTTGCCAGTTACCGCCAAGATCGAGCGCCATCATGAGCATCCACGCCACGCTATCAGTAGGTGACCAATGCCCTGGTTTGGACCCAGTTAAAAAGTATTCAACTGGAAGGGCCCAGCCTAAGTGGGCATTACCAGCGTTAACTCCATCTGCATAAGACTGAAGTAATCTCTTGGTAGCAATAGGGTAGTGATCAAACTGTTTCTCAGCGGCACGCTTAATACCCAGCGTCCGAATAAAGCGATCAATTGCGAAGGTCTCTTTACCAAGAATTTCAGAGAGTCGCCCACTAGCTAGTCGGCGATTAATTTCCATTTGCCAGGAACGCTCACTTGCATGCAAATAGCCCAAGGCAAAGAGTGCATCAGTAGAACTCTTTGCTTGAATATGGGGAATGTCACTCTCATCAAAGGCAATCGAAACAGAATCCCCGAGAGACTTGATGATCCGCTTGCCAGAAGGATTAGTTTGAGCTGAGATGAGGTAGATTGTTCCGGCGGCGATGATCAAGACTAGGGCTGCAGAACCAAGCCAAAAGATACCTTTGAGGGCTGATTTCAGGCCTGAGCGTTGCGTGGGTATTTTCATGGGAATAGTTTAGTGGGTTTGCCTAAACTAGACCCTAAGCTTGATGAAAGCAGGCTTCCCACCTCCGATAGGGCTCACATGCTAAAATTTTGCTTGTCTTGGTTTATTTAGTACGGCTTTATTGCTCGTGCGAGCCCGAGTGGTGAAATCGGTAGACACAGCAGATTTAAAATCTGCCGACTCAAAAAAGTCGTGCCGGTTCGATTCCGGCCTCGGGCACCAATCGATTGATTTCAGGCATCCTTGAAATACCTTTACTTTCTCTCCCTACTTTTATTTGCCACCCCTAGTTTGGCTGCAGATTCCTTGGTTTTTACTTGTGAGCGTTCGGAAAACAACTACACCGAAACTTATCAACTCAAAGTCACGGCGGCCTCAAAAAATCAGAAAGCCAAAGTCTTTGTTGATAACCGAGATTTAGATCGGGCTAGCGAGTTGGGTCGGCAAACCATCAGGAGTGTTCTTATTTCTGAATTTACAGTCCTCATTTCAATGGAAGCCCAGTTTCCCCCGGAAAATTATGATGGTGTTCAGTATGGTGCTGGCTCTGTCATCACGGTGATTGCGATTAATCGCCCAACAGGCCAGTTGAGAAAGGCGGAGACAGTAAAAGGGGGAATTCTCTCTGCAACCCTAGGTGGGGGTACTAAGACTTATCAAGAGCAATGTCAGGTTATTAATAAGTCTTAATTAGGTTCAGTCACAAATCCTAGCTTCGTTAAGCCAGCACGACGTGAGGCTGCCAATACCTGAGCAACATATTCATACTTCACCGACTTATCAGCACGTAAATTGATTTCTGGTTGCGGCTCCTTCTGAGCAGCTTTTTCTGCATAGCCATCAAAAGTTTTTAAATCAATTGGTGTGCTATTCCAAAATATTTGACCCTGAGCATCAATCGAGAGTTGAACTGACTCTGGCTTGACTTCATTGCGCACGCTATTGGCTTTTGGCAACTCAACCTTCACCGCTTGCTGAATGACTGGCAGGGTAATGATGAAGATAATGAGGAGTACCAACATGACATCCACCATCGGAGTCATGTTGATTTCGGCCATGATGCCGCTTTCTTCTGGATCGTTCTGAAGATTAAAAGACATGTTTATTCTCCAGACTTCACGCGGGCACCAGTGACAAAGTAAGCGAGAAGATCATTGCCAAAGCGATTCAGATCGGCGACCAATAACTTGTTGGCACGATTAATCGCATTAAAGCCTAACACTGCTGGAATCGCTACAGCCAAGCCTAAAGCAGTCATGATGAGTGCTTCGCCAATGGGACCGGCAACCTGATCAATCTGCGCGCTACCTGAGCTGCTGATGGCGATCAAAGCATGATAGATGCCCCACACCGTTCCGAACAAACCAATAAATGGTGCAGTCGCGCCGGTCGAGCCAAGGAAGGTCAGTCCTTTTTGCAGCTGGGCTGCAACACCATCAATGCTGTTCTTTAGACTTCTCGCCATCCATTCGGAGTAGTTCAGCGTTTGCAAAAGTTCACGATGATTGGTTGATTGGCTTTGGTGATGGGTAGAGGCGCCATTTGCCGCTTTAGCAATCTGAAAGTAGGGATTACTTGCATGGCTGGTAAATGCATTCAGACCCTGGTCGTAGGAGGTGGCGCGCCAAAACTGATCGAGCTCAGGTTGGAGTTTGCGTAAATTACGCAAATCCCAAAAACGGGAAAGCAAAATTACCCAAGTCACAATAGAGCAGATCAGAAGTGCGATGGCAACAAAGCGGGTAACTGCATCGCCCTCAAGCCATAAATTTGCTAAGCCAAATGGTGTATTCATAATATTAATTCTTTAAATTAAATTTAATTAAAAGGTTGGTAGAAATTCTTTGGGGCGAACCATTGACTAAAAATGGTTTGAAGCGATAACGACGACCAATCTCCGTTGCTGCTCTGTCTAATCTTGGAAATGAGCTAGAACGCAATAAGGCAACATCCTCAACACTACCTGATTCATCAATAATCAATCTGACCACTACCTCACCTTGTTCTCCAGATCTTTTAGAGAAGGAAGGGTAGTAAGCATCTGCATCTGGTTGATATACGACGACTAGTTTACCAATGTCAGTCTGAATCGGTGTGCCACTGGATCCAGAGGTAGT
Source organism: Polynucleobacter sp. Adler-ghost (assembly GCF_018688495.1). NCBI lineage: Bacteria > Pseudomonadati > Pseudomonadota > Betaproteobacteria > Burkholderiales > Burkholderiaceae > Polynucleobacter > Polynucleobacter sp. Adler-ghost. The sequence continues at coordinate 694,803 of NZ_CP061320.1, forward strand.
GGCTGGTGCAACTGTGGCATTGGGAGCCTGTGATTCACTTTTAGATGGATTTGCTGGCGGTGTCTGCGCCTGTTGTTGGGTTTGTGGTGGGGTTGGTGCCTGCGTGGATTTTTCATCCACAGTTTTCTTCTTTTGTTCTTGCTGAGGTTTTGGGGGAGGCGCGGCCGGGGCAGCCTGTGGTTGTTTGGCAGCCTCAGGACTTACCAGATTAGCCATCACTCGCGCATCATCTTGATTGTTATCGTTATCAGGCTTCATGCCACTCTGAAAGCCAATCAGAAATAATAAATGCAAGGCAATAACAATGCCAATAATGATGCGTTCGGTCTTATCGAATGGTAGAAGCGCATTCATCCGATTTAAAAAGCTGCTCATGTGAATGAACTCACTAACTGAGATTCAATACTGTGTTTATCAAGATCTGATTGCATGAGCTCGTGTGCCATCTGCTGCAATTTCTGCGCATCTTTACTGCTGATGAATGTGATCGAGCCATATTCATTATGATCTAAGCGCTTACCCTGTGACTCTAGTTTTCGTTTGAGTTGACGGACTACTGCCTCGCTGGTATCAATGAGATTGATTGAATCTCCCAATAATTTACGTATGGATTTTCGCAAGAAAGGGTAGTGCGTGCATCCTAGAACAAGCGTATCTGCTCCCGCTTCCTGAATGGGCTCTAGATGTTCAGCAAGTAGCTCAAGCGTTTCTTCACCATGAGCTTGGCCCGCTTCAATTAGAGGTACTAAGCCGGCACCCGCTTGTTTAACAAACTGACAATTCGGAAGGGTGGCTAGTAAAGCGCTAAATTTATCACTCTTGAGTGTAGCCTCAGTTGCGAGTACTCCAACAATGCCATTACTTGACTGCATTGCTGCAGGCTTGATGCCTGGCTCTACGCCGATGATTGGAATATTGCTGAGCTCATGACGAATATCTGCAATGGCCTCGGCGGTAGCAGTATTGCAGGCAACCATAATGGCATCACAACCTTGCGCTGCTAAGTATTGGCATAGCTCCATGCTGCGGAAAGCTATCCACTCGCTAGACTTTTCTCCATAAGGGGCATTGATGGAGTCGGCTAGATATATGAAGTCATGCTCAGGAAGTTGGCGTAAAGCCTCATCCAAAATGGATAAGCCTCCAACGCCAGAATCAAAAACTCCGATGAGTGCCAAGTCAGGTCACTTAACTAAGGGCGGTTGATTCAATGAATAAATGACGCACTAATTGACTCAAGCAACCATGACTGGAATGCCGGCAATCTTTGCTTGCCACTCTTTGGGGCCTGTCTCATGCATAGAGATGCCGGCAGAACTGACCGCTACTGTTACTGGCATGTCTTTGACATCGAATTCATAAATCGCTTCCATGCCAAGGTCAGCAAAGCCCACTACCTTCGCTGTTTGAATTGCTTTAGAAACCAAGTAGGCGGCGCCACCAACGGCCATCAAGTAAGCGGACCGATGTTTTTTAATTGCCTCAATTGCAGAGGGGCCACGTTCCGCTTTGCCAATCATGGAGATCAATCCAGTTTGAGCCAGCATCATCTCGGTGAACTTATCCATACGGGTGGAGGTTGTTGGGCCTGCCGGGCCAACTGCTTCGGCTCCCACTGGGTCTACTGGGCCAACGTAATAGATCACACGGTTCTTAAAGCTCACTGGCAATTCTTCGCCTTTCGCAAGCATGTCGGCAATGCGCTTATGTGCTGCATCGCGACCAGTCAAAATTTTGCCGTTCAGGAGAAGCGTCTCGCCTTCATTCCAGCCAGCTACTTCTTCAGCAGTTAAGGTATTCAAGTTCACACGCTTCGATTTTTTGGTGTCTGGAGTCCAAGTAACGTCTGGCCAATCGGATAGTGAGGGCGCCTCTAGTTTGGCAGGGCCATCACCATGCAGATGGAAATGAACGTGGCGGGTAGCAGCGCAGTTTGGAATCATGGCTACCGGCAATGAGGCTGCATGGGTTGGGTAGTCCATGATCTTGATGTCGAGCACAGTGGCTAAGCCACCAAGACCTTGTGCGCCAATGCCTAACTTATTTACTTTGTCGAAAATTTCTAAACGGAGCTCTTCAATGCGGTTTTGTGGGCCCCGAGCAATCAGCTCCTGAATATCTACTGGGCCCATCAAGGACTCTTTAGCCATCAACATGGCTTTCTCTGGAGTTCCGCCAATACCAATGCCTAAGATACCGGGAGGGCACCAACCCGCACCCATCGTTGGGACAGTCTTGACTACCCAGTCAACGATCGAATCAGAGGGGTTGAGCATAACCATCTTGGCTTTGTTCTCAGAGCCACCACCTTTGGCCGCGCAAATGACTTCAACATCATCGCCAGGGACGATTTCATAATGAATCACCGCCGGGGTGTTGTCACCCGTGTTCTTACGCTTACCTGCTGGATCAGTCAAAACAGACGCGCGTAGCGGGTTATCTGGGTTCATGTAGGCTCGACGAACACCTTCATTCACCATTTCAGTCACGCTCATGGTGGCATCACCCCACTGAACATTCATACCAATTTTGAGGAAAACGACTGCAATACCGGTGTCCTGGCACATGGGACGGTGACCTTCTGCACACATCCGGCTATTGGTCAAAATCTGTGCAATGGCATCCTTTGCTGCGGCACCTTGCTCAAGCTCATAAGCCTTGCCCATGGCGGAGATAAAGTCTTTAGGGTGGTAGTAAGAGATGAATTGAAATGCATCTGCTACGCTCTGAATGAGGTCGTTTTGTTTGATATTTGTCATGGTTTTGGGCTTAATTATGTAAGGTTTAATCTATTTTAAGGGTTTGCCATAGAGCAAATCTAGCGTGTTTTCACTTATCTTATTAGCTCTTGGGGATGCGTTTCCCTAACTCTGCGCTATTTTTGCAGAAAAAGACGACTGATTATTGAATAGAAGGGCTGTAAAGCATGGAACCATTGATGCAAGAAAACCGCGTATTTAACCCCCCTGCAGACTTCATGAAGTCCGCCGCCATTCCGGGAATGGAGGCTTACAACAAGCTCTGTGCTGAAGCTAACAGCGATTATGACGGTTTCTGGAGTCGTCTTGCTAAAGAAAATGTTTTCTGGAAAAAGCCCTTTACTAAAGTCCTTGATGAATCCAAAGCACCTTTTTACAAGTGGTTTGAAGATGGCACTACTAATGCTTCCTATAACTGCTTAGATCGCCAAGTTGAAAATGGCCTTGGCAAAAAGACTGCGATTATTTTTGAAGCGGATGATGGATCTGTTACCAACGTAAGCTATCAAGAGTTGCTGGAGCGTGTTTGCAAAATGGCAAATGCACTTCGCAAAATGGGTATTAATTCTGGTGACCGCGTCATCATTTACATGGCGATGACTATTGAAGGCGTTGTTGCGATGCAAGCTTGTGCTCGTATCGGCGCAATACACTCTGTTGTCTTTGGTGGATTTTCTGCTCAAGCGCTGCGCGATCGCATCATTGACGTTGGTGCTGTTGCAGTCATTACTGCTGACGGACAGTTCCGCGGCGGCAAATCATTGCCCTTAAAGGCGATTTGCGATGAGGCACTCTCAACGGGTGAGTGCGGCAATGTAAAGCATGTCATCGTGAGCAAGCGCACCGGATCAGATGTCACTATGACACCGGGTCGTGATGTTTGGATGCAAGAAATCGTAGCTAATGAATCCACTACTTGCGAGCCAGAGTGGGTGAGTGCTGAGCACCCACTATTTATTCTGTATACCTCCGGCTCAACAGGCAAACCTAAGGGCGTTCAACACTCTACTGGTGGTTACCTCTTGTGGGCGATTCTCACAATGAAGTGGACCTTTGACATTAAGCCAAATGATGTCTTCTGGTGTACTGCCGATATCGGCTGGGTAACAGGTCATTCCTATATTACCTATGGCCCACTCGCAGTAGGTGCGACTGAGATTGTGTTTGAGGGTGTTCCAACCTACCCCAATGCGGGACGTTTTTGGGACATGATCCAAAAACACAAGGCAACGATTTTCTACACCGCTCCAACAGCGATACGTTCATTAATCAAAGCATCGAGCAATGATCAAGCAGTGCATCCCAAGAGTTACAACTTATCTTCTTTGCGTCTCTTAGGTTCAGTCGGTGAGCCGATTAATCCAGAAGCGTGGATGTGGTATTACGAGAATGTAGGCGGCTCACGTTGCCCAATCGCAGATACCTTCTGGCAAACCGAAACTGGTGGCCACATGATTTCACCATTGCCAGGTGCAACTCCTATGATTCCAGGCTCATGCACATTGCCATTGCCAGGTATTCAGGCGGCGATTGTGGATGAAGCAGGCGCAGACGTTCCAAATGGTCAAGGTGGTATTTTGGTTGTGAAACGTCCATGGCCCTCGATGATTCGTACGATCTGGGGTGATCCTGATCGTTTTGTGAAGTCTTACTTCCCAGAAGAGTTGGGCGGTACTTTATATCTGGCAGGTGACGGCGCAATCCGCAATAAAGATACTGGCTACTTCACCATTACGGGTCGTATCGACGACGTATTGAATGTCTCCGGTCACCGCATGGGTACGATGGAAATCGAATCATGCTTGGTTGCCAATCCATTGGTTGCTGAGGCTGCAGTAGTGGGTCGTCCTGATGAGCTGACTGGTGAAGCAATTTGTGTCTTCGTAGTTCTGAAGGGCGGACGCCCAACAGGCGACGAAGCGAAGAAGATTGCCACTGAGTTGCGGAACTGGGTAGGCAAGGAGATCGGCCCGATCGCCAAACCAAAGGACGTCCGTTTTGGTGATAACTTACCTAAAACTCGTTCCGGCAAGATCATGCGTCGCTTGTTGCGTGTGATCGCCAAGGGTGAAGAGGTGACTCAAGACACTTCCACTCTAGAAAATCCAGCGATTTTGGAGCAGCTCAAAGAGTCTGTGTAATTAGCCAATCATGCTTTTAGAGGTGAATCCTTCCGGCAAACGTATAATCAAGGGCTGTACGGAAGGGTGGATGAGCGGTTTAAGTCACACGCCTGGAAAGCGTGCGTAGGTTAATAGCCTACCGCGGGTTCGAATCCCGCCCCTTCCGCCAAGTCAATAGGTATTACAAGGGTTTGTAGAGATACAACACCCTTGTTACCAAAATCGTTACCAAAACCACGCTGGATTGCGGTTTGAATCTCAACTGGTTGGCACTCTAGGTATTTACAAAGAACTAGTCCCCGAGGTTTTGTATGATTCCTACTTTAAAATCAATAACTTACAGAACCAAGGTTTTTACTGAGATACGCCACCTCAAAATTGCCAAGAAATGGGACTCTGAAGGCTAAAACACTTCAACCCTATGACCCAATGTTGAGGTACCCCTAAAAGTCGTTTAAAACGACAGATATCGCGATCAGGTATAGAATTTGATCCATGTTGCTCCGTAGTAAAACACTCGTCCTATTGATGTGCCTCTTCTTAATTGCATTTAAGGCGGCCGCTGGAAGTATTTTTATCCAGGCTGCAATTGAGCGGGCAGAACTCGCGGGTAGTTACAGTACTTCCTTAATGTCACAGCAAGCACACAACGGCTCTGAATCTGCTGATGACAAAGAGCAGGTTCACACCATGTATCTCATGAGTCATGTGACTGCAAATATTAGCGATGTTGGGGTTACTTTTTTTGTTCCGACAATCACAGCCCACAAATTTGCTCTAGCGAATGAAGTTTTGTTTACGCAAAACTTCCCTGACTCAGCATTTAAACCACCCAAAGATATAGCCTAATTTACTTAGGTGGGGCATGCCTTAGGGGCGTGGCCCTTTTCTATTCGGCTAGCAGTACTTAGCCTTGTTTTGGGAAATATCATTATGTCTAAATTTTTAAAAATATTGCCTTTGGCATTATTGGTTTTATTCGTTTCTGCCTGCAGTAGCGTTAAGTTAGATGACGCTAATGGTGTCGCCACAGTTAATGCCGGAAGCTCTTCTGGTTACGATCCAATCAGCGATCCAAAGTCTAGTGTGTACGGCAAGCGTTCAATTTATTTTGAGTTTGATAGCTATACCGTTGATCCAAAATATGTCTCCACAATCTCTGCCCATGCCGCATATCTAAAAGCGTTTCAAAAGCAAAAGGCATTCATCATTATTCAAGGCAATACCGATGATCGTGGAACTGCTGAATACAACCTAGCCCTAGGCCAAAAGCGATCTGAGGCAGTTAAAAAGGCTTTACTCGCTCAAGGCGTTAGCGAATCTCAATTAGAGGCGGTGAGCTTTGGTAAAGAAAAGCCAGCCAACCCAGCCCAGACAGAGGCGGCATTTAAAGAAAATCGCCGCGCTGATTTTGTCTATCAATAACCAATGGACCACCCAATGAAAAACATATTTAAATTCAGTTTGATAGGAATTGCTTTCCTAGGTGGATGTGCAACAAATGTTACACCCAATAATCCAGTACAGCTTGCTAAAACCCCATCACCAATGACAGCTCCAGCTCCTGATCATTCAGGATCAGTAGCTAAGCGACTAAATGATTGCATCATTCGCGGAAATCAGAGTGCTGATGCTTTGCTGGTGGATAGTCAGGTTATTGCTGTGACAAGAAACAATTCCCATGCAAAGGCTCTCTTTAGCTCTGCAGATAAATTGACAGACGAGCAAGCTAAGGCATTAACGAATTATCTGGCCGAAGCAAATTCCTGCCGACCTATTGCTTTGGAGGGATTAAGTCCTGAAAAGAAAGCGGTCTATGAGGATTTCTTTAAAAAGATTGATGGCGTATATGCCGATCTTATTGCTAAAAAGATCACCATTGGTGTAGCTAATCAAGAAAGGCAATTACTTATGCAAGATGCGCATATGAAGAAGCTGGCGCTTCAATCTAAAAAGAATTAGTGAGGCTGATTTATGGCTAGATATAAATTTGTCTGTCGTTCTTGTAAGTTTGAATGCATCAGTAGCATTGGGAGAGAAGTTGGGCTTCACTCTTCTAGAGTGGCAATGGTCTGCAAGTCTTGTTCAACGATTGATGCTTATACGGTAGCCCATCCAGGAAGCATCAATACTGAAATTAGTATGCTGCCTGTTTGCACCAGTTGTAACTCTAGCAGTCATCTGTCGGAGTGGGATGGTCTTACATGTCCCCACTGCAATATGAATATGAGGGCCCTAGGCGGAGATGTAGATGCCGAGAGGCCTTTTAAGTATTGGTAAAGGAGAATTGTGATGAGCGAACATCAGAGAACCCTTGAGGAGCTATTTGAGCAGTTAGGGCTTTCCTCGCAACAGATTCATATAGAGCGTTTTATAGAAAGACACCAATTGAAACCGGGGTCTATCCTGTCCGATGCCATTTATTGGGCGCCAGATCAAAAGGCTTTTTTGATTGAGACTAAAGCGGATGACTCAGAGTGGTCAGAGGTGGTTGATCAATTGGCCAATATGCTCATTAGAAAGCCAAACCCATAAAAATATTGTTTAAAAAGCATTTTTAATGAATGCCAAGGGTTATCACCAAGGCGTTCCCCCTTAAAAGTAGCTATTCTGTTTTGAGCTAAAAATACTATGGAGGAGACATCCATGAATTCAGAGAACTTTACCAATAGACGTAAAGTCATCACAGCGGCTTTGGCTGGTGGAGCCAGTTCTTTATTGCCATCTTGGGTAATGGGTGCTGAGAAAACGAATTTACCAATAGCCTATGGTGAGCGCGAACTTATGGCCTTTCCTGAAAAGAAGCCCATGATTGTGTTAACTTCTAGGCCTCCACAATTAGAAACCCCATTTAAGTATTACGACAATCACGTCATTACGCCCAATGATGAATTTTTTGTGCGTTATCACATGGCCGGTATTCCAACATCGATTGACCCAAATACCTATAGATTAAAAGTTGGTGGCAACGTAGAAAAGCCTTTAGAGATTTCTCTAGAGTCTTTAAAGAAAAATTTCCTATCTCAACGCATTGTTGCAGTGAATCAATGCTCTGGTAACAGTCGTGGCTTGTTTGAACCTAGAGTCAATGGTGGCCAGCTCGGTAATGGCGCGATGGGTAATGCCGCTTGGGTTGGCGTTGCTCTAAAAGATATTTTGAAGGCCGCCAACCCTGGTCGTGGCGCCAAACAGGTCACCTTTGATGGCTTGGATCAGCCGGTATTGCCAAGCGATTCTGATTTTGTAAAAGGTTTAGATATAGATCACGCCATGGATGGCAATGTCATGGTTGCCTACCAAATGAATGGTACCGACATTCCTTTTCTAAACGGCTATCCAATTAAGTTAATTGTGCCTGGCTACTACGGTACTTATTGGGTAAAACATCTTAGTGAAATTAAGGTGGTTGATGATGTATATAACGGTTATTGGATGAATCCTGCTTATCGCATCCCAGATAATGACTGTAACTGTGTTGCGCCCGGCACCGCTCCTTCTAAAACGATTCCAATTAATCAATTTACGATTCGCTCTTTCATTACGAACTTCACAGACAATAGCGTTGTCACTGTTGGTAAGCCGGTTCAAGCCCGAGGCATTGCCTTTGATGCTGGCTATGGCATTAAGAAAGTACTGTTCTCTCAGGATAATGGGCAGAATTGGACGGAGGCTAGATTGGGTCAGGATCTTGGACGCTTCTCATTTAGAGAGTGGCGTGTTGAATTCACACCAAAACAAAAAGGGACATTGGACTTGCGGGTCAGAGCCTCTAATCATGCCGGCCAAGTTCAACCGATGACGGCTAGCTGGATGCCTGCTGGCTACATGCGGAACGTTGTTGAGACTGTCAAAGTCACAGCGGTTTAAGGAGAAGAATATGAAAAAAATTATCCTCCTTCTATCCGCTCTTGCTTTGGCACAAATGGCCCAAGCTAAAACAATTGAGTTGCCAGCAGATACTGTTTTATGGAGACCATCAGATTTGCCTGGTTATCAATTAACCCTACAAAAATGTTCCGCCTGTCACTCAGCCCATTATGCTGAATATCAGCCACCAAACACTGGGGTGGGATATTGGAATGCTCAGGTCTTGAGAATGAAAAATGTCTTCAAAGCGCCAATTACTGATGAAGAAGTGCCAGTGATTGTCGATTACTTAAATAAGACCTATGGGGCAAATAGGAAGTAGAGATTCGGAATCCAGCCCTATTAATACTTAAACCGCCTTCGGGTGGTTTTTTCATTAGAAGCCCAAAACAAAGTTCATGATGTATTTTTCTTAGGGATGAGATTGGTATTGACTTTTTCCGATTCCATCTTGGGTCACCGAGCTACAAAGGGCTATCTTAAGAAACGTATTATTTATGCATTGTGTCAGGTTTAATTATTTAACCCTAGAAATTACTTGCTCTAATTGTGAGGGCGGCAATGCTCCAGAAATTCTCTCAACTTCAGATCCATTTTTAAAGATAGCCAATGTGGGAATTGAGCGAATGTTGTACTGTTGACTGATTGCTGGATTCGCTTCCGTGTCGAGTTTGACATGGAGTATTTGTTCTCCATATTTAGCGGCGCTAGCCTGAAAGGTAGGTGCAAACATTTTGCAGGGTCCACACCAAGGCGCCCAAAAATCTACAATGACAGGCAACTTACTCTGAGTAAGGATTTCTTTTAGGCTTGCCTGGTCAGCTTCTATAGCTCCTAAAGCTAAACTTGATTTGCAAGCGCCGCAAATAGGTTTTTCATTTATCCGTTCAAGCGGCAGTCGATTAAATTTCTGACAATTTGGGCATTTAATAAGCATTACCAATCCCCTTTGCACTCTATTGGAGTCAAGTTAATTAATTTATATCATTTCCATTATCCGCTCTATTTGAGGCCTATTCAGCGGGCTATGGCAGTAAAGAGGATAATAAAAATACATCAAAAATAAGGAGTAATTAGATGTTGGACACACTCATTATGAGCAGGATCCAGTTTGGTGCAAATATTTCCTTCCATATTTTGTTCCCAACTATTTCGATTGCTTTAGGCTGGTTCCTCTTTTACTTCAAGATTCAACAAAACAGGACGGGGTTAGATTGCTGGAAAGAGGCATATCAGTTCTGGATCAAAATTTTTGCCTTAACATTTGCTTTGGGTGTCGTGAGCGGTATCACGATGAGTTTTCAGTTTGGAACAAACTGGCCTGGATACATGGAGACCGTTGGCAATATTGCCGGCCCATTATTGGCCTATGAAGTCCTAACTGCCTTTTTCCTTGAAGCAACTTTCTTGGGAGTCATGCTATTTGGCGCAAAGCGTGTTTCGCAAAGAGTGCATACATTAGCTACTTTTTTGGTGGCTTTTGGGACTAGTCTTTCAGCCTTTTGGATTATTGCTTTAAATTCATGGATGCAGACTCCGCAGGGTTTCATCATGATTGATGGCAGGGCGCATGCCGTTGATTGGATGGCTATCGTCTTTAATCCATCGATGCCTTATCGCCTCAGCCATATGATGTTGGCTTCATTTTTAACGGTATCGTTTTTTATTGCGGGTATTTCTGCTTACCGCTATTTACGTAATAGCCGCTCGGAAGCAAATTCAATGGTGATGAAAATAGCGCTTACTGCAGCCATGGTTTTAACGCCCATTCAAATTATGCTGGGGGATCTACATGGCCTAAATACCCTTCATCATCAACCTGCAAAGCTAGCTGCGATGGAGGGAATTTGGAATGGCGGTACTGGTGTGCCTGCAGTAATCTTTGGCATACCCAATAAACAAACTCGTACTAACGATTATGAGATCAGCATTCCGAAGTTGGCATCTTTTTACTTAACTCATAGTTGGGATGGTGAGGTCAAGGGATTAAATGACTTTGGAGATAAGATTCCGCCTGTTGCACCTGTATTTTTTGCTTTTAGAGTGATGGTTGGCGTTGGTGTCTTAATGCTCTTATTTTCATGGTTGGGACGTTGGCAGATGCGTCAAAATCGACCTCTCCCAAAGTTGATTGCCAAAGGTTTAGTGTTGATGACCTTTTCTGGTTGGGTTGCTGTCTTAGCCGGTTGGTATGTAACTGAAATTGGACGTCAACCATATTTGGTGACCGGAGTACTGACCACTGCGCAAGCTGCAACCACTTTGCCAACTAGCATGGTCTTTTCTACTCTTTTTGCTTACTTAACTCTATATGTGGGCTTGCTAGCTGCTTATATTTGGGTTGTCTTCTATCTGGCTCGCCAGGCTGACGATAAAGAAAGCCCCAAAATTCAACTTGAAAAGCAATCTGAAACTTCTTGGAGTCTTTTTAGGACTTAAGTTATGACCTCTATTGACTACACCCAAGCAACTATTTGGCTCCCGCTATTTTTCTTTGTCGCCATGGGATTTGCCATGCTGTCTTATGTGGTTCTGGACGGTTACGACTTAGGAATTGGAATGCTGCTCAATCGAGCATCAGACCATGACAAAGATATGATGATTGCATCGATTGGCCCTTTTTGGGATGCCAATGAAACTTGGATTGTTTTAGGTGTTGGCCTGCTACTTGTCGCATTTCCATTGGCTCATGGGCTGATACTTACTGAGCTCTATTTACCTGTAGCGGCAATGTTGATGGGGTTAATTCTTCGAGGCGTGTCATTTGACTTTAGGGTTAAGGTCAATATTGAACAAAAGCCGCTTTGGAATTTATTGTTTTATACCGGTAGTCTGATTGCTTCAGTCTCTCAGGGCATCATGATCGGCCGCCTGATCGTGGGGTTTGATTCAGGAATTTTGGGATGGGGTTTTTCACTGCTGGTTGGAATATGTTTACCAGCCGGTTACGTGCTGCTTGGGTCAACATGGCTGATTTTAAAAACAGAAGGACAACTTCAGCAGCAATCATTTCGATGGGCTAAAACCAGTTTATGGCTCACAGGATTTGGTATTGCATTGGTCTCGGCTGCCACGCCATACTTTAGCCCTGAAATCATGCATAAATGGTTTGCTTGGCCACAAATTCTTTGGCTCTCACCGGTGCCAATCGCAACCGCTATTTTATTTCTGCTCACAAATCACTCTATCCAATCATTAGAGCGGGGTGCTAGTAAGCTAGAGTGGTTGCCATTTGCCTTTGTTGTTGCGATATTTTGGCTGGCATTCTTTGGTATTGCTTATAGTATTTTTCCATATGTGATCATTGGCAAAATGACTTTGTGGCAAGCTGCTGCAGCCACTGAATCTCTATGGGTAATTTTTTGGGGGGCAATTATCGTACTCCCAACTATATTGGGGTATACGCTTTTTTCATATCGAATATTTAAGGGTAAGGCTAGTGCACTCACTTACTATTAGACCTGTTCACACCGTTTATTATTCATCTTATATATGACCTTGTACGTATATATATGTATACGTATATACGAATATACGCATATAACTGTATAAAGTAATTTGAAGATAAATCTATGATGAAGCCTGTAGATATAAAGATTGCGTGGCAAGGTCAGAGTGACTGTGGGTCATGCTCTATCAGAAACTCTGCTTTATTTGCAGAGTTAAACGAGGAAGACTTTTCGAAAATACACGCCCCAATTGATGATTTAAAGTATGAAGCTAATTCATTAATTTATTCCCAGAATGATTCAGCATCACATCTATTTACTCTGCGGGAGGGGTATATAAAGTTGCTTCATCTCAATCCAGATGGCTCCACGAGGATTGTGCGTGTTGTGACTCCTGGCGATTTATTTGGGATGGAAGCTTTATTAGGTGATCTTTACTCTCACTCTGCGACAGCTCTAACCAATATTCGTCTTTGCAGAATTCCTAAAAATATTATTTCTACCCTTGGTGAAGAGTCTCCACGCCTTCATCGTCAAATCGTTAAAAAATGGGGGGAGGCTTTATCGCAATCGGAGTCATGGTTCTCTGAGATTAATACCGGTAGGATCGAAGTTAGGCTTGCACGGTTTTTTCTAAAGCTAGCAAAGCCATCTGGTAATTCCGCAGTTGCGCCATTGTTTAAGCGCGAAGATATGGGGTTGATGATGGATGTAAAGTTTGAAACCATTAGTAGGGCCTTAGCATCCATGTCAGAGCAGGGACTCATATCAAATATTAGTAGGCTTACTGTCCAAGTCCCCAATATTGATACACTACGTGCTTTTTCAGAGCGCGGCCTTTAATTTTTGTGAAAAAGAAAGGCTGCCGAAGCAGCCTTGTAATGGCATTAATGCATATGCAGCAATTAAGCCTTCTTAGCGTAAGCAGAGCACCAGCCTTTGCCAGCAACTTTCTTGGTTCCAAATAAAGAACAGCCCCCAGTTGCATCGCCCGCTTTACCTTGGAACAAGGCGCAGTTATCGCACTCTTGACCAGCAGCATACTTTGCATACTTTGCTTTATCAACAGTTGTGGCAACCGCTTTGTAACCTAAAGCAGCGGCTTGTGGATCTGTTTCAGCAACCATTGCTTGAGCTTGAACTTTTCCGTTCAAAGCCAAGGTACAGGCACCAGCAGCAGACAAAATCATAAATTGACGACGGGTTGGTTTCATATATTTCTCCAGGTTAAATAATGCATTTATAAATAAGACTCAAAGCAACTAAAAAAGTAAAAACAGAAAATATTTGCTGAACTCTTGGGCCGCTAATATTTTTTTCTAAGACTTTGCCTATTAGCAGGCCCACTAGAGATCCAATGGCAAACGGAGCAGCAATCGAAAAATCTAAAATGCCTGACGCTAGCGATATTGCTGCACCCCCGGCAGAAACCATAGCAAGGACACCTAATGATGTAGCTACGATTGCCTTCATTGGAAGATCTGTAAACTTCTTAAGAGAGGGCACAATAATGAAGCCCCCACCAACTCCAAGTAATCCCGATAAGAAGCCCGCGCAGGCGCCAGCTAACATCAAAGATCTGGCGCAAGGCACTGTCCAAATTAATTTGCCAATTGACATATCGAGCTGGCATGGCGGCGGCTTAGTCAATTCGGGTGCTTTACCGGCAATCGTTTGAGTGGCCTGAATGAACATTCTGCCTGCGACGTAAATTAATACTCCACTAAACAGTAATAGCAGTGGTGTATTCGGAGCGCGTTGTGCAACCCATAAACCCACGGGTGAGAGGATAAGTCCAAAGAGCGCCATAAACAAGGCAGCCTTGTAACGCAGAACTTTGGCCCTTAAGCCAATGAGTGCACCGACCCCAGCAGACAGGGCGATTGCAGTTAGGGCAATGGGGCCGGCTTCCGAGATCGGCATGTGAAAGGCAAACACGAGCAGGGGCACTGAAAGAATGCCGCCCCCAGCTCCAGTAAGCCCCATCAGTACGCCAATGAATACTCCAAGCGCTGGAGCAATCAACATATTTTCCATTTGTTAATTTTCAAATGGACGAGCAAGCCACTCTCTACCTTTGAGCATGGCATTCCAATAAAGCCAAGGAAGCACATCTTTCTTTAAGATCCATGCAAGCTTAGTAGCCTTAAGTGGATTGATTAACCATGGGAATGTTGGCAGGAGTTTTCCGCCAAAACCAAATTCTGCAAGAACAATTTTTCCTCTCTCAACGGTAAGCGGGCAAGAGCCGTAACCATCGTATTTGAGTGGCATTGCTTGATGATGTTTGTGTGCTAATAAGTTCTCCGCAACTACAACAACTTGTTTTCTGGCGGCAGCAGCTGTTTTAGAGTTAGGTGATGAGCAGCAGTCGCCCAATCCAAATACATTTGGATAACGAGTATGTTGCAAAGTAAATTGATCAACTTCTACCCAGCCTGCTGAGTCAGCCAATGGACTGCCCTTAACACAGTCCTGTGGCCCCTGAGGAGGAACGACGTGTAGCATATCGAATGACTTTTCAACTTGTGTTGTATTGCCATCAGCATCTTTGACTGCAAAGGTCGCTTTCTTGTTGGGCCCATCAATTGAGATCAGATTGCAATTAAAATTTAATTGAGCGTTATATTTTTTTACATACTCCATTAAAGGTGGTACGAAGTCTGCAACACCGAATAAAGCTGCGCCAGCATTGTTTAGTTCCACTTCAATATTTTTGAGTTTTCCTTGTTGCTCCCATTCATAGCAAGATAAGTACATTGCCTTTTGTGGAGCACCAGGACATTTAATTGGCATCGGCGGTTGTGTGAAAATTGCCTTGCCTGATTTCATTTGCTTTACTAGCTCCCATGTGTAAGGGGAGTAGTCATAGCTATAGTTTGAAGTCACACCATTTTTACCAATGCTTTCTATCAAGCCTGGTATTGCATTCCAATTTGTTTTTAACCCTGTTGCTACTGCAAGATACTTATATTTAATTGGGTCTCCATACGAAACATTTACTTCATTCGCATCTGGGTTAAATCCAATAATTTTGTCTTTAATCCAAGTAACGCCTTTGGGTATGACATCTTTTGTATTTCTTTTGCTATTTCGAACATTAAACGCGCCTCCACCCACCAGAGTCCAAGAGGGTTGGTAGTAGTGATGCTCTGATGGCTCAATAACACCAATTTTTAGTGTTTGATCTCGGTTTTTTAGGCTTGCAGCCAGACCCAAGCCTGCCGCACCACCACCTGCAATTAACACGTCATATTCTGTATTTTGATGTTGATTACTCATCTTTGCGTACTTCCTTAGCCAATGGTTATAAAGGGATACTGCTTATATTACTTAAAGTAATATGTATATAATGATTAGTTATTATCATATTTTTACCAGCATTATTAAATAATTGCACCTAGAAATTTCACTTAGGCGAGATAGAGATGAACCCTGTTGTAAAAGGCTTTTTTGATAAAGATACCTGGACTGTGACTTATGTTGTTTATGAAAAACCAGGTTCTGCTTGCATCATCATTGATTCGGTTTTGAGCTATGACCCAAAATCAGGGCGTACACATACCAAAATGGCCGACGAGGTTATTGAGTTCATCAAAAAGAACAACCTCAAGACCGAATGGATTTTAGAAACCCATGCACACGCTGACCACGTTACTGCTGCTCCATATTTGAAGTCTAAATTAGGGGGTAGGGTAGCAATAGGCGATCATATTTCAATAGTGCAGGGTGTCTTCAAAGATATATTTAATTTGGAACATTCATTTGTGACCGATGGATCACAATTTGACCATTTGCTAAAGGATGACGAAGAGATTCATTTTGGCAATCTAAGTTTAAAGGCGTTATTTGTTCCGGGACATACACCTGCATGTATGGCATATCAGGTTGGCGACGCTATTTTCGTTGGTGATACGATGTTTATGCCTGATGTTGGTACTGCTCGCTGTGATTTCCCGGGTGGCGATGCCCATGTCTTGTATCAATCCATGAAAAAGCTTTTGAGTTATCCCCCGCAGACACGTTTATTTATGTGTCATGACTATCCTCCTAATGGTCGCCCAGTACAATTCGAAACTACCGTTGCGGAAGAAAAAAAATCCAACATTCATATGCATGATGGAATTTCTGAGGAGCAGTTTATTGAGATGCGTACAAAACGTGATGTGACTTTGGAAATGCCGGTCCTTATTCTTCCGGCAATACAAGTCAATATTCGAGCAGGTGTATTTCCTCCAAAAGAATCAAATGGAGTTTCCTATCTAAAGATCCCCGTTAATGGAGTCTAGCCCCTCATTCGGAGTGCGGTCTTACTTATAGATTTTTGATGATTTAAGCCTCGATAGCCTAAATAGCCGGCTATTCAACTCCATGCATACATGCGTAAATACGTATGTATGCATCTCTAAAAGTTAGCTAGTTTGATTTAGATCAAAATCTAGTTGGTTATTTCTAGATTTACTTGACTTTGACTGCATATTCAATAATATATATAAATATATATTATTAATTAATTAAATAAGGTCAAGCAAGATGACTAAAAAAGTAGAGCAGGTTAAACCGGCGCCGTATATGAAGCCACTTGTAGCGGGAATTCTTCTCGGAATGGTTCTTTTGGCAACTTTTGTTGTCACTGGCCATGGGCTTGGTGCTACAGGATTTACTACTCGCTTAACAGCTTGGGTTGGAATGTACGTTGCACCTGTAGCAACCAATGCAAATGACTACCTAGGTGGGATGGTTGAGGAGGGCAAGCCATTAAATGCATGGATTACTTGGCAAGTGATTGGCGTAGCTCTTGGAGCGCTTACTTCTGCATTTTTTGCGCACAGAATTCAATTCAAGATGGACGGTGCAAAGTTTTTAGGTGGATCTAAGCGTCCATGGACAGCCCTTTGTGGAGGCGTGCTTGCAGGTTTTGGTGCAAGGATTGCGGCTGGCTGTACTAGCGGCCTTGGTTTGTCCGGTGCAGCAGTACTCAGCCTGGCCGGTTTTACCTTCCTGGGAACATTTTTTGCCGTAGGTTTGTTAGCAAGCCGTTTCTTGAAAGAGGAGAAATAAGATGAGTGAGATTCTTTCAGGTCTTCTACTGGGATCCGCCTTTGGCTTTGTATTGGAACGCGCAGGGTTTGGTAACCCAAATAAGTTAACTGGCCAGTTTCGTTTAACAGATTGGTCTGTATTTAAAGTGATGTTCACGGCTATTGTGTTCGCCGCCGTAGGCCTCTTAATTTTGGAGCAGACAGGTCTTGTGGATGCGGGTAGCTTATTTGTACCACCTGCATTTTTAGGCGCTGCTGCATTAGGCGGCGCCTTAGTTGGCGCAGGCTTTGCAATCGGTGGTTATTGTCCGGGCACCTCAGTAGTGGGTTTGATGTCTGGACGCATTGATGCAGCCATATTTTTGCTTGGCTTATTGTTAGGGACCGTATTGTTTGCTGGCATCTATCCAAGTATCGAGTTCTTGACGACTTTGGGTGAGTATGTAAAAGCAGATTCATTGCCTGACGCATTCCACATATCGGGTATATCAATCGATGTTGGCTTGATTATTGCGGCCGTCGGAGTATTTATCTTGGGCTCTTGGATGGAGAAGAAGTCCAAAGGCCCGGTTAGTTCCCAGGTTTAATCAATTAAAAGGAAAGTTATGTCTAAGAAATCAACAGTAGCTGCGTTGGCAATGGCTTTAGCTGGTTTGGTGGCTGCGCCATTGGCACATTCAGCAGATGCCCCTGCTAATCCATCAGGCGCAGAGCAGAAGAACCCCTGCGGTCCTAAAAAAGAGTCGGCAAATCCATGCGGCCCTGCAAAGAAAAAAGCAGCTAACCCATGTGGTCCTGCAAATCCTTGCGGCCCTAAAAAGCGTAAAGCTGCAGAGTAATTAAATATATATATGCTTACTCAATCTAATCTCTGGTTGGCCGCACAAGCGCTAGCAAATATTCAGATGCGATATGCCGAAACCGGGCGCACCTTGAATGAAGCTGCTTTATGTGGCGCCAAGGATTTTATTGAGTGGCAGCACTATCCAAGTAATGATCTTGTGGATGAGCATAGTGGTTATGAGTTCTACTACCATGCGCATTCTGCAAATGAAATGCCTAATGGTGAGCATGGCCATTTTCATGTAATTAAACGTGATGCAAATATCTTTCATCATCTTATTGGCATTTCTTTAGACCAGAAGGGTTTGCCAGTTCGCTTATTTACCACTAACCAGTGGGTTACCGGCGAAGAGATGGCTAATTCGGACATTGTCATCAAACTCACTAAAGAGTTTCAAGTGACCACAAAAGGTCGTATGGCTCCAGTAAGCAATTGGATTAGCGCTTTAATTCAATTATTTGCTGTAGAGATTGAGGGTTTGCTTTTAGAGCGAGATCATAAGATTACTCGACTAGTGGAAGAGCAGGGCAATCGTGAGCTGGTATTGAACTCAAAAAAGCATCATGTTTTAACAGAATGCAAGATTGATTTGATGGGTCGTCTTTCAGACAATTTGTTAGTTGTAAATTCATAAGGGAGTAGAGATGAAAAAAATTCAATGGCTTTTAGCATTTGCCCTAACCGGCTTGGTGAGCCTAGTTCAGGCAATTACCTTGCCTGGTCCAGTAGTCAGTGCCGATTGGTTGTCCAATAATCTATCTGATGTTCAGGTAATTGAAGTAAGAACGGATTTAGCAAGCTACATCAGAAACCCTGAATTTGATACCGACAAAAAGACTGGTAAGAAATTCCTAGTAGAGGTTGGTGGCCATATTGCTAATTCCACTCTCCTAGATTTTAAGAAGGTACGTGTAGAGCGTCTGGTAGATGGAAAAAAGATTAAGTTTCTGATTCCAGAAAAAGCAGATTTTGATAAGTTGGTTCAATCTTTAGGCATCAACTCTGATAAGCCGATTGTGCTCGTGCCTATTGGACAGGATATGTCCGATATCGACGAGGCATTAAGAACTTATTGGTCATTCAAGGTGTATGGCGAAGATCAAGTAGCTGTATTAGATGGCGGAATTGCTGGTTGGCTTGGTGAGGGACGTGAATACGTAACTACCAATACTCAAAAGGCAACTGGTAATTGGTCTGCGAAAGCATATCGCAAAGAATTAATCGCTAGTTCAGATGATGTAGCTGCTGCATCTAAAGCAGGTAAGCCGCAATTATTGGATGCGCGTCAGCCTGCTCAATACTTAGGCCTTGCAAAACGTCCGGATGTGCTGACCTTTGGTCATATTGCGGGCTCGAAAGAGTTAGCGCCTGAATTATTAGCAAAGCCAAGCAATGGCGCATTGTATTTCTGGCAAAAGAATACCTACGATGCATTGATGGCGGCCAATGGTTTAAGTGTTAAAGGACCAACAATTGCCTATTGCAATACTGGCCACTTAGCGGCTGGTGGTTGGTTTGTTATGTCAGAGCTAGTAGGCAATAAATCTACTAAGTTATACGATGGCTCTTTATACCTTTGGACTTTAGAAGGTCGTCCATTGGTTGGTGTGCCGCTGAATTAAGAGAAGGTCCGCTATGCCCGTTATTAAAACCAATATTAATCTAAAGAAGATGCAGTCATCGGCAGATGATGCTTGTCGCTTGATGAAAGTACTCTCAAATAGAGATCGAATGATGTTGTTGTGTCAAATAAGTCAGGGTGAAATGTGCGTTAGTGAGCTTGAGGAATGTTTAGACATTCATCAGCCTACCTTATCCCAGCAACTCACCGTCCTTAGAAATGAAGAGCTAGTCAATACCAGGAGAGAGGGCAAACAAATTTACTATTCGCTTTCCAGTCGAGTGGCCCTGGAAGTGATGAATGTGCTTTATCAAAATTACTGTAGTAAATAACCAAAAGGAGTCTTAATATGAAATGCAATGTCGGAGGTGTAGATCGAGTATTACGTATAGCGGTAGGCTTGGTATTGATTGGTCTAGCTGCATCTGGAACCGTGGGTGTATGGGGTTGGATTGGTATTGTGCCCCTAGTAACTGGTTTATTTAAATTTTGCCCAGCTTACACGTTACTTGGAGTCAATACCGGGAAAAATTGTAGTTAATATAAAGTCTTTTAGCTTTAATAAGATGTAGAAAATCGTGTGCAATATTCTTATATACAAATATACGTATATATGCATATTTACCTTGCCTTATTCATAGCTTGAGCAGAATAGAAAAGCCAGCCCTTTGGGGGTTGGTTTTTTTTTGCGTCAGGTATCTGGGTTTATTGCGGAGGAATGCTCCGCCTAGCGTGACCAATCTTCTTGGCTCTCACAGCTATCTCCCAATTGTTACCAAAATAATTACCAACAGCTAATCTAGGCATCCTTAGCCATAAATTGAAATTAGATAGGGCGACAGGGTGACCCCGCCTTGTTTAAATATCGATCCCCCATTTTTCTAGGTTGGCCTTACCACCCATACCGAGCCCCTAAGAAGGCAAGTTCGGATAATTTTTTCTAAAAATTAGTCAAATACGCCTAGTTGTTCGCAGATTCGCTCAGTGGATTCTTTGGATAAAAACGCTTGAGGATTCTTTGCCTGCAACTCATTGCCAAGGGATTGGGCTTGATTGATCATCCATTGAACGTGCCTAGAAATTTGAATGCGGTAAGCAGAGGGAATGTTAATTATTGAGATTGTTAGCCTCAAACGATTGGCTGCCAGATGCAGCGAGTAAGCTAATTCTGCAATTTCAGAATTTGTGGTCAATTTGTTCCGTTTTTTGGTGCGTTTTTGCATGATTTTTCTAACTTTCTATGTGTTTTTTTGTCATTTTTTGACAGTAATTTTTCTACCAATTTTTTATTTTTGAAAAACACACAGCTAACCCAATCAACTTTTAAGAACATTGTTGAGTTAGCTGTGTGCCTAGTTGTAAGCATTTGCGACAAGGGGCTGAAAATGGGGTTAAAAGTCCAGTCCACCCTCTCACGCGCGCGTATAAGAGATCACTGAAGCGTTTTTGGGAGCAGCAGATCTCTTATGTTTTCTTTCCGAATATATCTTCCATGAATGGAAGATAGGTCGCTCAGTGGGCGATTAATCATTCGAAGAAACTCAGGGGTAGAGAAGTCCTCAAATTCCCAGCGATGGCTTATCAGATCTTCCAGGCCCTCAAAAACAATCGCTTCAAGAGTGTCAAACAAGATCTGTTGAATTGCTTGTTCATTATCGTCATAGCTAACCTTTGAATACTGTTGTGCCAATTCAAGTGCGGTTTGAAAGCACCTATGAATATCGTCGTGCTCCGTACCGTATTCCATCAAAGCATCGATAATCTCGAAGTAATGATCATCTGTTCCAAAAATATTTAAATATGCGTCCATGTTATTTCCTTAATTTATTTTGTAGATTTCAGTTGTATGGGTGAGATTTAGAATTTGCTCCATAGTTACAAACTGACTGATATCTGATTCAGTGTGTTTACCCATCCGGATGGGGCATTCCAGATTAGTCGACAGAAAGCGGGTGATCTCCAGTAGTTTGAGGACATCTTTTTTGTCAATTTTTCTATAAACCCGTTTAAGCCAAATTCGTCCCCGTCCATCTACATCCTGGAAGGGGAATGTGACCCGGATAATGTTCTCCTTTAAGGATGTTTGGACTAGGATTTCTCGTTCTACTGGGCCCGTTTCCCGAAGCCAGCGAAACTCAAACGCCTCGTCCATGCCATTGGTAGTGGCGTCTAGGAGTGTGGAGAGTTGATCAAATGAAACTGTATTTTTAGACATTACATTTTTCCTATGGGGGAATTAGTTGGAATCACTGGCATCGGTTTGATTTGTTCGATTGCCAGCAACCCACTTTTGGTTAATAAAAATTACAAAAAAATGAGGCTGATTCCTTGATTCCTGATTCCCAGCTCTGTATTAATCTTTGGAATCACATTTTTAGATATTCAGAACTGGGTCAGAGTCAGTAGAGGGAGCTCTTTTTAGCTCCCATCTACCACTGACATCTTCATGACCTTATAAGAGAGCGTCACAAAGAATCACTGGGAATCAGCGGAATCATTAGGGCCATTCGGTGTCCTTAACATCATTAGGAGTGAACTCAATTGAGAACTTTCCATCTGAATGTTTGTTCAATTGCCCCGTGGACACTAAGTAATCAATTTGTTCATTGATTACTTTGCTTTGACCTGTTACTCCGGGGTGAATCGATCTTTTAGAAACCTTTTTGGCTCCCTCGGAAAGAAGTAGGGCCACTTGCTTGATGATTTGCTCATGCATTCCACGCATTTTTTCCTTAGCGGCCGTATCTTTGGCAATTTGTTGTTTTAACTGCCGCTCTTCGACTGAGCTACGTTTGCAATAGCCAACCCGATAGGATTTATCAACCATGTGCCCCAGAGCATGCTGGACCATAATTGAATGAGTCTCGGTGGCAAATTCCAGCTCCTCAAACTCAGCCTCAAATCGACGCTTGCGCAGTCTCATATAGCGACTGGGAAGGCCGGGCTCAGCAAAGATATATGCAGTCCCATGAACATCTCCGGTCCATGCTGACGCCCCTCGAATTTGGATATCTTCCGTATCATTTCGTTGGGCTTTGGAGTTATGGGCCACGATCCAAAGCGGAGTATTGTTAGTCGAGCAGGCATGTTTGACATGCGATATTGCGTCACTGACCTCGCTGTTATCTGATTCATTCTCTAAATCAAATGTAGCAGCTGCTGTATCAAACACAATGAGTGGCGGTACGCCTACTTTTCGTCCGTTTTCTCCTTCTTGAATGACAGTCTTTTCTGATACCTTCCACTCAATGAAAGCCTCAAGATATTCTGGCTTGATGCGGCGCACTTCAATCACGCTAAACCAATCGTGCATTTCCTCGCTTGTAGCAGTAACTCCTCCCCATTTTTTCATAGCGTAGATTATGTTTTCTGCCTGCCTAGCATCTTCCGTCAGATAAACAACTTTTCTACGTAATATTGGCTTGAGTTCATAGTCAGTAGGGCAGAGGTGTGCTGCTGCCATAGCCAATTGAAATAGCATTGAGCTTTTCCCCGTTCCAGGTGCACCGGCGATAGCAAAAATTTCATCACTTAAAAATCCGTCGATAACAAAATTGGTTGCAACAGGAGCCTCATCAGAGTAGTTGTAGTCCTTGAAGTATTCCTGCAACCATTCCAATGTCGGTTTCTCGTTTGTTCCTATTGAGGAATACTTGGCATAGGCCCCGCTTACCATTGAGGGAATTTTGTTGTAATACACATGCCAATCTGCCGGCTTAGGCTCAATCGCTTCCATGATTCCTTGCGCTTGGGCTATTACAGATTTGGGTTGATTCCCAAGTGCAATAAGGTGGCTAGTCAGTTTTAACAAGGGCTCATAGTAGTGTTCGCTTTGTAAGATTTGACGGGTGAGATCGGCAATGTCATTTCCCAAAACTAGGCCTTCAAATACATCTTTAGTCCCTCTGGATCCTGTCAAAATAAATTTCTCATCAAGTTTGAGGGCAGTAATGAGCTCGGATAGGGTGTACTTGGCAGTTGGATTCCACTTGTGCAATACATGTTTGAATGGCTTGTCATATTTGGTATTTGATCCAACTGGTAATCGAACATAACGAATGGGGTTGTTTCCCGACTTGTCGTTGCCGTTCACAAGGCTTTTTCGGCCAATTTCCGTTAGTAGCCTTTTTGCTTGATCCATATCTCTAATTGGCTCTTGCAAAATAAAGCCTAGCTGATGGTTATTTAAGGATGTTTCTAGGCTCCAGGAAGGCTTTAAAGGAGTCTCCTTGAGGTCATCAAGAACCACGCAATACATCGCCTCAGCGCAGCTAATTTGACGCCTTAAAGGATATTGATTGCGATTAAAGAGTGAGGTTGAAAAATAGTTATTTGACCCTTCCATTTCAGGGCAAGAGTTGGCATGTATGAAGTGACCAGTCCAATGCTCAGGCCCAGAATTTTGAGGCTTAACATCGTAGGAGGTTACCCAGCATCCAAGGGCGTCTGAGGGGCTATTAAACACCGTCCCCAGGAACTCTTTATTGCTGATAACGATTGGCTGACTATCATTTGCGGCCTCTTTAGCAGGGTTTGAAACTTTTCCTGCAGATCCGCTAGCATTTACTGCTAAGTTGATGTGATTACTCTTAAACATTTTCATGTTCCTTAAATTTAAAAAATAGAATTCCCCGGCTCGCCTAGGGCTGCTTTTTGGTACTTCGGTGTGTGCTGTGTCTGTGTGTTTTTTTACGTGCGCTTTGTCGCTACACGGGGCCGATGCCAGCTAGACGTATCTAGTTCTTCTACTGCTTTAAAACTTTATTACTGTGCTGCAAGGGTATCAATCCAGGCTGCAATGTCAGATTCTCTCCATACGCTGACATTTGTGCCCAGTTTGATGGGTTTTGGAAAATCTCCATTCGCAACCTTAGCCCAGATAGTACTTTTGGCTAGGGTAGTAATGCTTGAGACTGCTCCAATACGAATTAGCTTGCTAGGTGTTTGCATATATTTCCTTTCGTCTATTTGGTTTCACCTGCATATACTTATGCTTTTTCATCGTTGAATTCATGATTTCTCCTTTTTCGTTGTAGGATCAAGGCCTGTACGTTGATGAAAGAAATTGCGCAAGTAAGATTCAGTCCAGGTAGTGCGTTTATTGGACTCCCTAAACTTTGTACGCTCTTCCTCTGACATGTCCTTATTGGGACCGGCTACCCTTGGTAGGGGTATAAATGCGGGTTTAAATTCATCTTGTTTGGCTAGATCTCTAAAAATTGGGTAATCCGTCTTCTTCCAACGTTTGCCCTGGATGAGCGTTTTGGCTTTTTGTAGGCAGCCCATGAGAATTTTTTCATTCTCTTTAATATTTTTCTGTCTGCCTTTTAGTCTCTCCGTAACCCCTTTAGAGTGATTGTTTAAGAGCTCTGTATAGGTATCTTGTACGGTCGACAATTCTTTTTCATAAAAACGAATTACCTGATAGCAAATTTTCCTTTCTACCTCTGCATCAATAAGAAGGGTCATTTGCTTTGGTGTCAAACCGTTACCATAGATTTTTTCTATGTCAGCTTGGACTATTTTCCTTTGGCTGAAATCATTAAATCTCTTGAATGGTTCGTTAGGGCTTTGTAGCATTTCTAAATTACCTACTCGTTGCTGTAAGTCAAGTAATGCCGTTTTTTGAGGACCATTCAGCGCCCTTTTCTTTTTTGCCTTTTCAACGGCATCTTTAAGGCCGCCTAGTTTTCTAAGTTTGTCGTTGATTAAATGGTGAAGGGCATCACGATCTGATGGCGCAAATAATCTTTCAGTTGATGAGTCATCCGTTGGATCTACATCAGCTTCCCATTCATTAAGCATAAATTTCTCCTTCAGCCTCAATTTCGCTTTGAGATGTAATTAAATTTCCTTGTAACTTGCAATAGTTTTCCCAATCAGTAAGAAGGGCCCTCCTTTTGTCAATAAGATCACCTCTACGGTAGGCTGCTTCTACTTTGTTTGAAATGGCATGGGCTAGTGACATTTCTGCAACCTCTGATGAATGATCAGTCCTTTCTGACACCCAATCCCTGAAGGTTGATCTGAAGCCATGTACTGTTACTTTCTTTTTGAGTCTTCTAATCACCATCGTCATGGCCATATTCGAAAGGGGTTTCGTTTTCCTTGAGAATAAATACTCGCTGTCAGGGTCCAACAATTCAGATATTTTCAATATCTGAATAGATCTCTCACACAATGGGACCCTATGCTCCCTTTTGGCTTTCATTCTTTCTCCAGGAATTATCCAAACAGATTCAGAAACTTCGTTGCGCTTCCCGCCAATTACTTCGCCAGTACGTGACGCATTCAATATGCAAAATTCCAACGCTAATGCGGCCATCGTTCCCATCTCTCTAAGTTGTTCCATGAACTCTGGAATTTCATCAAAGGGGAGGGCAGCATGGTGTTTCACTTTTTTGATTTTGTTGGGCTTGGCTAATACTGTTTCTAAATGACCTTTCCACTGGGCTGGATTCAAGCCACTTCTTAGCCTTCGTGTTGTAGCTGCTGCTAATATCAGCTCAATGCGCCCACGCAACCTCGTGGCTGTTTCCGTCTTCTTGGCCCATATTGGTGACAGAATCTTCAAAATATCTTCGGTGGTAATCTGATCAAGCTTTAGATTACCAATTACTGGGTTTGCGTATTCCTCAATCGTGAACTCCCATTGAAGCCGGTGTTTTGTATTGGTCCACTCAGAGCTTTTAGTTTCTATGAATTGCTTTGCAAACTCGGAGAATGTGGCTTTCTGTTTCTCCATTTCAATTCTTGTTTCTTTGTGTGGTTTTGGGTCAATACCGTTCACAACCTTCTTCTTTGCTTCGATAGCCTTTATTCGAGCATCGGCTAGCCCAACATCAGGGTAGGGTCCAAGACCAATGTTCCTTTGCTTACCATCCATGGTGTATCTATAGATCCAATACTTTTTGTTGCTGTCTTTTACCCATAAATGCAAACCCATTGCTAAAGCGTCGGTATATCTCCCCGGCTTTTTAAGGTTTTTAATTGTTTGTGTATCTAGCTTTGTTGCCATGTTCATCTCCGTTACCAAAATAGTTACCAAAATCCATGCCCATAACAGCTTGGATTCACGAAGACGGCTTCATACCGTCATATATACTAATGCATATTCATGGATTAATTCATGAATATTTAGCCAAATAAACACGGAAGCCAGGAGTTATATGAGGGTACAGCATGCTCTCATGGCGTCTAATTTGACCTATAGAGATGTTAAGACGCCTCTTCCGCCAGTAGTTTGAAGCCACCTTCGGGTGGTTTTTTCTTTCTTTTTTCTTGCTTTTTACCTGAAATCACCACTTTCACCGGAATGATTTAGATACTCAACCCTCTGTTTTTAATCAAAAAAAAGGGGTTTTTGGTGTTTCTGTTGCATTGCCGCAAATAAATCTTGCACTGCAATAAAAAACTTTTTACAATGGTGCATCGCAATAAATTTTATCAATTTTAAAAAGTTAGGAAAACACCATGTTCCAGAATCAATTAAACGACCAACTCACACAAGCTCAAACTAAGGCTGTTGAAAATGCAAAGTTCTTGGCTCAAGTAGCTGTTGAAAGCGCAAAAGAATTAGCTGAAATCAACCAAGCTGCCGCTAAAGATGCTTTAGTAGTTGCTCAAGATGCAAGCGCTCAATTGTTGGCAATTAAAGATGCCCAACAGTTGGCAAAATTGGCTCAGCCTGAAACTGCACAAGAAGCTGCTAAGTACGCTGCTGCTTACCAAGCTAAAGTAAACAAAGTTGTGCGTAACAGCAACAAAGAAGTTGCTCATGTAGTTGATGCATCTATTGATGACGCACGTGCCGATATGGTGAAGTTTGTTAAAGAAGCTACTAAGACAGCTCCTGCTGGTTCTGAGGCATTTGTATCTGCATTCAAAACTGTATTTGAAACTTCACTCCAACAGTTTGACCAAGTTCGCGCTTCAGCAACTGATGCTTTCGCAAACTTTGAGAAAAGTGTTGATGCTGCAATGGCTAACTTTCAAGGCCAATACGCAGTAGCTAAGCCAGCTACCAAAAGCCGTAAAGCTGCTTAATTCGTTTTAATAGCATTGCACGAGAAACCGCCTTCGGGCGGTTTTTCTTTTTCTGCTTGCCGTAAGATGGATGTTTTAGAGCTAATGAGGAGTAAACATGATCTTTGCAATCCTTTTAATGGATCGTCCTGGTACTGCAGAATTGCGTATTCAAGTGCGACCAGAGCATCGCGCTTATTTGGGTCAGTTCGCAGATAAGATGGCCTTTGCTGGTCCACTTACATCAGAAGATGGCAAAACAACAGTGGGTAGTCTGTTGGCGATGGATTTTCCTAGTAAGGCAGATGTTGAAGCTTGGCTAGCAGATGAGCCATTCACTAAAGCAGGCGTCTATGAAAAGCCGGTCATTCATGTGTTTAATAATAGCTGGCAACAAAAGGTTGGGTTTCCACCTGCTTAGGTAAAAAAGAGCCACCTCATTTGAGGTGGCTACTTTGATGGATCTGTCTAGAGATGATCTAGATTGGCTTGATTTGTAGTTTCCTAAATTTGATGATGCCGCCAGCAGACTGAAGGGCAATGGGCCCCTCGGAGAACTTGCTATCCCTGGCATCTGTAACGGTAAGCACCCCATTCATCATTACTTTGAGCTGAGGTCCGTTGGCCGTAATTTCCATGGTGTTCCAGCGCCCACCTGCTTTGTGAATTGGGTTGACCTTGGCAATATCAACAATGGCTCCGGTGGAGTACTCCTGTCCCGGACGGGTATCCCAGATATTAATTTCATAAGCATTTCCAGCGGTGACTTTATTGGGATCTTGGCAGCGAATAAAAATTCCACTATTGGTGTTGGATTCAGCCCAAAATTCAGCGCGAATAATGAAGTTCCGATAACTTTTACTGCT